>NZ_CANLSL010000003.1 GCF_947493735.1 uncultured Acinetobacter sp. | reverse complement strand
CCTTCGGGACAAGGATGTTTTTTGACGCTACGTTGTTATGAATGAATCATTTAGAATGACTAAATTTCTTCATTCATGCCTAGAATCGCCTAAAAAACATCCATTGTCGCAAGCATCTGTGAAATGTCAACAGACCCTAAAAATATCTCCAACAAATATATCAATATTATCAGTGAAGTAGTGCTTAAAATTCTCATTCTCTTCAATTTTTGGATTTAGCCCGAGCTCTTGAAAAAGTTGTTGAATGGCTTGTTCGGATGACTCTTCGTCACAAGCTTGATAGCCTTGGGTTAATAACCAATGTATATCTAATGTTTTACCGCACAAAGGGATAAAAATCCGTGCAGGTGGTTCTACGCATAGAATTGGGAAGAATGTGGTGAGTAAGGGATTTACATCAGTACGATGAAAACCAATTTGTTGTTCTTGCCAACGCTGATGTCAAAATTGTGCGTCCATAATCTGTCATACTCATTTTTAAGTTGATCACGAGCCTAACATTTTTAGACGATAAAAAGAATTGGAGCGAGCAATAAGCATTCCAAGAGAACCAAATAAAAAAACCACAGTAATACGAATGGATCACTGTGGTTTTGGACTGTAGATATTAAAAATCTAGCAATTAACACATTGAGTTTATAGACGCTTACGCTTAGCCGTCACGATCTGCGACTGACGCATACGGAAGCCATCTTTTTGTTTATCTGTGGTTTTGTCAATGCAGTGCAGACAAGATACGCCGTGCTCATAGCTTGGCAATGTACGCTCTTCAGGTGTAGTTGACCAACCGCAAGCATGACACTTTTCATTTTGACCTTCTTCTAAACCGTGCGTCATCGCTGTACGACCATCGAAAACAAAACATTCACCTTCCCACAAGCTTTGTTCAGCAGGCATTTCTTCTAAGTATTTTAAAATACCACCTTTGAGATGATAGACTTCATCAAAGCCTTCTTGTAAAAGCAATGAGGTTGATTTTTCACAGCGAATCCCGCCTGTGCAAAACATGGCAATTTTTTTGTCTTTATGTTCTGCAAGTTGCTGTTTTACATATTCAGGAAATTCACGGAAGCTTTCAGTTTTTGGGTCGATTGCGCCTTTGAATGTGCCTGCTTGGTATTCGTAGTCGTTACGTGTATCAATCAAGATCACATCATCACGGCTGATCATGTCGTTCCACTCTTGTGGGTTGAGATAATGTCCGACCAAGTCACGTGGTTTCACATCGACGCCCAAAGTGACGATTTCTTTTTTCAGCTTAATTTTCATCTTGCGAAAAGGTTTTTCTTGGCTCAGCGATTCTTTGTATTCCATCGCATTAAAGCCTTCATTGAGCAAGAATTGGCGGATACGATCAATCGCTTCACGATCACCCGCTACGGTACCATTAATCCCTTCATCTGCTACGATCAGCGTACCACAGAGGTTGATGCTTTGAACCAAGTTCAGTAAACGCTCACGTAAGTCAGCAGGATTTGAAACTTCACGAAATTGGTACAGTGCGGCAACGATCCAAGAGGCAGTGTTTTGTGCTGACGATGTTGCTGGCTCTGCGACAGGTGTAAGCTGTTCTACAGTAGCAGTCATGGGATAGATACTCCGAATATAAATGATGTGGACAATAAACGTGCTTAATAAACTGGTTGATTAAACCGAGTGTATAAAAGCGAGTTGATAAAAATATAAGGTGCGTTATTCTAACGGAATCTAATTCAGAAAGCGATAATTCCATATAACTGTTATGGATTAATCGAGTTAAGTTTATTGAGCAAAATTGTATGTCCAACCTCATCATCAAAGCTGAAACGCAACTGCTACTGACACCCTGTGCAGGGCGGTGTTCGACAGTATTTGGAGATAGTGTCTGTCGTGGTTGTCGCCGATTTAACCATGAAGTGATCAATTGGAATCGCTACAGTAATGCAGAGAAGCAATCTATTTGGCAACGCTTAGATGCACAGCTCGATCAAATCCTCGTGCCATTATTGCCACAATATGAATTAGCGACCATTGAAGCCTTTCTCACCCATAAACGTATTCGCCTGATGCCAAATGCAAGTCTTGGGCGTAAGCTCTACCATGCGTTGAAGTTGTGCGAAAAAAATGTCAATTTTGCTGATGAGAGTGGTTTGGGTTTAGAGTCTTCTCAAATCAAAACCACATGGAAATTGTTTGAAACACGTGTGTTAAATCTTGCCCAAGCAAGCTATGAAGTGGCATGGCTACGTGCCAATTTTATCCAGCAAAATGTCAATGAATTTGACGAAGAGTAAATTTGGAAGTTTAGGTTTTCAGAGTAATCACTACACGACAACATTTATACAGCGATAAAACTCATCAAAAAGCGATAATAAAAACTACTGTCAAATAAGCTCAAATAGAATTTTTAAGTAGATTCGTTTTGTCACGATTTGGTCATCTCACTGTCTTAATTTTAACGCCATTGATTTTCTTGGAAAAATTTAGGACAAATAGATGCAACCTTATGCAAAGAAACTCCCATCAAAATCCTTTACACTATCAATCTTCGCCGTTGTGGTGTCGTGTATAAGTGCATGCAGTCATCAGCCCGCAGTCGATCAGCCGATGATTGCAAATGTTGTCACTGAAAGTAATGAAGTAGCAAATACACAGTATGGTAGGTTACTTTCGCCACAAGCCATCGGGCAGATTGATCTGTTTGGAGGCGCACGTCGTGTCGATCAAGAACGCAGTCAATTGTTAAAAGACTCAATCGACGATGCACATGCCAAAAACGTGATTTTATTTATCGGTGATGGCACCAGTGATTCAGAAATCACCATTGCTCGGAACTACCTTGCGGGTGCTTCAGGTTATCTGAAAGGGATTGATGTTTTGCCGTTTACCGCAAGCTATACCACCTATTCGATTGATCCAGATGGTCGAGTAAACTATGTGACGGACTCGGCTGCTTCAGCAACGGCGTGGGCGACAGGTGCCAAGTCCTATAATGGTGCTTTAGGGATTGATCGTTATAACAAAGTGCATCAATCTTTACTTGAGATTGCTAAAGCCAATGGACTGGCTACAGGGAATGTCACCACCACAGAAATTCAAGATGCAACGCCTGCCTCACTCTATGCGCATATTTCCGCGCGTAAATGCTACACACCAGAGAAAACAGCGGAGCTGTGCCCAAGTGAAACCTTGCAAAAAGGTGGCTTAGGCTCGATCACAGAGCAATTATTAAAAAACCATGCGGACATCACCTTAGGCGGTGGTTCAGCACATTTCGATGCAGTAGCAACAGCAGGGCAGTATCAAGGGCAGAGCTTATTACAACAAGCCAAAGCACGTGGGTTTCGTATCGTCAATAATTTGCAAGAATTGCAAGCAGTCGATACGGCGAATCAACAGCAACCTGTAATTGGCTTATTTGCTAAAAGTCATTTGCCTGTGATTTGGACTGGACCACAATCTACGCTGAATGGAAATAAAAAGCCAGCGATTGCGTGCCAAGATAATCCTGACTTTGTATCAGGGACACCATTACTCAAAGAGATGACGTCAAAAGCGTTGGCATTATTGGCGAATCATCCAAAAGGATTTTTCTTACAAGTGGAAAGTGGTTCGATTGATAAACAAAATCATAAAGCCAATGCTTGTGGTCAGATTGGAGAAACCAAGCAACTGGATGAGGCGATCCAAGTCGGACTTGAGTTTGCAAAGCAACATGGCGATACTTTGATCATTGTGACTGGCGATCATGCACATACCAGTCAAATTATCCCGACCAAAGCCAATAGCCCAGGATTTACCATTGCGCTGAAGACACCGATTGATCAATCTGTCATGGCAGTGAACTACGGTACAGAAACAGGGGATAGCCAAGCGCACACAGGTGCTCAAGTACGCATCGCTGCATTCGGTCCGAGAGCGGCGAATGTGACAGGGTTGCTTGATCAGACGGATTTATTTTTCATTATTCGAGATGCGTTGAATCTTACGCAAAACGCTAAATGAAGTGCTTTAAACTCTTTATGGAAAGCACGAGGTGAATTGTACGTAGTGGGAAATGCAAAAACCTTGAATCATACAGATACAAGGTTTTTTATTGCATCGGCATAAACAACTCGAAATAAACAGCTTGGGCTTTGAGTTTAGATGTCGATGCTTGATTCAGAATTTTTAAAAATGCGTTATGCGACTTGTACAGGAATACAGTTGGCTGTGTGGCTGACAGTATTGTCTGGGTTTGCATAGACTAAGCGAGGTTTGTGACGATTGGCTTCAGCCTCGTCGAAGTTGCCAAAAGTAGCGATAATCACAATATCGCCGACATCAGCCTGATGTGCTGCGCCACCATTGACTGAAATAATGCCAGAGTTGTCTTCGCCACGGATTGCATAGGTAGCAAAGCGTTTGCCATTGGTGACATTCCAAACATAAATTTCTTCATATTCACGAATACCAGCCAAATCCATCAATGCGCCATCAATTGCACAGGATCCCTCATAATGCAGCTCGGCTTGAGTGACGATTGCACGGTGGATTTTGCATTTTAATAAGCGGGATTGCATGGGAGTGCTCCTCAACAAGATGTCATGATCAGAACAATCATGAGCTCATAACCATTAAGTTGTGCATTTTGCAAGTTTTACAAGGATAATACAAGCCGATTTCACATTTTGATTAAATTTTAAACAATTTTAAAAGCATGAATCGCATTCATGGCTTGCTGAAATTGTCCTTGAATCAGTGATTTAGATTGTGCCAAAGCATGGTCAATCGCTTGATCCATTAGCTTTTGCTCTGAACTTGGTGCTTTGCTCAGCACATGCCCAGAAACACGCTCTTTACTGCCAGGGTGTCCGATACCAATACGCAATCGTAAGAAATCTGCACCAATGTGTGGAACGATATCTTTTAAACCGTTATGACCACCATGACCGCCACCATTTTTTAGGCGAATCACACCAGGGTTCATATCCAGTTCGTCGTGCGCAATGAGAATCTGTTGTGGGATAATTTGATAAAATTTGGCAAAGGGAACAACACTTTGACCAGATCTATTCATATAGGTGAGAGGAAGGAGTAAACGAACATCGTGTCCTTCGATTGTACCACGTCCTGAGATGGCGTGGTATTTGCTGTCATTTTTCAGAGGAATGTTGTATTTGTCTGCAATACGCTCAACATACCAAAAGCCAGCGTTGTGTCGAGTTTGGGCATATTCCGAACCCGGATTGCCCAAACCGACAATGAGCGATAGCGAATTGTCACGATCACTCATCAGGCGATTACTCGTCTTTTTTCTCTTCAGAATCTGCAGCAGGTTGCTCAGCTTCAGCTTCTTCAGATTGTGCTTCTGCAACTTCAGCTTCAGCCGCTTCAGCTTCAACATCTTCAGCTGCTTTACGTACTTCAGTGATAGATGCTACTGCTTGGTCATGGCCTTCGCCTTGCTCAAGTGCAGGAATCGTTACACCTTTTGGAAGTTTAAGGTCTGACAAGTGAACAACATCACCAATTGCCAAGTTTTGAACGTCTACAGAGATAGATTCTGGAAGGTTGCGAGGTAAAGTTTTTACTTCAACTTCGTTTAAGTTCACCATCAACATACCGCCAGCTTTAACGCCAACAGAAGTTTCTTGGTTTTCGAAGTGTAAAGGTACGTTTACAGTTAACGCTTCGCCCGCTTTCACACGTAGGAAGTCTGCATGCATCGGTGTGTTTTTCGCAGGATGACGTTGCATCGCTTTGATGATCACTTGTTCTTCTTTACCGTCAACGTTGATCGTTACGATAGAAGAGAAGAATGCTTCGCTTTCAATTGCTTTAACAACTTCACGAAGTGCCAAAGTGATTGAAGCAGGCTCTTTGCCAGCACCGTATATGATTGCAGGAACTTTTTCTTCACGACGAAGGCGGCGGCTCGCACCTTTCCCTTCATGTGCAGTGTCACGTGCGTTTGCATTTAATACAAAATTGCTCATTGAGATATCCTCAAAAAGTGAATGACATGTTGAATTTGCGACCAATTCAACGATAAAAAACCCAATGAATCGAGATTCATTGGGCTCGAAAGCGCAATATTATATATAACTATCGAACATTGCGCTAATAGATTCTTCATTATTGATGCGTCGGATGGTTTCAGCCACCATGGACGACACTGATACTTGACGAATATTCGGTAAGTCTTGAACTTCAGGAGAGAGCGGAATAGTGTCAGTGACCACCAGTTCATCAATTACAGAGTTCTTTAAATTTTCAATGGCTTTGCCTGATAAAACAGGATGCGTTGCATAGGCAACAACACGGCGTGCGCCAAATTGTTTCAGTGCCTCAGCAGCTTTGCACAATGTTCCTGCAGTATCGACCATATCATCGACGATCACACAATCACGGTCTTTGACATCACCGATCAAGTGCATCACTTGAGATTCATTGGCTTTTTGACGACGTTTGTCAATGATTGCAAGGTCAATGTCCCCCATTTGCTTAGCAACTGCACGTGCACGGACGACACCACCCACGTCAGGAGAAACCACAACAAGGTTGTGATATTGCTGTTGACGTAAGTCCGCCAAAAGTACTGGCGTACCGTAGATGTTATCTACTGGAATATCAAAGAAACCTTGAATCTGATCGGCATGCAAGTCGATCATTACGACACGATCAATACCGACTGTAGTGAGCATATCTGCAACCACTTTTGCAGTAATCGGTACACGTGCAGAACGTGGACGACGGTCTTGACGAGCATAGCCAAAGTAAGGGATCACCGCAGTAATACGACCCGCACTAGAGCGGCGTAACGCATCTGCCATGACCAAGATTTCCATTAAGTTGTCATTAGTTGGTGCACAAGTTGGCTGCACGATAAAGACATCTTTACCACGAACATTTTCAGTGATTTCAATAGAAATTTCACCGTCAGAAAAAGTGGCAACTTGAGCTGAACCCAAAGGAATATGAAGGTGGCTAACAACTTTATGGGCGAATTGTGGATGCGCGTTTCCACTAAAAACGACAAGATTGGGCATGTGGGACCCTTAATGTGTTTGGCTGGATAAGAAGTATAAAATAATGGCAGGGGCGGCTGGATTCGAACCAACGGATGGCGAGATCAAAACCCGCTGCCTTACCACTTGGCGACGCCCCTAATGCGTGTGCACTTTATAGCGAAATCATCAATTTGTCAATCATGATTGGCTTGTGCGAAAGATGACTTATGCGTTTTAAAGATGCTTGTAAATGTAGAAAAATATTTAGAAAACATCATTAAAAATGGCAGGGGCGGCTGGATTCGAACCAACGGATGGCGAGATCAAAACCCGCTGCCTTACCACTTGGCGACGCCCCTATAGCATAAGTAATATCAATCAGAAAAACCGAGTTCTATAGCTTCAGTATTTCAACGCGGTGGACTAAATCAAATTGAAAAATAATGGCAGGGGCGGCTGGATTCGAACCAACGGATGGCGAGATCAAAACCCGCTGCCTTACCACTTGGCGACGCCCCTAACTTTCCTGATTTAAAGCGATTGATTTGAAAATCAATATTGTTTAAATCAATGATCTAGAATCACTTGAATCAGCACCAATGTAGTCAAATACTGGCGATGCGTTTAAGCTTTTTGCAAGATAAGCCTGAAAAGGTGCATTATCTGCAATCGCTTGTACATCAACACCAATGGTTTGTACATCATGCGCAAACTCAAGAAATACACAAGCTCCTGTACCAGTAAGTTTGGCTTGACCGTATTGATTCAAATACTGAAAAGCTTGATCAACTGGTGGGTACAGCTCCCGAGCGAGTCGCTCAAAATTGTTCCCGAACAGACTTGGATTCTGTTGATAGGCGGCAAATTTAGAGGGCTTTGTATTTCTTGTCAATGATTTTTGAGAAAATAACGATTGAGTGCTGATAAAACAGTCAGGTTTGATAATGACAAATTGCTGACTTGGCAAGTCGTTAATCGGTGTGATGATTTCACCGATGCCTTCCGCCCAAGCATTTTTCCCCACGATGAAAATTGGCACGTCTGCACCTAGCATCGTACCAATTTCAATGAGCTGTTGTTGTGAGAGATGACATTGCCACAATTCATTTAAAATTAATAATGTCGTCGCTGCATTGGATGAACCACCGCCTAGACCTGCGCCCATCGGTATGCGTTTATCCAATCGAATCTCACAACCTGCATGTGCAAGTTGAGCAAAGGGTTTAATCGCAATCGCTGCACGGTAGATCAAATTCTTTTCTATTGCCACATCGACGGCATTGGCATCACTAAGTGTAATCGCATCACTTTGATTGACCTGAAAATAAATATCATCATGTAAATCAATCAACTGAAATATGGTTTGCAACTCATGATAGCCATTCTCTCGCTGTCCTGTGATGTGTAAAAACAGATTCAACTTGGCAGGTGAGGGGACGCAAATCGGTGAAAAGAGATTCTCAGACATATGAAGGGCGATGAAGCTTACTAAAGTGAATTGACAAAGTATCTTAATCTACAAAAGCAATGAATATCTATACACATTAAAAAATGAAATTAAGGATACGATTTACACGTTAATTTCATGTTGCCCACCAGTCGCCTTTGACGACTGGTGGGGCGGGGTAAACTTAGGGGCTTTGCCCCTAAAACTCCTTAAAAGTTATATTTTCAAAATTTATTCACGGCTTTGAATGGTTAGGGTCACACGGTTTTCTTGCGCATCATCAATTAAATTGAGTTTGTTTGGATATTTTGCAGATTCATTTTCATAATGCAATGTCGCCGACCAACCGCCTTCTTGAATGGATTGATTGCGTCCTTGTGCATCTTTTTCGGTCTTTGCTGATGAAGTCACGGCTTGACCATTCACCCAGGAGATGAGGTGCGTAATTGGCGCTTGCCAACCTGTAGCTTTAAAGAGTAATTCTTCAGGTGTTTCTGCTTTGATCGTCCCTGTCTTGCTACTGGTGAGTGTGACATCGCCTGTTTGACCTCGAATCGAAGTTTGCCCAATGCCAAGCGCACCAGTTAGATCAATGGCGAATTGATCGCCAACTTGTGTCCAACCGTAAAATGCTGAACCATTTTGTTTTGGTGTGCGGACACCGATTTTTCCAGTGATTTTAAATTGTTCTGCACTTGGCACGTTGCTATTGGCAGGAATTGATGGCGCAGTTTTAATCGTTTGACAACCAACTAGACCAGTTAAACTTAAACACAAAAGCAGGCTAGAAATACGTAAATTGATCAAGGGAAATACTCGTTTTAAGAATGTTGTAAATGTGTCGTAAAAGATTTAGACAGATCTGGTGAAAGATTTGGCGCATTAAACTCAAGCAATTGATCAAGCTCAGTCGCATCAGGGTGTGCTGTTTTTAGATCACGATAGAGTTGATTAAAGCGATCAACATCACCTCGAATATACAATGCTTTGGCATAGCGCATACCAATGCCTAAGCTAGGTGCAAGTTGATATGCCTGCGCCAATGCCTGCACTGCAACATCATAATCGCTTTGCAAGTACGCCACGTAACCAAGTGTATCTAATATGGAGGCTTGTTGTGGTGCATAGACTAAAGCTTGTTCGACATAACGACGTGCAAGATCAAGTTTGCGGTTTTGCTGTGCCAAAGTGTAAGCATAAGCGTTTAAAAAAGTTGGGCTATTCGGCTCAATTTCTAACAGTTTATTTAATGCAAAATCTAAGCGATCACGATCTTTAAATGGATCGAGCAAGAGTACCTGACTATAAATCAACTCGGCATCATTTGGGTTTTGTTGCAAAGCTTCGTCAAGTAACGTCAGAGCTTGTGAAGAATTTCCTATACTTTGCAAAATCTGCGCTTGCAGTTGATAGAGAAAACTAGAGTGGCTTGGGTGGCTGACACGTTCTTGAGTGAGTAGTTGGATCGCTTCCGTGGAACGATTGTGCTTTAAATACAAACTGGTCAAATTTTTTCGTGCGACAGGGTAGAGATTGCCATCGACTGCTTTATACAGTTTGATCGCTTGTTCAATTTCCTGATTGCGCTCTGCACTGACTGCCAAATAATAATTAGCTTGGTCTTGATACTGCGCAGAGTTTTGTAGCCGTTTTAAATAATTGCCTGCATTCTGATATTGCTTAGCATCAATACTGGTAATCCCTGCAAGAAACAGTAATTGTTCATGGTCAGGGTATTTACGTACCATGCGACGCAGTTTGCGGAGTGCTTTATCTGTTTGATTGTTCTTTAATAAATGTTGAACCTGATAAAGATCAACATCAGGAGTGTCCTGAAAAAAACTTTTCCATGATAGCCAACGCATGGCACGGGATTCTTGATTTGAGGCAAGATATAATTTCGCTTTAAGAATAATAAAACTCGGCACACGAGGGCGTTGTTTGAGGGCAAGATTGACTTTGTGAAGTGCAGATTCGAATTGCTGATTTTCAGCTTCCAAACCTGCGATCATGACCAATAAGGATGGATTTTGCTTTTTATCCACCGAATTTAACGCATTTAACATTTCTTGACGTGCTTCGGCAGATTCAGGATAAATCCCTGCCAAGATACCTTCGATATTGGCATTCGGGTCAAGCTGTAAGATGCGATCAAGGGTTTTTGCCGAAAGTTCATATTGCTTCGCACGCAAGGATAAATGCGCCAAATAAAACAGCGCAGGGGTATCTTCGGGATAGCGTTCTACCCAAACTTTGGCGATATACAATGCTCTTGGAATATCATTTGCTTTGAGTGCCAAATCTAAAGCACGCTCATTGATCATCGGTTGATTATATTCATCGACCAAAGCCTGATAAATAGTCAAAGACTCTTCAACTTGATCTTGGCTGAGCGCAAATTCGGCAACAAAGACGGGCAGAAAAATGTTGTCTTCATTTGCATTATTTGTATTTAAATTTCCACTGCCTACAACACTATTCGCTTGCCCACGGGCTTTCATTTGTTCCGCAGGTTGTTCTTCTTGCGCAATCCGTTGTTCTGAATTTGAATGATCGTTAACGAGCTGTTGTAGACTCGGTTCTTGATTTGTTTTTGCAATATTTTTGATTGATTTATTTTCAGCCCAAGAATATGACGCATAGGCTATACTTCCTAAAATCAGGAATGTGATAGAATGCTTTTTTGCGAAGCGTAGCCACCTGTTTTGTACAGGCTTTTCTTGCGCTTTGCGTTTTTGCAACGAGTCATTTTGCGCTAGATTATCTGGCATGAAGTCCACATTTTGGGTCATGGTTTATTTCATTTATGTCTATCTTTTTATCACAACTTTGCTGATTCAAGAAGTGCTATGAATTTTGTTGCGATCGGCGTCAATCACCATACAGCTTCCGTGCAGATGCGAGAAAAAATCGCATTCAATGCTGAACGCTTGCGTGCGCTCTTTGCTCAAAACCAAAATCACCCCGACCTCAATGATCTGGTCGTGGTATCGACCTGTAACCGCACAGAAGTCTATGCGATGACCGAACAGCCCGACCAAGTGCTGAATTGGTTAGCGCAGTCTAATGGTTTTGAGGTCAAGACGCTGTTACAACATGTATATCGCTATGAAGATGTGCAAGCCATGACGCATCTGATGCGGGTCGCAGGCGGACTAGATTCTCTGATGCTTGGCGAGCCACAAATCTTAGGTCAGGTCAAATCTGCACTGCAACTCGCCAAAGACAATGATGTGGTGTCTACCAATCTCAATCGCTTATTCGAGTTTGCCTTTTATGCGGCGAAACGAGTACGCACCGAAACAGCTGTCGGTGAACATGCCATTTCGATGGGCTATGCGGTGGCACAACTTGCGTCACAAGTCTTTAGCCATGTGTCTGAACTCACTGTCATGATCGTTGCAGCAGGCGAGATGAATAGCTTAGTTGCAAAGCATTTGGCTGAAATGGGTGTGGCAAAAATCATTATTTGCAATCGCACTCGACAACGTGCAGAAAATCTTGCACAAGAGCTCGGTGCACGTGTCGCTGTTGAAGTGGTTGATTTTGATCAATTGGCAATGCAGTTACACCGTGCGGATGTGGTGTCGAGTTGCACAGGCAGTTTGCATCAAGTGATTCATTATGATGATGTCAAAAAAGCCTTAAAACAGCGTAAATATCAGCCGATGCTGATGGTTGATTTGGCTGTACCACGAGATATAGATGATAAGGTCAATAAGCTCGACGGCATTTATCTGTATGGTGTTGATGACTTACAATCGGTCATTGATGAAAATATGGTGCAGCGTCGTCAAGCCGCTTTAGACGCTGAAGTCATGGTATCGCAACTGGCTTCGCAGTTCGTCATCAATGAAAAGATTCATCAAGCAGGGCGTGAAATTCACCATTATCGTGAAGTTGCAGAACAACAACGTCAGGCAGAGCTTGAGTTCGCGTTAGAACAGCTCAAACAAGGTGCTGAACCTGAAGCATTATTGGAAGCAATGTCTTATCGACTGACGAATAAAATGCTTCATATTCCCTCAAAGCTTTTCCGAGAAGCCGCAAAATCAGAAGATCCAACGCATTTTGAATGGCTTAATCAAACCGTATTAGATATTAAGCAACATGCTCGAACGCTGAAAGATTTAAATAAGAAATAAATATTTGAACTTGATGAAAAATAATGCATAAAGTTTTTCATCAAAAGAATCTTTTTAAACAAACCCCACCCAACCTCCCCTTATTAGGGGTAATGTCAGTCAGCTAAGCATTATTAATCCTCCCCACCCCTCCTTTTTCAAAGGAGGGAGTATTTAGACATTCAATACAGTGTTGAATTCAATGGTGTTCCCCTCTTTTTCAAAGATGAGAAACATTGTTTCGCAAGGGGGAGATTTTTTAATCAGTAATAATGAAATTACGCTTAACTGATCAGCATTACTTATTAGGGGGGGAGTTCCCTCCCTTAATAAGGGAGGGTAGGGAGGGTTTATTAATACTCCACTCGAATTTCAGAACGACTCAGTTGTTTATACGCATCATTGAGTTGTTGTTTGAGATTGTGCATTTCTTTAATTGATGCAGGTTGTTTTAATTTTTTGCGCAAAAACTCAACTTGTAAGCGATGATATAAATCTTCAGCATGTTTATTAATATCTTCAGGGTGATCCATGCCAAGCTGTGAGAGTTGGATTTTATTGAGTAGCGGTAAAAGCTGTGGGTGAAGATGACTACATGCGCCAAGCACGAAGACCCGACACACCTCGACATCATGTGGCAATTGTTCTTCAATACGATCTAAAGTGTCTAAAAAATGTTTAATCAAAGACTGTTCAGGGAGTAAAGCTCGCAAGGTTTCAAATGCTTTATACAACTTTGGAAAATGTAATAACAAGACCATTAAAAGTTGACTATGATCAATCCCGCCAAAGCTTAGATTTAAGTCATTGCTATTGGCTTCGGCGTTACGACGACCAAAACCAAGCCGATCTTTAAATGATTGAGAGAGTAGGTATTTATACGACCCATTGGGTAATTGTTGGCTAAGTTGGCGTAACTCGCCCATCACTTGCCCTTTGCCTTCGGGTGAGGTGATATCAAAGCGTTGAGTTAGCTGTGCATAGAGAAAGTCGGATAATAATGGCGATTGCCCGAGTTTTTCTAAAAAGGCTTCTTGTCCAATGCTTTGAATCAATGAATCAGGATCATGTTGGTCAGGTAGGATAAAGAAGTGCAATTGACGACCATCTTCAAGCAATGGCAGGGCGATTTCTAAAGTACGCCATGCGGCTTTTTGACCTGCGCTATCCCCATCGAAGGCAAGTGTTAAGCTGTTATTTTGCCGAAATAAAATATTTAAATGCTCTGCATTACTTGCTGTACCCAAAGTCGCAACTGCACCATGAATGCCTGATTGATGTAAAGCAATCACGTCCATATAGCCTTCGACCATCAGCCACTGTTCTGCTTTGGCTTTTCGGCCTTCATATAAACCATATAGCAATTGATTTTTATGGAAGATTTCGGAGTCAGGCGAGTTTATGTATTTCGGTTTGATCTCGTCGTTTAAGGCACGACCACCGAAACCGACCACACGCCCTTTGGCATCTCGAATTGGGAAAATGACTCGATCACGCAGTAGATTGAATTGACGACCTTGATCACTTTCACGGATTAAGCCAACCAGTTTTAAGCCTTCGATGTCTTGCGGAAAGGCTTGTTCTAAATGTTGCCAATCTGTCGGTGCATAGCCTAAACGCCAATTGTCTAAGGTGTCTTGGCTGAGTCCTCGATTTTGAAAGTAATTTTGTGCATGTGGCGCTTGTTTAAGCTGTTGTTGATAATAGCTTGCGACTGCTTCAAGCAAATCATACAGACTGGCTTCTTGAGGTTGTTCTTGTAACCCTTGTTGATGAAAATCGAAGTGTGCGTCGTCAGGATAAAAAAATGAGTCAGGGAGATATTGATCAAAGTGTTGATCGACGTCTCGATGCGCATCAAAGTTTGGCTCATTGCCGATTTGATCGTTAGGATGAGCATTTGCTGGAGTTTGCTCATCTGTTTTATTATTTAATTTTTTATTTTGAGCAGGCTTGGTTTGTTGTGGTTGCCGTTTATACGTCGCTGATTTTGCAGCAAAGTTATCTTTGGGTAATTCGATGCCTGCATGTTGTGCCAAGTCTTTCATCACATCAATGAAAGGACGATTGTCAATTTCCATCAAGAACCTGATGGCATTACCATTGGCTTGGCAACCAAAGCAGTGATAATAAGCTTTATCACGGTAGACGTGGAATGACGGTGTTTTTTCTTGATGAAAAGGACAACAGCCTGAATAGGTACGACCTGTTTTTTTCAGTTTGACCCGTTGGTTAATCAATTCGACAATATCCGTGCGATCGAGGATTTGATCAATCGTATGCTGTGGAATTGCCATAGTGTTTACTTTGAAGTTTGTAAAAAATTAAAATTTGCTGAGTCAATTGTGGCGAGCTCAATGTTGAAATGCAAGAGGGACCGTACAGAGATTGTTGTATTAAAAAATCCCCAAACATGTTGTTCAGGGATTTTTGATTAAAATTATGTGTACAAGTTATTCAGCAGTTGCTTCTGCGTCAGCATCGGTGGATGAAGTTTCTGCGGTTGCTTCAACTTCAGGAGGTTCAATTTCACTGCTTTGTGTTTCAGTGCTTTCAATTTCAGCATTTTTAGTTGTCGCCTGATCATCTTCACCGAGTAAACCAAAGCTTAAACGGTTCATCAAACTACGCTGATTATTTTTATCAGAAGCTTCAATCGTTGAATTTGTTGATGTGCTCATATTTGATTCGGTTGCGTAGGTGTTTTTTGCAGAACGTCCCACAATACCTAGCGTCAGTTTATTGACGATACTGGCTTCATTACGTGCAGCACGTAAGTTCACTTCGCCATTATTTTTTAATAAACCTGGATAGTTGGCTTGGAGCAATTCTTTATATTGATTTGCAGTTGCCGTATCACCAAGTTGATCATAGCCATAAGCAATCGTTGCAATCGCTTCAGGAGTTTGAGGGACTTGTGGATAGTATTCGAGTACCCAACGACTACGTTGAATCGCAGCAACCCATGCTTTACGTTCGATGTTGTAACGTGCAATATTCATTTCGCTTTCGGCAAGCTCTTCACCGATAAACTGCATACGCTGTGCAGCATCCACCGCATATTTACTACTTGGAAAACGGCGAATAAAGTCAGAGAAGTTTTGATAAGCAACTTTTAAATAACTGGTATCACGATGCGCTTGTTTGAGTGAGGTATAGCGAAGTAGACCGTCGTAATTTTGCTCCATGTTCGATACGCCACGTACATAGTAGGCATAGTCTACTTGCGGGTGCTGTGGATGGAGTCGAATAAAACGCTCTGCCAAAGTGATCGCAGCAGGGTAGTCTGATTGCTTAAAGCGTGTATACATCAAATCAAGTTGAGCTTGTTGTGTATAACGTCCAGTTGGAAAATAAGTGTCTAAAGCTTGGAGTTGTTCGCCTGCTTCGGTATATTGCCCACGTTCTAAAGCTTTTTGTGCCTTTTCATAGTAGGCTTGTTCGCTCGATTTTGGTCCTGTGTCCGTAACTTTGCTTGGGTTGCTATTACACCCAACCAAAGCAGCTGAAACGCCCACCGATAGGGATAATACCAAAATATTCAAACGCGACAGCGACATAAAAACTCCTCTAGACTGGGCAATCAGCTACAATAGGCGTATTAAACCATTTTTATTGAAATGTGAGCAAATGACTTCAACGCAATCTGCACAAAATTCTTCGACACAACATCCTGACGATTTCGAAGATGATGTTCAAGAGATATTCGATTCAAACAGCAATCCAAATTCCGATCAAAATCATGATCAAGAGCACGATCAAACGCAACATTCAGATCAACAGGCATTGGATACGCAAGCTACGCATATTCGTCGTCAATGTCAATTGGATGATTGTTTTCTTGGACAACGCTTCGATCAGATCGCTGCGCAAGTCTGGGACGACTTCTCACGTGAAAAATTAAAAGCGTGGATTGCCGAAGGCGCACTACTGGTTAATGGTCAACAGGTCAAAGGCAAAGCACGTAGTGATGGTACCGAGGAGTTAACCCTTGATGTTGAACTTGCACCACAGCTGAGTAGCCAACCAGAAGACATTCCGTTGCAAATCGTCTATGAAGATGACGACATTCTCGTAATCAATAAACCTGTAGGTATGGTGGTACACCCCGGTGCAGGTAATCACACTGGCACTTTGGTCAATGCCTTGCTATATCATTATCCAAAATCTCGGGAATTGGCACGTGCAGGCTTGGTGCATCGTATCGACAAGGATACCAGTGGTTTATTGGTAGTGGCAAAGACCTTAGAAGCACAACATCACTTAACTCGCCAATTATCAAAAAAATCGGTCTATCGTGTCTATGATTTGGTTTGTTATGGTCACATCATCGCAGGGGGTACAATCGATGCGCCGATCAAACGTCATCCTGTCGATCGTACCAAAATGGCAGTGGTGGGTGGCGGAAAAGATGCAGTGACACATTACAATGTGCTTGATCGTTATACGCATTTTAGTTTGATCCAAGCACAGCTTGAAACAGGGCGTACCCATCAGATTCGTGTGCATTTCAGCCATATCGGTCATCCATTGGTCGGTGATCCAACCTATTCACGGTTGAAGTTGCCAAAAGGTGTTTCTCAAGAACTCGCCAATTACCTACAACACTTTAAACGTCAGGCTTTACATGCACGTGCGCTTGGATTGATTCACCCAAATACAGGTGAGGAAATGGAATTTGAGGCGGAATGGCCAAGTGATTTTGAGCAATTGGTTAGTTTGCTTGAAGATGAAGGTCAATTGAAAAATGGCTGAGTTTGCGGAAAAAACGACTGATTCAAAGCTTTGGCTTACTGCACAAGGTCTACCTAGCACTATCTATGCTGGGCAGACGGTATCGGTCATTGATCCTTCAAGTGAGAACACATCGCCATATGTTCACCCAAGCTATTTACAACAAAACTTGGCATTACATGTTGGCGATGATGCAAGGCAAGTGCAACGCAATCGTTTTCATTTATTAAAAGCACTACAGCCTTTTGGTGCGAAACAATTGTACTGGCTTAGTCAAACCCACAGTACGATCGCTCACCGTGTAGATTCAGTGATCAATCCACACCTTTTAGAAGGTGATGGCTTGGTGACATCCGAGCAAGGTATTGCTTTGATGATGATGACGGCGGATTGTTTGCCGATCGTATTGAGTAATCGAGACGGCACAGAAGTCGCATGTCTTCATGCAGGTTGGCGAGGGCTTGCCAATGGTATTATCGAAGCGACTGTTAAGCAAATGAAGTCGCAACCTACTTTTGCATGGATGGGAGCGGCGATTAGCCAACAGCACTTTGAAGTGGGTGCAGAAGTCAAAGCGACATTTGTCCAAGAAAATGCGGATTTTGAAAACGATTTTTTAATGCAGAATAATGGAAAATTTTTAGCAGACTTATACAGCATTGCCCGAAAAAAACTGACTGCGCTTGGTGTGGAAAATGTGTCAGGTGGTGAACATTGCACTTTTGCAGAATCGGATAAATTTTATTCATATCGTCGAAATAGCACGACAGGTCGCATGGCGACATTTATATTTATTCGAGCAAAAGATGTTAAACTAGATGCAACCTTTTAAATTTATTTATTTTTCATGTCTGTGATTGAATCAGCAGTGCTTGGCACATCGGTCAAGCTCTGTATTGTCTACCATAGTGCCTATGGACATACCGAAAAAGTCGCACAACATATTGCTCAAGGTGCAGAGTTTGCAGGTGCCGAGGTGATCGTCATGCCTGTTAGCGCAGTGCAATGGGAAGCACTCGATGTATCAGACATTATTATCATGGGCTGTCCGACCTATATGGGTAGTCTGACTGCAGAACTAAAACTTTTTATGGAAGCCTCATCCAAGCGTTGGCTCGCTCGTGCATGGCAGGGCAAGATTGCTGCAGGATTTACCAACGGCGGTGGTCTAAGTGGTGACAAGCTTCCGGTGATTCAGCAAATCAATCTGTTTGCCATGCAACACGGTATGTTGTGGGCAGGCTTACCGTTTATGCCGACAGGACGTAGCCCAAGCGATATTAACCGCATGTCGTGCTTTTTAGGCTTAATGACACAATCCGATAATGCCAGTGTTGAAGTGACGCCACCAGAGGGCGATTTGGAAACTGCTATCCAGTTTGGGAAATATTTAGTCAGTTTAAAGCAATAGAATTTTGAATTTACAGTATTAAACCAAAATCACTCTACATCAAAGACTGAATCTTGCGCATCAAATCGCCAAGTACGGACAATACGTAGCTCGCTAATCTCTTTCATTTTTGCGTCGAAACGACCAAACGGCATGGCACGACGTACAGAAGCTTTTGCTGCTTGATCGAGAACTGAACTGCCTGAACTTTGTAATAAGCGAATTGCACGGATACCCCCTTGCGAGTTCAAAATCACCATTAAACGCACTTCACCTGATAGCTTTTGTTGTTTCGCAGCTTCAGGATAGTAGCGATTACCAAACATTTCGACTTTTTGGCGGAAGCGATCGAGATACTCTGCCGAAGCATCTGCTTTAGCTTGAATTCCTGTAATGGTTTTGACTTTTTGCTTTTTTGCGTAGATCTGATGACGCTGTGCGTATTGTGCTTCGATACTGGCGATCATCGCTGCACGTGATTCTTGCTGACTTTGCAGCTCATCGACTTTCTTTTTTCGCTCATCTTCTTGGCTTTGTTTTTGCCAACTGAGCGTGGTCATCAGCATCCGTTCTTGGAAGTCGAGCTGTTGCTTTTGTGAAAGCTGTTGAAGCATCTCTTGTTGTTCTTTGCCCTCAGATGCCGCAGGCGTTGCATTGGGGATTGGACTGGTTTGTGCATGAAGCTGTTTGAGCTCACCATCGCCTGCTTGATCGTGTTGCGCAACGAAATCACTGTCTTTAACTTTATCTTTATTCAAGTGGACTGCAATGGTGACATCTTTGGTCGCCATCGGTGCGGCATTGCCAGCAATAAAAGATGCACTACCAATTGTACCGTGCACAGCACTCGCAACAATTAAGGCAACGATAAATAGCGGGTCTTTCCACCACTCTTTTTGTTGTGAATATTTCTGGATAAATTGGAAATAATCTCGCTTCGTTTGACTCACCCCTGAATCCTTTTTATGTCAACAGCCTTATAATATTTGCCATTATTAAATATTTGTTGCTTGCATCGCCATATATTTTCATCATCATTGACAACTATTTTTCGATAAAAATAGAAATAATGACCGCGACGGCTTGAGTATGCACAGTATTTTAAGCACAATCTTAAGCATTGCCAATGTATTTCGCATCATTGCCGAATATACTTTGCCCGAAATTGAGTAGTGTAGAACCAATCTATGTCCAGTATCATCTCGAAAATTGCCACGGTCGCCCGAAATCTGTATCAACAGACCGAAAGCTTTATAGAAGAAGAGCGAAGCTTTACCGTATCGCAAAATCTGCTCAATGCGACATTTCAAAAGTACGTTACGGACAATGTCGGACTACTCAAAGACTTACATGCAGACCTCTATGATGACTGGTTACGTCTCTATGCAACCGTCAATGTGGCAGGTATCTATGCCTCGTTGTCGGTAGATTTAAAGCTGGTTCAGATGATTTTTAATCAAGATCAGCAATATCTTGTTTTTGAGCAGATTTCAAAAACTCAAGTGATCGAAGCACGTATTCAAGGCAAGCTTAAAAATATGGCGGTGCGTTTTGCGTTGTATTTTTATCAGCAAGTTTTAGATAAAGATCCGCTCGGTCCGATTTTACAGAAATATCGTATCGTCGAAATGAAACATGGTTTGCTGTATTTGAGCTTAAATCGTTGGCTTGGTCGTCTAAAACCAGTCACAAATACTTTGCAAAAAGTGCAAGTCAATCACGGCGTACTACGTGAAACTAAGTTAATCCTCAAAACCAATGTCAATCTCGATGCCGTGCTAAAGCGCAATCAATCGCCAAAAATCTTTGAAGACTGGGAATTGGAAGAGCTTGATGATGATCAGATCACGCCAATTCGTGATTAAATGTGTACAAAATACAAATTTCGACACATTTTGAAACATATATCTCATCGTATTGAATCTTTAGAATCAATACATTAAAGCGTATATCATCTTTTAATCTCAATCGAATCAATTTGGCTATTAAAAGGTATAAATCTCCCAAAATGAGAGGTATCACATGACATCGAATAAAATCACATTCAATACCATGAAAAAAATAGTTGCTATTAGTGCATTGAGTTTGAGCACGCTAGGATTGGCAACGCTGAGTCATGCCTTGTCACCATTTGAAGCGACGTATCAGTTTAGCTATGGCAACAAAAAAATGGGCGATGCAACACGTAAGCTCAGTAAAGTTGGCAATCAATGGCAGTATCAATTTAGCTCAAAAATCCCAGTGATTGGCAGTGCGACTGAAACCAGTAAATTTGGCTTTCAAAATGGTTTAATCACTTCGAATGAATACACACGTCGTACCAAAATCTTGGTGCATAGTGATACGGTGAAGATGAACTTCAATCCGAACCAAAAAAATATTACCACTTCGCGTAAAGACAAAAATCGTACTTTGACGTGGAAAAGTGGTGTACTTGATGATCTTAATGCTGAGCTCCAAGTTCGTGAGGATTTGAAAGCGGGTGGTTTGAAATCAAGCTATTGGATCGCAGACTACAAAGAAGTCGAGGCGCGTCAGTTCGTCAAAGAAGGTACGGAAAAGGTCAAAGCGGCTGATGGTAGAACTTATGACACCGTAAAAGTACGCTTGAAACATAGCCGTGCGACGAAAAATACTATCTTTTGGCTTGCTCCAAGCTTAGATTATTTACCAATCAAAGTGACCCATCAAGATGATGATGAGAGCTATGGATTGCTATTAAAAGCGAAGAAGTAAACGCTCAATTTTCTCAACAAAAAAGACGATGAAATTTCATCGTCTTTTTTTATTGAATCACTTACATCATTTTTTATAAATCAATCTCAGTTCTTGCTCGGCGAGCCTCTTCACTGGCATCGTAGTTTTGAATCAGTTTGAGATAATACTCACGAGCCCGAGGAATATCTTGATCGACATTCTTGGCCATTTCACTTAAGCGAAGTAAAGATGCAGGCGCTTTGCTTGAGGTAGGGTAGTTTCCTGCGACGATTTCAAAGTTATCTTTGGCTTGATTAAAATTTGGAGGTGTGAGCGATAGATTAAACTCACCCAACCAATAATAGGCATTACTCACATAAGCACTGGTTGGATGTTGTTGAATAAAGTTTTCCATTTGTGGAATGGCACTCGCTGCACCACCGTTTTGATAAGCGTCATACGCCAAGTTGTATGCTTCTTTGTCTGTGAGAGGTGCTTGCGCATCGCTTGACTGATCACTTGGTGTGGTGCTGTCCTCAGGTAGCGCATTTTCAGCTGGCGTCCCGTCTAACTCACCCAATGTACTGGCTTCGTTGGCATCGACTTTTTGATTGAGTAGTTCAAGACGTTGATCTAAGTCGGTATAGCGATTTTTAAGATCATTTTCCATCTGTTCGATTTGATTATTTTGCTCTTCAATTTGACCTCGCAAGTCTCGAATTTGATTTTGCAATTGTCCCACTGTTTGACGCAAATCCCACAGTTGATTGCTTTGCTGTGCAGGAGCAGCAGTCGCTGTGGGGGTGGAAAGATTGCGTTGCTCGATCGGTGCTGCATGGCTCAAAGTCTGCGCAAACATTGCACTTGCAAGTAAAGTGATTTTTTTCATAAATTACTCTTATCAAAACGACAGATTTTCAAATATAAGCTTGAGTATAACGAGCAAGCGAGATTTGCTCCATGTCATCGTGGCGAAATTGTTAGCAATTTTGTTTATTTTGAGCCGACATTGTGGGGAAAATAAGCAGTAATTGGCTTTGCCGAGTATTTCAGCTTGCATGGGTGTTAAAAATCGATATACTTGGTCGGGCAATGGTAGCCCTGCTGGTGGCTTCGCAATTGTACTCTGCGAACCCCGCCAGGACCGGAAGGTAGCAACGGTAGTAGAATTATGATGTGCCGAAGTATTGCTAGTAGGGTTGCCACCCAAATTTAATAATAAGAAATCGTTGTCCTTAGTTCTCTCTTTTTAATTTTTCTGCTTACACTTACTCTATGATTCCACACATGGCGATACTATTGACTACTGCTAATCTATTGTCCTTTTGATTATATATTCCTAAAAGTTTAAATATTTATTCCGCATTAATTTATTTTAAAATCAATATGTTGATATTTTAGTCAGTTGGTTTTGTCTGGCGAAGTGTTTGCGTTCGCTATGACAAATTGAAACGATCTATTACAATGCTTTGACAGTTTTGTTTAGAGTTTAATATTTTGGATCAACACGCTTCTCATTTACAGCGCGGTTTGAAAAACCGACATATCCAATTGATTGCCATGGGTGGCGCTATTGGAACGGGATTGTTCCTTGGTTCGGCTGATGTGATTCAGTCGGCGGGACCTTCGATTATTTTAGGTTATGCAATCGGTGGTTTGATTGCATTTTTGATCATGCGCCATTTGGGTGAAATGATCGTACATGAGCCAGTTGCAGGGTCATTTAGCTATTTTGCCAATAAGTATTGGGGACGTTTTGGCGGATTCCTTGCAGGGTGGAATTACTGGATTTTATATGTTTTGGTAGCGATGACGGAGCTCACCGCTGTTGCCAAATATATTAATTATTGGTGGCCTCATATTCCTGCTTGGTCATCGGTACTGTTTTTCTTCATCGTAATTACTTTGATCAACCTGACCAATGTGAAGTTCTACGGTGAATCAGAGTTTTGGTTGGCGATTATCAAAGTCACTGCAGTGATTGCGATGATTGTGTTTGGTTTATATTTGCTCTTTTTCCCAACCCCAGATTCGACTGCATCATTTAGCAATTTGTGGGCGCATGGTGGATTCTTCCCGAATGGCTTTGATGGCTTATTCATGATGATGGCATTCTTGATGTTTGCTTTCGGCGGGATTGAGCTGATCGGAATGGCAGCGGCTGAAGCTGAAAACCCTGAAAAAACTATTCCAAAAGCGATTAACCAAGTGGTCTATCGTATCCTGATTTTCTATGTGGGTGCGCTTACCGTATTACTATCTTTAGTACCTTGGAATCAACTTGATCTTGGTGGTTTGGATAAGAGTCCATTTGTGATGATCTTTAGTCAAATGGGCATCAACTGGGCAGCGAACTTACTAAATTTCATCATCTTGACGGCAGCACTGTCTGTGTATAACAGTGGTATGTTTGCCAATAGTCGTATGTTGTACGGCTTGGCACAGCAGGGAAATGCACCAAAAGTATTCTTAAAACTGAATAAGCAAGGTGTGCCGATTCCTGCGGTGTTGATGTCTGCGGTGTTGATCTTCGGCTGTGTATTGCTGAACTACTTTGTTCCTGAGAAAGCACTCAGTCATTTGATTTATATCGTGGTGGGTGCTTTGGTATTGAACTGGGCGATGATTAGCTTGACGCATTTGAAGTTTAAGCAAGCAACCAAGTCGATCAAGACGTCGTTCCCTGCATTGTTTTCACCACTGAGCAATTACATTGTTTTAGCGTTCATCGCAGTGGTGCTGTACATCATGTGGCAACAAGGCTTTAAGGAATCTGTGTTGATGATTCCTGTATGGATCGTTTTGATGTGGGGCTTCTTTCAGTTGCTCGTTCGTAAGTCAACAGATCAAGTTGAGTAAGTAGATAGTCATTGTTTAATCGCTCATCATCTGTTCGCGCAATTGTTTGCAAAAACAAGAATTTCAGTTAAGTTATGGGCACACGCCTATAGCTTAACTGGATAGAGCAGTTGCCTCCTAAGCGACCGACGTGGGTTCGAGTCCCTCTGGGCGTACCAGTTTTAAACATTGATTATTACGAATGAAAAAAACCGAGTGATGAGTTCACTCGGTTTTTTTATGTCTTGAATATGCGTATTTTATGGAGTGTTGATTGGTTTCTTATAGTTGCAAAAGGTTTTAATAGAGATTAAAATTTGATCATTAAAAGTCAGTTATGAGAATAATCATGGCGTATACAGCGGTTAAAATTGACAGTGAAATTGTAGAGTCTGCAAAAATCTATGGCGTAGCAGAAAGTCGCAGTGCAACCAAGCAAGTAGAATATTGGGCAAGAATTGGAAAAATCGCACAGGATAATCCCGATCTCACTTTTGAGGATATTTCAGATTTATTATTGAGTATGGCACAAGTCAAAGCAGGGAATACCACACCGTATCATTTTGATGAATAAGTGATGTATCCATTTTCAAAACAATTTCAATAAAACCAATTCAGTTAATGATCAAAAATGAATATACAACAATCACCATTATTTGAACGTACTGTTAAGAAACTTACCAAACAACAAAAACATGATGTAGATCATGCAGTTCGGGCGATCTGTACGAACCCAACGATTGGTATCGCAAAAGTTGGCGACTTGGCTGGAGTATCGGTCTATAAATTCAAAATGGATAAGCAACTGGTTTTGCTGGCTTATTCAGTCGATGAGTTGAGCATTACGCTGTATTTGCTCAAGCTAGGTAGCCATGAGAACTTTTATCGAGATTTAAAGCGATAACATTGAAATGGATAAAAAAGAAAAACCGAGTGATGAATGCACTCGGTTTTTTTATGTATCACGTTTCAAAAAGAACTTATTTAATATTCTCAATATTAATCATCGGTACGGCATCGCCACCTGCATAGGTCGGCAAGCGTCCATCCCATTTTTCAATGGCTTTGAGGTTGACATACTCACGACCACCTTGCGCACGGATCGCTTCGGCTTGAATACGAATCGCCTCAGCCTCACCTTCGGCTTGAGTAATACGTTGTTCGGCTTCAATCTTGGTACGTTCAAGAATGTTTTTTGCTTTCAGTGTGCGCTGTACTTCGGTTTGCTTGGCTTCAATTGCAGCATCAAACTCCCGAGAAAAACGAAAATCGGTCAGCTGTACATCTTCGACGATGATGTGATATTTACTCAAGGATTCACGCATGCTTCGATCAATATTCGCTTTGACGATAGGGCGTTCTGTCAGTAGTTTCTCCGCTGTGAATTTTGCAGTAACGCTTTTCACCGTTTCATGGATACGAGGTGCGATAATCTTTTCATCGACATCAAGCCCAGTATTTCGAATAATCGGAATCAATTTATCTTTATCCAAGCGGTAGTTCAGCGACACTTCGGTTTGTACATTTTGTAAGTCAGCACTCGCCGCAGTCGTTGGTGTAGCAACTTTTTGTGTTTTGATATCGACAGTACGTGTCGAGTCAATAAATGGAATCTTGAGATGTACACCTTCGCCGCTAACTCCAATGGCCTCACCAAAGCGCATGACGACTTTTCGAGAGCCTGCTTGAACGGTATAGATCGCAGAAAAAAGTAGGATAAAAACAGGAATGGCAATGGGTAGCCATTTTGTCCATTGTGGGAATTTTGGTGTGTTAGACATAATATTTTTCATCATGTGTCCTGAGGGTCTGCTGATATTTCAGCTTGTTGTTAAAAAATCTTCTCAAAAAAAACTGTTTAAATTCAGAGCCTAAAGGCTTTTTATATATTCAAGAAATATATTTAAATACAGAATGTAGCATTGTAACAATGTACTTCTGAAACAAAAGCTGTTTTGCTATATTGATGTAATAAATTGAAAATAAGTTACGGAATTGAAAATAAGTTATGGAATTGAAAATAAGTTATGGAATTGAAAATAAGTTATGGAATTGAAAATAAAGTCAGGAGTTTCAACATGAAGAAAAGTTTAACAATTTTTGCTTTGGCACTGAGTTGTATGGGATGTGCGACCTCAACTTTAATGCGAGATACAGGGCGTAGCTACGAAAAGACAGTACGTGAAACTTTGCTACAAGATACCGTTGTGGCTTTTGCGCAACCTGCCAAGCCAATACGAGATATGCCGAATGATAATGTGGTCATCGTTGGTCAACAATATAGCTATGTGCTGACAAGCGGTGGGAAGAACTTTGTCACAGTATTAAGCCGTTTAAATCCTAAAAATATAAAGGTAAGTAGAGGGTTAGATTTTTATTCTGAAAAAAATGATGGCACCTTTACAGGGGTTTTAGAGCTGAGCTATGTGGCATTGAGAGAAGATATTAGCAAGAGCGATTTAAACTTCTTTATTGAAAATGATGCCAAAGAGTGCAGTAGCTATAGTGATAAGCAAATGAATGCACAGCGCTTTTGTTTTGAAATTCCGCTCAGTGGTGTGACTTACCCGCAAGCAAAGAACTTCGATCGTCTAAACTCAAATCTCAAGCAATTGAGTAAGCCGTATCACGTGTCGATCTATACCAATAAAAAAGAAATGGAACATGCCAGTAGTCGCAATAACCCTGCTAAAAAATTGGTATTGTTGCCATTCGCTGTGGCATTTGATGTGATCACTTCACCATTCCAAGCTGCAGCAGAGATTTTCGATTAACGGAAAACTAGATAGCTGTCAAAAAAGAAGCCTTGCAATTGCAAGGCTTTTTTATGGTTCAAATCAAGACTATATCAATTAAGCCTGATCTTCTTTCTTCGGTTGTTCACGTAAGCGAATACCTAAGTCACGCAGTTGATTACTTTCAACTGGTGCAGGCGCTTGCGTCAATGGACATTCAGCAGTCTTGGTTTTCGGGAATGCAATCACGTCACGAATAGACGAACCACCTGTCATGAGCATCACTAGACGGTCTAGACCGAATGCCAAGCCACCATGCGGCGGCGCACCATAACGTAGCGCATTGAGTAAGAAGCTGAATTTTTCTTCGGCTTCTTCCTCACCAATACCTAAGGCTTCAAAAATTGCTTTTTGCATCTCTAAAGTATAAATACGAAGCGAACCACCACCGATTTCAGTACCGTTCAATACCATATCGTAAGCCACTGAAAGCGCTTCACCTGGATTGTTCTTCACTTCTTCAACCGTTGATTTTGGCAAGGTGAAAGGGTGATGCACAGACGTCCATTTGCCATCATCAGTTTCTTCAAACATTGGGAAGTCAACCACCCAAAGCGGTGCCCACTCGCATGTCGCAAGGTTTAAGTCATGACCGATCTTGACACGAAGTGCACCCATCGCATCATTGACAACTTTGGCTTTGTCCGCACCGAAGAATACGATGTCGCCATTTTCAGCGCCAACACGTTTTAATAGATCAAGTACGATTGGCTCGATGAATTTTACGATTGGAGATTGTAAGCCTTCGATGCCTTTTTCAAGTTCGTTGACTTTGATGTATGCCAAACCACGTGCGCCGTAAATGCCAACGAATTTGGTGTATTCATCAATTGCAGAACGTGGCAATGAGCCTGCGCCCGGTACACGTAAAGCCACGATACGACCTTTAGGATCTTTGGCAGGACCTGCGAAGACTTTGAATTCAACGTCTTGCATCAAGTCTGCAACGTCAACCAATTTCAATGGAATACGCATATCTGGTTTGTCAGATGCATAGTCACGCATCGCATCGTTATATGTCATGCGTGGGAATTTGTCGAAATTCACGTTAAGAAGTTCTTTGAACATCTTCACGGTTAATGTTTCCATTAAATCCATGATGTCATCGTCACTCATGAACGATGTTTCAACGTCGATTTGGGTAAATTCAGGCTGACGATCGGCACGTAAATCTTCATCACGGAAACATTTTGCGATTTGGTAGTAACGATCAATACCACCAACCATTAACAATTGTTTGAACAACTGTGGAGATTGTGGAAGCGCATAGAAGCTACCATTTGAAACACGGCTCGGCACAAGATAGTCACGTGCACCTTCAGGAGTTGCACGTGTCAAAATCGGCGTTTCAACGTCTAAGAAACCATTGTCTTCGAAATAGTTACGAATCAAGTTGGTGAGTTTAGAACGGAAACGTAAGCGCTCTAACATTTCTGGACGGCGAATATCCAAGAAACGGTATTTCAAACGAATTTCTTCTGAAATATTAGTATTTTCATCATTTAATGGGAATGGCGGTGTTTCAGACTGTGCAAGCACTTCAATGTCTTTGCCCAACACTTCGATTTGACCGCTGACCATATTGGCATTTTCTGTGCCTTCGTAACGACGACGCACACGACCTGTAATCTTTAACACGAACTCTGAGCGTGCTTTATCCGCTGTCGCAAATGCTTCAGGGGTGTCAGGGTCGATCACCACTTGCACTAGACCATCACGGTCACGCATATCTAAGAAAATTACCCCACCGTGGTCACGGCGACGATGTACCCAACCGCAAAGTGTTACGGTTAGATCGATTTGCGCTTCTGTCAAAGAACCGCAGTAATGAGTTCGCATCATGTTATTTCTAAACCTATTTTCCAAACTATATTGGGTGTTGCGGCGCATACGTAAACAGCGTACCGCCTGTGAACTAGCGATTATGCCTATTTGTGTGCTTTGGCTCAAGTCGAGATTGTCTGAGTTGCTTAGAATTGCGGTAAATTTTCAGAATGATTTATCGGGCGGATTATTTTGATGAAATTTTCAACAATTAAAATCAGCATAAATAAAAATAAGTTGTGAAAGTGAATTTATGTTATAACATAACAATAATTTAACAATATCATTTTGGGGAATCATCATGCGTGTGGCATATACACCGTTAAGTCTTGCAATATCAGCCATTTTATTCAGTAGCATCGTTCATGCAGAAGTCGATCGTGTAGAAGTTGATCATGTGGAAACCGTCGATACCGAAGCGACAGTTCAGGAATCACAAAAAGTAACAACGACAAAAGACACCACAATAAAAGGCGCAACTTTAAATCCATCAAAACCACAAGTACACCAGTTGCAAGTGATTACCGTACAAGCACACCCATTGAGTAAAAGTGAAAATGATTTGGTGCAAGCCAGTAATATTCTTGAAAAAGAAGAGCTGAGTCAAGGTGCTACGACTTTGGGTGATGCGCTCAATGGTCAGTTGGGTATTCACAGTGATAACTTTGGTGCAGGGGCGAGTCGTCCTGTGATTCGTGGGCAAACTGCACCACGGGTCAAAGTCCTGACAGATTCATCCGAGGTGATGGATGCTTCACAAATTTCACCTGATCATGCCTCAACGGTCGATCCTGCATTGGCTCGGAAAATTGAAGTGCTGCGAGGGCCGTCAACTTTGCTCTATGGCGGTGGTGCAGTCGGTGGTGTGGTGAATGTTTTGGATGAAAAAATTCCAACGCAAATGCCTGAGGGTGGTGTGGATGGTGAAGTGCATTTGCGAGGGAACACGGTTGCTAATGAAAAGCTCGGTGCTGCAGGAATTACCGTTGGCTTCGGTGAGCAATTTGCCTTACGCCTAGAAGGGGATAAGCGAGAGGCGGACGACTATGCAGTTTCTGGCTATACGCATGACGGTGAAAAAGAAAAGCGTGTCGATGGCACGTGGAGTGAAGGGCAAAATGCTACGATAGGCTTATCGTGGATTGGTGATCGAGGTTATGCAGGTGTTGCTTATAGCGAGCGCAAAGACCAATATGCGTTGCCTGGACACAGCCATGAATATGAAAGCTGTCATCCGCGTGGTACGCATTTACACTGTGGCTCACATGATGATCATGAAGAAGAGGGTGAAGACCACGATCATGACCATGAAGAACATGTACACGAAGATGCACCGTGGGTCGATCTGAAATCGAAACGTATTGATTTTCGTGCTGAATATCAGCAACCCTTTGCAGGGATTGAAACCGTCCGTGCTCGTGCAGGCTATACCGATTATCGACATGATGAAATTGATGATGGTGCAGTCAGTACAACCTTTAAAAATAAAGGCTACGATGGACGTTTAGAATTTGTGCATGTACCACTTGCAGGTTGGGAAGGAGTGTTTGGCGCACAATATAGCAACTCAGAATTCCAAGCGCTTGGTGAGGAAGCGTTTTTACCTAAAACCACCACCGAAAATCTTGCAGGATTTTTAATTGAGCATTATCAATGGAGTGATGTGCATTTCGAAGTCGGTGCACGTGTAGAACAACAACAGATTGACGCTACCGAAAGTGGTTTAAAAGATTATGAGGATACTGCATATTCCATCTCTGCATCAGCGAAGTGGCAATTCGCCCCTGAATATGCTGCAAGCATTGCCTATAGCTATGGCGAGCGTATGCCAAATGCACAAGAGCTCTATGCCAATGGTGTTCACCTTGCCACCAATACTTATGAAATTGGCAACCAAGATTTAGTTAAGGAAAAATCGCACAATATCGAGATTGGCTTGAGTGTGGATGCGGGTGATCTTGGTTTTGCCTTGAATGCGTTTTATAACCAAGTCGATGACTATATTTATGCCAATACTTTAGATCGCTATGAGAATTTCCGTTTGGTCGAGTATCAACAACGTGATGCAGACTTTATCGGTGCGGAAGGGCAGATCAGCTATCAATTTAGCCCATTATATCGAGGCAAGGTTTTTGCCGATCACGTCCAAGCCCAGTTTAAGGACAATTCCGATTTACCACGTACTCCTGCAACACGCGCAGGTATGCGTTTTGATGACGATTTCTCTCAACAATTTGGGGATGGCATTCATGGTGGCTTAGAGTATATTTACGGCTTCGAGCAAGATCGTATCGCAGACTTTGAAAAAAGGACACCAGATTATCATCTGGTCAATCTTGACATCAGTTATGAGCAACAGCTAAGTGATTCGTGGTCTTATCAAGTCTATTTAAAAGCAAATAACTTGTTTGATCAGAATTATTATAATCATGCTTCGTATCTGTCGAGTATTCCACAACAGGGACGTAATTTTACCTCAGGGATTCGTTTCCGCTTTTAATTCCGCTTGATATTCTTCTTGTGAAATTATTTGTTTAGAAAATGCTTCAAAGCCCACGTTTGAAGCATTTTTGCTTTAGACTTTAAAGCATCGTAAATAGAATATCAGAAATGCTCACACCGCTTCCAAAATTGTCTTATCAATGGATAGAATCACCTGTTGGACAGCTCAAGCTGATTGCCAATGACAGCGCTTTGGTCGCAGTATTGTGGGAAGCGGACAAGCCTAATCGAGTGTTGCTTGGTGAAATGCAACACGAGCCAAATCATCCGATCTTAAAACTCACAACACAACAATTACACGAATATTTTCAAGGTGAGCGTAAACAGTTTGATGTAGCACTTGAATTTTATGGCACAGATTTTCAAAAAGCCGTCTGGGCAGAATTACTCAAGATCCCCTTTGGTGAAACACGCAGTTATTTACAGATTGCAGAAATATTGAATAATCCGAAAGCAGTGCGTGCCGTTGGCGCTGCCAATGGTAAAAATCCCATCTCGATTATCGCACCGTGTCATCGAGTAATTGGCGCAAATGGCAGTCTGACGGGATTTGCAGGTGGGCTAGGCAATAAACAGAAATTACTTTCCTTAGAACAATCTCAGCAGAGATTGTTCTAAACTCACAGTTCGTCCTTAAGTTTTTTCTCAAAATTCTTCACGGATTTTACATATTTTCGCACTTTCCAGCGTGTCCAAAAGCTTCGTTCATAGCCTGCGGGTCCGACGTTGTAATATGCGATCGCTTTTTTCCAACTGCCTGCTTTGTCATGATAGTCCGCTAAAATATAACTGCCACAAAGTACATTGGTACGCTCATCATAGAGATTGCTTCCACAGGTTGCACGCCAATAGCTCGGAATGACTTGCATCAAGCCGACAGCGCCACCTGACGATTTCGCATTTGCTCGGTAGCTTGATTCTTGTTGAATGATTGCCGCAATTAAAATTGGATCAACATCGTGCTTTTCTGAACCCTCAATAATATAAGGTGAAATGCGCTGTGCGGTATTCGGGCTAACAGCATAAGCTTGAGTAATGCCTTGTGCCAATTTCTGACTTTTTTGTTGAGCATTACCACCAAGCGTACTACAGCCTGAGGTAAAAATCGTGATCAAGCTAACAATAAAAAATACTTTTAAAACTGGCGAAAACATCATTTGCATATACGTATCAATTTATTTGTTCATCAAAATAACATAGATCGACGCTTTTCCATGTAGAAAATTGCCATAATTTAGCCATTCTCACGGAGCTGTCTTCGTGCATGCTTTAAAGCTGAGCGTATACCTTCTTCTAAAGTTGGGTGATAATAAGGACGATCAAGAATATCTTCTAATGTCACTTGCTCGGCAATCATCCAAGACAACATATGTGCAAGATGCTCCGCAGAATTCATGAACATTTCCGCACCGAGTAAACGCTGTGAAGATTGCTCAATGTAGACTTCGATTGCGCCATAGTTTTTACCCAAAGTCAGTGCCCGACCTTGCTTTTCAAAAGATTGAAATCCAGTGATGAATTCAAAGTTTTGTTGCTCTAGTTCTTTTTTCGACTGACCTGCAATCGCCATTTGTGGATTGCTAAATATAATCGCCAATGGAGATAGAGGAGGAAGAGCTTTTACTTCAGGATAATTTAAACAGTTTTTCACCACATGTTTGCCTGTATAAGCGGCTACATGTTGAATTGGATTTTTACTATAAGCATCACCAACCACAAAGATCGGATAATCGCCAAGCTGCTTGGTATCATTATTGATTGGTAATTTTTTAAACTCTTGAAAATTCGTATCGACATTGTGCAAATCCAAAGTGCTAAGCAATGAATTCCGTCCTGTTGCACTGAGTACATAATCGACTTGAATGGATTGGCTTTGCCCATTTTGATCTTGATATTCAATCGTCACTTGATCGCCATCTCGGGACATCGACGTGGGTAGCGTTTCAAATAAGATATTTAGATTTTGACTGATATGAGCTTGAGCAATTTCTTGTAAGTTCTTGGAAGATAGAATCCCAACCTTACGGCTACGTGCAAATGTAGTGACTTCGACACCAAGATTGTGCATCGCTTGCGATAATTCAATGGCTATCGCACCACTACCAATCACCGCCAGTCGCTTAGGCAAATCGGGCAATTCAAAAATATCATCGGTGCTAATCAATCGATCGCCCAATGCTTTTTGATCGTCTTGATCGAAGCGTGGTGTCGACCCGACGGCAAGAATAAACGCCTTGGCTTGTAATTGTTCACCATTCACTTCAACTGTATTGGTATTTATGAATTTGGCTTGCCCTGAAATTTTATGTTCAGGATTCCAAGAGTCTACATCTCGAATTACCGAGCGAGTAAAACGATCACGAAGTGCTTGTACGTGTGCCATGACTCGACTGGTATCGGCTTCGATTTGTAGATTTAGTCCGACATGATTGGCATGGTTTGCGCCATGCAGTCGATTTGCCGTCGAAATCAAAATCTTACTCGGCATACAGCCAACACGAGCACATGTAGTATCCCATGCACCGTCATTAATCAGGCGGATGTTATGTGTATGTTTGAGCGCTTCTTTGTAGGCACTCATTCCTGCTGAACCAGCGCCAATGATGATCAGGTCGTGCATAAAAAATTGGTTGCTAAAAATATCACTTAAAGTTGTATCAGAGATATTGCGAGGTCGATAGTGAAAAGTGTAACAACTGCATTCAAATGTGATTATTTACAATATTTTTTGTTTTTTTACGTAAAAACGTGTGATAGATTGTACTCTATTATAAGTTTGAATGTGTTTTTCTGGATCGATGGACAATATCATGGAACAAAAATTGAAGAAATTTGGGGTAAATTCTACGTTGTTATTAACTTCACTATCTCTAGTTGCTTGTGGCGGCGGCGGAAGTGAGGGGTACTATAATAATGAAGGTTCGAATAACAACACAGATAATAGTGGTAATGAATCTGAAACAGATACTTCTAAAGTTGCTGAATCATTAACAGTTAGCTTGCAAGACACGGAAGGCAATAGTATTCAACAGGCGCAAGACGCAACCAAAGTTCAGTTTGCAGTCAAAGTGTTGAATGCTGATAAAGGTGGTATAGCAGAAAAAAATGTCGTATTGAATATCTCGGATACCGATGGTTTGGGTGTCACCAGTGCAGCCTCGAAAGTTGCCTCAGGTAGCGATGGTATTGCGATTTTTGAATTGGATATTCCTACGATTCAAGCAGACTCAGGTAAAGTTAACCTCACAGCGACTGTTGAAGGTACAACGATTCAACAGGTCTACACATTAAATATTAAAAAAGCCAGTGTTATTGTTAGTGATTACAATTTAAGTGTGCCACAAGGCTCTGTTTTAAACTTACCAAAAGGTACAGCTAATCTTACTGTACAAGTGACTGACAGTAAGGGCGGGGCAAAATCAGGACAAACTGTTGAACTGACACTGCCTGAAGCGATGAATGGCAAATTTGTCATTTCTTCTGGTTCTGCAATTTCAACGGATGCTGAAGGCAAAGCAGTTTTTGCTATAACGGCTAATGCCAACTTAACGACAACAGAAATTGCTGATTTTGTAAATAGCTCACAACAACTCAGCTTTAAATTAATTGATGAAAATAATGCTGAGAAAACGGAAGCAGCTGCAATCACGTTTAAAGATATTTCTACAGTTGTAAATACTTTGGAAATTATTAAACCTGACGACGCGATTGTTGCTAAAGGTGGTCAGCAAACGATTAAAGTTTATGCAAAAAATAGTAATGGCGACTTTGTAGCTAATAAAAAAGTCCAACTAAGAACGAATAGTGCGGCTTATGGCGTTACATTAGATAGTGCAGAGAAGCAAACCAATGCGCAAGGTTATGCGGAATTTACTTTAAAGAGTGATTCTGATTATCCAATCGCATTATCTCAACAAGGAATTTTGTTAACGGCAAACTATGTCGATGGTGATGAGCAGATTAGTGGTAACGCCACAGTACAAGTCGTGACCAGTGATGATACTGTAGATGATCAAGAACTTGTGCAGCGTCTTGAGATTGCATCATCATACAAAGTCAATGCGAATGCTGACTCAGTGACAATCTCTGTGAAAGGTGTCAACTTTAAAGGTGTTGGAGCGAGTCAAGGTAAACTGACTTTGACGTTGAATGATGAAGCAACATCAAATGGTGTAACCTTTGCTGGTAGTGCGACGCAAGACTTTGCGAAAGCGACGAATGGCGTACTAACGTATACCTTGAAAACCAATGCGAAAACGCCTGCTGCTGTAGAGGCACTTGTAGATGCTGGTATCGAAGCAACATTTACTACTGATAATGGCGAAGATGAAACCATTAAAATTACGGTATCCGATGAAGAGGTTTCAGCTGAACCAATACAGTATCTCTTAATTGATCCAATCAATGAAAGCTTTGATCCAACTCAAGATCAAGAGATTGAAGTAAAAGTGAAAGCTGTTGGTGACCAAGGTAGTGCACTTGTTGGGGAAAAGGTATCTATCCGTACAGCATTATCAGCATCACAATTGACGACATTGAACTTAAGCTTGGATGGTCAATCTGAAAAGTCAACTGATGCGAATGGTTATGCAACATTCAAATATCAGTATAAATATAATAAGTCGAGTGCTCAGCAGGAGTTGGCTAAAAACGGCGTGACATTTATCACAATGGCATTGTCTAATGCAAAAACACAATCGATTAAAGCAAACTTCCAAACACCAGTAGATACATCAAAAGTTGTGTTGGATTATTTTGCTGTTGATACCGAAGGTACAGCAGTGATTGCCTTGAACACTGAAAAAGAAATTTTGGTGAAAGTTAAGGCCATGGGTGTAGATGGCAAGGTGCTTCAAGGTCAAGACATTGCTATTGGTATTGATGATACTGCGATTGCAAATGGGATTTCTTATGCCTCTGCCACCAATATCACCTCAAATGCGCAAGGTGAAGTCACGTTCAAGCTCGCTGTTAAAGCGAGAAATGAGTCTGAGTTAAATGCATTATTAGAAAATGGTGTCACCGTAGCGGTTGTTTCAAATCGAGCTGATGGTAGTAAGTATTCTGCAACACGTAAAATTGAGTTAACTTCTACTGGCACATCTACAGGTACAGAAGAAAGTAAAGTTGATTATTTACTTGCTGATCCATTATTAACTGCTTTTGATTACACCACTGATCAAACCATTTCTGTGCGCTTCAAAGCATTAGATGCAAACGGTAGTCCGCTTGCCAATGAGGCAGTCACGATTAAGCCAACTTTAACCAATCAGCAACTGGCAGATTTAAATCTCAGCCTTGTCAATAGTGCGACGCAAACTACGGATGCACAGGGCTATGTCACGTTTACTTATAGCTATAAGTATGCAAATACGACGACACAAGAAACACTCGCTAAGCGTGGTGTGACCTTGGTAGCAAAATCAGCAAATGGCAAAGAGCGTAGCTTAAAACTCAACTTCAAAGCACCAACGGCAGTGAATGTGGTTGATCTAGACTACTTTACCGTCAATACGGCTGGTCAGGCACAGATCAAATCAGGTGATGACAGCACAATCTCAGTAAAAGTTCTCGCTAAAGGAACTGATGGTAAAGTCTTAGCCAATCAGAAGATTTCTATTGGTATTGATGATACGGCGATCCAAAATGGCATTTCATACGATTCCGCAACGACTTTAACCAGCGATGCAGGTGGTAATGTTGAGTTTAAACTCACAGCTTCACCTGAAAACCAAAAAGAATTAGACAACCTGATCGCTAATGGGCTGACGGTATCTGTAAAAGCGATTCGTCAAGATGGTAGTGAATATACTGCACTACGTACTATTGAGTTGATTGAAAAAACGACAGAGCAACAAAGTCTTGTTGATTATCTAATTGTTGATCCAATCTCTGTATTTGACTATACCAAAGATCAAACGATCACTGTAAGAGTGAAGGCTTTGGGTGAAGATGGTGGCATCCTTGCCAATGAGCAATTGAGCATTGCCTCAAGTCTATCAAGTGAAGATTTAACCAAGCTGAACTTCAGTTTAAATGGGGCCGCAGAGAGCTATACCGATGCAGAAGGTTATGCAACCTTTGAGTTTTCGTATAAATATGATGCATCTTCTACAGTACAAAAAAATATTGCACTGGCAGGTGTCCCATTAGCGATTACTGCAACGAATGGTAAGGAGCAGGTTGCAACAATTAACTTTGCTTCTGCGACAAGCAATACCTTGGATTATCTCGTGCTGGATATGATCGGTTCGGCAACTGTGGATACTAATACTGATACGCCACTTGGAGTGAAAGTCACTGCGACAGATACCAATGGTGAGCTGTTGGTAGGTCAGAAAGTAGAGATCGAAGTGGCAACAGTCAATGGTGTGAATCTCACGACACCATCTTCATTGATCACAGTTGCGGATGATATTGATACTGCTGAGAATGAGGCAGGCACTACAACTTTTGGTTTGAATATTAATCCGAAGAATGCAGAAGAGCTTGAAGCATTAATCACTGATGGTGTGGTGGTCACTGTAAAATCAACACTTGCTGATGGTTCGGTACGTCAGTCTGTGCGTAAGCTCGAAGTGCAAAAATTTGAAGCACCAACTGTATCTAAAGTAGATAGCTTGTTAATTGATCCGATTTTAACAGCATTTGACTATACGCAAGATCATAGCATTACAGTGAAAGTGAAAGCACTGGATGAAAATGGTGGCGCACTGGCAAATGAAAAAGTCGATATCACGACAAATGTACAAGATAAGTTGGCGGATTTAAATTTCAGCCTAACAGGTGCTTCTTCGCAAATGACTGATGCGTCTGGGTATGCAACATTCGTATATGAATACAAGTATTCAGGCGAAGCGATACAGCGTGATATTTTAGACGGTGTTGAAATTACTGCAGAAGCAAATGGCACATCGCAAACCTTGAATTTGAATTTTAAAGCTTCTCAAGCTTCAGAAAGTTTGGATTATATTCGCCTTGATACCACGACTGGCTCAGTGACAGTTCAGAAAGATGTCGAAACGGGTATTAATTTAACCCTGACAGCTTTCAATATTGGCGGTCAAGCACTTGAAGGTCAAAGTGTAAGTATCAGTATTGATGATGTGGCAGGTGAAAATGGCTTCTACCTTGATGGGGTAAATCAGGAAACTATAACGCAAACAACGGATGCCAGTGGAAATATCACTTTCAGATTGACGGGTACGCCTCGTAATGATTTGGAAGTTCAAAACCTATTAGATCAAGGTTATGTGCAGTTGAATATCATTGCAACACGTGCTGATGGTTCAACCTACACCGCTCTGCGTCGTGTACAGTTAAATGCGTATTCTGAAGAGGCGGTATCTAAAGTTGCACAGTTGAACATTGATCCAATCAATCAAAGTTTTGACTATACTCAAGACCAAACTGTTCTGGTTAAGGTCAAAGCGCTTGATGCAACTGGTGGCGTACTTACCAATGAAAAAATCGCTGTGAATGCGGCTGATTTTGTGAAATACAACTTTACTTTAGCAAATCCTTCAGAGCAATTTACAGATGCAGATGGTTATGCAACTTTTGCTTTCAGCTATAAGTATGATGCTAAAAATACTGAACAGCCGACTCTGGCTGGTGACTCTATACGAGTGATTGCTACGGCGAATCAAAGTACTGTTTCACAAGGTGTAGATGTTAACTTTGCTGCGCCAATTGTTAGCCAAATATTAGATTATTTGAGTTTGAGTTCATCAAGTTATGCTGAAATCATTGCTACAGATGACACTAAAATGATCACAATTACTGTAGATGCGAAAGATACAGATGGTAACGACTTGGCTGGTCAGGCGGTATCAATTGGTTTAAATGAAGCATCCCTTAGCAATGGTGTGAGCTTAATTACGCCGAGCACGATCGTTACCAACGCAAATGGTCAAGTGACTTTCCAGATTCAGGTCGATCCGAAAACTGCTTCTGAACTTGAAAATCTTGATGCAAATGATTTGACCGTTTCAGTCGTAGCGAACCGTCCTGATGGTTCGCAATATACTGCTGTTCGTAAGATTGAGCTTGCAAAACAAAGCGTGGTTTATCCTGATCTTTCAGGTTTAGATATTACTTATTCACAAACAACGATTTCTACACTTGGTGGTGAAACCCGTGTCAAAGTCGTTGCGAAAGATGCTAGTGGTAATGTTATTGCAAACACACCATTAGAAATTGCACTGTCATCTTTAACCTCTGGTCGTGCATCGCTTAGTGATGTAGCTGTCACAACGAATAGTAAAGGTGAGGCTGAATTCACCGTGAACGTGTCTGAAGGTGAGTATGACCAAAGTTTGATTAAAAATGGCATTACCTTTGCAGTTGTGGGAACTAACCTCAATAATGGAGACCGTCTACAACAAACGGGTAATATTGCCGTTACTGTACCAGCTAATGCTTTGAATCCACGATTAACAGCAGATACTAAAGTCGTTCGAGCGGGTGAAACTGTTCAAGTTTTTGCTGCAGTTAAGGATGAGCTAGGCATCAACAAAGGTGGTACACCTCTGCGTCTATCATTAGATAATGCATCTAAGGCGTTAGGCATTACGCTAAGTAATGACACGGTAATGGTTTCTGATAGTCAAAATGTTGCAGTAGATTTGGTGATTCCAAAAGGTATTACCACTGCGCAGCTTAGCCAAATAACAGTGTCTGGTTCTATTGTGAATCCAAACGGAACAACTGTGCCAACGACTTTAGTGTTTACTGTCGAAGATGCGGTTAACCCATATCATCTCAGTATAGATAGCAACCGTGTATCATTGAGCTCAGACGGTGATACCGCACTTGTGACTGTGAAGCTGCTCGATGCGAATGAAGGTGGCGTCGCCAATCAAACAGTTAATTTGGCAATTAACGATCCACGGAGTTCAACCAGTATTAATGGTGATTCTGAATTGACTACCAATGAGTTTGGTGAAGCTGTATTTGAAGTGTCCATGAAAAAATTGACAGGAACGCTGACTGCACCGATCGCTCCAATTACCGTTACAGCAAAGCAAACTACAGCAAATGGTGCGACAACAACACAGACTTCGCAAATTCAAGTACATACACCTACAGCGCTTGCACCACAGCTTGATCTTAAAATTAAGGCATCGAAAGATAAGCTGAATGTCCGCGGAGATGCGGTGGAAGTTTCTGTCTTAGTTACAGATATGGATGGCTCTAGCCAAGCTGGAAAAGCGGTAACCCTAACGATCCCGCAATATCGTGACAATGGCGCATATATTCGTGGAGCATCAACACTTGAAAGTGATGAAAATGGTTGGGTGAAATTTACCGTTGTGCTTGATGAAGCATTGCAAACAGCAGGCTATGATTTTGTGAATCAAGATTTGACTGTCCAAGCAGTTGTTAAGGATGATCAAAATACCGAACGTCGTCAATCTTTTGTGATGGATGTCGTACCTTCTGAGGTGCCGAATGCCATTGGCTCGATTGCGGTCAGCTTGAATCCGACAACTACAGGATCTACTGGTAATGGCGTGTATTACACCAAAGAAGGTTCTGTTCAAGTGGTTGATGTAGATGGCAAGCCGATAGCCAATCAAGATATTGTGATGGATATTCGACCAACGCGATATGTCGTTGGTAGTTGGATCTATGCAATTGCCCAAGATCCATGGGATAGAACACAAAACCCTGTGGAGCTTAAGGGTGAATTTCCATTTGATGATTTGAAGGATTGGGTTGGACCAAATGCAGACTTTTTCCCTCTTTCGGGGATCACACCTAGCTTGAATCCAGTCCAGAATTTTGCAACGACTTGTACCATCAATAGTGCAACGACAACTTGGGCGGCCAATGGTCAGGCATTACGTGTAGTCCGTTTCATTGGTGATAGTGATTCAAATCCATATACAGCGACATATCGTACGGATGAATTGGGTCGTTTTGACTTTAAAGTAGAATATCCTAAAGCCAATGCGCATTGGGTAACTGTGGAAATTGGAGCGAAGGCAAGCCTTGCACAAACCCCAATACGTGGTTATACAAGTTTCACACTAAGTGCAGTAAGCAGTGATTATGCTAGCGACGGTAGCTATGCGCCGAACCAAGTGAGTCCATATACAACCTGTACAAACTAAAGACAATGAGTTTAAAAAACAGCACCTCGGTGCTGTTTTTTTGTTGCTAAATTAAAAAATCAAAGTCCCGCACCAACACTGACTGACGCAGTTGGGCGAACTTGCATTGACGAGCAGGCGGTAATACTCAAAAGACAACATAAAATTAATAAAGTTCTCATGATTCTAATCCACAGGAAAAGAACCATGATTCAAAATTTATGCATGAAAGAATAGCTAAAAGTCGTGTATATCTTGTAATGGATTATTATTAAAGGAAAATCGAACCCACTTAATCGTCTAATAAGTCCATTTGTTTAGCAAGTTGATACAAGTTGTTGGAGCGGTTGCCCGTACGGCAAAACATCAAAATCGGTTTTGGTAGCTCATTATAATGATTGGCAAAAGTACGGACATCAAACTCAGTGATCTGACCTGCAACGACAGGCTGATAGACATAATCTAAACCTGCTGTGCGAGCGGCTTCTTCGATCTGTGCGCTAGTTGGTTGTTCTGCACCACCTTCCATGTCTGGGCGGTTGTTGATCACAGAGCGAAAGCCTTTTTCGACGACTTGAGGAATTTGTTCAGCAGAGATTTGTCCTGCAAAGCCAACTGATTCTTGCATAGCTTGTGTCATATTCATGTCCTCAATAAAGCAAAATATTATTAGAAAGTACCTAATCGTAGAGGTTTTATCATAGCACTTTTACAACGACTTGCAGATGCTTATCGCGGTGATAAACAATGATAAATTGCATGGCTTGGTTTAAAGTAATTTTTAAATCCGCAAAAGAAAAACCCCAAACTATTTAAGTTTGGGGTTTTAAGAATTTTGTTTTCCTACGATTTTCGAACTATGGTCCCGAGGGTCGGACTCGAACCGACACGTCATCTCTGACAGTGGATTTTGAGTCCACCGCGTCTACCAATTTCACCACCTCGGGAAGGCAGGAAGTGATGCACATATTACGTTGTTCTGAAATTCTGTCAATATATTTTAATGTTTGAGTGATTAATTTTAGTACATATAAGAGGTTGTTATATCATTTTGAATAGCATTTAAGCGATGCTTGGTATTCAGTCAATCAATTAGTGGTTTATCACGTATAATAAGTTGAGTTTTTATTCGATGACGTATTATGCAACTGTCCGATTTTTCTTATCACTTACCTGAAGCGCTGATTGCGCATTATCCACTGGCAGAGCGTAGCGCTTCCCGCTTGTTACACCTTGATCAAGATGGGCAGTATCATGATCATCAGTTCATTGATATTCTAGATTTGTTGAATGCAGGCGATGTGCTGATCCTTAATGATACCAAAGTGATGAAAGCACGTTTAAAAGGAAAAAGAGCTTCAGGTGGTGCAATAGAAGTTTTGGTTGAGCGATTAACCTCAGATAGCACAGCATTTTGTCATATCAAGGCGAGTAATACACCAAAAGCAGGCGCGGAAATTTTCATCGGAGAAGATGCGATTCCTGCGACAGTACAAGGTCGGCATGAGAATTTATTTATTGTTGAGTTTTCTCAGCCCATCTTGCCGATCTTAGAACAATATGGACAGCTTCCGATTCCGCCTTATTTTAACCGTGAGGCAGAAGAGATCGATCGTGAGCGTTATCAAACGGTATTTCATGATCCTGATAAGCTTGCCAGTGTTGCAGCACCGACGGCAAGTTTACACTTTGATGAAGCGATGTTAGAAAAATTAAAAGCCAAAGGCATTGAATATCATTTTGTTACGTTACACGTTGGTGCAGGGACATTTTTACCTGTACGGGTGGAAAAAGTCGAAACGCATGTCATGCATGCTGAATGGTGCGAAGTGCCTGAGCAGACAGTAGAAAAAATCCGAGCAGCCAAAGCACGAGGTAATCAAGTGGTTGCAGTCGGAACAACCGCAACACGTGCCCTAGAAAGTGCAGCATCGGCACATGGTGGTGAGTGGAAAGCGTGGTCTGGCGATACACAAATTTTTATCTATCCAGGCTTTGCGTTTAAAGTAGTTGATCGTTTAATTACCAATTTTCATTTACCAGAATCGACCTTGTTGATGTTGGTCTCTGCACTATCGAGTCGTGAACATATTTTGTCGGCGTATGCACATGCGGTAGCGGAAAAGTATCGTTTCTTTAGCTATGGTGATGCAATGTTAATAGATAAATTACGTGCGATAAATTCTCCATAAATTTAAATAATTGAATAACAAATAGGATCGTCATGCCAGTCAATAAAATTTATGAGCGGTGGCACTTTCATCAACGGATGAATCAGAAAGTCGCACATAATATTGAAAAACTTATTGATCTCTATAGCACTGCTAAATCCAAGCAGGCGATTTTGGATGGTTTACATCCATGGCGTGTATCGACCAATCTGCGCTACAACAATTTATTTAGCTACTTTTTATTATTGTGTTGTGCAGGAAGTATCTTATTTACATCAATATTTTTATACGATCACGGTGGCTTGTTGATTACAGTGTGGTTGTTGAGCATTGCGGTTGCATGTTTTGCTTATTTGTCCGTAGAGCATCAGAGTGATGTGGAAGGCATTATCAATAACCTAGAAATACTCACTTTTCAATATCAATATAATGTTCGTTTTGCACATTTCCCAAATTTTAATACCCAAGCAGGCATGAATCCAAACTATATGCTCGCTCGGGTTCGACAGGGCTTTGCAAGCTTAAATCAGGGTAATGCAGGCAATGAAATCGTGGATTTTGCAGCGACGTCGTGGCAAGTTCAAGGACATGATTTTCCAGTGTTACTATTCCAATATTTGGCTTTGACTGAAGTTGAAATTCCAACAAGCAAGGGTGAGCCCATTACCAAACAGATTAGAAAAAACTTTTGGGGTGCATGTGTGTTTGACATGCCAAATTTGGCATTTTGCGTAAGTAATGAACGACAAAAATATGAACGCTATCCCATCTCTTGGACAAGTAGTGATGCGCAGTTTAATCGGGACTTTCATCTCTATGGACAGCAAGAGTTTGAACTCGCGAAGAATTTAACGCCAAGTCGTATTCTCACTTTAGCCAGTCAGCTTGATCATATGCGTGGTACATTGATGTTTCACGATCAGATGCAGGCCTTTTGTTATATCAGCACGCAAGATATTTTCCAAACTCGTGTACGATCTAAGTCGATTGATGATATTTCACAGCTTCGTGGGCATTTGCGAACATTAAAAGCACCGCACTATGAGCGTATGCAGAAAAGCTTACACGCGATAATTCGAAGTTTTATAGATGAAAGTGTTTTTATAAAAGAAGACAAAAAGATTGAGTTTTATTAAATCACTCTGAGTTTATTGGTGTTGTCTGATATTTTTAGCCTTGTGAATTTTGGAATAAATAATCAATCTAATTATCAAAGCTCATCATGGATTTAAACCAAAAATAGATTACAATCAGATCAATCGAAGATTTGCGTCGCAATTTTTTTGATCAATAACAATTTTTAAAACCTGCTTGAACATAGCGTAGCTTTGTATCAACAACATCTTCGGGGGAGTTTGGCTATGGGTTTAATCATCTTTTTGGGCATTATCGCTTTAGTGATTTTCTTCTTTATCGTGATCCGCAACAATATCGTCAAAAATGAAAATGCGGCAAAACGTGCATGGTCTGATGTGGCGAGTTTTGAACGTCAAAAAGTTAAAATCCTAGATGATTTGCAACCTTTGATTGATCGTTATGGTGATTTTGAACAAAGCACGATGACGCAAATCAGCGCATTGCGTCAGAATATTTTAAACCTCAATCAAAATACCCAAGATGTGGCAAAGCTTGAGCAAATCGAACACCAAACTTCACAATTGCTCAAAGGCATTCATGTACAAGTGGAAGCTTATCCTGAACTCAAAGCCAATGAAGTGTATCAAAAACTCATGCACGAAATCACAGATCAGAATGAAAATGTCGGCGCAGCGATTAGCATTTTTAACCGCAATGTTGAGCACTTTAATAACAGCATCCAAATTTTCCCGAATAATGTCGTGAATAGTATGAGCTTAAATAAGAAAGCGTTAAAGCCGTTTCAAGATCGGGTGATGGATATTGGCTTTGATTATAAGCCGAATTTTTAATAGTTGATTGTATATAGTTTTTTACTCTAACACCCCACCTAACCTCCCCTCAAGGGGAGGAATATACGGTGTATAAAAATTATTGATGGAAAATACGTGCTTTATCACGTTGCCAATCACGGGCTTTCTCGGTTTGGCGTTTGTCGTGAAGCTGTTTACCTTTTACTAAGGCGATTTCTAATTTTGCCAAATGACCTTTCCAATAACATGCCAATGGTACACAGGTATAGCCTTTTTGATTGACTGCACCGAGTAATTTTTCCAATTCTCTACGTGAAAGCAGAAGTTTACGTGTACGGGTTGCTTCTGCGACCACATGCGTTGATGCAGAAAGTAGTGGTTGGATTTGTGCACCAAATAAAAACGCTTCGTTATTTTTAAAGGTAATATAGCTTTCGACCAAGCTCATCCGCCCAGCACGTAAGGATTTGACTTCCCAGCCTTGCAATGACAAACCTGCTTCAAATTTTTCTTCAATAAAATAATCATGGCGAGCACGTTTGTTCTGTGCGATGGTGCCAGAGTTATTTTTTTTGACGACTTTTGCATTTGCCATAAATCAATTTTTTCCAAAAAATTTTATAAAACCAACAACAAACCATCATGTATACAATGGTTGATTATTTTAGCGTTGTTTTTTCAATGGTGACTTTAGCTAAAAAATCAAGTTTTTGCTAGAATAAAGCATGATTTAATTATCACCGTATTTAACCTGTCGCAGTTTCTAATTTCGCAAGATTTGATTAACCACAGTGATGCACAAGGCACAATAAGCATGACACAGAATCGCATGACGAAAACACGTATTATTTATCCAGGGACTTTTGATCCAATTACCAATGGGCATATTGATTTGGTGACTAGGGCATCCAAAATGTTTGATGAAGTGGTGGTAGCGATTGCGATCGGACATCATAAGAATCCTGTATTTAGCCTAGAAGAGCGAGTTGCTTTTGCTAAAACCTCATTAATTCATTTGGATAATGTTGAATTTGTCGGTTTTGATGGATTATTGGTAAATTTTTTCCAAGAACAAAAAGCAACGGCTGTACTGCGTGGCTTGCGTGCGATTTCTGACTTTGAATATGAATTTCAATTGGCAAATATGAATCGTCAGTTGGATAGCAATTTTGAATCCGTCTTTTTGACACCATCGGAGCAGTATTCTTTTATTTCTTCGACTTTGGTGCGTGAGATTGCTCGATTGAACGGTGATGTGAGCAAGTTTGTACCTAAAGTAGTGACAGAGGCGTTTGAGCGTATGCATCAACAAGGTTGGTAGTTCTCGTTAGAGTACTTTAGAACGACAATTGTATTTAGCGATGCAAACTAAACTTATTTTAAGGGAACAATTATGGCGTTAACAATCACAGATGAATGCATCAATTGTGATGTCTGTGAGCCTGCGTGCCCAAATGAAGCAATTTATATGGGCGAGGACATTTACGAAATTGATCCTGCGCTGTGTACAGAATGCGTTGGGCATTATGATACGCCACAATGTGCTTTACTTTGCCCTGTCAGCTGTATTCCAAAAGATGAACGGCATATCGAAACAGAACAACAACTCCTCGACAAGTATCAACGCATCATCGATGCAAAAAGTTGATATGAAAAATAGTTGATGCAAAAAATATTTTTTCTCCGAGTTTTTTGCTAAGATGAGCGTCGAAGTGAGCCAGACGATCGCTGCTACGGAGGTCTTCGTGACTGAGGTAGGGGAGGAAAGTCCGGGCTTCAAAGGGTAAGGTGCCAGATAACGTCTGGGCGGCGAGAGCCGACGGCAAGTGCAGCAGAGAGTAGACCGCCGAAATCCCCCTAAATCCCCCTTTTACTAAGGGGGAACTCCTCCCTTTTCTAAAGGGAGGTTGGGAGGGATTACGGTAAGGGTGAAAGGGTGCGGTAAGAGCGCACCGCATGGCTGGTAACAGTGCATGGCAAGGTAAACCCCACCTGAAGCAAGACCAAATAGGAATCCTGAGGCGTGACCCGCGCTGGATTCGGGTAGGTTGCTGGAGCGTATGAGTGATTGTGCGCCTAGAGGAATGATCGTTCACGACAGAACCCGGCTTATCGGCTCACTTCGTCAGATTTTGATAACTATATTTAAAAGCGCAAAATTTAAAAGCGCAAAATAAAATGAGACCAGCATATGGTCTCATTTTCATGCCTTAGCTTTTAATTTCTTAAAAGTTTATTCGGTCAATATATCTTCTGGGTTGCCATAAATAGGCTGTGCTTCATCTGCGACAGGTTCTTGATCTGCTGTTGTGTCATCATTGATTTGCTCAACAGGTTCAACCTCAACGTCAAAAATTTCAACTTGTACTTTAGATTTGCTAGTCGCTTCTGTTGCTTCAGAAGTATCATCTGCAAAAGTCGTTGTAGTGAGGGCGAATAGGCTAGTCATAAGAAGTGCGTTTAGGAGTTTCATGAGGTGTCCTTTTAAACTTGGATCAATAATAGATTGTCGCTATAAATTTAACTATTCGCATTATTAAGGTAGTTGGTCCATTCGCTACTTTTTATGCACTCGTTATCTAGCTCGCTAAACATAGCGTGAGATTGATCTGAAATTAATAATGTGTGACGAAATTCATATATTTTGAAATGTTTTTTGATTTATTTTTTGTATAAGAGAATAGAAAGATTGAGATCACCAACTGATGATCTCAAACCCAACAAAGTTTTAAGACAAGTTTTAAATGCTAGTATTTAAGATGGGCTCTTAAAAAAGATGAACTCTTAATGTCAAGCACTTTCAGCTTATTGCTTATCTTTTTTGTCTTGCTCTTCTTCTAGAGCAACTTTGTTACCGGCTTTACGCGATGCTTTTGCATCAGCAGCAGCTTGATTTAATTGTTCTTCAGTTGGTGCAGTACCTTGAGCTAAAGCATCTTGTGTAGATACGATAGTTGCATCTTGAGGTGCTTGTGCTTCCGCTTGTACGTTGAGCTTTGCTTCAGGTGTAGTTGCAGGTGCTTGCTCAATCGTTTCACCAGCAAAAGCTGAGATAGAAAGCGTTGTTAAACCTGTGATCAATAATGTTTTAACCAGTTTCATAATAGGCGTCCTTTTAAAATTCACAACAAAATGTCCAATGTCATCGTAGTATGTAAGTGCTCAAACTCGCTCACTCTAATGTGCAATGGAATAAATCGTACTGCATTAGGCATCAATGCAAGGTACGGAAGCGATGCTAGTAAAAAAATGTAGAAATGATGAATAGGGTTTACAGTTTGGTGACAAATTCTAGTTATAAGATAACATTACAATGGAGATTGTCAGTTCTTCGTACTGACGAACGCAAAAATGCAAAATAATTTGTCAGGAATTATGAAAAATAGATCAAACATTAGCCATAAAAATAACAGAGTGATTACAGATTTTCTTCACTCTATTTTTTATGAAAATAAAAACTGAGTGTTTAGTTTGATTAAAGTCAATAAATTAATTGAAATAAGCGATTATCCAAAAGTCCTTCTTTGCACTTCGTCTTCTTTTTTATGATTTGTCTTTATGCTTAAATAGGCATCTATTTTTTCGCCCATTTTATGAGGACATCCCATGCGTGCCTATAATTTCTGTGCAGGTCCAGCTGCATTGCCTACTGCTGTTTTAGAAAAAGCACAGCAAGAGTTGACCAATTGGCAGGGCAAAGGATTGTCGATCATGGAAATGAGCCACCGTAGCGATGATTTTGTTGCTGTGGCAGAAAAGGCAGAAGAAGATTTACGCACATTACTTGCGATTCCTGAGAATTATAAAGTGTTATTTTTGCAAGGTGGTGCATCACTTCAGTTTTCTGCGATCCCACTGAACTTGCTTGGTAAAAATAGTAAAGCAGACTATATCAATACTGGGATTTGGTCTGAGAAAGCATTCAAAGAAGCAAAGCGTTATGGCGAGATCAATGTCATTGATGCAGTAACGACTGTCGATGCTAAGATGGCTATCGCTGATCAATCTGCCTGGAATCTCTCAAATGACGTAGCTTATGTGCATTATGCTGATAATGAAACGATTGGCGGAATTCAGTTTGCAGGCATTCCAAATGCGAATGCGCCACTGGTGTGTGATTATTCTTCGAGTATTTTGTCTGCGCCACTGGATGTATCAAAATTTGGCGTGATCTACGCAGGTGCACAAAAGAACATTGGCCCTGCGGGTTTGACCATCGTCATCGTGCGTGATGATTTACTCGATCAAAGCAAAGCAGAAATCCCAAGTATCTTGAAATATGCCGATCAAGCGAAGAATGGTTCAATGGTGAATACACCAGCGACCTATTCTTGGTATCTATCAGGTTTGGTATTTGAATGGTTACTTGAGCAGGGTGGGGTAGATGCGATGCATCAAATTAACCTGCAAAAAGCCAATCTGCTTTATGGTTATATTGATCAAAGTGGTTTTTATCAAAATCCAATTGCCAAAGCCAATCGTTCGATCATGAATGTGCCATTCACTTTGGCAGATGAGAAGCTTGAGAAAACTTTCTTGGTAGAGGCGGAAAAACGCAATTTATTGAATCTTGCAGGACATCGTTCTGTGGGCGGTATGCGTGCCAGTATTTATAATGCGGTGCCGTTGGCAGGTGTGGAAGCTTTAGTTGAATTTATGCAGGACTTTGCAAAACAGTATGGTTGATCTGTTGATTGGTTTGTTCATTATCAAAACATGGACATTAAAAAATCGGTTGCAATTACATTGTACCGATTTTTTATTTAGATAATGAAACTGTGTAGAAACCAAGCGCTAAGCACAATACCCAAACAGAAGAACAGACACGCAAACTTGTCTACCTTTAGACTGGATAAAGAGATGGCTTCCATCGGCTGAGGCTGTTGGACATCGCTTTTCATTGTTATGCCTTGTAATTGCATAGTAATTAGACTTAGGTGACAGTTGTAGCATATATTTTTGTTTGAATCCATATGTTTCCGCGAATAAATTCACCAATTTCAAATTCTTGCTGAGTTTTTGCCACAGCTAAGCGCAAAATGACAGGTTTGGCTTTTTCTTCACGCATGATCGCCACATCATAAAGTGTGATGAGTTTATCAAAAAACTCTCCGTGGCTTTTCCCAACGATATCGCCTTGAAACCACGCTTCATCTTCCTGACCCATTGTTTCGCCGTAAAGATAAGCGACCATTTTGGAAATATCGAGGGTCACAGGCATTTCATCTTCAGGGCTTGATGGCTGCCATGCGGCAAGTAAATCTTGCAGATTGTCAGGTGTTTCACCATTATGATCTGCCAAAATATCATTCAAAGCACGATGGTGACGAATCGCCGCAGGATCTTCGATGAGCATGGTTTCTTTATTTGGTACAGCTTCGAGTCCATAGCCCCATGCAGACAGTTCAGCTTGATAAGTGGTGTTGGCATCGTATTGATCTTGATTGACTACATAGAGCGCATCATAAGCATAGATCACGCTGGTATCGTCGAGCTCAAGACGTAGCACGGCTTCATGGTTATTTGGGCAAGCAAGAATTCGCCCAACTTTGGCATTGACTTTATACGGACTGTCAAAGGATGGAAATGCGGTAATAAAGTGTTTAGGATGGTTATTGTCTACAGCGATGATTTGTTGTAGATGAATCGGTTGCTGTGGACCTTGAAGCAGCCAAACATCTTTGGGTAAATCATCTTCATTATCACAAAGTCCCATTGGCGAGCTTGCGGTATCGAGCGCTTGTTGCATCCAACCACTCACCTCTTTTTCAGGCTGTTGGCTTAAGATGCGCCAATGTTCGGCGTGACCGCCAAAGTTCTCACAGCTAACAGAGATGATTTCTGGTTGTTGCTTGGTACTCGACTGTTGGCTCATATGGACTCGACTTTTATGCAATGAAATTTTATATAGTTATAAGGCATAAATGATTATTTTCAAGTGTTTGTCAGTAAAACAGAATTTATGTTACTTAAACATATTGACGAAAATGACAATGCGAAATGACGGTTTACGCTAAAGAGGATACACATTTGTTCTGCTAGTGTATGTGGCAAAGTAAGCGAGGTGAGAAGTATATGGATCTGGAAAATAAAGTAGCCATTATTACAGGTGGTGCATCAGGATTGGGTTTGGCAACTGTTAAGCGGTTTGTTCAGTTGGGCGCAAAAATAGCGGTTTTGGATTTTAACGAATCCGCAGGAGCAACACTGTCATCTGAATTTTCAGATCAGGTTTTATTTGTTAAAACCAATGTAGCCGATGAGTCTTCTGTACAGCAGGCGATTACGCAAGTCATGGCGCGTTTTGGGGCGATTCATATTTGTATTAACTATGCTGGGGTGGGCGGTGCCGTGAAAACGCTCGGTAAAAATGGCGTTTTCCCACTCGAAGAATTTAATCGTGTCATTCAAATTAATTTAGTTGGTACATTTAATGTACTACGCCTTGCGGCAGAGCAAATGGCAAAAAATGACTTGGTCGATGGTGAGCGTGGGGTAATTATTAATACTGCATCGGTCGCCGCTTTTGAGGGGCAAGTTGGTCAAGCTGCCTATAGTGCGTCCAAAGGTGGAATTGTGGGAATGACTTTGCCGATTGCTCGTGATCTTGCGCAGTATGGTATCCGCGTGAATACCATTGCGCCTGGACTGATTCATACACCACTCTTTGATAGTTTGGGTGAAAAAGTCATTGAATCGCTTTCTGCGACGGTGTTGAACCCACAGCGTCTTGGGCAACCTGATGAAATCGCTCAAACAGCACAATTCATCATTGAAAATGCCTATATGAATGGTGAAACGATCCGTGTTGATGGTGGAATTCGGATGCAACCACGGTAAAACACTCTTTTTTATAGGGTAAATTCAGCGAAATATGACTACAATGCAGATTATTCTAGATAATCTGCATTTTTTTCATGGCTACTGAACCTCAATTTCACCTTTGGATCGACGCCGATGCCATTCCAAATGTACTCAAAGACATTATCTATCGTGCATCAGATCGCTTCGCTCTTGAAGTGACCTTTGTAGCGAATCAGGCCTTAAATATTCCACGTTCAACACGTATCAAAACTCTGCAAGTATTATCTGGTGCAGATGTAGCGGATCAGACCATTGTTGAGCGTATGCAAGCCACTGATATTGTTGTCACGCAAGATATTCCCTTAGCGGCACAAGTAATCGAAAAAGGTGGTGTGGCGATTCATCCGCGTGGTGAGATTTTTACCGTCAATAATATTAAAGCACGATTGCATCTGCGAGATTATATGGATAGCCTACGTGGAGCAGGGGTGCAAACTGGTGGTCCTGCCGCGATGAATGAGCGTGATAAACGTGAGTTTGCCAATGCGCTAGAGCAGACGATTCGTAAACAGATTCGGGCGACTAAAGCTTAAAATCATTTAATCTGCGACCAAATTTTCACAATACACATTCTTGAGTAAAGCATGAATATCTCCAAGCAAAATGCGGTGATTACTTACATCGCACTTATTTTTATTTGGGCATCGACACCGCTTGCGATTGTCTGGAGTGTGGATACGATTGCACCGATGTGGTCGATGGTACTGCGTTTTTTTCTTGCTTTGCCGCTGACACTGGGCTTGGTGTGGTTGATGAAGATTCCGCTACCATTCACACGGCAGACTTGTCTGAGCTATCTCGCAGGAAGCCTGAGTCTGATTGTATCGCAGACGTTTACCTATCTTGCTACATCACATTTGTCCTCAAGTATTATTGCGATGGTATTTGGTATGGCGCCTGTGATCACAGGTTTAGTCGGTGCAATTTGGTTTTCGGTACAGCTTCGAGCCTTGCAATGGTTAGGGATGTTTGTGGCGCTCGCAGGGCTAAGTAGCATGTGTTTACTTGCGCAAGAGAGTATGCACTTCAATGTGATTGGGATTTTCTTGGTGTTGGCGAGTGTGACGATTTATTGTTTCTCGATGTATTTCGTCAAACAGATTAATGCGCCAGTCACACCATTTGCGCAGGCTTCGGGTTCGATTATTTTCTCAACCATTATTGCGATTGGTTTTATTCCATTTATTTGGGATCAAGTGCCAACGACAATGCCATCGCTCAAGTCGATTTCTGCATTATTATTTACCGCTGTGGTGGCTTCGATTGTGGCGATGTTTTGCTATTTTAAATTGATACAAAATATCTCAGCGACCACGTTGTCATTGACGACCGTGATGACCCCTATTATTGCGTTGATTTTGGGTGCGGTGCTCAATCAAGAGTATTTGTCGATGCAGGTGTATTTTGGCATTGTGGTGATTTTTATTGGCTTATTGCTTTATTTTTATCATGATATTCAACGTATGCTTCGTGAGCGCATACGTTGAAATCATCATCTATTTAACCAAATTTAGTTCTAGCTTTCAGCGTTGTCAGCGTCTTCATGTTCTTCGTTGTGGATGCGCTCTACACAGGTCGCCAGTTTTTCACGATCTTCATCATGTAGATTGACAAAGTGCGCACCGATACGATATTTGCCATCGTCACCTTCAAGGGTGTAGACCACGTGTGCAGTGGCAGCGACTTGGAAGTGCTTTTCGGTATCCATAAAGGTAAGATGGATGTAGCTGTCATTTTGCATTGATGATTTGGTGAAGAATGACAAACCACTTTCGGAGATGTTCACTCGTTCAGGGCTAGGCAACATGCCTTTGAGAGAATCGTAAGTGCTGTGATTGATCAAATCGATTTTTTGATTGAGCAAACTGAAAATGTGTCCAAATCCCGGATGTTCTGTTTTAATTGCGTCAATTTCCCACTCAAGAACGCTGTCAATTTGTGCAAGTTCTGAAAGTAAAAGAAAATATCGTGGTATCATAAATTCTGGATTGTAGGGATCAAGTTCTGCTTGTTCTTTGCTGATCTCCTGATAATTAAATCTCAATAATGCATCAGCTCGTGAGCTTTGGCGACGTTCGCCGTGGGGAGCTGTGTGCTGAGTTTGAACCATTTTTTACTTCCTCGGATTTGATCGTATGTATAAACCGATCGCTTTTTATATAGGCTTACGCTACACGCGAGCGCGTCGTAGTAATCGTTTTATCTCTTTTCATGCGTTATCTTCTATGATTGGCATGATGCTCGGTGTTGCGGTACTCATCATTGTTTTATCAGTGATGAACGGATTCCAAAATGAAATTAAAAACCGTGTCCTTGGTATGGTGCCACAGGCGACCGTGTCTTCAAATCATATCATTACTGACTGGCAAAATATATTACCTGTCGTAGAAAATATTGAGCATGTACAAGGTGCTGCGCCATTTACTCAGTTGCAAGGGATGATCACCTCGCAGGGACAAGTGACAGGGCTTGTGGTGAATGGGATTGACCCAAAATATGAACCACGTGTATCCATTATCCAAGACAACATGGTGCAAGGTTCACTGAATAATTTACAGCAAGGCGAATACGGCATTATCTTGGGTAAGAGCCTTACCGATGCGCTTGGCTTAAGAGTAAATGACAAAATTACCTTGATCCTGCCTGAAGCGACACCATCACCAGCAGGTGTGGTACCTCGTTTTAAACGCTTTACTTTAGTCGGTATCTTTAGCGTCGGTGCAGATGTCGATGGATTAGTCGGTTATATTGCTTTAAATGATGCGGCAACTTTACTTCGACTGCCTCAAGGTGCGCAAAGTGTACGTATGAAGCTCGATGATGTATTCGCTGCGCCTGATGTGGTTGATCAAGCGTTAAGCCAATTGCCGCCACATTTCTATGGTTCGGATTGGAGTTATACACACGGTAGCTTGTTTAGTGCGATCCAAATGGAAAAATTCATGATTGGATTATTACTTTTCCTCATCGTACTGGTTGCCGCATTTAACATCGTATCGTCACTGGTGCTGATCGTCGCTGATAAACAAGCTGATATTGCGATTTTACGGACATTGGGCGCAACGCCATCCACCATTACCAAAATCTTTATTGTGCATGGCACCGTCATTGGTGTGATCGGCACATTCTTCGGGACGATACTCGGTGTTACCGTGGCATTGTCGATTAGTTCGGTATTTAGCTGGGTGACCAATGCTTTAGGATTGAATCCACTCGCTGCTTATGTGATTAATTATTTACCGTCAGAGCTGCTATGGCGTGATGTGGCAGTGATTGTGGTGTTGTCTTTGCTACTCAGCTTCCTTGCAACGATCTATCCTGCTTTGCGTGCAGCCAAGACACAACCTGCGGAGGCGCTACGTTATGAGTAATGAAAATATGACTAATGAAAAGCGCCAAGCGATGAACAGCCAAACCAATATTGTCCTTGAAGCAAAAAATGTACATCGTCGTTTTGATGATGGGCGTAATCAAGTTGATGTGTTGCGTGGATTGGATTTATCAGTACAACAAGGTGAATTCGTTTCCGTCATCGGTGCGAGTGGTTCGGGTAAAAGTACGCTACTGCATGTACTCGGCGGTTTGGATACGCCAACGCAAGGTGAAATTTTCCTTAAAGGACAACGCTTTGATACCTTAAAAGAATCGGAGCGTGGACATCGACGCAACCTGCACTTAGGTTTTGTCTATCAGTTTCATCACCTATTACCTGAGTTTAATGCCTTAGAAAATGTTTGTATGCCATTGATGCTTCGTCAAGGTACGACGTTTACTGAAGTAAGGAAGAAGGCAGAAAAGCTACTTGATCAAGTTGGTTTAAGCCACCGTATGGATCATAAACCAGGAGAGCTATCAGGTGGCGAACGTCAGCGTGTGGCACTCGCTCGTGCATTGGTGACTGATCCTGATCTGATTCTTGCCGATGAGCCAACAGGGAATCTTGATCGTCAAACGGCACAAGGCATTTTTAGCTTGCTGAAAGAATTGCAGGCAGAGCGTCAGATGGCGATGTTGATCGTGACACATGATGAGTCGCTTGCACAGTCTGCAGATCGAATCTTGCATATGCGTGATGGTGCTTGGTTTAACGCCGAATAATTGTTGATCTTGAAAGAAGTTAATAAAAGCTGATCTATGCAAAATAGGTCGGCTTTTTTCTGAGCAGTTTTAAATAAATCGCTCGACAATTCACTGGGCTTCAATTACTTTTAAATTCTTCAAAATATAAAATATTGAATATGGTCAAGCAGTGATTCATTATAAAAAATTCATTTTAATAACTTGTACTAAAAAGGCGACAAGGTCGTGATTCGCTGGTTGTGTTTGGCATGGATTATCGGGATTGTCACGCTTGGGATGCCATTTGAATTCGTTGAACGCTATTTTTCTTTATTTTGGGCAATTCCTTGTTTCACCTCTTTATCACTATTGCTCTTATTGTGGCGTTTTGATCGAGTATTGCATTGGAAATGGCTCAATTTTTCACTCAAATTCATTGCTTTTATTTCTACGTTGATGTTGGCAATGAGCTATGCTGATCAGCGATTACAGCATCGACTTGCCAATGATGTGATTGAACGACAGACCGTTGAAGGCATTGTTTATATTTCACAACTTAGTGAAGGTAAATTAGAAAATTGGCGACAGCCCGCACAGCTCCTCATTCCCGAACAAAATCGTAGTCTAAAAATATTACTTTATCCCAAACGGATTTATGATGCGCAAGGTGAAGTGATTGGCATGAGTACCGATCAGTTGGGACTTGGACAATTTTATCAAATGACTTTGGACATTAAGCCACCGCATGGCTATGTTAATCGTGGTGGATTTGATCAAGAAAAATGGTTGCTTCAGCAAGCTATTCAAGGCACAGCAACTGTACTTTATAGTCAGCCGATTACGGCTTCTGATGTTCAGTCGATGGGTTGGTATCGCTTCGTCGTGGATCAACGTGGAGTGCTCAATGATTGGCGATTACAGGTTGAAAAATTACGGTTTGAGTTTCGGCAACAGCTTTTAGAGCAAAACAATTTTAGTCATCACAACGACTTTGAAATAGCACGGCATAGCCAAGAACAAGGGTTACTTTTAGCTTTATTGACAGGTGATCGAAGCGGTATTGATCAAGCCACCACACAGCGTTTTCAGGTGCTGGGCATTAGTCATCTTTTAGCAATTTCAGGACCACATGTGCTACTTTTGGCAGCGATGTTGACGTGGGCTTTGATGAAAACGTTACATCTGTCTATGCGAGTCGGTCGATTAGAAACGCTCTATTTAAAGTTTCCACGACAATTATTCTATATCCCGATCTTTCTAAGCCTTGTCAGTTTTTATGTGGTGTTTACAGGCTTTGAGATTCCAGCATTACGCACGTGGTTGATTGCCTGCATTGCCAGTATTTGTCTATGGCAACGGTGGCAGATTTCAACTTTGACGATGTTGCTGATGGCGGCGGTGATCGTACTGATTTTGGATTGTTTTGCGATTTTATCCGCAGCATTTTGGCTATCTTTTGTCGCATCAGGGATTTTACTCCTGATCTATCGCCAAGTACAAAAACATGAAACGCATCCTGAAGATACTTTTGTCGATCATTTAAAATATGCTTTTTCCGTATTGTTGCAGACGCAATGGCGTGTATTTATTGCCTTATTACCAATCGTGCTGTGGCAGTTTAAGGCAGTTTCAATGCTTTCACCATTGGTCAATTTGCTTGCGATTCCATTTTTAAGTTTGATTATTGTGCCGCTGAATATTTTATCGGCGTTGATTTGGCAAGTGATTCCGATCATTGGTGAGCCTACAGGTGAATTGCTGTGGGGATTCTCAGTATTTTTATTGTCCATTTTTCATTCGATTTTAAAGGCGATTGAGCCGATTGCGACGGCGTTATATTTACCGAGCTTTTTCACTGGTATGAGCTTATTGTGTATTGCGATTGCTGTGGCGATTTTGATGTTGCCTAAAGGTTTAATTGCTCGTTATTGGGCAATATTTTTTCTGATTCCGATATTTTTTCAACAAAGTTTGCGTGCACATTTGACGGTGGATATTCTTGATGTGGGGCAGGGGCAAGCCATTGCGGTACATACACAGAAGCATCATATGTTGCTAGATACAGGTATGGGGGCATGGCAAGCAGGTCAACCGACGATGGGCGACCGTGTGATCGTGCCGTATTTGCGTGATCAAGGTATTCGTAAATTGGATGAAATATTATTGACGCATCTTGATCTTGATCATCGTGGTGGTACAGATGCGATTGTGCGAGAGATCGCTGTAAAACAATTGCGCAGTAATGAACAAGAAGACGGTGTGACCAATTATCCTGATGTGCCATTTATCCAATGTGAGCGAGGTCAATCTTGGCAATGGGGTGAGGTGAAATTTGAGGTACTTTCACCAATATCAAATGAACCGATTGAAAGTGGCTTATTACAAAATACAAATGAAAGCTCATGTGTGGTTTTAATCACTTCGAATCATGCGACCGACATTTTCAAAATTCTCATGATGGGCGATGCAGGTTGGCTCACCGAATACCAATTGATGCGAGATTATCCTGATTTAGAAGCTGATATTTTAGTGCTTGGGCATCATGGTAGTCGGCACAGTTCAGCTTATGATTTTTTAAAACAAATTCAACCGAAATTGGCTGTGATCTCTGTGGGAATCGATAACCGTTATGGACATCCAACACCTGAAACCATTGCACGCTTAGAGGCTTTAAATATTCCCTATGTGGATACGGCGCAGATGGGTGGGGTTCATATTGAGCAGAAAGAAGCTGACTCAACTTGGACATGGCAATACCGACGAGCAGATCGGAAGTGGTTACAACCAAACAACGAATTAGTCTTGAAGCGTGCGGGGCTGAATTGAATGTTCAGAAGTTAGGTGTTTAGAACTTAAGTGTTTCGAGATTGGATAGTACGAATTAAGTCGATGCTTTCTGTATGAGGCAAGCTATATACCTTTTTGCTTTCAGGATTGGCTTTGAAGCGTTTATAACTCCAGTGATAATGCTGCGGATGGCGTCGAATAAGCTGTTCGATATGTTGATGGATGATTGTCGTACCATTTAGACTACGATCATAAATCTGCGGATCCATCGCTTCGATATGTATATCAAATCCTGATTGGTCATTTCGAAGCGCATAAAGTATCAATGCACGTGCGCCTGTCTTCTGAATCATTTTTGCGCAGAGCTGGCTACTTTCCACAGGAACACCAAACCACGGCACGATCTCACCACCTTGTTTTGGCGTATGATCTGGAAGAATCACCGTTGTGCCACCATTCTTTAATGCTTTAAAAATTTGCTTCACACCAGTTTCGTTGGTTTGTACCAGTGTTGCACCTTCACGTTGGCGTGCCTCAAGTACGATCTGATCCATGTTTGGATTTTTGATCGGCATATACATGATGGTGAGATCGGTATGTTGAGAAATCCACGCATTCATCACTTCCCAAGTGCCAAAGTGCGGCACAATCAGAACAGCACCTTTTTCTTCAGCTAAAGCTTGCTTCAGGCGTTCATGTCCATGTACTTGATGAATCAATGCGAGGTTTTGTTGATTGTTGTTGCTCCAAACGTGGAAGAACTCAAAATAGGAGCACAATTCATTTTTGATGGCTTGTTGAGTAACGTGTTCTCGTTCAGGGGCTGATAAATAGGCAAGTGCAATTTCGATATTCAGCCGAATCGTTTGAATGGTCTTAAACGACGGCATGATCGATAAAATATTAGCGATCATCACCGCTAAAAGTTGTAACAACTTCAAGGGCGTGTAATGAAATAGGCGTACTAGCCAAGCTAATCCATTAGACTTGTTTTGCATAACTCACAGAAAAATCAATAAACCAAAATAATAATGAAAAAATTTACCTGAATTATAAGCTAAAAACAACGAGATAAAGAAGATTTACAGATCAATATAGGCAGTTTAATAGATAAACTGTATGATGTGCCAAAACCTTTATTTAGGAAAGCATGATGTCAGATTGGCCACCAAAACCATCTTCAGAACAACAATCAAACAGTCCTTCAAATCATTCGGATCAAAACCAAGTGCAAGGTCAAGAGTGGAAAATATTAGAAAAAGCCGTGATGGCGTCTGTGGAAGAGCAACGTCGTACACGTCGTTGGGGCATTTTCTTTAAATTACTTTCATTTCTCTATTTGATGTTTATTTTGATTATGCTCGGAAAAGGGTGTAGCACAGGTTCGCAAGTGGATGGTGCGCCGATCGTATCTGATGAGCATATCGCCGTCGTGGATATTCAAGGTATGATCGCAGGCGATCCCAATAGCGTAAATAGTAAAGACACCAACAAAGCATTGAAGCGTGCTTTTGAAGCGAAAAATGCCAAAGCAGTCGTGCTTAACATCAACTCGCCGGGTGGCTCGCCAGTGCAGTCGGATGAGATTTGGCAAGAGATTCGTTATCAAAAATCACAAAACACCGATAAAAAAGTCTATGCCATCATTGGAGATATGGGTGCATCGGGTGCGTATTATATTGCATCAGCTGCTGATGAAATCTATGTCAATCCATCAAGTATTGTCGGTTCGATCGGTGTGGTGATGCCAAACTATGGTGTGACTGAGCTTGCGAAGAAATTAGGCGTGGAAGATCGTACCATGACTTCGGGTGATCATAAGTCATTATTGAGTTGGACGAAGCCAGTCGATGCAGAAGAGAAAGCCCATGTGCAAGCCTTGCTGAATAATGTCCATCAACACTTTATCACAGCAGTGAAAGAAGGTCGTGGTAAACGTCTAAAAGCAGATACGCCAGACTTGTTCTCAGGACTATTTTGGACAGGTGATCAAGCGATCAAAATTGGTTTGGCTGACAAAGCAGGCAATCTCACCACTTTAGCACGTGAACTGAAAGTAGATAAAAAAGTAGACTACACCGTAAAACGTAGTCCGTTTGAATCTTTGCTTGGCACGGTTGGTACATCTATCGGAAATGGTATTGGTCAGTCGATCAATCAACAGATCGAAGCCCAGTCACAAGCAAAATTACAGTAATAAGTAAAATTGCAGTAACACGGTCGCAAAGTTATAGCGAATTAATCTTGCGATCTTATTTGCAGAAGTGTGCATTGCAATAGTAAAACCGCTCAGTTCTTCCTCTTGTCAGAAATCAGCAAGAGGGAGAAGATGAAGGTCTAATCCAATACGAATATAAGCTATGAAACCACTGATTCATTTTGCTCATGCCAACGGCATTCCATCTGAAACCTATCAAAAGCTATTTGATGCGCTGTCTGATGAATATGACATCATCTATACCACACCGATTGGTGCGAATCCTCGCTATCCGATTACCAATCATTGGGATTATTTGGTTCAGCAAATTACAGATAGCATTGAATCACAAGCCAATGGTGGTAAGGTGATCGCGCTAGGGCACTCGCTCGGTTCTGTGCTGAGTTTTATGGTGTCGAATAAGCGTCCAGACTTGATCAGCCAAGTGATTATGCTTGATCCGCCATTGATCTTGGGCGCAGCATCTTTGGTCTTCCATATGTCCAAATTGTTTTATCCAAAGTTCGTGGATCAAATCACACCTGCGGGATTGTCAAAGCATCGCCGTGATCACTGGGAAAGTCGTGATCAAGCTGCACAGCTTTTATCAGGTCGAGGCTTTTTTAAAGACTTTGATCCCGATTGCTTTAATGCTTATATTCAACACGGTTTAACTGAAGATACCGTGCGTGGTGGTGTGACTTTAACCATTCCTAAGGCAGCCGAAGTGGAAATTTTTAGAAAAAATCCATCGCTGTGGTGGTTGCCTCAACCTAAGCCAAAAGTTCCAGTAGATTTAGTCGTTGGGCAAGATAGTCAATTTTTAAAGCGTAAATTTCCTCACGTGGCAAAGCGTAAGTTAGGTATTCCTTTTCAAGTGGTCGAAGGTGGACATATGTTCCCACTAGAGCATCCGCTAGATACGGTTGAAAAAGTCAAATCATTAATTCGTCAAGATTTGCTGTAGCTCATCTTGTGTTTTGATTTTTTAAAATTGAGCTGCCATAACGGTGGCTCTTTTTTTATGTGTTAATCGCCCTCGTTAAAATCACTTTCACTAATAGGCGTTGTATGCATATTTCCCCCAACAATTTTATAGAGAGTCATAGAAATAGTTGAATATCTTACGCCGTCGTATGTTTCAACTTCTTCTAACTCAAATTTTTCTGATTTAGTAATAGAGCAATCATTCAAAAACTTAGCCTTTACAGTATATAAACCCTTGTTAATATCTACGATTTCATAAGAAGAATACCCTTTAACCAAAAAGTTTCTAGAAACATGCCTTTTATCTTCGTTAAACAACTTCACAAAAACATCACTGTCATTTTGACGGTTATCAATTGTCACTGTTGATAAACCTGTCAAATCTCGCACAGGCATTTTCCTCAAATATCCTGATCGTTCTGGAAAAGGCAACCCATTCGGTGCGATCTCCATATCACATGCAGGCGGATTGTGCGCCATGTAGCTATTTGATGAAGGCAAGGAATCCGATAAAGCAATATTTTCTTCAGTTGTGGCTACTGTCTCAACGCTTGATGCCTCTGTTGCGACATAACCATCGTCATACGAAGCAAAATTAACATCAGCTACCGCCTCTTCTGCCTTTTTTTCTCTAGTTAAACCAAATACAGTAGCGATGATCACTATAATGAAAATAGCAAAAGCCCACCTTATATTTGACGTACTTTCTTTTGACCTATTATTTATTTGTTCTTTTTCTACATATTGTTTATCTAAATCAGTATTATTGCTACATTGATTCTTATCATTTAAATAAAATATAGTTACAACATAAACAAAAAAGTATCCTATGGCGCAATACAAAGCAATTTGACCAAGTTCATTAATTGTTGATACTAGAAAAATAGCGTCTCCAATTGTCAAAATTATTAATGAGCTTACAAGCTTATTTTTAAATGGCGTGCCCTTTAATGTTAAATATGACATTAGAACACCAATAATAGCAATGATAGCAACGGCTGCAAACTTCATGGCAACACTGTCTTTAAGTTGAATTACTAGCTCAACTAAACCAAATGACAATATTGTTGGTCCTAAAACGGGAAAAACTATCAAATTTTCTTTATTTTTCACTATTAATTCCTCTACATAAAATTAGCAAAATGAGACATTATAAGTTTTGACTTAGACAAACTATCAGAGTTGCGATCCTTGATTACGGAGTTTTTGACGCAACCATTCCCATATTTTTCCATATTATATTATCTTTATTCTTGACGCTACTCTGCATCAAGTCAGATTCATATCTATCACTTTACAAGAAATCTATGTACTTGGCTCTTACGATAGGATTGTAATTTTTAATAATAATTTATGAAACTCTAGCAATTAACTATCCGTCATTAACTATTTACCATAAAAAACCTCGGAAATACCGAGGTTTTTTCGATTCTGTAAATCGTAATTCGTAAAGAACCGTAGCTCTGAAAAAATTAACGCTTAGAGAATTGAGGACGTTTACGTGCTTTACGTAAACCAAGTTTCTTACGTTCAACTTCACGTGAGTCACGAGTAACGAAACCAGCTTGACGAAGCGCAGGCTTCAAAGTTTCGTCAGATGCGATCAATGCACGAGTGATACCGTGACGGATTGCACCAGCTTGACCACCGATACCACCACCTTTAACAGTGATGTAAAGATCGTATTTACCAGTTGCTTCAAGCAACTCAAGCGGTTGACGAACAACCATACGCGCAGTTTCACGACCGAAGTATTCTTCAATAGAACGGTTGTTGATCACGAGTTTACCAGTACCAGCTGATAAGAAAACACGTGCAGTTGCGGTCTTACGGCGACCTGTACCATAATTTTGTGCCATGTCTTTTATCCCTTAGATATCCAAAACTTGCGGCTGTTGAGCAGTATGAGGGTGCTCGCTACCAGCATACACTTTCATTTTCTTGATCATTGCATAACCAAGTGGACCTTTTGGCAACATACCTTTAACAGCACGTTGGAAGATTTCTTCAGGTTTGTGCGCAACTAATTTTTCAAAGTTAGTTTCTTTCAAACCGCCTGGGAATTCAGTGTGGCGATAGTATTTTTTGTCAAGTGACTTGTTACCAGTTACTTGAACTTGTTCCGCATTGATCACTACGATGTAATCGCCTGTATCAACGTGCGGTGTAAAAGTTGTTTTATGCTTACCACGAAGGCGGCGAGCAATTTCAGTCGCTAAACGACCAAGTGTTTTACCTGATGCATCCACAACATACCAGTCGTGTTGCACCTCAGCAGGTTTTGCACTGAGAGTTTTCATGAACGAAATACCTATTATAGTTGGTTTGTTCATTTTTAAATTGTGTAATCACACAAAACAAAACGACCAAACGAAAAGAAGCGCAAATTATAGGAGCTTTGTAAATAAAGATCAAACAAATATTACGCTGAAATTGAATTTATTCCGGTGTTTTTATTCCAAGTTTTCACTATGACGATAACCACCGTGAAGCTGTCGATATAAACCTGGTGTTACACCTGTCCATTTTTTGAATGCACGGTGGAATGTACTGGTTTCACTAAATCCAACTTGCTGTGCGACATCTTCCAAAGTCAAATCATGGCGCAACAATAAGTGAATCGCTGCATCACGACGTAGTGCATCTTTGACACCTTGATAGCTTTTGCCTTCGGTGGCAAGGCGACGACGTAAAGTCTGCGGTGACAGATACAGCATAGCAGCGACATCATTGAGTGTTGGCATTTCTTCGCCAATATGGCTTTTCAATACATCACGAATACGATTGGTCAGTGAGTTTGTATTTTTAAATTTCACCAAAAGCCCAGCAGGTGCCGTTTTTAAGAACTCTGCGAGAGTTTCTTCGGTCTGACGAATCGGCAAATCCAAATAATCCGCTGCAAAAGTGACCTCTGTACGTTGTGCATTAAACTGAATCACAGGTGCGAAAAATAAAGCATCATATTCGTCGGCATGCTTTGGACGATCATAGCTAAAATGAACACGTTCTAAAGGAATACGACGCTCAATCAACCAAGAGGCTAAGCCGTGCCAAATCATCAGCATACTTTCGGTAACGAAATGATCAGGATCGTATTTCGGCGGAATCGCAGGAATCAAACGTGCTTCATGTTTATCACGTTCAAGATTTACCGACCATTCATCACCAAATAAACGATAAAACTCGGTGGATCGCTCTAGTGCTTCGCCCAAAGTTTTGCAATGAATAATCAACTGACACATCATGGCAAAGGTGCCTAGCTTACGTGGTTGTATATCAAAACCAATGTGTTCATCTTGGGTGACAAGCCACAGCATTCGAGCAAATTGGGTATATTGATCGGGAGAAATACGTGCTTTGGGTTGTTTGAGCAACTCTGCTTCAATGCCAACGTGGGACAGCAACGTGTCGATATCTAGTCCTAGACGTTTTACACCTGTAAGCGCAGCATTGACAAAATGAATGCTAATCGTATCACGGCTCATGTTTTTGACCTTTTCTTGGATTTCACTGCATCAGTGCAATCACGTTCTTGCTAAAAAATACAACTGTTCACTGAGTAATTATGATAACGCATATTTTATATTCTTGAATATGTCATAATTTGAGTAAAATTGCAGTATTCTTATATCAATCATTTACTTAATGTTGAATGAAATCAAATATTAACTTTAGTCGAATAAGATTTGGCTTGGCAGAAAATGACAAGGCATTTGAGCAAAATGCGTATTGTCTGGTGCTTCGAAAATACATTATGGTACTGGCTTTGCAGAATAAAGATTTAGGGAATGTGTGAAATGGATGGTGCTTTAAGTGGTTTAAAAGTTATAGATTTTTCGACTTTATTACCAGGTCCTTTTGCGACTTTAATGTTTGCCGATATGGGTGCAGAAGTCGTGCATATCGAATCGCCAACTCGGGTGGATTTGGTGCGTGTAATGCCACCTTATGCCAATGGGCAAGCCACAGCTCATAGCTATCTCAATCGCAATAAACAGTCGATCGCCCTCGATTTAAAGGACGCAAACAGTATTGAATTGATCAAATCTAAAATTAATGACTATGACATTGTGGTTGAGCAATTCCGTCCTGATGTGATGAAGCGACTCGGTTTGGGTTATGAGGCGCTTTCTTCGATCAATCCACGATTGATTTATTGTTCAATTACAGGTTATGGACAAACTGGTCAATATCGCAATCGTGCAGGTCATGACATTAACTATCTTGCTTTATCAGGGATTGCAGGGCATAGCGGACGTAAAGCTTCTGGCCCACCGCCTTTGGGTGTGCAGGTTGCTGATGTGGCAGGAGGTTCACTGCATGCGGTGATAGCAATCTTGGCGGCTGTGGTTGAACGTGCTCGTAGTGGTCTGGGACAGTATATTGATATTTCGATGACGGACTGTGCGGTCAGCCTGAATAATATGGCAGCATCTGCACAACTGGCAGCCAATCATGGTACAGAAGCTGAATCGGCAGCACTAAATGGTGGTAGCTTTTATGATTATTATCGCTGTGCCGATGGTCGATACCTATCTATTGGTGGCTTAGAGCCACAGTTCTTACAAGGCTTAGCTCAAGCTTTAGAGTTGTCGATTGTCGCTGAAAAAGGTTTATCGCAATTGCCTGACGATCAGAAATTAGTAAAGGAAGCGATTCAAAATAAAATTGAAACGAATGACTTGGCATATTGGCAAGATTTTTTCGCGCAGCGTGATTTATGTGTTGAGCCTGTTTTAAGTTTGGCAGAAGCGTTAAATTCTGAATTGTCTAATGAGCGTGAGTGGGTTGTTAATGTACCTTTAAATAAAAATGATTCAGCCGTAGAGCCTCAGTTGGCGAATCCAATTCAATTTTCACGCTCAAAAATGCGTTATGACTATGTTGGTCAGGCTTTGGATGTAGGTGAGTGGTAATAGATTGGTAATTGCGAGCTTGATGAAGTGCTTCGAATAGAATACTGGGATCTAATCAAACGCAGCGTTATTTAATTTAAGGATGAATGCACGATAAAGTGTGATTTGCTTATATCAATAAAACCGAAATAAAGTATGCAAAAAAAGCATTTTATTGATGAAGTAAATATCGGTATGCTACACACCTTTCTAGAATGACTTACTAGCTGAACGCCATGTATTTATATACCGACTTCGATCAACAGTTGCTCAATCAACGTGTTGCCCAGTTTCGAGATCAAACCGAACGCTATCTTGCGGGTAAACTGACAGAGGATGAATATCGTCCGCTGCGTCTGCAAAATGGCTTATATGTACAGCGCTATGCGCCAATGCTTCGTATTGCGGTACCATATGGTTTACTGAACACAACACAATTACGTAAAGTTGCTGAAATTAGTCAGGAATATGACCGTGGCTATGCGCACGTATCAACACGTCAAAATATTCAGTTTAACTGGCCTGCACTGGAAAATGTGCCTGATATGCTGGCAGAGCTTGCAACCGTGCAAATGCATGCCATTCAGACCTCGGGTAACTGTATTCGTAATACCACCACAGACCAGTATGCAGGTGTTGTGGCGGGCGAAATTGCCGACCCACGTCCAACTTGTGAATTAATTCGTCAGTGGTCGACTTTCCACCCTGAATTTGCCTTCTTACCGCGTAAGTTTAAAATTGCTGTGTCTGCACTCGAAGAAATTGACCGTGCTGCAACTGCGTTTCATGACATTGGCGTCTATATTGTTAAAAATGAAGCAGGCGAAATTGGCTATAAAATTAAAGTTGGTGGTGGCTTAGGTCGTACTCCAATTATTGGTAGCTTTATTCGTGAGTTCTTGCCACGTGAGGATTTGATTGCTTACTTAGAAGCCATTTTACGTGTCTATAACTTGCATGGTCGTCGCGATAATAAATATAAAGCACGTATTAAAATTTTGGTAAAAGCCCTAACTCCAGCAGTATTTGCAGAAAAAGTTGAAGCTGAATTTGCACATACCGTGAAAACCTTGAAAATTGATGCTGAAAGTTTGAAAAAAATGGATGAAAACTTCACGCCATTTGCTTATCAAAACTATGCCGATGAAGATTTTAGTGAGCTGTTTGCACAGTATCCAAAATTCAAACAATGGTTCAACATCAATACCCATGCGCACAAAGTTCAAGGCTACCGTATTGTCAATATTTCATTGAAACGTGCAGGTGTTGCACCAGGTGACATGACAACCGAAGAAATGAATCTAATTGCAGATTTAGCCGATCAATATACCTTTGGTGAATTGCGTACCACGCATGAACAAAATATTGCCTTGGTAGATGTGCCACAAAAAGACTTATTTGCATTGTGGCAAGTCCTAGATGCTAACAACTTGGCACGCGCGCATATTGGTTTTATTACCGATATTATTTGCTGTCCGGGGGGGGATTTCTGTTCATTGGCGAATGCTAAGTCAATTCCAATTTCAGAAGCTATTTCACGCCGTTTTGATGATTTAGATACCGTCTATAATCTACGCAAACTGGACTTAAATATTTCAGGTTGTATGAATGCCTGCGGTCATCACCATGTCGGTAACATCGGTATCTTGGGTGTGGATAAAAAAGGTGCAGAATTTTATCAAATCACTCTAGGCGGTAATGCTGATCATGATGCTTCAATTGGTGATATTTTAGGACCATCATTTGCAGCCGAGGCTATACCTGATGTGGTTGAGGAAATTCTAAATACCTATCTTGATCTTCGTGAAAATGAAGAGCTTTTCATTGATACCTATCGCCGTGTTGGCATCAAACCATTTAAGGAGCGTGCTTATGCTTAATTTGACTCAGCCTGTGCTCGCTAAAGATGGCAGTATTTTTGATAATACCTTTCAGCAAGTTTCTGAAGAGGGGCAGTTGCCACAAGGTGATGTGGTATTGACGGTTGAACAGCTTGATCAATTGGGGAATGTGACAGGTAAAAAAGCACTGTTTTTGACTGCGGAAGATTCACCTGAAACCACAGATTATCCACTGGATCAACTCGATGCGATTTTCATTGATTTCGCAGGTTTTGGTGATGGGCGTGGATATTCTTTTGCAGCACTTTTACGCCGTCAAGGCTATCAAGGTGAGCTGCGTGCAGTTGGCGATGTCTTTAAAGATGTGTTGAATTATCTAAAGCGTTCAGGTTTTGATAGCTTTGTGATTAAAGAGGGCAAAGATATTCAAGAAGCTGCGGCAGGTTTGAATGATTTTACCCATCCTTATCAAGCCTCAACGGCGGTACGTGAAGCGAGCTATCAAACTAGTCGTTAAAAGTAACTCATGCTGTTATATAAAAATCCCGCACTTTGATGCGGGATTTTTATGGCTGGGATTATCAAATAGAATATTCGAGAGTTGATGAAAAATTATAAAGCAATGTCTTGGCTGTAATGTGTCGCATCAAGCTGACAATTCACCATCCATTTCACTCCGAACTGATCGGTAAACGAACCAAACAACGCACCCCAAAAGGTTTTTTCTAACGGACATTCAATATGACCATGCACAGATAATTGATTGAATAAACGACGAGTTTCGGTTTCATCATTCACTAAATTGATGGAAATATAATGATTGTTACCCTGAATAAACCCATGCGCATTATTGCCACAGAAGGCCTCCATAAAGTCCGAACCCATCAGCTCAGTATGTTCATTGATCGGAAGCGATACGTGCATAATAAAGGTGCGTTCTTCTTCAGTTAAGTTTACGCCATCTTCAGGTGGCATATCGCCATAGCGTGTCATGTTGGAAAACGTTCCGCCAAATACGGATTGATAAAATAAGAATGCGGGTTCGGTTTGTCCCTTAAAGTTTAGATAATGATTGAGTTGCATTGTTATATCCTTCGATTGCTGGACGAACTTTACTTTTGGAAAAGATGTTTAAATAATATACGATGTGTTCATGTAACATCCTAGCTTTGAATTGTAATAAGAATATTATTCCACTAAACAAAAAATCCCCCATCAATGTGCGGGATTTTTTATTTAAACTTTTGAATTAAAGTAATTCAATCGCCACAGCAGTTGCTTCACCACCTCCGATACATAGCGCTGCAATGCCTTTTTTGCCACCTGTGCGTTTAAGCGCATGGATTAGCGTCAAGATAATGCGTGAACCTGTAGAGCCAACTGGATGACCAAGCGCACATGCACCACCGTTGATATTGACTTTTTCAATATCAAGTTTGAATTCATCAATCGGGCACATCGCAACCATTGCAAATGCTTCATTGATTTCCCAAAGGTCAACGTCTTTTGCATCCCAACCTGTTTGATTCAATACTTTTTGGATTGCGCCAACTGGAGCAATGGTGAACTCAGATGGGTGCTGTGAGTTTGATGCGTAAGCAATAATTTTTGCCAACGGATTTAAACCCTTTGCTTCTGCATTATCAGCAGTCGTCAATACTAATGCAGACGCACCGTCAGAGATCGAACTTGCATTGGCTGCGGTGATGGTACCGTCTTTGGCAAAAGCAGGGCGAAGTGTTGGAATCTTATCGATATTGGCATTGAACGGTTGCTCATCTTTATCAACGACTACATCACCTTTGCGTGTAGATACAGTGACAGGAACGATTTCATCAGCAAAATAGCCTTCATTGACCGCAGTTTGCGCACGTTTCAATGAACGAATCGCAAACTCATCCATTTGCTCACGACTATACGACTTTTTATTCGCCATATCTTGTGCAAAAGAACCCATCAAACGGCCAGTTTCTGCATCCTCTAAACCGTCTAAGAACATATGATCTTTCACTTCACCATGTCCCATACGGTAGCCACCACGTGCTTTTGGTAGAATGTATGGAGCATTGGTCATCGATTCCATACCGCCAGCAACGACGATATTTGCAGAACCTGCTTTAATCATATCAGCAGCTTGCATCACGGCTTTCATCCCTGAACCACAAAGCTTGTTAATGGTCACTGCGCCAGTAGAGTCAGGAAGTCCAGCTTGACGCATGGCTTGACGAGCAGGACCTTGTTTTAAACCTGCTGGCAATACACAGCCCATAATGACTTCTTCGATATCAGTTGGTTGAAGCCCTGCACGAGCAATCGCTTCTTTGATAGATACTGCGCCAAGCTCAGGTGCGGTAACACCTGCTAAACTGCCTTGAAAACCGCCCATTGCAGTACGAGCACCATTGACAATTACGATATCAGACATGAATAAACTCCTGTGTAAAATCTAGTGGCTTATAAAAGGATGAACAAACTATAAGTCATTTTTAAATATAGGTACAAAAATAAAGCGAAACTATAGGTTCACTTTGAGAAGAATAGAAACAATATACCTATATAAATGGAGGCATATTAAGCATTAACAACTTATCAACTTTTCAATTCGGGAATGCCCCATATTACTCAGGAAGATACGATAGTTAAGATTTATACTTGAGCAATAGTAAAAACTACCATTCGAACCACGCGGTAGTCCAGTATCAGGTTGAAAAAATAATGCACTACCACCAAAACCACGCCAAGAGAGTGTGCCATGTTTCAAATTTAAACTGTGCTTCTTTATGATCTCTTCAGCAAGATCTTTTGTTTTGTTGATATTTAAGTCATTAAAAATGATAAATCCATTAGACCACTGCGCATCGCAATCTTGTAGATTTGAACTGCCGCAAATCGTAATACGCTGTCGATTTGTGAAAGCACGATATTTACTGTCTTGGATAACGGATCGCATGGTAGATTGAACTCGATTTGCCTCAAGATTAGCCATGACGGCTTGGAAAGAGGGTACTGCAACCACTGCTACAATAGCTAAGATTGCAATGGTAATCATCAGCTCTACTAAAGTGATACCGTATTGTTTGCAACGTGTGGAAGCTCGCACTTGAAACCTCATATTTTAATTTATTGTTTGTTTCTGTAACCCAGTTTGTTTAATAAATACGTTGTAGATTATAAAACTGATGTAAGAATTTGTGATACTTGCCAAAATATAATAATTTTATGCATATTGTTTTGCAATAATTTTAATTTATTATGTTCGATTAAAGATAATCGTAGTTACAAAAAAACTGTGTAAGCAATCAAACTTTTATAAAAAAGTATAGAAAAAGCATTTAAATACGACTAGACTGCGTCACAAGGATAGGTCAGAATCCTTACCAAGTTACCGAATAACAACGGTAATTGTAAGTAATTTTGTCAATAATATTGACAATTGGGTTGTGACATTTGGGTTTGATGTCCAATTTTTGTAAAATTTTAGGCAAGTGGCTTAAAAACATATGAAATTGTGTATATACTATGCACAGAAAACAAAGTTTTAGACTTGCGTTACACAACAAAATGTTAATCTGGAGGTATTCCATGAAAATGAGTCGTATTGCATTAGCAATGTTAGTCGCTACTCCATTTGCAGCTGCAAATGCGGGTATTACTGTAACCCCTTTAATGCTTGGTTATCACTGGTATCCTGAAGATACTCAAGATAAAATGCGTGACACGCTAACTGATCGTGACCCAAATGGTAATGGCGGTGCTGGTAATCTCAATGGTGGTATCGCATTGCAAAGCGATCTAGTAGTTGGTGCTGCGATCGGTGCAGAATTGACGCCTTGGTTGCAAGCTGAAGTTGAATACCAACAAACTAAAGCTGATGCTGCACGCAACGAAAGCACTAACTTTAATGGTCAGCCATGGGATGCGAAGCATGAAACTTTAAGTTTGAATGCGATCGCTACTACTGATGTATTCACTGGTAATTATGACAGCAAAATCAAGCCGTATGGCTTGCTAGGTGTTGGTCATTCACGTATCACTGTTGACAACCCTGGTTATGACCGTCGTTCTTATGACACGCTTGGTAACTTGGGTGCAGGTGTACTTTGGCAGTTGAACGATGCTTTGACACTGCGTACAGAGGCTCGTGCTATCCATAACTTCGATAACAACTGGTGGGAAGGTCAAGGCTTGGCAGCACTTCAAGTTGTTCTTGGTGGCCACCTGAAACCAGCTGCGCCAGTGGTTGAAGTAGAGCCGGTTCCAGTTGTTGTTCAACCAGAACCAGAACAACCTCAAGAGATCACTGAAGATCTTAAGATGGAACTTCGTGTATTCTTTGACATTAACAAGTCAAACATCAAACCACAATACAAGCCTGAAATTGCTAAAGTTGCTGAGAAACTGGTTGAATATCCAAATGCAACTGCACAAATCGAAGGTCACACTGATAACACAGGTCCACGTAAGTTGAACGAACGTCTTTCACTTGCTCGTGCAAACTCTGTGAAATCATCACTTGTAAATGAGTTTGGTATCGATGCAAACCGCTTGAGCACTCAAGGTTTTGCTTGGGATCAACCAATCGCTGACAACAATACTAAAGAAGGTCGTGCGATGAACCGTCGTGTATTTGCTACGATCACTGGTAGCCGTACTGTGATGGTTCATCCTGGTCATTAATTTGACAGTTTTTACCAAATGATAAAAAAGCAACTTTCGGGTTGCTTTTTTTGTATCAAAAAATTACAAACAACACGATTATAAATCACTATATTGAACACAACTTGTTGATTTAGTAATTAAATGATAAAGCTTAAAGAGAGAATTGTTTCAAAGCTTTCAATTTTGATTACTCAATAAATTTTAATGCAGAACGCATATTTTGGAGTTGGATATGAATTTGAATCGTTTAACATGCGCACTTTTAGTCGCACTCCCTTTCGCTGCTTCTAACGCTGGCGTGACTGTTACACCTTTGATGCTTGGTTATACGTTCCAAGATACTCAGCATAATAATGCAGGGGAAAAAGGTGATTTAACAAGCTCAGCAGAAATCCAAGATGATTTATTTGTTGGTGCTGCACTTGGTGTAGAGCTTACGCCGTGGTTGGGTTTCGAAGCTGAATATAACCAAGTCAATGGTGATCTTGAAGTAGCTGGTGCACAACTTGACGGCGCTGAATATACTCAAAGTCAAATCAATGGTAACTTCTATGTGACGTCTGATTTGATTACTAAAGATTATGACAGTAAGTTTAAGCCTTATGTACTTTTAGGTGCTGGTCATTACAAGTATGATTTCGATGGTGCGGATGAAGCAGCATTGGGTCGTGCAGGTCGAGGTTTGAAAGAAGAAGGTACTTTGGGTAATGCGGGTATTGGCGCATTCTATCGCTTCAATGATGCGTTGTCACTACGTACTGAAGCTCGTGCTACCTATAATGCTGATGAAGAGTTTTGGAATTATACAGCACTTGCAGGCTTGAATGTTGTTTTGGGTGGTCATTTGAAGCCTGAAGCGCCTGTCGTTGCGGTTGAACCACTTCCAGAGCCTGCTCCTGCGCCAATACCTGCGCCACGTGTTGAGCAAGAAACGATTAACCTAGCTGCTGACGCATTGTTTAAGTTTGATGGTTCATCAGTTTCTGACTTGTTGCCACAAGGTCGTGCAACTTTGGATCAAGTTGTTGACGCTGTGAATGGTAACTACACGACGATTAACAGTATTGATGTCACAGGTCATACGGATCGTTTGGGTTCTGAAAAATATAACTATAATCTTGGTATGAAGCGTGCGCAAACTGTACAGCAATACCTTGCGAGTCGTGGTATTCAAACTCAAATGAATGTGAACAGTGCAGGTGAAGCTCAACCTGTAACAACGAACTGTACTGGTAATAAAGCAACTGCTGAATTGAAAGCATGCTTGCAGCCAGACCGTCGTGTAACATTGCAGATTACAGGCGTTAAAAAAGTTGTTGTGCAGCCAGGTCAATAATCATATTGGTTGAATGACCATAGATGTGAAGTAAAAAAGCAACCCGAGGGTTGCTTTTTTAGTTTGGTATTGATTAAGTTTATCTACCAAACTTATTTATCAGCTTGCCAATCAGTTTTACGAAGCTGATGTTTCGATGCCTTGCGTTCACGTCGATGAGTCGCCTGTGGTTTTTCAGTTTCAAAGACACCACTTTTATGCAAAAGCGGTGATAGTGCAACAGGATTACGTGAATTGATTTTAGGCATATCTTTCAGTTTCATTTTTAATCATTCCAAAAAATAAAAAATCTAGCGAATGCTAGATAAGGATGATCTTGGCATTCGGACGTTGATTGGATACAACATATGTCCTATACCGACGTATGCTGAATTAGTTAAATGTGTACTCTTGGGTTAATAGCATAACGTCCTCCTTTAAAAGAATGTTAAAGACAGCGTAAGATGAGCGCATTTTAATCTATAAGTACAACTTGTCAATGAACAAGCTCCTCACCAGTGATAAAAGCCGATATAGTGGGATATAAATGTGTATGAAAATAGTAGGTTGTCATCATGAAAATGTATCAAGTCGATGCTTTTAGCCATGAGTTGTTTAAGGGGAATCCTGCGGCAGTGATTATCTTGGAGGAATGGCTTGATGAATCTGTCATGCAGAATATTGCGATGGAGAATAACCTTGCTGAAACTGCTTTTGTAAAAAGGTTAGATCCGACAAACTTTGCGATTCGATGGTTTACACCTGTTGCGGAAGTTGATTTTTGTGGTCATGCGACTTTGGCGAGTGCCAGTATTTTGTTTCAACTTGATTTAGACTTACAACAAATCATTTTTCATGTGCGGAAGCTCGGGGAATTTATTGTACATCAGGCTATTGATGGCAAGATTCATATGAATTTTCCGATTCGTCGTGCAGAACGTATAGATAATTATCCTGAGTTGTTGCGTGAAGGTTTAACTAAACCATTTAAAGCTGTTTATCTCAGCCCACAAGCTTATATTGTGGAATATGAGTCTGTGCAAGATGTCTTGGATGAGCAGCCTGATTTTGCCAAACTGAAAGCATTCGGCAATTTACGAACTGCGATTACAGCATCTAATCGTGATGTGGCAATCACAGCCAGTGCAGATCATGAGCATGTAGATTGTGTTTCTCGTTATTTTGCGCCTGCAATGGGTATTGATGAGGATCCTGTGACAGGTTCGATTCATACTGGCATTGTGCCGATTTGGGCAGATCGTTTTAATAAACAAGAGCTTGTTGCCTATCAAGCCTCAAAACGAGGAGGAACGCTATATTGCAAAATCCTAGATGGTGAGCGCATGGAAATTGCGGGCTATGCACGGCTGTATATGATTGCCGAAATTAATATTGCCAATTAACTCAGCGTGCTTATTCAAATCTTAGATTAGCAATTGATGAAACAGAGCATTGCTCCAAAATGATGCGTAAAATTGGATTCTATGTAAATTGAATCTAAAGTATGGTTTTGTGGCTTTGCTTTGTGTTGCACGAAAAGGGTGCAATTCAGCATTTAATTAAATTTAAAGTGAGTGTTAGCAAGCAAAGATAAGAATAAATAAACAATCAAGTTGATGATGAGATTTTGACTGATGAAGTCGTGAGCATCTCTATGTTCATTATCAAGTTGAGAAAAAGAAAAATATGCTATTTTTAATAGATAAAAATTTATGGCTTTTAATTTAATTTAAATAAAAACAAACTCTTAGAAGTGATTTTTTGTTAATGGAAATACTTTTTAAAATGATTATTTGAATTTTGGCATGGCTGTTGCATTACATATGATAAGTCAAAGATGACTCCAAATTGCAACGGTCAATGGCGCCCGTTCTGACAAGCGAATATGTGGTTTTAAGTTTTATTACTGCATTAATTTATGTTTAGTTCAGGGGACGCCATTATGTCTGTTACTTTCCCATCTGTAGATTTGTCGGCCAAAAAAGCAACATCAATTAAACTATTTAATTTTTCCACTCCCGCAATGCGTGCTTTCCATATGTCATGGCTCGCATTCTTTATCTGTTTCTTTGCATGGTTTGCCTGTGCGCCATTGATGCCAGTCATCGCAGGTGAGTTTAGCTTAACCAAAGATCAGATTGCCAATATCAATATTGCCGCAGTTGCGATCACCATTCTCGTTCGCCTCATCATTGGTCCATTGACTGATAAATACGGTCCACGTCGTACTTATACCGCTTTATTACTGATCGGTAGTATTCCTGTATTTGGCGTAGCAGCTGCCAATAGCTATGAATCATTCTTGTTCTTCCGTCTATTGATTGGTGCGATTGGTGCGAGCTTTGTGATCACGCAGTATCACACCAGTGTCATGTTTGCACCAAATGTCGTCGGTACTGCGAATGCGGCAACTGCGGGTTGGGGTAATGCTGGTGGCGGTGCTACGCAAGCGTTAATGCCTTTATTAATGGCTGCGTTAATCATGGTTGGTGTTGATGCGGCTTGGGGTTGGAGAGCGGCGTTATTGGTGCCAGGTATCTTGATGGTCATCGTTGGCATCATGTACTGGAAGCTTACTCAAGATAGCCCACAAGGTGACTACAAAGAACTTCGTGCCATGGGTGTGGAAACAGGTGGCGGTAAGAAAAGTAGCATGGGTATCTTAAAACAAGCTGCATCGAACTACCGTGTGTGGATTCTATTCCTGACTTATGGTGCGTGCTTCGGTGTGGAAATCTTTATCCATAATATCGCAGCAATGTACTACGTCGATACCTTTAATCTTGGTCTAAAAGAAGCAGGTCTAGCAGCAGGTATCTTTGGTTTGCTTGCGCTGTTTGCTCGTGCTCTAGGTGGCATCATTTCTGACAAAGTTGCGCTCGGTAAAGGTTTGGATGGTCGTACCAAAATATTACTGATCATGATCTTGGGTGAAGGGATTTTCCTGATTCTTTTCTCGCAAATGTCTACGGTGTGGACGGCGATCATGATGATGACAATCTTTGGTTTGTTCACTCACATGGCATGTGGCGCAACTTATGCACTGGTACCGTTTATTGATCGTGAATCATTAGGTGGTGTAGCTGGGATCATTGGTGCAGGTGGTAATGTCGGTGCGGTGGCAGCAGGTTTCTTGCTCAAAGGTATGGTGGATATTCAAACTGCACTGATGGTCATCGGGGTGTTGGTGCTGGTTGCAGGTGTATCAGTAATGTTCATCCGCTTTAGCCCAGAGCACAAAGCCAAAGAGCAAAAATTATTTGAACAAGCGATTGCGGAACGTAACGCAATTGCAGAGGCCTAAGCATAAACCTTAGCCTCAATAGCCAAAATAGCAGAGGTCAACTGACTTGAAGTGATGAAGTAGATAGTCAGTTGATCGAAGCCAAAGATAGCAAGTAAAGATAGTAGAAATAACGCGGAGAAATTCCCATGAAATTAGTAGTTGTTGGTCATGGTATGGTTGGGCACAAATTCTTGGAAGGCGTGCTTGAATATGCGAACGATGATGTTGAGATTACGGTAATCGCAGAAGAACCACGTTTGGCGTATGACCGTGTCCATCTCAGTGAATATTTTTCTGGGAAATCCGCCAAAGATTTGTCATTAGCACGTCAGGACTTTGCAGATGCCTATGGGATTGATCTGCATTTAAATACCCAAGCGATTGCCATTGATCGTGAAGCGCAAATCGTTACCACCAAATCAGGTCAACAAGTTCCTTATGACAAGTTGATTCTGTCTACGGGTTCTTATCCATTTGTACCGCCGATTCCAGGTAATGATCGTGAAAACTGCTTTGTATACCGTACGATTGAAGACTTGGATGCGATCCGTGCTGCAAGTCAAACGGCAAAAAATGGTGTCGTGATCGGTGGTGGTCTGCTTGGTCTAGAAGCGGCAAAAGCACTGGTTGATTTGGACTTAAAAGCACATGTGGTGGAATTTGCACCACGCTTGATGGCAGTGCAAATTGACGATCTTGGCGCTAAAGTTCTGCGCAATAAGATTGAAGATTTAGGTGTTGAAGTTCTCACCCAAAAAGCCACTCAAGCGATTGAGGATGGAGATGACTTCATTCATAGCATGAAGTTTTCTGATGGCACAGAGCTGAAAACAGATTTGATCGTCTTCTCCGCAGGGATTCGTCCACGTGACGAGTTGGCACGTCAGTCAGGGCTAGAGCTTGGCGAGCGTGGCGGTATTGTGATCAATGATTATTGCCAAACTTCTGATGAACATATCTATGCGATCGGTGAGTGTGCACTGTGGCATGGCAAAATCTACGGCTTGGTTGCACCAGGTTATGACATGGCGCGTATCGCAGCCAAACATGTGATGCAAGAAGAAACGAATTGCTTTGCAGGTGCGGACATGAGTACCAAACTCAAGCTGATGGGTGTCGATGTGGCATCAATCGGTGATGCACATGCGAATCATCCGTCTGCGGCTAGTTATTTCTACAATGATGACCATACACAAGTGTATAAAAAAATCGTCATCAATAAAGAAACCAAGAAATTAATCGGCGCAGTCCTCGTCGGTGATGCCAAAGAATATAGCGAACTGCTCCAAATGATGCTCAACGACATGGATTTGCCTGACAATCCAGACAGTTTGATCGTGCCACAATATGGTGGGAGCAATGTCGCATCATCAGGTGGTACAGGTGTTGATCTGTTACCTGATTCCGCGACGATCTGTTCGTGTAATAACGTGTCTAAAGCAGATTTGTGTAGTGCGATTGCCGACGGTTCGACCTCGCTTGGCGCATTGAAAAAATGTACCAAAGCAGCAACAGCGTGTGGTGGCTGTGCGCCACTCGTGACGCAAGTGCTGAAAGCAGAATTGCAACGTCAAGGTGTGACCGTAAATAATCACCTTTGCGAACATTTCCCATACTCTCGTCAAGAGTTGTATCACTTGGTACGTGTTAATGAAATTCGTTCTTTTGATGAGCTGATTTCAAAACACGGTCATGGACTTGGTTGTGATATCTGTAAACCGACTGCATCGAATATCTTTGCTTCATGCTGGAATGACTTTATCTTGCAAAAAGAACATGCAGGTTTGCAAGACAGTAATGACTACTTCCTCGGTAATATTCAAAAAGATGGTTCTTACTCGGTCGTGCCTCGTATGGCAGGCGGTGAAGTCACACCAGATGGCTTGATCGCAGTCGGTCAAATTGCTAAAAAATATGGTCTATATACCAAAATCACAGGTGGTCAACGTGTCGATTTGTTTGGTGCGCAAGTGCATCAATTGCCAACGATTTGGGAAGAGTTGATCGCCGCAGGTTTTGAGTCGGGTCATGCCTATGGTAAGTCGCTTCGTACAGTGAAATCGTGTGTTGGTAGCACATGGTGTCGTTATGGTGTTGATGATTCTGTGGGCTTGGCGATCTTCTTGGAGAACCGTTACAAAGGCTTGCGCTCTCCGCATAAATTAAAAATGGCAGTGTCAGGCTGTACCCGTGAATGTGCCGAAGCACAAGGTAAGGATGTCGGTGTCATCGCTACTGAAAAAGGTTGGAACCTCTATGTCTGTGGTAATGGCGGTATGAAACCTCGCCATGCAGAATTGCTTGCATCTGACTTAGATACCAATACTTTGATTCGTTATATCGACCGTTTCTTTATGTTTTATATCCAAACTGCCGATCGTCTCCAACGGACTAGCGTATGGCGTGACAACCTTGAAGGCGGTTTGGATTACCTCAAAGATGTGGTGGTGAATGACTCGCTTGGCGTAGCGCAAGAGCTTGAAGACCGTATGCAACACGTGGTGAATACTTATCAAGATGAATGGAATACTGCGGTCACTGATCCAAAAGTCCGTGCACGTTTCCAAACCTTTATTAACTCTGATCAAGCTGATCCGCACATTCAGTTTACCCCTGAGCGTGGTCAAATCCGCCCAATGAATGCGCAAGAGCGTGATGCAAAACGTATTGCAGTGACCTCTGTGTAAAGTGAACACATTCGAGTTAGCGAAAAGTATTTAAGAATTGAAGGAAATTATCATGACAGAGATGAAGCAAGGTTTAGATTGGCAAAAAGTGTGTATGCTCGATCAAATCCAGCCAAACACAGGTGTTTGCGCACTGATCGGATCTCAACAAGGCGAACAACAAGTTGCCATGTTCCGTGTTGGCAATGAAAAGCGTATTTATGCACTCTCCAACCACGATCCATTTAGTGGTGCCAATGTCATGTCACGTGGCATTTTGGGTGATATTTTGGGTGAACGTGTCATTGCATCACCGATTTATAAGCAACACTTTAGCTTGGCGACAGGGCGTTGCTTGGAAGATGGTAGTCAAAGTTTGCCAGTCTTTCCAACCAAGATCGTTGATGGCGAAGTGTGGGTTTATCCTGAAGCACAAAAAACTTATCTGACCAATGTGGCATTGCAACGTGATCGTATGAAGCTGGTGCTGGTGGGTAATGGCTTGGCAGGCATGCGTTGCCTCGAAGACTTGCTCGATATGGCACCTGAGATGTATGACATCACCGTGATTGGTGAAGAGCCGTGGGGAAACTACAACCGTATCATGCTTTCGCCAGTGCTTTCAGGGGAAAAAACCATTGAGCAAATCATGCTGCATGCACCTGAATGGTATGCGGAAAAAGGCATTAAATTCATCGCAGGGGACAAAGCGGTGAAAGTTGAACGCCGTAAAAAGCAAGTCATTACCGAATCAGGGCTTGCTGTGGATTATGACCGTTTGATTTTAGCAACAGGTTCAAAACCATTTATGCCACCAATCAAGGGTAATGATCTCGATGGCGTGCTGAGCTTCCGTGATATTTATGATGTCAATAAAATGATCGAAATCAGCCAAACCAAGCAAAATGCCATCGTCATCGGCGGTGGTTTGCTCGGACTTGAAGCGGCATATGGTCTGAAGCAACGTGGTATGAATGTCACGGTATTGCATTTGATGGATCGCATCATGGAGCGTCAGCTTGACCTTCGTGCCAGTCAAATGCTACGCCAAAACATCCATGAAAAAGGCATTAAAATCATCACTGAAGCCTCAACCCAAGAGATTCTCGGACAAGATGGTAAAGTCGTTGGCGTGCGTCTTGCTGATGGCACACAGCTTCTTGCAGACCTCGTGGTATTTGCGGTAGGGATTCGTCCGAATACCGATCTTGCGCAAAGTGCAGGCTTGCGTTGTAACCGTGGTGTGGTGGTCAATGACACCATGCAGACTTTTGACCCAAGTATCTATTCGATCGGTGAGTGTATCGAGCATCGTGGTAGCGTCTTTGGTTTGGTTGAGCCACTTTGGGGACAAGCCTTTGTTTGTGCAACACATTTGGCAGAGCATGGTAGCTTGACCTTTAAAACCTTGCCAACGCCGACACAGCTTAAAGTCAGTGGTGTTGATGTGTTCTCGGCAGGCAATATTGAAGCGACCGAGGACTGTGAAGACATCGTGCTTAATGATGAAAAACGTCAAATCTATAAACGCCTCATTATCCAAAATGACAAAGTGATCGGTGCGGTATTGTTCGGTGATACCGAAGATGGTGCGTGGTATGCAGAGTTGATCAGCGACCAAACACCGATTCACCAAATCCGTAATAAGCTGTTGTTTGGTCGAGATTTCGCCCTAAAACAAGCAAGCTAAAGTAGATCAATAAAAAATATTAGGGTTGAATCTGATGTGCGATGCAAGTTTAGGCTTGAATCTTTTTAAAAATCAGAGCTCAATTTAATGCTAAATCCCCTCTAAATCTCCCCTTTAAAAGGGGAGACTTCTCACGAAATTAATGATTGGGATAGGAGTACTATCAGATGAATCAAGTTGCACAGCTCATCCCAACGATTTCAAACAATGAAGTCGTGCATTCGACCTGTCCTTACTGTGGCGTAGGTTGTGGTGTCACCGCACAGCAAACTGCCAAAGGGCTACAAGTGGTCGGAGATGAGTCGCATCCTGCCAATCGAGGAAAACTCTGTATCAAAGGCAGTAATCTGGCTGATACTGTGGGTATGTCGCATCGTGTGATTGCGCCACAACTTGGAAGGGGAGCTGAGCGTAAGCAAGCGTCTTGGGATCAAGCCACGGATTTGATTGCGGATAAATTTCGTCAATGTATCGACCAATATGGACGTGAAAGTGTTGCGTTCTATGTATCGGGACAGCTCTTAACCGAAGACTATTATGTGGTCAATAAATTTGTCAAAGGCTATCTCGGCACAGGTAATATCGACACCAATTCAAGACTTTGCATGTCTTCTGCGGTGGCGGCACATAAACGTGCTTTCGGTGAAGATATCGTTGCGGGCAATTATCAAGATTTTGAACAAGCTGAATTGATCGTTTTGGTTGGTTCTAACACCGCATGGTGCCATCCGATTTTGTTTCAGCGCATCATGGCGGCGAAAGCCGAAAATGCCAATCTGAAAGTCGTGGTCATCGACCCACGCTTTACTGCAACCTGTGAACAAGCGGATTTACATCTCCCAATTTTGATCGGTCAAGATATTTGCCTTTTCAATGGTTTATTGCAATATCTCAATGAACAAGGCTATGCCGATCAAGACTTTATCGATGCACATACCACACAATTGGATCGTGCGCTCGATGTCAGTCAAGCCGAGCAAGACCTCGATTTTGTCGCTTCGGAAACAGGCATTGCCATTGAGAAACTGCTTGAGTTTTATCAACTGTTCGCCAAAACCAAGAAAGCCATTACGCTATTCTCCATGGGCGTGAATCAGTCCAGTCAAGGCACAAATAAAGCCAATAGCATTATCAATTGTCACTTGCTTACAGGTCGTGTGACAGGCGAAGGCATGGGCGCATTTTCCATGACAGGTCAGCCGAATGCCATGGGCGGACGGGAAGTCGGTGGACTAGCAAATATGCTGGCTGCGCATCTCGATATTGATAATCCCACTCACCAACAACTGGTACAAGAATTTTGGCAAAGTCCGCATATCGCACAAAAAGTCGGTTTAAAAGCTGTAGATATGTTCGAAGCAGTCGAAGCAGGTAAAATCAAAGCAATTTGGATCATGGCGACCAACCCTGTGGTGAGCTTACCGAATAGTGATCAAGTCAAACGTGCTTTGGAAAAATGTGAATTTGTGGTGGTGTCAGATGTCTGTAAAGATACTGATACCACAGACTTTGCCGATGTGTTGCTTCCTGCGCAAGCATGGGGAGAAAAAGACGGGACAGTGACCAATTCTGAACGTCGTATCTCTCGTCAGAATGCTTTCTTAGCTGTGCCTGAAACGATTAAGCCAGATTGGTGGGCGGTGAGCCAAGTCGCACAAAAACTCGGTTGGCAAGGTTTTGATTTTAATTCGAATTATGAGATTTTCTTAGAACATGCCAAGCTCTCAACGGTTGGCAATGGCTTTGCCTCGGAACGTGACAGCTTGCCTGCATTTCGCTATTTCAATCTGCAAGGTTTAACTGACATTACTCAAGCCGAGTATCATGCGCTGAAACCGATTCAATGGCCTGTCTATGCGGACAAGCAAGGTACACCACGGATTTATGGCGATGGAATTTTTAGTCATACAGATAGCAAAGCAAAATTTATTGCCACGCCAAATATTGAACCAAAAAATAAACCAAATGCTGAATATCCACTGATTTTGAATACAGGTCGTGTTCGTGATCAATGGCATACCATGTCACGCACAGGATTATCCGCCAATCTCTCTACACACCGCAGTGAGCCTTATTGTGAGATTCATCCACAAGATGCGCTCAAGTTCGGGATTAAAGAGTTTGATTTGGTCGAAGTACGCTCGGAATGGGGACGTTGTATCGTTCGTGGTCAGTTCTCGACCAAAGTGCGCCGTGGTCAGATTTTTGTGCCAATTCATTGGAATGATCAAGTCGCTTCCGATGCACGTGTCGGTGCGGTGGTCAATCCTGCGGTTGATGCGATTTCGGGTGAGCCTGAGTTTAAGCATACACCAGTGATGATTCAGCCATTTTATGGACGTTGGCAAGGTGTGCTGTATGTGCGTCCAGAGTGGATGGCAAGTGCACCAAGTGAAAAACAATGGGATAAAGATGCTTTCACGTGGTGGGTGAAAATCCAAACGGCACAAGCAATTCGCTATGAAATCGTCGATCGTACCGAGAGTCTACAAGTCGCCAATAAACTGCAAGATTTACTGCCATATGATGCCGAAAATGATGAATGGTTGATGTATGAGGATGTGCATACAGACACATTGCACATCGTGGTACTGCGTGAAGATCGCTTGATGGCGGCATTCTATCTTGCACCTCGTGAGTTTTTACCTGATCGGGATTGGTTGGCAGGCTTGTTTAGTCGTCATCGTCTGAGTGCTTTGCATCGTCGTGCGTTACTTGCAGGGATGCCTATTGGTCAGGCGAATAATGAAGGCGCATTGGTATGTAGTTGCTTCAAAGTGGGTAAAAACCGCATTATTGAGACCATTAAAACCAAAAATCTCACCAATGAAAAACAAGTCACAGCGTGTCTAAAAGCAGGTGGAAACTGTGGTTCATGCTTACCTGAAATCCGTGGTTTGATTAAACAATGTCAGTCGGAGCGTGAAAGTGAATTGTCCAACGAAGCCAATTGATCACAAGCGATCTGATGAAAATCAAATTTCTGATCTTGCAACCAATTTTGTTCCGGATGAAATTGGAAAAAGTGATGTTAAAAAAAATGATTTTGCAAAAAAAATCATTGCCAATACCGATGCCGTGATTCTCGCAGGCGGTCAAGCCACACGCATGGGCGGTTGTAATAAACTGCTTCAATGCTTTGATGGGCAGTATCGTCAGCTCGATCGGCTTCGAGAAAACCTTAAACCGCAAGTGCAAAAACTGTGGGTCAATAGCCACCGAGATAGTGAAATTTATCAAGCCATAGATGCACAGCTTGGGATTTTTTCTGATTTAGAAAAAGGCTTTCAAGGTCCGATGATGGGGATGCACAGCGCATGGCTGTATAGTCAACGAGATTGGATACTGTTTGTGCCATGCGATCTGTTTTATATTCCAAATCAATTGCTTGAGCAGTTCGCTGAGCAAATTGCGAAAGATCAAAGTCAACTCTGTTATGCAGAAATTGATGGGCAGGCCCTCTATCCATTTTGTTTAATGCACCGTTCTGTTAGTGAGCACCTTGCGCAAAGCTTGGCGCAAGATCAACGTAGCTTATTCCGACTGTTTATATCGCTTAAATTTTCTGTGTTAAAATTAACGAATGACAGTGCGCAACCACATAGTATTAATGCGTGGGCTGAATTAAACATGAGGATTCCGTAGCCAATTTTTAAGTCAAAGTGTGCTGAACCGATGCGTTTCTTTCTTTGAGAATATGAGTAAAAGCGTTGACTGACTTGCAAACACAGATCATGTCTACACATGATCAATCGCCAATGCGACGAGTGAGCAACAATGCAAACTTGGTGGATCAATTTGGTCGTGAAAAACGAAAATTGCGTATTTCAGTGACCGATCGTTGTAATTTTAAATGTCAGTATTGTATGCCTGAACATCCCGAATGGTTGGCGAAGAAGGATATTCTTTCTTTTGAAGCGCTGTATACCTTTTGTGAATTGATGGTTGAGCAGGGTATTGAAAGTATTCGTATTACAGGTGGCGAGCCCTTAATGCGTCAAGGCGTGGTGCATTTTATTAATGATCTAAATCGCTTGCGTGCCAAAGGCTTAAAGCGTATCTCGATGACTACCAATGCACATTATCTCGCCAAATATGCACAGGATTTAAAACTGGCAGGCTTGGATGATCTGAATATTAGTTTGGACAGTTTAGATGCCACGCAATTTCAACAACTCACTAAAAAATCTTTACAACCAGTTTTACAAGGCATTGCAGCTGCACAAGCGGTCGGTTTAAAAATCAAAATCAATAGCGTGCTGATGCGTGGTATCAATGATGATCAAATCATTCCTTTAGTCAAATGGGGAATGGCGCAGAAGATTAGCGTACGTTTTATTGAATATATGCCACTCGATGGCGATGCGCTGTGGCAAAAAGATTGGGTGGTCAGTGAGCAAGACATTTTGAGCACACTGGAAAAAGAGTTTCATATCACCACAATCGCCCAAGATCATGAACCTGCACGACAATTTGCAATTCAGAATTTAAATAATGTGGTTAAAGAAAATTTTTCAAAACAAACCTATAGAATTGGGATTATCTCGACGATTTCTAATCCATTTTGCCAGCAGTGTGATCGCTTGCGATTGACTGCCACAGGCGAGTTATTTACCTGTTTGTTTAGCGATCAAGGTTTAAGTTTTAAAGATAAATTAGAGCAATATCAAAAGAATAAATATGATAAGTTGCGTGCAGAAATTATCGAAACGATTAAAACCGTGGTGTGGTACAAAGATGCAGGCTATGTCAGTAAACAGCGTGCGCCATTACGCAAAATTAGTATGCATGCGATAGGCGGTTAATCTATAGTGAAAGACTGCATCGGCTTTGCAATCTCATCATAGCTCATCTGACCAAATGCACCTGTTTTTAATCCAGATACCGTAAAAGCCATTTGCTTTTGAAAGTAAGGGATCTGATTCATCCAAGAAAACATAATATTTCGTAAACTGCCTGCCCACCATAGATCTGATTGATATAGTGGTGTGAGTAGTCGGCTCATCAGTTGATACATGTTGATCGAGGAGTGTCTGAGTTCGTGGTAATGTTGCCAAACAACGTGCCACTCCATATCTTTTGCTGTTTTTGCTTTGCTGAAACTCTGCGCTAAAGCCCACGCATCCAGTAACGCCATGTTCGCACCTTGCCCAAGTTGAGGACTCATCGCATGTGCGGCATCACCAATGACACCGATACGACCTTGACCATATTTCGACATAACAACATCACGGTATTGGGCATTCAACCATTGCGGTTGATTGTCTTTAAATACGGCTTCTAAACACGTTGCAAGGTCTGACCAACGGCTTTGAATTTTAGCTAACCATGCTGTGTAAGGTGCTTGTGCAAATGTATCGAACTGACCTGTCGGTAAGCTCCAAAAGATACTTGATAATCGCCTTTGCGGATCAGAGGGCAAGCTTCCAGTGGGTAGAACTCCCATCATCGTCGAAGTACTGTCATAGAATTGGTGCAAAATTTTTGGATCGCCATATACACAGTCAGGCACGATCGTCCACGCTGCACCCCACGGATAAGGTTTGTCTAGCTTGACCCACTGTGCAGGGCGCAAACGGCTACGTGCACCATTGGCGATAATGGTTGCGTCAAAAGCCTCATCAAAAGGCTGATCTTTGCAATGACCTTTTACGATGACCTGTGAGCCTGTGTCTTCGAGATGTGTGATTTCATGTTGAAATCGCCAAGTGAGTTGGCGTTCATTCGCTAAACTTTGCGTTAGTACATGGCATAAAGTGGCACGGTGGATACCAATGCCAAAAAATCTTGAATCGGCTTGGGTATAATGGCTATCGACAATTAGCTGTTGATTTGGCAATTGACCTGTTAAGCCAGTGACTTCAGCACCGAGCTTCTGTGTTGCTTCCAAAATACCGAGATGAGCCAATACCGCAAGTCCAGAGGGTTGGAGTAATAGACCTGCACCAACGGGATCGAGGGTCGGTGCTTGTTCAAATAGAGTGACTTCGATATCTTGATGAATCAACATTTTTGCCAATGCTAATCCTGCTGTTCCTGCCCCGATAATGGCAACTTTCATTGTTATCTATCCGTTTTTATGAATACAGTTTAATACCGTCATATTTATAAAATGAGTATTTTACAAAGATAGACATCTTACCCAAAAAAGATGATGGAAGACAGCTATGTCATCTCAATAATTTTTAAACATATTTTTATGAAATTTAACCTCAGTTCGACATAAGATGAGTAAAAATTATCTGATTCGTGGGAGCGTCAGTCGCATTGTTCGAGGGCAGAACAACTTTAGCAAAATGACGTTTTTCAAGGTATAGGATAAATTTTAGAGTATGACCGAGTTTGCGGCTGACAAATGGTTTTGCTTACTTTTCCCGAAAGAAAAGTGAGTCGAACCGAAGGTTAATCCAGAAATATAAGTATACACCGCAAGACCTTGCCTAAAATGTTTTTCCTTTTCGACTATGTACAATACAAACTTCATCGAACTTAGGCTGAATTTAGAAAATGAACAGACCTAATTTAAACTACTCAACACCTCTTGATAACATGCCAAATCAATACACTGCAAACTATAATCCTGAAATTTGGAACTGTCTAAATCTGCATGTATCCATGCCTTGAGCTGTGACAATATCCAATCAAAATCTGTGGCTTTGGGTTGCATATTCTGCTGATGGATTTGCAGAATTAATGCTTCAACATCTTGTTGTAGTGTTGCTGAACCAAAGACAGGATCAAGCGCTAAATCAAAAGCAGGGTCGATAATGCCAAACTGTTGTAGCAGTTGATAGGCTATTGCACTATTTTCAGGCTGAGCCAAATCTCGTTGTGCTTTCATTAAGGCACGAATCATTGCTTGATGCGATTCGATATGTTGCGTTGCCCATTCACTGGTCACTGCAAGCACTTTATCGGCGATACTCGGAATCACATCTTGTGAACGGCACACGACTTTGGAAATTTGCTTGGTTGCGCCGACACTATTCCACGGCTCACCGACACAACAACCATCAATCATACCTTGATCAATGGCATCAAGCATATAATGCGGTGGCAAAGTGGCAAGTTTACATTGATGGGCAAAGTCTTGATCTGCAAGGCGTAGCCATTCTCGCAAAGTAAAGTGATGCAATGATGCAGGGAAAACTTGTGCTAATTTATGCGTCATTTCACTGGATTTAGCGACAAATTTCGCTGCACTTTGATGCGGTAAATCATTCGCTTGAATGGCTAATTCATCATACAGTTCACGTTTTAGGCTAATTTTTGCCGTGTTATGCGACAGCACTAAAGCGGTGCGCATCGGAATGCCAATATCATCTGCGGTACTACATGCGCTGGCGACGATAGGTGATAGACAATGCGCAGCTTGCAACATGCCAAATGCCAAACGATCTCGCAAGGTCGCCCAAGAGGTTTCTTGCACCAATTCAACGCTTAGATTTTCCGCAGAAAAATAACCCTGATGCTGCGCCCAAAGTAGTGCGATGCTATCGACGAGCGGTAGATAGCCGATCTTTAACATGTCAGTCGTATTTTTTTCTGATTCAAATTGAGTTACTGACATGGTGGCTCCTGATCGGTGTGATTGATCAATGATAATGCTTCATAAAAATGCCGTGCCGCCTCGCCCAAAGTAATACGATGGCTCATGGCATGTTTGCGTAAGCGTTTATACGCATCTTCTTCATCAATATGGTGTAGTTGCATGAGTAGAGCCTTCGCACGATCAATATCTTTGCGATCGGCAAGTTTGCTTTTTGCATCATTTAGATCCTTGAGCAGTTTTTGATGATGCTTATATTGTTCAATCGCAATATCTAAGATCGCATGTAAGCGCTCATTATCAATACCATCAACAATATATGCTGTGACACCTGCATCAATCGCACTATGAATCGTTTGACGGTCAGTGTTTTTGGTAAATAAAACAATCGGTAAGTTGGAGTTCATCACGCAACTTTCTACGACATCACGATGTGGGTGATCCATATCGAGCAAAATCACGTCTGCATCCAGTGACTCCAGATTGAGTAAACTGGTTTGGGAGGAGAGAAAGCAACCAACCACTTCAAACGATTGTTGTTCTAGTGTTTTGGCGACATATTCTGCTCGGTCTGGATGATCGTCGATCAGTACGACTTTGAGTTTAGACATGACAAAATAAGTTGGCTAATTGAATTGAGTTGATTAGGGTCTGTTGACGTTTCATCCATGCTTTGCGTTATCAGCTAAAACTACAGAAACGAGGCATGAAACGAAGGGAATGGTTACTCCCTTGCCAAGTTTCATAACGAAGTTTATGGCTGTTTTAGCGATAACCTTTCAGGACTAGGATGTTTTTTGACGCTACGTCGTTAGCAATGAGTCATTTAGAATGACTAAATCTCCTCATTACTGCCTAGTATCGCCTAAAAAACATCCGCAGTCGCAAGCATCTGTGAAATGTCAACAGACCCTAAGTATTAAAATCTGTAGCAAATATAGTGTGGATATATCTTTATTATAAGCAAAAGACATGCCGTAAATGGACTTTATCTCTTGTAAAATTTTAGAACGGTATCGTGAATAACTTTTTAACGTTATTTAAGCTCAATATGAATGGTAAATTTAACAAGAAATTCTGCTCAAATCAGATAAAAAAATGATAAATTAACATAAATATGGAAAAATTTTTAAACAATTGTATTTAAATTTAAATAAATTCCCAAAAACACTGGTAAAGTTTAAAAAATTGAGAAATAATTTAAATCAGTTATTGATACATTAGCTTTCAGGGTGTGGAGGGAATGCGTCGCACCAAAATAGCACAATCTATTCGGTGCAATGACCCAAAAAGTCACGACGCAACTGAGCAAGCGATTTGCCACAAGTAAATTGATCAGTCACAGACCAGTGCATTTGCATCAGAAGATAAAGTCTATACTTTAGACTCCCTCTAAAATCCCAAAAAATTTAAAATTTTAGTAGGGTGATCAAACCCTAGTCTTCCAAATCATCAATAACGACAAAGCAATGATGTCTTTTTCATATTAATATTCGTCATCGCAAAGCATTTTTTTAAAATTCACTTTTCCCATATACGGAGCCATCATGGAACTCGACCAATACGATAAGCAAATCATCGAAATATTGAGTCATGAGGATATGAATCTGAATGAATTGTCAGAACGTATTCATCTATCGGTGAGCTCGGTACATCGTCGTATCAAAAATTTGATGGATCGTCAGATCATTGGCAAGATCAAACGTGAAATTAATTATCAAAAACTTGGCTTTAGTCTACATGCGATCTTGCAAGTGTCGTTAAGCCGTCATGATAGTGAAACTTTTGAGCGGTTTTTGGCGGCAGTTGAAGACATTCCTGAAGTGACTAATGCGTTTTTGATCACAGGTCAGTCGGCAGATTTCTTGCTTGAAGTGGTCGCCCGAGATATGGATAATTATAGTGATGTGTTACTCAAGCGATTGGGTAAGATTGACAATGTGGCGGCGCTCCATTCCAGTTTCGTCATTAAAAAATATGATGTGCTAAATGCGACAGGCTTGTTGCAACGAATTTAAATTGCAAAATTTTATAGACGAAGTTTGAGTCAGTAGATTTAAAAAAAGTAGTAGTAGTGTATGATGCAGGCAATTTTCTTAGAATTGTTTGTAGGCAAACAATATGCTTAAACATTTTCGTTTTTCAATTATTTTTACCATCATCTGCTTAGCGATTTCAGCCTATTGGGGCTATACCCACGGTGCGGAAGCAGGTGTACAAACCATGCTCAAGGCGTTGGCGATCACAGCGATTCTTGCCGTGATGGAAGTTTCTCTTTCTTTTGATAATGCGGTGGTCAATGCCTCTGTGCTCAAAGGGTGGGATCCATTTTGGAAAATGCTATTCCTAACCGTTGGTATTTTGGTTGCTGTGTTCGGTATGCGACTAGTTTTCCCGCTACTCATTGTTGGCGTTACTGCGGACATGAGTATGATGGAAGTGGCACGTTTAGCCCTAAATGACCCTGATCAATATTCTGCAAAGCTGATGGCGCATCATGCTGAGATTGCTGCGTTTGGTGGCATGTTTTTACTTCTCGTATTTTTAAATTTCATGTTTGACGATGAGAAAGATACACATTGGTTCCATTGGCTTGAACGTAAGTCCGCTCACTTCGGTAGCATTCCTGCGGTATCGGTGTTTATTTCCTTAATCGCTTTGATCATCTTGGCTGGGCAAGTGCCTGAAACACAAAAACTGGTCGTGATTATGGCAGGGATTTGGGGCATTGTGGTCTATGTTGGCGTACAAGTCATTGGTCATCTGCTTGAAGGAAGTCCTGAGAAAGGTGAAGAAGGCAATGGCAACGCTGAAGTTGGCAAGGCAATCATGAAAGGTGGTTTGGGTGGATTTATCTATCTCGAAGTGCTTGATGCGTCGTTTAGTTTTGATGGTGTGATTGGCGCTTTTGCGATCACTAATGATGTGGTGATTATCATGCTTGGTCTGGCGATCGGTGCGATGTTTGTCCGTTCGATGACCATCTATCTTGTCGATAAAGGCACGCTTGATGCTTATATCTATCTTGAGCATGGTGCGCATTATGCGATCGGTGCATTGGCAGTGATTATGCTCGCAAGTGGTACAGGTGTGCATGTGCCTGAGTTGGTGACAGGCTTGATCGGGATCATCTTTATTGTTTGGGCGGTCTTCTCATCTATTGCGTATAGAAAGCGTGAGCAAGCCAAGCTCAGTAGCTAATACTGGCTATTAATATTAGATCAAATCGTGATCAGTCGAATCTAGGTCGATTTGACTTATCGGAAAAGAGCACTTCGGTGCTCTTTTTGTTTTAGGACTAGATAAGATGCTATTTGTTACATCATTCAACAGCTAAGATAAAAATAGGAATCAGAAATTGACATTGAAAAAGTATATCAAAATGTAAGCCCTGCATTATTTTTGCACGGAAATAAAGGGCAGTGCTTGATGAAGTCTGTATTCAAAGTTATATTGCAAGATTCAAACAACATGAATGACTTGAATTTTGCAGTTCTAGACGCATATACAGCATTCATCGCTACATAAAGATTAAAGGAAATAATATTCTCATGTATGTCCCAAGTGTTGATAATGCGCTCGTTCCAATGGTAGTTGAACAATCTTCACGTGGAGAACGTTCATTCGATATTTTTTCTCGTCTATTAAGAGAGCGTGTGATTTTCCTCACTGGTGAAGTTGAGGACAATATGGCGAATCTAATCGTGGCACAAATGTTGTTTTTAGAAGCGGAAAATCCTGATAAAGACATTCATCTCTATATCAACTCGCCAGGGGGCTCAGTCACAGCTGGTATGGCGATCTATGATACCATGCAATTTATCAAACCAGATGTGGTGACCTATTGCATGGGGCAAGCGGCATCTATGGGTGCATTCTTATTGAATGCGGGTGCAAAGGGTAAGCGTTATTGCCTTGAGAATGCTCGAGTAATGATTCACCAACCGTTGGGTGGCTTTCGTGGTCAGGCATCTGATATCGAAATTCATGCACGAGAAATTTTATATATTAAAGAGCGTTTAAATCGCTTGATGGCAGAACACAGTGGTCAAGACTATGAAACTGTGGCACGTGATACAGATCGTGACAACTTCATGACTGCACAATCTGCAAAAGACTATGGACTTGTTGACCAAGTGCTTAGCAAGCGTCCATAACCCTGATCGAACGAATTTGGAGTGTCTATGTCCGAAACAACGAAAGGACAAAAAAGCTGTTCATTTTGCGGTAAAGCGCAATCAGAAGTCGGCAAGTTAATTGCAGGCGAAGATGCTTATATCTGTAATGAATGTGTCGATGTCTGTCTTGATTTGGTGCAAACCAGTCAACAAGTTGAGTCAGGTGATTGGGCTTCACGTCCATTGCCAAAACCTCAAGAGATTCGTGAGGCTTTGGATCAATACGTGATTGGTCAAGACTGGGCGAAAAAGACACTGTCCGTCGCAGTATATAACCATTACAAGCGCTTGAAGATTACGCAACAAGCAGGGGCGAAACCTGATATTGAGTTGTCAAAAAGTAATATCTTGTTGATTGGTCCTACAGGTTCAGGTAAGACTTTGCTTGCGCAAACGCTTGCTCGCTTATTGGACGTTCCATTTGCGATGGCAGATGCGACGACATTGACCGAAGCAGGCTATGTCGGTGAAGATGTTGAAAACATCGTGCAAAAGTTACTGCAAAAAGCGGATTATGATGTCGATAAAGCACAAAAAGGCATTATCTACATTGATGAAATCGACAAGATTACCCGTAAGTCTGAAAATCCATCCATTACTCGTGATGTATCGGGTGAGGGCGTACAGCAAGCTTTGTTAAAAATGATCGAAGGTACAGTGGCTTCGATTCCACCTCAAGGTGGGCGTAAGCATCCACAGCAAGAGTTTATCCAAGTCGATACGTCGAATATCTTGTTTATCTGTGGTGGTGCATTCGCTGGCTTAGATAAGATCGTTCAACAACGCCATGAAAAAGGTGGTATTGGCTTCACGGCAGAAGTGAAGAAAAAGGACGAAGTGAAAAAGCTTGGCGAATTATTCCGTGAAGTTGAACCAGAGGATTTGATCAAGTTTGGTTTGATTCCAGAGTTTATTGGTCGTTTGCCTGTCATTGCGACTTTGGAAGAGCTTGATGAAGCTGCACTCATGCAAATTCTCACAGAACCAAAAAATGCACTCACCCGTCAGTATCAATATTTATTCGAGATGGAAGATGTTGATTTGGTGTTTGAAGATCAAGCATTACGTGCTGTTGCGAAGAAAGCATTAGAGCGTAAAACAGGTGCACGTGGTCTGCGTTCGATCCTAGAAAATGTTTTGCTTGATACCATGTACGATCTACCAAGTAGCAAAGACATTGGTACAGTCACGGTGACCGAAGAGGTGATTCGTGACAATGCGAAGCCTGTTCTGAATAAACAGCGTCTTCCAAAAGCAGCGCAGAGCGAAGTGGATAAGGCAGTTGATTTAAAAGTAGTTAACGATCAGCGATCAGCTTAATGCTCTACGATTTAAATTGAAGTTTGAAAAACGCATGATCCATTCATGCGTTTTTTATTTGCAAAATAGACTCGAAATGTTAAGCTTGCAACAACCACATTGATGTTGGTGTCGTGGCAAATTTAAAAAAGCCATTTAAGATTAAAAAAAGAAAAGCACGCTAGAGGGAAGTCATGCGTTATCTATGGATTGTCATCAGTGCCTCCACGTTGGTGGGATGTGCATCAACGGGGAAAGAGCATTCGTCGCTGTGGAATAAGTTGTGGCATAAAGACCATAAGGAAGAAGTAACCACTGACAAAGCCCCAAATAATTCAACTTTACCCGATGTGGATTTGAGTAAAGAGCCAGGTTTGCTTGAGCAATACCATGTTGGTGGATTTTCATTGGGTGCGTGGGTCAATCAGGCGCCGGGTCAAAGCTTTCAGCCTGTCAATATTCGCCATCCTGAAGCAGCAATGGTCTATTTGTATCGACCATATACGCAGTGGAATAGACAAGAAATTGCAGCGCCAAACTTTTTCTTAAATGGAAAACGTATTCCAAGCTTGATTAATAACCACTATTATTGGGTTGAACTCCCTGCAGGAAGCTATCGCCTCAGTTCAAGCCATCCGCTAATGAATATGCATTTTCAAAAACCGAAGCTGCTCGACTTTGATGTAGAGGCAGGGCAGACCTATTATATTAAATATGAAGAGCAAGGTTTCCGTACTGGTGGTAGCTATAAAAAACCATTTTATCTGATGTCAGAGCAACTTGGTTTGCGTGAAATCATGGAAACACAGCTGAAATCCCCAGGAATTAGTTTTGTCAAATATGATGATATTGAGCCTGTAGCGTTAGCGGGCAATATTCATCAAGGTCAATATCAAAAAGTGGATGAGGATGAGCTCTTTGACAAAGAACGCCTCGTATTGCGTAAGCCATTTAAGATATGGAATCCGCTGACTTGGTAAGCTCTAGAGTCTAAAAGTTATAGAAGATAAAAAAGACGCCGAGGCGTCTTTTTTCGTCAATGTGATGATTAGAGTGGTCTAGCTTATGGGTGATATGGCTTATGGTTGCATTAACCGTGTCACGACACCTTCAAGCTTCTGTTCAAAGTTCGCTGTATGGAAGCTATTTTCTGCGAGGCTCTGAAAGTAGTTTTGCATTTGATTGACGATTTCTGTTTCTTTTCGATTGATAGATTGGCCTTCAGGCGTACTCAAGAACTTGATATAGGCCTGCACTTCTTCCTCAGTATAGACGGTTTGCATAATGTCTTTGATTTTGAGCTTCACTTGAGGTTGAGTCATGATCTGCTTCGTGGTATCAAATAGCAATTGAGCGATCTCTTGTGATGCAATGAGTTGCTGTGCATCAAGCTGATCACTCCCTGTCATTCTCAAAATAATACTCTCAGATTCTGCTTCAAAATGAGGCTGTAATTCAGCCAAAGTGCTTTGAATGACAACATCCACTTCTGAAAGCTGTAGTAGATGTTCTACAGAGCTTGCTTTTGCAGGAGCGGCAATTGCCATAGGTGCAATGAATACACTGGTGAGTAATAAGACAAAATTTAGAGGCTTAATTCTCAGCATGACCTGTTCCTTCTTCGAGATTCAACAGCAATTGTTATGAATTCCAACATAGCATAATGTGATCAAAGTACAATTATTTTCTAGAGATGTGACGTAAATAAGCTGATAAGCGGTGATTTCATCCGTTAAGCTCATTTTATACTGTTTTTTTTCGAGCTCGTAGCGTAACACTTTGGACTTGTTGTCATTTGAGCATCTAAGGAGAATAAACAAGCACAACCGAAGTCGTGCTTTATGATGTTCCAAATGGCTTGAGCTAATTAGTTCGCTGCATCCACCACTGGGATTTTACCAATTTTCGCTTGCCAAATTTTCGGTGCTGTAGCGTGTACTGATGTCCCGTTGACATCAACCGCAACTGATACAGGCATATCTTCCACCACAAACTTATAGATGGCTTCCATGCCAAGATCAGCAAAGGCAACCACTTCCGCTTCACGAATTGCTTTGGATACGAGATATGCTGCACCACCAACTGCCATCAGGTAAGTCGCTTGATTATCTTTAATCGCTTCAACCGCAGTCGGACCACGATCTGCTTTACCAATCATGCCGAACAAACCAGTTGCTTCAAGCACTTGACGAGTAAATTTATCCATACGAGTCGCAGTCGTAGGACCTGCAGGGCCGACCACTTCATCACCGACTGGATCAACAGGACCAACGTAGTAGATAAATTTACCTTTCAGGTCAACAGGGAGTTCTTCGCCTTTGTTGAGCATATCGACCATGCGTTTATGGGCCGCATCACGACCTGTATAAATTGTTCCATTGAGCAATAAGGTATCACCCGGTTGCCACGCATTCATTTCTTCTTGGGTAATGGTATCCAAGTTGACACGTTTCGAGGTTGACGTATCCCAAGTCACTTCAGGATAATCTTCAAGTTTTGGCGCTTGGATATGTGCAGGACCTGAACCGTCCAAGGTGAAATGTGCGTGACGAGTCGCTGCACAGTTTGGAATCATGCCGACTGGTTTGCCAGCAGCATGACATGGATAATCTTTGATTTTAATGTCAAGTACAGTGGTCAATCCACCTAGACCTTGTGCACCAATGCCTAGCGCATTAACTTTTTCAAAAATTTCAATACGAAGTTCTTCAATGTTGTTCTGAGGGCCACGGCGCAGTAGCTCGTCCATGTTGATTTCTTCCATCAATGACTCTTTAGCGAGCATCATGGCTTTTTCTGCTGTACCACCGATACCGATACCAAGCATACCCGGTGGACACCAGCCTGCACCCATGGTTGGCACAGTTTTCAATACCCAATCGACGATTGAGTCAGATGGATTGAGCATCGCCAGTTTTGATTTATTTTCTGAACCGCCACCTTTGGCAGCCACAGTAATATCAACGGTATTGCCTGGGACGAGTTTGTAGTGAATCACCGCAGGTGTATTGTCTTTAGTGTTTTTACGACCGAATGCAGGATCAGCCAGTACAGAGGCACGAAGTACGTTGGTATTTTCTAAATAGCCTTGACGAACGCCTTCATTCACCGCATCGTCTAGACTCATAGTCAAGTCAAATTTGACATCCAAACCGACTTCTAAAAAGACATTAACAATACCAGTATCCTGACAGATTGGGCGATGACCTTCTGCGCACATCCGAGAATTAATCAAGATTTGCGCAATCGCATCTTTTGCCGCTTGGTTTTGTTCATGGTCGTAAGCACGGCTCATGGCTTGGATAAAATCTTGGGGATGATAGTAAGAAATAAATTGCAGGGCGTCCTTGACCGAAGTGATCAAGTCATCTTGTTTGATAATGGTCGTCATATAAATCTCTTTTGCGGGCAGGTAGCTAGCGGGGGAAATTATACGAGAAATTCACTGCCTTGTGGTGAAAAAATGGGTGAACTGCGCCAAAGGTCGGAGTATATTGGTGAAAATATTCTCTGAATCTGACCGTGTCAGGACAAGTGATAATCATCGACTTAAATAATGAAATAAACCAATAGAGATACAAGCAATTAAATGGTATGAGCGATCAACATCTTGCTAAAAATATCATCGACATTTACCGCAAATACGGACGGCAATGGACTGAGCTACGAGGCGAATATTTGTATGAACAATCTTGGCTAGATCGTTTTTGTGAAAAATTGTCGAATAATGCAAAAGTATTGGATTTAGGCTGTGGTTCAGGCGTACCGATTGCACGTTATTTAAGCGAGAAAGGTTGTGAAATCACTGGTGTGGATAGTTCCGAAGTGATGCTTGAAATGGCACAGCAAAATTTTCCGATAGAGAATTATCCGAATCATCGCTGGATTCATGGCGATATGAGAAATGTTCAGCTTAATGAAAATGCTAGGCTCAATGAAAATGTTAGTCACAACACGAATTCTATTTTCGATGGTATCTTGGCATGGGATAGTTTTTTTCATCTGACTGCGGATGATCAATGGCAGATGTTTACCCAGTTTCAGCGATTTTCCAAAATCGGCACGTTGTTGATGTTTACATCAGGTCCAAGTGATGGTGAAGCAATTGGTGAGATGTTTGGCGAAGCTTTATACCATGCCAGTCTTTCCCCTAAGGAATATCGTGAACTGCTTGCACAACATGGTTTTCACGTTTTAGAGATGGTTGTTGATGATCCTGACTGTGCAGGGCATACCGTATGCTTGGCACAGCGATATGACTAGTAGAAGACGAAATTTAATGAGGTTTTAATGCAAGATTTATTAGATTTGATGCAAACACTCAGACGAGAATGTCCGTGGGATCAGAAACAAACGCCTGAAAGTCTGACGAAATATGCCATTGAAGAAGCCTATGAGGTCGATGCAGCAGTTCGCTCTGGCGATGTGGCACATGTCAAAGAAGAGCTTGGTGATTTACTGTTACAAGTAGTTTTTCAATCGCAACTGTATAGTGAGCAGGGTGCATTTGATTTTCAGGATGTTGTTGATACATTGAAAGAAAAGTTGATTCGCCGTCATCCGCATGTCTTTGATCCGAATTTTCAACATTTAGATGAAGCGGGTGTCAATCAGCTTTGGCAACAGATCAAAGCACTCGAAAAACAACAGCAACAGAAGCCTATCAGTCGATTAGATAAAGTAAAAGTAGGCGCAAGTATTGATCAAGCGCAGAAGATTCAACAGTATGCGGCAACATTAAACTTCGATTGGGCAGATGTTGACGGTGCTTGGATAAAGCTCAATGAAGAACTACAAGAACTTCGTGAAGCCATGAAAGCAAACGACATTCAACACATACAAGAAGAATTGGGCGATTGTCTTTTTGCCATGATTAATGTTGGTCGAAAGCTGGATCAAAACTGTGATCAGGCTTTGCATGGTACGATTGCCAAATTTCGCAATCGCTTTGCCTATATTGAGCAAGCTTTAGCACAGAAAGATCTGACACCAGAGCAATGTGATTTGGTACAGCTTGATCAACTTTGGGATGAAGCCAAAGCACATGAACGTCAGTAAATTCTGCTTAAAAATTATTGTATTGTTATTCGGCCTCTGTAGTTTGTTTGCAGGAATAGTGCATGCCAAAACCACTTTAAGCTTTGAGCAATGGAAAGCTCGACAAGAGCGGATTGACCAACGTTTAATGGATCAGCGCCTCATGGAACAGCACGCTCAATCGACAATTCTTCAAAGTGCACCGCAGACTTTATTGACCACACCGCAACATACAACGACACCACAAGTTGCAGATTCGAACATAACTCAAATACAGCCACAACGACTTGGCGAGGCAGTGTCGATTAATATCAATCAAGCCACAGCGCAAGAAATCACGGCAAAATTGGATGGTATTGGACGAAAAAAAGCCCAAGCCATTGTGCAATATCGAAAGCAACATGGCGATTTTAAAAAAGTGGATGAGTTGATACAGGTCAAGGGCATCGGTGAGAAAACTTTGGCAAAAAATCGTTCCAGAATCCGATTAAAACCTTAAATCAAATATCAGCTTTGTTTAAATTTCAGTAATTCTTAGATAAAGAAATTGCCCTTTAACTTAGATAAAGCTATGATGAAGGCGTATTTTTTGATTTATCTTTTTAGCTAAATTCCAATCTGGAGCCAGCTTCTTTGCAAACTTTGCGTGCCTCTAAATGTGGACTATCCACTTCACAACTCAGCCCTGCCATTTTAGACATTATTGATAACCTTAGCAAAGCGGGATATGACGCTTATATCGTTGGTGGTGGTGTGCGTGATTTGATGCTCGGTGAGCATCCAAAAGACTTCGATGCGGTGACCAATGCGACGCCTGCGCAGATAAAACAAGTGTTTGGTCGTCGCTGTCGTATTATTGGTCGTCGTTTTGAATTGGCACATGTGCATTCTGGGCGAGAAATGATTGAGGTGGCGACTTTCCGTGCACCACCGAAAAAAGCTGTGACCAGTTCATCAGGCATGATTCTAAGGGATAATAATTGGGGCACGATTGAGCAGGATTTTGCTCGTCGTGATTTCACCATTAACTCGATGTACTATCAGCCACGTGATGGGATCGTGCTCGATTTTTGCAATGCCTATAGCGATATTAAAAATAAGAAATTAAAACTACTTGGTGATGCCCGCCAACGCTTTGAAGAAGACCCAGTGCGTATGCTTCGGACTTTACGCTTTGCAGCCAAACTCGGTTTTCAGATTGATCAAAGTATTCTCAAAGTTTTTGATGAAGCCTGTGCACAGCAACTGCGTGAAGTGTCGCCACATCGACTCTATGATGAATCACAAAAAATGTTCTCGATGGGACGTTTGGAACAATTGCTCCCATTGTTGATCAAGTTTCATATTTGGCGTCAGATGTTCGCTGATGTCAAACCTGAAATTACCACTTTTATGCAACGTGCGGCGTTCAATACCGATCAACGCATTCAAATTGCAAAGTCGATTAATCCTGCATTTTTCTATGCGGTATTGCTGTGGGACGTTTATTTAGAGCGTGCCGATTTTTATCGTAGTCGTGGTGTGATCGAGGCGGAAGCCCGTGCGCAAGCAGGCATTGATGTATTGAAACGTCAGGCATCACGTACCATTATTCCTCGTTTTGCAGAAACTTTTATCCGTGAAGTTTGGGAGATGCAATCTCGATTGATCAGACCAAAGCCACAACACATTATGAGTTTGGTAGGACATGCTAAGTTTCGTGCGGGATTTGACTTTTTATTGCTTCGTGAGCAGTCGGGTGATACTGCAACACAAGGCATGGGCGAGTGGTGGGAGCAATTCCAAGAACTCAGCAATGATCAAAAAGAAAAAGCCATTGCTAACTATAAGCGCAACTTCAATCGTCAGCATAAAAAGACCACAGCAGATGAACCTGAAGAATTTGTACCTTTAGTGCTGGAAACGGAGGTGAATCGCCGTGCTGCACGTCGTGCTAAACAGCGTAATGGTGCATCTTCAGCGCCACAAGCTGAGCAAAGTGCGAACAATACAATTCAAAACGGCTCGAGAAACAGTTCAAACAGCGCCAATGATCGTCGTTCAAATGATTTAGGTACGAATCAAAATAGTCATCCGATTACACGTCGTCGCCGTGTACAACGTGATTTATCGCAAGTGGTATTTGGACCAACGCAATGATTGCTTCCGCTCAAGACATTCAGACTGAAGTAGATCATACAGAAGTAGTTCACACCAGTTATATCGGTTTAGGGAGCAATCTTGGTGATCGCCTTGCTTATTTGCGTTTTGCGATTGAGGCTTTGTCTAAGATAGGTCAAGTTCGAGTATCTCGACTCTACGCTAGTCCGCCGATGGGACCGCAAGATCAACCTGATTATCTCAATGCGGTGGTTGAATTAATCACTACATTATCGCCTTTAGATTTGCTTGATCAACTTCAAGCGATCGAGCAGGATGCAGGACGAGTACGAAAACGCCATTGGGGTGAGCGTACTCTAGATTTAGACTTGCTTCTATATGGTCAAGACCAAATACACCACCCACGATTAAACGTGCCTCATGTAGGTTTGATGGCGCGTGATTTTGTGCTATTACCGTTGTTGGATTTAGTACCACACGCAATGATCGGCGAAGTCAGTTTATCCGATTTGGCATGTGTTCAAAACCCAACAGCACATGCGATTTCTGATTTGCCTGACCAGCAAGTGATTCAGAAAGCATGGTTTCATGATCAGTTGTATAAAGTTGCTGAAAAGTAAACTTGAGTTGTGTTATTTTCATGATTTCTGACATGCCAAGATAATATTCGTGGCATATGATTTTAGATAAGCGATATTTAGAGATACGATTTTTGCGCTAGAGGAAGAGCCACATGATTAGTCTGACTGATTTAAGACGTTTTAAAGCAGAAGGTCGCAAGTTCTCATGTTTGACTTGTTATGATGCGAGTTTTGCCAAAGCCTTAGAAGTTGCAGAAGTCGATACGATTTTGATTGGCGATTCGCTCGGCATGACTATTCAGGGGCATGATTCTACGTTACCTGTCAATATTGAAGATATGGTCTACCATACGCAAAATGTTGCTCGTGCCAATTCTCATGCTTTTATCATGGCAGATTTGCCGTTTTTGAGTTATGCCACTGTCGAAGATGCTTTAATCAATTCACGTAAAGTGATGCAAGTTGGTGCGCATGCTGTGAAGATCGAAGGCGGGGCATGGCTTGCAGATGCGGTACGTAGTCTGACTCGTAACGGTGTGCCTGTTTGTGTGCATTTGGGTCTAACGCCACAGTCGGTAAACGTCTTTGGCGGTTATAAGTTGCAAGCAAAAACACGCTCTGCGGCAGATCAACTTTTGGAAGATTGTCAGGCAGTTGTTGATGCAGGGGCTGCTTTGCTATTATTAGAATGTGTGCCTGCGGCTTTGGCAAAAGAAGTGGCAGAGAAATTTTCAGTACCAGTGATTGGTATCGGGGCGGGTGTGGATACCGACGGTCAAGTGTTGGTGATCCAAGATATGTTAGGTTTAACCTTTGGTCGAGTGGCACGTTTTGTGCGTAACTTTATGCGCGAGCAATCTGGGGAGAATGCAATCGTTGATGCCATTAAAGCCTACCATCAAGCGGTATTGGATAAGACATTCCCAGCAAAACAACATACTTTCCAAGTTGAGCTTTAGTCGCTTTATCATTTGGATAGTAGATTTTGAACAGTATAAATTGAGTAAAAAATGAAGACTGAAACCACAATACAAAGTTTGAATGCTGCGCTATCTCCTGCAAGATTGGCTCGTAAAACCATTGGCTTTGTGCCGACAATGGGGAATCTGCATCAAGGTCATCTAAACCTTGTCCGTGATGCGAAAAAGCTGTGTGATGTGGTCGTGGTCAGTATTTTTGTCAATCCAATTCAGTTCGGTCCAAATGAAGATTTTGACAATTATCCTCGAACTTTAGAAGCTGATAGTCAGCTTTTGGCGGAAGTGGGTTGTGATGTGCTGTTTGCACCATCAGTTCAGCAGATGTATGGTGATCTACCACGTCGTACAGCAGTGGTGGTGGGTGAAATCACAGAGGTGCTTTGTGGTCGCTCTCGTGCAGGACATTTTGATGGTGTGGCGACAGTCGTCACCAAGCTGTTTCATATTGTGCAACCTGATACGGCATTTTTTGGGCAAAAAGATTGGCAGCAACTGGCAGTGATTCGTCAGATGACACGAGATTTAAGCTTTCCAATTGATATTGTTGGTGTGCCGATCGCTCGTGCAGAAGACGGTCTAGCACTGAGTTCACGCAATGGTTATCTCACTGACTTGCAACGCAAAGTTGCACCGAAAATTTATCAAAGTTTGACGGATGCAGAAAAGGCCTTACGTAAAAAAACACAGTTGGCAGAAGTTTTGGCAAGTATCGAATCGAATTTAACGAAAGCAGGTTTTGAAATTGACTATGTTGAAGCTTTGACGCCTGACTTAGAAGCTGTGAATGTGTTTGATCGAGATATTGTTTTATTCATTGCAGCCAAACTTGGTAATACACGATTGATTGATAATCTCTTGGTCAAATTTGCTTAAGCTAAACTTTTTGTAAATGAATTGTGCAAAAAACTAACACAGTTTTGAGTTTGGGCTGATATTTTAGCAATGTGAGAAAAATATAAATATCGCAGTACGACAACAGAAACGAGTTATCACACAGATTTTACGATGAAACCATTACCATGAAACAGATATTGCTTGTCACAGGTCGTTCGGGTTCAGGAAAAACTTCGACGTTGCAGGTTCTAGAAGATTTAGGCTTTTATACAATTGATAATTTGCCGTTGTCTTTAGTGCCTGAAATTGTGAGTAAACTCAGTACAGATCAAGCAATGGATCAACTGGCGCTGGGTTTAGATATTCGTAATTTACAGCCTGAGCAAATCTCAATTGATGAAGTCTTAGATGAGCTACGGAAGCTTAGTGCGGTTGAAGTTTTATATTTAACAGCACGTGAGGAAGTTCTCGTTTCTCGTTACGCCACATCACGGCGTCCACATCCATTGGCTCACCGCTATGAAACATTGACGGAATGTATTCGGGTTGAAGAGGATTTGCTGTACTCAATTTATCGACGTGCAACGATGACGATAGATACCAGTAATAAAACTGTACATGAACTTCGTCACACCTTGTCCGTGAAACTTGGTCAGGGCGATAAGCTCATTGTTATTTTACAGTCTTTCGGCTTTAAGCATGGTATTCCCTTGGATGCGGATTATGTATTTGATTTACGGCATTTGACCAATCCGCATTGGGTCAGTGAATTGCGCTCTTATACTGGGCTCGATCAGCAGATCCAAGACTTCTTATCAGCAGATGAGATGGTCAACGCCATGTATGATGATATTTATCAATTTTTAGAAAAATGGTTGCCGATTTTTAGCCAAGGGCATCGTCACTTTATTACGGTATCTTTGGGCTGTACGGGCGGTCAACACCGCTCGGTATATTTTGTTGATAGACTTGAGAAAGCGCTTAAGGCAAAATGGTCGGTTCAGGTACTGCATCGGGAAATGAAACACTGGTCATGATCGACACGAGTTTAGACGTAATCAATAAATTGGGCTTACATGCGCGTGCTTCGGGTAAACTCATCGAGGTCACCAGTAAATATCGCTCCAATATTCAGTTGGGTAAAGGCAAAGAACTAATTGATGCCAAGAATATCATGTCCCTGCTCATGCTCGGTGCAGGCAAAGGCACGACCTTGCGACTCGTGGTTGATGGTACCGATGAAGAAAAAGCCTGCGAAGAAATCAAAGCACTTTTTGCTGCAAAATTTCACGAGGGCGAATAATCATGGCTAGACGTCAACGCCCTTATACCGAAGGTGATTTTGAGGATTTGCTCGAAGGTCGAGCCAGTAAGTCTGAACAGAAACGCCATGTTCAGCGTATGGCAGCACTTGCTGAACAGCTGGCGGAATTGCCGAAAAAACAACTGCAAAAATTGCCTGTTGATGAACGATTAGTCGATGCATTTTTAGAATTGGAAAGTATCAGTTCTTTTGAAGCACGCCGTCGCCAATTTCAACGTATTGGCAAACTGCTCAGAAATGAAGATGAAACCATGCTACTGAGTTTCTTAGTGCCAAAGCAGGGTGCAAAAAAACAAGCACAACTGATGCGTTGGGTTGATCGGATTATTGAGCAAGGCGATTCAGCGATTAATGAGTTCTGTAAACAATATAATGCAGCAGAACGCCATACCTTAAGACAGCATGTGCTACGCTATCAACGTGATGCACAGCAAGGTGTCGATGAAGATACCTCAAATAGCTTAAAACAAAATATAATCAACTATGTGCAACAAGTAGCGTTAATTTCTGAGTAAATTTACCAAAGTCGATTTGAATGCTCAATTCAGTATAAACTCCGAATCATTTCGGGGTTTATTGTTTTTCAGTGATTCAATTTTTTAAATCATTAGGAGATGACGCTATTCTCCAAACTCAGCTTGAGCACGCTCCTTCGCCCAATCCCGCAGAATGAATTTTTGCAATTTCCCTGTCGAAGTTTTTGGGATCTCCGTAATCACAATCTCTTTGGGCACTTTAAAACGAGCCAATTCATTGCGACAGTGCGCAAGCAAGTCATCCACACTCACTTCCACGCCTTGCGTAAACTCGATAAAAGCACATGGAACTTCTTGCCATTTTGGATCAGGCTTATCAACTACAGCTGCCGTCATCACCGCAGGATGACGGTAGAGCACTTCCTCCACCTCAAGCGAGGAGATGTTTTCACTACCTGAGATGATGACATCTTTGGAGCGATCGGTAACTCATCATAAGCCTTCACCATTATGATTCCCTTAAGTGGTTTTTAATCATGTCAATAAAGGTAAAAGTATGTGTGCATTTACTCACTGCGACTTTAGTCGAGAAAAACGAATTAGTTCTCTGATTAGGTTTAAAACAATACAACAGATTGATATGGAATTTTTCGAGATCGTGACTAAACGTAAAATTTGATGGGTGTAGGCTTGTTGCGCCATAAGATGACTTGTTACCATGCGAAAGAAGAAGATGATTAAAATGATTGGATATTGCTTAATATGACGGTACAACGCTTACACGTTTCAAAGCGCTTTTCAGAAGTGGCGATTTCAGGCAACTTGGTACATCTTGCAGGGCAGTTGGCAAATGATTTTGACTTAGACATCAAAGGACAGACTCAGCAGACTTTCGACATCATTGATCAGTTTCTTGCCGATGCAGGAACAGATAAAAGCAACATTTTATCCGTGACCATTTATCTCAAAGATATTCAAAAGGACTACGCTGCTTTTAATGAAGTTTGGGATACTTGGGTGGCTGATATAGAGGCATTACCACGCACCTGTGTTGAAGCGAAACTGTACGATCCACGTGTTTTGGTGGAGCTCACTGTCGTTGCAGTGAAGCCTTAGCTTTTTAGGTCTTAGTTTTCTAGGTCTTAGTTTTTGGCATTATTTCTTGGAAGTCTTGATGAAATAGAGCGGAAATTTTATTTTTTCAAATCGTCGTGCTTTGTCAATATATAAGTAATTCATTCAGTTATGCTAGTCCCACAATAAAAATCAAAGGGGGATCAAATGCCAAAAAGTGGCTGGGCTAAACAAGAAATTCAAATCGAAGCAAAAAATTTGGCAATGTTCGGATACGGACAGATGTCACATCGTGCTACAAAAAAGCGTACCGCATTATTTGCACGTACGATCTTGATTACGGTCGATGCTGATCAGGGGATGGGAGGAGATCAACCAATCATTTTTTGTTGTTTAGATTTGGGCTGTATCACCTTTGCGATGCGAGATGGCATTGTTCAATCACTTTCAAAATACACATGGTTTGATCAAGAAAAACTGGTGTTGATGGCAACGCATACGCATTCTGCACCCGGTGGTTGTAGTTATGATGCGTTGTACAATATGCCGACGCCAGGCTTTGTTGCAGAACATGTTGATTTGATTGTGCAAGCAACAGTGCAAAGTATTTCTGATGCGTATCAAGCGATGGCAGATTGCGAGCTTCGAACAGCACAGAATACCTTTGCGACGCATATTCCTGTGGCGTGGAATCGTTCACTCGATGCTTATAACCAAAACCCTGAAGTTACACAACGTAAGTTGTCTGAAACCCATCTTGCCTTAGATCGTGAGATGAATGTATTGGGTATTTATCAGAATAATCAATTGTGTGCATTGATGTCATTGTTTGGGGTGCATGCGACCTGTTTGGGCAATCAACTCAACGCCTATGATGGCGATAATAAGGGCTATGCTGCTGCAAGTACAGAGCAATACTTATCATCACAGAGCACAACATCACAGAGCTTGTCATCTCAAAGCGTGAATGCTCCAGTGGCGATCTTTGCGCAATCAACAGCAGGGGACGTGTCACCACATTTTCATGGTAAAGATCAGCTGAAAATCCGCCAAAAAATTCAAGGTGAAGCGGAATATCAATATGCCGAGCGAAATGGTCAGCTGCAAAGTGAATGTGCTTTACAGGCATTGAACCATTCACAAGCGTTGTCATTATCAAAAGCCAAAGCGGTGTTGCAATATATCGATCTGTCGAATATTGATGTAGACCCTGAGTTTAGCCGAGGGATGCATGGTGCGAAAACCAGTCAACCTTGTCATGGTAGTGCATTTTTTGCAGGGACACCTGTCGATGGGCTGGGCACCGCAAAGCCCATCGTGATGGCGATGAATCTACTCTCTAATCAAGTTCGAAAAGCACGGTTGAATCCAAAGCATCCTCAGTTTGAAAAATATCAAGCCTTGTACGCATCACAAGGCAATAAGCCGATTGTACTTGAGGCAGGTGAAAAGAAAATATTAGGACAACGTTTAGATATTGCTCCGAGTTTCGTTGATCCTTTAATCGCTGAATTGAATCGACAATATCAAGCAGGTGCAATTCAACACAGCCAACTTGTCCCAACCATTGTTCCGATTCAGCTTGTACAGTTGGGTGAAATTACCTTCGTGTGCTGTGCAGGGGAAGTTACGACAATTGCAGGACAACGCCTTAAGCAAACTGTTGCAAAGGCTTTAGGTGCGCAATCGTCCGAAAAGACATGGCTGATCTCATATTGCAATGACTATATGGGCTATGTCACGACCAATGAAGAGTATCAACTTCAAGCCTATGAGGGTGGACATACACTGTATGGACAATGGACGTTGGGGGCATTGCAAACACGCTTTTCGACACTTGCACAGCAGATGCGTTTAGAGAAAGTTGATCGCAAATATGATCACAACTTGCGACCACTTATTCCGCCAGCGCATGAGTTAGCAAAACGAACAAACAATATTTATAGTCAATAGCTATAGTCAATAGCTACAGTCAATAGCTACAGTCGAGGATGACAGTGATGACACAGACATGGAAGAATTGGTCGGGTGGTCAATCTGCAAAACCACAGCACATTTATTATCCTGATCGCATCAATGCCTTACAACAAATTGTGCAATGCCATTCAAAAATCCGTGTGGTCGGTGCGGGGCATTCTTTTAGTCCTCTAGTCGCAACCAATGATACGCTGATCTCACTGGACAATTTGCAAGGTTTAATTTCACAAGATAGATCGACTTGTCAAAGTCAATTGTATGCAGGGACACGCCTGTATGCTTTGGCAGATATGCTTCAGCCAACTCAGCAAGCTTTGATTAATCAAGGTGATATAGATCAGCAAAGTTTGGCAGGTGCGGTATCTACAGGAACGCATGGCACAGGAGCAAGTTTGCAATGTCTATCGGCAATGCTTGCGGGGTTTGAACTACTCACTGCAGACGGAGAGCTACTCTGGTGTGATGCCAATGAACATACTGAGATTTTCAATTTAGGACGAGTGGCGTTGGGTAGCTTAGGCATTCTGACAAAAGTCACCATGCAAAACCGTCCTGCATATCGCTTATACGAACAACAGCGCTTATCTCCACTTCGTGAAGTCTTAGACAATATCATGACATGGAAAGATCAGCATCGACATGTTGAGTTTTGGGCGTTTCTCCATGCGGATCAAGTGATTCTCAAAACATTGGATTTCACCACAGACGAGATTTTGCCTAGAAAAGAACCATTCCCATCCGATGATACGATTCTGACGTTGTGCTGTGAGTTGGTTCGTATGTTTCCCAAGTTGAATGCAACGCTTCAAAGCACATTAAAGTATTTTGTGAAGCCGACGCAGGCAATCGATTGGTCTGGGAAAATTTTTCCAACGCCTCGCAATACACGGTTTAATGAAATGGAATATCAGATCCCAGTAGAGCAAGGTATTGCATGTTTTGAAGAAGTGTTGGCAACGCTACAACAACATCACGAGCCGATGTTCTTTCCGATTGAGTTCCGTTTTGTGAAAGGTGATGACATTGCGCTCAGTCCTTTTTATGAGCGAGATTCGGTGTCGATTTCGATTCATCAATATCATAAACAAGATTATCAGCAGATTTTTTCATTGGTCGAGCCGATTTTCCTTAAATATCAAGGACGACCACATTGGGGTAAATTGCATACGCAAACTGCAAAAACATTGCAGAACCTCTATCCAAAATGGGATGAATTTCAGCAATTGCGTCAGCAACTCGATCCATCGCAAAAATGGTTAAATCCACATTTGCAAAATTTATTTTTAGACTAATCTTGGTTTGCGATAGGGAGATTTTGTAAATGCTTAAAAATAAGAAAAAGATAAATAAAATATATTTCCAAAAGCTCACTCAAGACTTGCAACAGCAAGGCACAGCGATGCCACAGTTGATCGTTGGTGTATATGCTTTGACACAGAATATTAAACAAGTTGTACAGATGCATGCTCGCTCTAACACATTGAATTCGCAACAGATTCAGCCACGCCTTGTAGTAAAATCTTTGGCTTGTATTGAGCTTCTACAATTCATCGTTGAGCAGTTCGAAGTACAGGGTTTAAGCTGTGATCGCTTTATGGTGTTCCATGCGGTGCATTTGGATGCGGTACTGCAAGCCTTTCCTGATGCAGATATTTTGCTTGGTAAGCCGATGCCTGCAAAAGTCGTCACGGATTTTTATGCGAACTTTCCACACTATCGGCAGGCGAATATTCAATGGCTTGTGGATAGCACAGCACGTCTGCAACAATATCTTGAGATTACTAAACAGCACAGTAAGCATTATAACTTACAGCTCAAAGTGAATATTGAAATTGATGTCGGTTTGCATCGTGGTGGCGTAACAACAGACGACGAGATGCGTCAGCTCTTAAAGTGCCTTAGGGAAAATACGCAATCTCTGCGATTCACAGGACTAATGGGTTACGACGCTCACGTTGCCGAGATTCCAACTGTTTTACAAAGTATGGATGTGTCTTATCAACAGTCACAGACGATTTATCAAAACTATCAACAACTGATCAAAGCAGAATTTCCGACCTTATGGCAAGAAGATTTATGCTTTAACGGTGCAGGCAGTCCGACGTTTGCACTGCATTGTCAGAGAACGGTATGTAATGATATTTCCTTCGGGTCAATGTTGTTAAAGCCGAGTGATTTTGATTTAAAGACCTTACAAAATTTTCAGCCTGTCTTATGGATAGCGACACCAGTGTTGAAAGTATTGCCTTTTAGCCAAATTCCAGGCTTCCCGATGCTTGATCGTTTGCCACATCGCAAACAAGCGGGTTTTGTCTATGGGGGCTATTGGATGGCGGATTATCATTATCCGCAAGGGGCGACACCACATGCTTTGTATGGTCGTAGTAGCAATCAGGAAATGGTACAAATTCCAAAGAATAGCGTAGTTGTAGATGATTATGTGTTTTTGCGACCCCATCAAAGCGAGGCGGTTATTCCACAATTTTCTCGCTTATTTGCTTATCAAGCAGGTCAGTTTCAGCAATGGGAAACGCTACGAGAATAAGTTTTCTAAAATCTATTTTTCACTTAAAGCCAACTATTTAAAGCAAGTTACTATTCACGGCTTGGATCGGCGCAGGTGTCGCTTTACCCAAACTACTCAATAAATCAATCTCAATGGTGCGTACCATCGAGTCGAGCGGTAAGTCATTACTTTGCGTACCAAATGGCTCTTCAATCTCTGAGCTTAAAGCATCAAGCCCTAAGAAAGTATAAGCGAGAATACCCACCAAAATCGGCGTAGCAAGTCCCAAAACACTGCCTAAACTAAACGGCAATAAGAAACAGAAAAAATACACCGTGCGATTGAGCAAAACAGAATAGGCATACGGAATCGGTGTTGTGGCAATCCGATCACAACCTGTATGGACAAGGCTGAGCTCATGCACATGTTGATTCAATTGCGCATAAATAATGTCGCTAATTTCACCTTCTTTTAACGCTTGCATAAACTCCCATTGGATCAGGCTCAGCGTGTACTGCGGTGCATTGACATGTTGCGAAAGCAAGCGAATTTGGCTTTCACTCATGCCTGTAATTTCATGCAAACTCATCGGGCTATTGGTTTCTTGGCGTAGTCGATCACGTAGCACATTGGCAAACACGATAGTCTGTTGCACCGTCCGTTCACGACGAGCTTGTGAGAGTACACGACAATCCCGATCAAGGTGACGAGCTGTGGCAATCAAAATACCCCACAGTTTACGTGCTTCCCACCAACGGTCATAACATGCTGAATTTTTAAAACCCAAAAAGATCGAAAGCACCAAACCGATCAAGGTAAATCCCATCAGTGGTAACTCAGGGAAATGATAAATATTGTTATATTCCAAGCCACCGACGATCGCCGATAGAAGCATTACTACACCTAAGGATGGCAAAATTTTTGGTAATAATGTGCCTTCCCAAGAGAAAAGCATTTTAAAGGTACTGGTGGTTTGGCGAATGATCATAATTAATGCATAGGAATTATCATGTAATCTAAGGCATTAAGCATATTACGACTCGGTTTAATCCGCAATCATACCTTGCTCGGCAAAGGAGAAATATTCATTTTGACTAATGATAAAATGGTCAGACAGTTGCATATCAAGCAGTTTGCAGGCTTGCGCCAGTTTTGCAGTAAATTGTAAATCTTCGGGCGATGGCAGAGCGTGACCTTGCGGATGATTGTGCACTGCAATCAAATGATGCGCATGATGTTCCAAGGCATAGCGAATGATTTCCTGCGTTGAAACTGAACATTGACTCAATGTACCGTGAAATAGCACTTTAAATTCAATAAATTGACAATGTTGATTTAACAGCAAAATCGCAAAAAGCTCTTGGCGTTCAGCGCGCAATTTCATCTTAAGAAAATCGACAATGAGTTGCACATTATCTAAAGATTCCACCGTTTGTAATTGCTCTTGTAAATAACGCTGAGCAAGCTCTTTACTGGCAAGCAATTGCGCCGATTTCCCCATGCCCATACCTTTAAATGCGATAATTTCATCAGGTGTGGCATCGAGGATTTGCCGTAATCCACCAAAGTGATGCAACATCTGTCGAGCCATTTCTACCGCACTATGCTCTTTATAGCCTGTACGTAGAAAGATCGCTAATAGCTCCGCATCCGAGAGTACATGACCACCATCTTGTAACAATCGCTCACGAGGCTGTTCGCCCGCAGGCCAATGTTTGATGGATTGTTTCGATGGTTGAAGTACTGTTAAATCATTGGATTTCGTCATTGTTTTACTTTGCTTTTTATCAATCATCGTGAAAAATTATGGCTTGGGCAATGGCTTATTTAATGCTATTGTGAGCGCCGTTGCAATGTTTTATAAAGCATGATTTATATAACACGATGTATCACGCATAATTTCACTGTGCTGATTTAGCAAGGATTAGGCTCGAAATGAAGCTCGAAGCAGAAGCGTTAAAAACTCGTCGTATCGTCCTCGGTGTTACTGGTGGCATTGCCGCCTATAAAAGTGCCATCTTGGTACGTCGCTTAAAAGATTTTGGTTTTGACGTGCGTGTGGTGATGACCGAAGGCGCATTGGCGTTTATCACACCGCTGACTTTTCAGGCTTTATCGGGCAATCCAGTGCATACTGCGCTTCTCGATCCCGAAGCCGAAGCAGGCATGGGACATATTGAGCTGGCTCGCTGGGCGGATTTGTTATTGATCGCACCTGCCAGTTGCGATACTTTGGCGAAGTTTGCCAATGGCTTAGCGGATGACTTGCTCAGCACCTTATATCTTGCGACCAAAGCACCTGTCTGGGTTGCGCCTGCGATGAATCAGCAGATGTGGGCAGCCAAATCGACACAACGTAACCTGACAACATTGGTGCAAGATGGTGTGCATGTGGTGATGCCAGAAGCAGGCGAGCAAGCTTGTGGTGATGTCGGTCTAGGGCGCTTGGCTGAGCCTGAAGATATTGCGCAGTGGGTCAATGATTTCTTTGCCCAAGCTGAGCGTGAAATCTCAGAAAAATTCGGCTTACTCGCAGGGCAACATGTGGTGATCACCGCAGGACCAACTCGTGAAGCGATCGACCCAGTACGTTATATCTCCAATCATAGTACAGGGAAAATGGGCTTTGCCATTGCAGAAGCATGCTATGCGGCAGGAGCAGATGTGACTCTGATTTCTGGACCCGTGAGCCTTGATACACCAAACGGCGTAAGCCGTATCAAAGTGCAATCGGCACAAGAGATGCTCAAGCACAGCATGCAACTGGTGGAAAATGGTACGGATGTGTTTATCGCTACCGCTGCGGTAGCGGACTATCGTGTGGCGCAAGTTGCAGAACATAAAATCAAAAAAGCAGGGGATGAGCTACAAGTCGCTTTGGTAAAAAATCCTGATATTGTGGCGACCATTGCACAGTTGGATAAACGTCCGTTTACCGTTGGCTTTGCGGCGGAAACGCAAAATGTAGAAGATTATGCGCAAGGCAAACTCACAGCGAAAAAGCTCGATATGATCGCATGTAATGATGTATCACGTGCGGATATTGGCTTTGCCTCGGATGAGAATGCGATGGTGGTGTTCTTTGCTGAGCAATATCAAATGCAAAAACAAGAGCTTGAGAAAGCCTCAAAACATGAGATTGCGAAACAGTTGGTTGAGGCGATTGCTGAAGCCTTGGATAAGCATGTGCCTGTGTCTTAATAACTTTATTTTTCTTAGAAAGAATAGTATTCCCTATGCCAAGCCATATATTCCTTCTGAGATGGATTCATTTTCTTAAGTAATTTCATGTCTTTGTGTAATCCAAGTGTTTGAAGTGTTGAGCTTGATAGGTTGCTGTTAATTAATATTTGTCCTTCATCAGAAAAACTTATCAAGCCCTTATCAAATGCTTTATCCAGATTTGGAGTTAGAATTAGACCATTATCAATATTTAAACAATGCTTGGCACTATCCTTTGTTTCTCTCCAAGGCTTGGCAGAGTAAAACTTGAAGTGCGACATAAACCACCTAATTAATTTAAAGGGTTTATGTAGTATATAAAATTGTCATACCATCATCTTAACTTTGAAGATCGTACTGCATTAATGCTTGAGTCAAGAAAAGAAGGCTTTTCAGCCAGAAAATTTGCTGAACTTATTAAAAGACATCCTAGTACGATCTATCGTGAGCTTAAAAGAAATAGCATCAATGACGTTTATCAAGCTCAATATGCTTCTGATAACACTTTTGCTAGACGTAGACGTGGTCACAGAAAACTCAAAATCGATTCAATCCTCTGGAAATTTATTGTTGAAGCGATCCGTTGTTTATGGTCTCCTCAGCAAATAGCAAAGCGTTTAAAGACATTTCCTGATTTGGATCAAACAATGAATGTAAGCCATACAACGATTTATTCAACGATACGAGCATTACCCAAGGGTGAGTTGAAAAAAGACTTATTATCCTGTCTACGTCATGAAAATAAAAAGCGAAAAGCTAACGGTGAACCTAAAAAAGATTCTATATTACAGGATATTAAAACTATTCATGAGCGCCCAGCCGAAGTTCAAGAAAGAAAAATACCGGGTCATTGGGAAGCTGATTTAATTAAAGGTAAAGACAATAAAAGTTCGATAGCAACACTTATTGAACGAAATACACGGCTCTGTATCTTGGCAACATTACCTGATGCAAAGGCAGAATCAGTGCGCAAGGCTTTAACTGAAGCTCTGAAATATTTACCTGCAGAACTGCGTAAAACGTTGACCTATGACCGTGGACGTGAGATGTCAGAACATAAAATACTCGAAGAAGATTTAGGCATAGATGTATATTTCTGTGACCCACATTCACCCTGGCAAAAAGGCACATGCGAAAATATGAATGGTTTAATTAGGCAATATTTACCTAAAGGGATTGATTTAAATCAGGCAGATCAGCATTATTTAAATCAAGTTGCCATGTCACTGAATACTCGTCCTAGAAAAGCGTTAGATTGGCTTACACCATTAGAGAAATTTGCTCAGCTTGTTGATTATCATAAGACTTTTCAAACTGTCGCACCTCATGTTTGAATTCGCCCTTAATATGTGAAGCTACAAGTATTGGCTCAAAATTACAACCAGTAACAGAGCAACCCTTCCAATAATCCAGTAGGCTTTTTCTGAAATTTTGTTGTCCTATTCGAGCATTAATAAGGGCTTCTTTTTCAGTGGATGAAAAACTATGATTTAAGTCTAAATCTAGCTTTTCACTATCTTTGATCTCCAAATTCAGAATTAAGTCTAAGAGATTAAGTAAACCGGTACGATTTTTAATTTTATAATGAAGGGCTGGTTTGCTTGTTTTAGCATTATCATTATCGTAGTAAGGATAACCTTTATAATTTGAGTTTTCCGCCTTATTATCTGCAAGTTCAAAATCATGTTCTTCTAGGGAATATTTCTTAGATACTTCTTCATAAGTTATTGGTAACGCTAAATTACAGTCCATCGTTTCTCTGAATTTATGGATATGTAATATTAAGCCATTAGGCAGAGAGTCATGTGCGAAACGATAGAATTTTGCATTAGGTAGTAATTTAAATCCTAAACTTTCAAGTTCATCTTTTAGTTGATTAGACGTTAATATAAACTTATCCGAACAAATAATGGAGTTGAATAATACCTTAAAACCTCTTTATTAGAAGTCATGTACGGCTGAAGTGGCTATCTTAATTTTATAACTATCTGTTTTTAAATTGAAAAAATAATTTAAAAAAGCCTAAGAAAAGCCTAAGAACACAAATTATTATTAAAACTTATCAAAACTAATGACAAAAGGAGTCATTATGAAACTCACATATACAGCTAAATCTGGAAAATTAAAGGGATTACATCACGTTCCTTATAAAGCTAAAAATGGTTTGTTCGTAGTGAGCAAAGATCGATTTTCGAGAAACTATATTTATGTCAAAACTATTGAAGAAGCCTACCAACATTTGAAAGCAGGGCTAAAAATTCGGATGCAGTATGAGAATAAGCCTGCTAGTTTAATTCAGCTTTCCTCTTTGCAAGTCGAAATTTGATGTGCCAAGGCTACCTTGCATATGTAGAGCAAATGAAATGTGCGCATCCTTTTCACCGATGCGATTATAAAATAATTTGTAAATGAGAAATATGCTTTTATTAATTAAGAGAATTTTAAAAAGAAAACCACAGCCTAAGCTGTGGTTTTCCGTATTCAATATAGCGTAAGTTTAGGCTTGACCTTCTGCATCCGCTTGTTGTTGCTGCGCACGTTGCATATTTGCCTCAAACTCAGCATCGAAATTGATCGGGCTAAGTAGCAATTGTGGGAAGCTACCTTTACAAACAAGATCGTTCACCGCTTCACGCAGGAAAGGGAACAAGATGTTCGGGCAGTATGCACCAAGAATGTACGGCATACGCTCTTGTTCTACGTTTTCCACCAAGAAAATACCTGCTTGTGTGGTATCTGCGATAAATGCAGTTTCGCCTTCATTCTTCGCAGTTACAACGACTTTCAACGCTACTTCATAATGCGTTGGGTCGATTTGCTGTGCTGCAGAAGTGAGGTTGATATTTAACTCAGGTTGCCATTCTTTGGTAAATACGCTTGCCCCAGGCACTTCAAAAGAAGCATCTTTTAAGTAAATACGTTCTAATGCCAATTGTGGTTGTGCTTGTTGTTCTTCGCTCATTGTCTATTCCTATGTACAGTGTTGAAGGATGAAGTAAATGCTTTATTTTAACTTGAACACATTGCGCTTCAGTGAATTTTAAATTCTAAAAGAAACACAATGTGATCCTAAAACCATTAAAAATTAAGAAGATGCGTTGAGTTTGCTATCCAGTTGACCATCACGCTCTAGCGCATACAACTGATCAAAGCCACCGATAAACTCATCATTGATAAAAATCTGTGGCACGGTGCGGTGATTGGTGCGTTGCATCAATTCGATACGCACTTCAGGTGCTTCGGTAGACAGGTTAATTTCTTTATATGCTACGCCTTTGCGCTCAAGCAGTTGTTTCGCGCGAACACAATAAGGGCAGACCGAGGTTGAGTAAACGACAACATTTGCAGTCATGAGATGCTCCTATTTGTGAGATTTGCTGTTTTTGCCTTCAGCCGTTTTGACCAATGGCAGACCTTGACCTTTCCAGTTCATGATGCCACCGTCTAGACGATAGCTGTCTGCATGACCGACTTTTTGCAAGGCTGTGCCTGCGACTTGACCAAGATTACAGATGAAGATCAGTGGACGATCACTGGCTTTGAGCTCCTCAACGTGTGCGTCGAGTTGGCTATATGGAATATTGCGACTACCGCTGACGTGACCTTGTTTAAAATCTTTGCCATCACGTAGGTCGATTAGCATTGCATTTTGTGCTTTGGTCAAAATGCCTAAAGATTGTGGGGAAATTTTGCGACCGCTACGGCGACTTTCCATCACAAAAAACAGGACAATCAATACCCCTAAAATACCAAATAAAATGGGATGATTTCCCATAAACTCTAGCCAACGTTCCACATTTCACCTTATGTCTTTTTCAAAAGCGAGCACAGTATAACGCATATATAGTGATGGAACAGTGAACTTCAAGCGTGCTTGTCGAAATAGTCTAAATTTTTTCCGATTCGCTAGATTCATTGAGCAGACGAATCAAGCTATCAAGACGACGTTGATCGACTTTGCCTTCTTCGGCAGCGAGTTGTAAGGCGCAGTTTTTTTCATTTTGATGAGTGCAATTGCGGAATTGGCATTGCCCATAATAGTCAACAAACTCTGGAAATCCTGACAAAATCGCATCTTTAGACAAATGCCACAAACCAAACTCACGAATCCCCGGTGAGTCGATAATGGCCGAGTTTTCATTGAATTGAATCAAGCGGGTAGATGTGGTGGTGTGCTGACCCAGTGCGGAGTTTTCCGAAATAATATTGGTTTTCTGCGCTGCATCAGGAATGATGGTGTTAATCAGCGAGCTTTTACCGACACCAGACTGCCCAACGAATACCACCGTTTGCCCAGTAAATTTTTCCAGCAAATGCTTTGGATGGTATGGACTGTCTTCATCCGCTTCACTTTGGCTAATACAGCTGTCATAGCCAAGATTTTGATATTGCTGTAATAATTGCAAGGTCGGTTCAGATTCAACTAAATCGGATTGTAATTGATTTGATTGTAACAAGTCGGCTTTATTGAGTACCAATAACGGTTGAATATCCGCATCGTGACACGCCACCAGATAGCGATCAATCAGCATCGCAGACGGCTCAGGCATCGGCGCAAAAACGATCACGATCAGGCTGACATTGGCTGCCACAGGTTTCAGTTTGTGATAGCGGTCAGGTCGGCTGAGCAGAGATGTGCGGGGATGAATAGCAGTGATCACGCCTAAGCCTGTATTGGGATCGGCTTGCCAAGTGACTCGATCCCCAGTGACGAGGCTGTCGAGGTTGGTACGCGTATGACAGCGCCAAATTTCCCCTAAAACGATTGGACGCCAAAAGACTTCGCTTTCGCTATTTAAATTATTGTTGTTTGAATTTTCGGGTTGCTGTGGTTGTAGTAGCTCTTGTTTCGGCAATGAGCAGACTTGCACTTCAAGCTGGCGTCCGTAATGTTGCACCACCAAGCCTTCAATGTCGAAATCGGCATCAAATTCTTCTTGGCGGTTTTTTTGTTGCTTGGCGATACGACGTTGCTGTTGATCAGTCAAACGACGTTTACGGATTAAAGCCATCCACTCATTTCATTCAAAATATACAGACTGGCAAAAATACCACGAAGCGAAGACTTTCGCACAACGGAAAATCATTTTTTTTAGCCATAAGTTTGTTAGTATGTAAGGCTAAAATTTACTGATAAGCATATTATTCATGACGAGCACTGCTGATACACGTTTGATTTGGATTGATCTTGAGATGACCGGTTTGGATACCGACAATGATCAGATTATAGAAATAGCAACCATTGTCACTGATGATCATTTAAATATTTTGGCAGAAGGCCCAATGCTAGCCATTCATCAGGCGGATACGGTGTTGAACGCTATGGACGAGTGGAATACCAAACAACATGGTCAATCTGGACTGACCGCTCGTGTGCGCCGTAGTCAGCTGACGGCACGTGATGCCGAAGTGCAGACCTTAGAATTCTTAAAAAAATGGGTCAATGCCAAAACTTCGCCGATGTGTGGTAACTCGATCTGCCAAGACCGCCGATTTATGCATCGTCTGATGCCTGAGCTTGAGCAATTTTTCCATTATCGTAATCTTGATGTGTCATCGGTGAAGGAGTTGGCGAAACGCTGGCGCCCTGAAATCATGAGTGGTCTGAAAAAAGATGCCTCACATTTGGCACTCGATGATATTCGAGATTCGATCCGTGAGTTGAAATATTATCGTGAATATTTCTTTCGAGTAGAATAAGTTGTCAAATTTTATTAATTTTTTAAAATAATTCAGATGCTTACGCTGTGTAAAATAAAGCTACACGGTGCATGTTTGAGTATGCTAATCTAGCGAAGAATTGTACTCAAATCATAATCATTTTTATTGAGGCAACGAGAAGAATGCGCAATAGAAATGATTTATTCAACCATTTATTAAAATTCAACTTCGGATTAAATCAATTTAGGATTTAAGCCATACAGGATAAAAAATATGCAAAGTAATAATCCAATTTTTACCCGAGCGGAAGTCGTTGCGGATCGTAGCGATCCGATGACGGTTGAAGGTGCTGTGCAAAAATCTGTACTAATGACTGTGATTGCTGCTGTCCTCGGTATCGCTTTCTACATCTTCTGTAACATGACTGGTAATAGCAGTCTTGCGTTCGGCGGTTTGATTGTCGGCGGTATTGGTTCATTTGTGGTGGCATTGATTGCGACCTTTAAGGCCAATCTTGCACCGACGCTTGCCATTCCTTATGCACTTTTAGAAGGTGTGTTCTTAGGTGGTATTTCTTTATTCTTTGAAGCTCGTTTCCCGGGTGTTGCTTCACAAGCCTTATTGGCAACATTTATCACGGCATTGACCATGTTTGCGTTGTACCGCACAGGTATTATCCGTGCAACTGCGAAGTTTAAGGCGGTAGTGATCTCTGCAACGCTTGCGATCATGGCTGTATTCATCGTGCAGTGGATCATGGTGTTGGCATTCAAAAGCACTATTCCAGGATTGTTTGAAAGCACATGGTTAGGCATTGGCTTTGCGGCTTTTGTAGCGATCATTGCGTCATTGAATCTGATCTTGGATTTTGATTTGATCGAAAATGGTGCGGCGAACGGTGCACCAAAAAGCTTTGAATGGTTGTGTGGTATTGCACTGCTTGCAACATTGGTATGGATGTATGTGTCATTCCTACGTTTGATTGGTTTGCTCAGTAGCGACTAATTTCAAAGCCACTCAATATTATGAGAGCCTTGCAGATGCAGGGCTTTTTTTATGCGTTCATTGTGAGTTTGAAAAATATTAAGTCATGTGAACATCACAAACAATTTTCAATAATTTTGGAAGATTTCAACCTTTACAGCATGTAGCAAAGTTCGGCATCATGCGGTTAATTTTAAATAAAAGTAAATGGTGCAAGATATGAGTCAGGGCTTACTCGCAGGAAAACGTTTTTTAATCGCAGGAGTTGCGAGTAAATTATCCATTGCCTATGGTATTGCGCATGCCTTACATCGTGAGGGTGCTGAGCTTGCCTTTACCTATCCAAATGACAAATTAAAAAAACGTGTTGATGAGTTTGCTGCACAGCTCGGTTCTGAGTTGGTTTTCCCATGTGACGTGGCAGATGATGCGCAGATTGATCAAGCCTTTGCCGATTTGGCAAAACATTGGGATGGCTTGGATGGTGTGGTGCATTCGATCGGTTTTGCACCTGCGGAAACTTTGGACGGCGATTTTACCGAAGTGACCAGTCGTGAAGGCTTTAAAATTGCCCATGATATTAGCTCTTACAGCTTTATTGCGATGGCACGTGCGGCACGTCCGTTATTGACAGCACGTCAGGGTTGTTTGCTGACGCTGACTTATCAAGGTTCAGAGCGTGTTTTACCAAACTATAATGTTATGGGATTGGCTAAAGCTTCACTTGAAGCGAGTGTACGTTATCTTGCCTCAAGTCTTGGCGCAGAAGGCATTCGTGTTAATGCGATTTCTGCAGGACCTATTCGCACTTTGGCAGCTAGCGGGATTAAATCGTTCCGCAAAATGCTTGATGCCAATCAAAAAACTGCGCCATTACAACGTAATGTCACCATTGAAGAGGTGGGTAATGCGGCATTATTTCTATGCTCGCCGTGGGCGTCAGGGATTACAGGGGAAATTCTCTACGTTGATGGTGGCTTCAACACGGTGGGTATGAGTAGTGCACTGTTAGAAGATACTGGCGAATAAATTTTAAGAGTCTTAATACACAAATAAATTAGTACACAAACAAAAGCGCCTAAATCAAAACATGATTTGGGCTTTTTTATACGACTTTTAAAGCATATACCACTATAATAACAATCTAAACATTCAAAAGATTGAGTTTACTCCGTTATGTCTTTAGACACCGCACTTCCTGCTTGCCCAGAATGTCAATCCACCTATACCTATCAAGATGGCGATCTATTGATCTGTCCTGAATGCGCACATGAGTGGCGAGAGGGTGAGGTAATTGAAGATTATGTTATCAAAGATGCTAATGGCAATGTGATTAACGACGGTGATACGGTAACAGTGATTAAAGATTTAAAAATTAAAGGCTCTTCCTCAGTGGTCAAAGTCGGTACCAAAGTCAAAAATATTCGCTTAATCGCAGATGCAGCAGACGGTCATGATATTGATTGTAAAATTGATGGCATCGGTGCGATGAAACTTAAATCTGAATTTGTAAAAAAAGCCTAATTCAAATCTGTAGAGCTGATGTAACGAGTAGAACCATGACGATTCCTGACGTATTAAAACATGCACAACAACAGATTCAAGCTGATTTGCAATTTTGTCTTGATCAATTTGCATTAACCAGTCCACTGAAAGAAGCAGTGCATCATGCAGTGATGCTTGGTGGGAAACGAGTTCGACCTGCGTTGTGTTACGCCAGCTCTGAGCTGAATGATTTAGAAAAAAATTCCAAATATTTCAATCCTGCAGTGCGTCGTGCGGCGGTAGCAGTTGAGCTAATTCATTGTTACTCGCTGTGTCACGATGATTTGCCCTGTATGGACAATGATGCCTTGCGCCGTGGTCAACCGACTTGTCATGTGGCATTTGGTGAATCGACGGCGTTGTTGGCAGGAGATGTATTGCAGTCGATGGCGTTTGAAGTGTTGGGTAGTCGGTTATTTGATGATATGCAAAGCATCGACAAGCTCAGTATAGAAAATACACAGAATAATGATCAAATTCGTTTAAGACAGATGCAAATCCTCGCTACGGCAAGTAGCAAAATGGTCAATGGTCAAGTGATGGATTTACAAGCCGAAGGCAAGTTGGTAGAGCAAGATCATTTAGAACAGATTCACCTGAATAAAACAGGTGCGCTCATTCAAGCAGCGATCATGATGGGGGCGGTGACGGTATTGCCGAAAGCGGATCAAGATTTCTCGGCATTGCGTCAGTTTGGTCGTGCGCTTGGGCTCGCTTTCCAAGTTCAAGATGATATTTTGGATATTACCGCAGACACCGAAGTGCTCGGTAAAACCGCAGGCAAAGATCAACAAGTGGAAAAATCGACGTATCCTGCCTTGATGGGCTTGGACAATGCGCAACAATATGCACAGCAGTTGCATGATCAAGCGATGGACGCACTCAATAAAATGCAGGGCAATACGCAGGCTTTACAAACGATTGCGGAATTTTTACTGACCCGACAAAGTTGAATTTTGGTTTTAAAATAAATGCGTTGAGTTTATCCAGTTTGGTCTAAACGTGTGCCCAAAGTTTCCAAATGGGTTGGAAATTGGTCTGTATTTTTTAAAGTTTTACGATCTTCAAAATAATGCTCTAAAGTTCGCTTCACACTTGGAAAAGCAAGATCATTCCACGGAATTTCATGTTCCTCAAACAAGCGGGATTCGATACTTTCTTCACCAGTTCCAAATTTGCCTTCGATTAATTTGGCTTTAAATAACACATAAATCTGCCCGATGCGTGGGATATTGTACATGCAGTATAGTTGTTCGACCTCAATCTCGGCTTCGGCTTCCTCACGAGTTTCCCGAGCTGCACCTTCTTCCATCGTTTCGAGTAATTCCATATAACCCGCAGGCAATGTCCATAGCCCATAGCGTGGCTCGATGGCACGGCGACAGAGCAATACTTTGTCCTCCCATAGGGCAAGTGCACCGCAGATCAGTTTCGGATTGACATAATGTACTATTTTGCAGGCAGGGCAAACCTCACGAGTTTGGTGATCACCTAGCGGGATTTTATATTCAGTCGGCTGTCCGCAATTGCTACAAAAGCTCATAAATTATTCGTATATTTCAAGAGTCCAAGATTCCTAGTGAGCATAACGCAAAAAAATTCCCAACGCACCTACAACTGTGCTATATCTGCTTAGATAAGCATCTGAAGTAAAGCTGAACAGGTATAGGAAACTCGCATGCAAAAATTGTTTGAACAAGATCAATTGATCGAACAATTACAGCAAAATTTATCATTTCAACCTCGCACCCAATCGGCGGATGCGGCGGTATTGATTGCAATCACGCAAGAACCAATACCTCGGATTTTATTGACTCGCCGTGCAGCACAGATGCGTCACCATGCAGGAGAGGTGTCTTTCCCTGGCGGTCGTCGTGAGCGGGCAGATACCAGTAATATCGTGGTAGCACTTCGTGAAGCACAGGAGGAAACTGCGCTTAACCCTTTTGATGTGCAATTACTTGGCGAGCTTCCGATGCAACAGGCACGCTCGGGACTACGTGTTAAACCGATTGTTGGCGTGATTCCTCCTGAAGTGAATCTGGTCGCCGAGCCTGCGGAGATTGATCGCATCTTTTATGTGCCACTGCAAGAATTTATCCAAAGTCCGCCACATGCCTATTTGGTCAGATTCGCAGAGCATGATTTGTATATGCCGAGTTTTCGCTTTGATAATGAAATCATTTGGGGGATGACCGCTCGGATTATGGTGACATTGCTTCGTCGTGGATTAAAATGTCATAAAGACTGGCCATTTTTGGTTCAAGCACCGAATATGGATTCTAGGATTGATTCGGATTTTGACACCAGTTTAGATCTAGACGATTAATCTATTTGTCTTTGTGACATGTTTTTAGTCTTAGCCAAACCCTTCACATTATTTTTTAAAAAGGATTTTAGCCATGATATACCAACTCGGAGATTTGCATCCAACCACAACCGTCCAACCGTGGAATGGTTGGGTAGCTGATAATGCCACAGTCATTGGACAGGTCGAACTGGGCAGTGAAGTCAGCATTTGGTTTGGTGCTGTGATTCGTGGTGACAATTCGATGATTCGTATCGGCGATATGAGCAACATCCAAGAAAATGCAGTGCTACATACCGATGCAGGCATTGAGCTGAATGTCGGTAAGCATGTGACTGTCGGACATCAGGCGATGCTACACGGCTGCACCATTGGTGATAATACGTTGATCGGGATTAACTCGGTGATTCTGAATCGTGCAGTGATCGGTAAAAACTGCATCATCGGTGCCAATGCTTTGATTCCAGAAGGGAAAGTAATTCCCGATAATTCGATCGTGATGGGTTCACCGGGACAAATCGTTAAGCAAGCTTCAGAGCAAGTGGCGCAAATGATTACGATGAGTGCGATACATTATGCACATCACTTTAAGAAATTTCGGGATGAGTTGACGCCATTTTCATTGGACTGATGTCGAGAGCATCCAAAACCAACTACGTAGGCAAATTTCTGCGTTGCTCCTTGCTCGCAATCCTCATGTACTCTATGTACACTGCGGTTGCTGTGCGAGGTGCGTCTTGAAATTTACGCTACTCGTTTGCTTTTAGAAAGCTCTCTAAGATCAGTTGATATTTCTCAGGTGTTTGGGATTGTTCCGACTTTTGTACAGTCGGTCTGATAAAAATACTTTTTAAAATATCCAACTGGCGTATCATAGCAGGCAAATTTTTTGAAAAATTTCCTGTTTTTTATTTGCTTGGAATTGACCTGATAATCCTATGAAAATTCTCGCCCTAGAAACAGCTAACGAACAATGCTCGGTTGCCATTGTTGATGCAACGCAAACCTTGTTTTTTGAGCATCATCATGAAGCACGGATGCAAACCCAGCAGATTTTGCCGATGATCGAACGTGGTTTAGCAGAATCGAAAAGTACATGGCAAGATATTTCTGCGATCGCATTTAGTCGTGGACCGGGTTCATTTAGTGGGGTGCGGATTAATGCTGCTGTAACGCAGGCGCTTGCGTGGGCGAATGATTTATCTGTCATTCCTGTATCGACCTTACAAGCATTGGCGCAACATGCCTATCAAGATGCAAAACTTTCAGAAGTCACTGCGGTCATTGATGCCCGTATGAATGAAGTCTATTTCGGGCAATTCGCTGTCGATGATCATGGCATTATGCAGTTACACGGTGTTGAACAATTACTGGGTTACGATCAAGCCATGATGCAACTGAATGCACCGTTTGATGTCAATGTGGTTGGCACAGGAGCGAATTTGCTTGGTCATACTTGTGCTGAAAATCTGTATTATGCCAATGCCATAGATATCGCTGAAATTGCCAAAGCAGAATGGTTGGCGGGGCGTAGCGTATCGGCGGATCAAGCATTGCCTGTTTATCTGCGGGATAATGCGTGGAAAAAAATTGCCGAGCAGGGCAAGTCTTAAGTTCAATTTAATATTTATCCTTTAAACCACATTCAGATTATTGTTTTAGGCATTACACATGGATTTACTACTGTTTATCAAAGCCATCATCATGGGTATCGTCGAAGGTATCACCGAATTTTTGCCGATCTCCAGTACAGGGCATTTGATTCTCGCCTCGGAGTTGATGGACTTTTGGACACCAGAAAAAAGTGCCATGTTTGTGGTGGTGATTCAGATGGGTGCCATTGCTGCGGTGATCTATGAATATTGGACAAGGCTGTGGGGCGCTGCGACTGGGATTATTACCGGTGAGGAACAAGGTCGTCGCTTAGGGCTTGGGTTGATTTTGGCCTCCATTCCGATCATCCTCATGGGCTTAACCTTTGGGCAATGGGTTAAAGATGTGTTGTTTAATGACATTACGGTGGCGATTGGTTTAATCGTCGGTGGTCTAATTATTTGGTGGGTAGAGAAAAACCCACGTGCGATCAATGCGCCTGAAGTTGAAAATATCAGCTATAAGCAAGCGATCTATATTGGTTTAATCCAAGTGTTGTCGTTGATTCCAGGCACATCACGCTCAGGGGCGACGATTATTGGTGGTATGATGCTCGGCCTATCTCGTAAGGCAGCGACTGAGTTTTCATTTTTCCTCGGTATTCCTGTGATTGTTGGTGCGGGATTACTTGATGGTTGGCAAAGTCGTCATGTGTTGCAAGGTACGACCGATTGGATGGTGATCGCAGTCGGTGTGATTGTTTCATTTATCTCCGCGCTGATTTTGATTCGTGTTTTGGTTGCGTATGTGGCGAAGCGTGATTTTATGATCTTTGCGTGGTATCGCATTGCATCAGGTTTAATCATTTTATTGTTTGCCTTGACAGGTTGGAAACTTTGGTAAGCAACATGTCATTTAACGATCAATTGCCGAAGTCAGATTCAGCGTTGTGGTCGATTCATCATACGACTGAACATGTCGAGAATGCACAATATTGGCAATTTCGACTTGCAGATTTGGCAGTGCAAAGTCAGTTGATCGAAGTAGAAAAAATTAATAATAAGTTTTTAAAATTCAATCCTAATTTGTCACTGATGGTGGATGAGGATGGGCTTTGGCTCACTGCAAATGGCATGAAAATGCAACCTGCATGGCAAAATGAAGTGCCAAGGTTGAAACGTGCTAATCCTAAGAATGAATTGATCGCTCGGGCATGTCAGATTAAACCGCAACTCAATCCATCAATAAAAATAATTGATGCCACTGCAGGGCTTGGGCATGACAGTTTGTTGATGGCATCACTTGGCGCAGAAGTGATTTTGCTTGAGCGTCACCCGATTCTTTTTGCTTTGCTAGAATCTGCAAAAAAACAAGCAGAAAGGCATGATTTTTTAGGCAAAATTACACAACGAATAACCGTGATTCATCAAGATTCAGCGCAATATTTAACTGAAATAGCACAAGATCAAGCCGATGTGGTTTATCTTGATCCGATGTTTCCTGCACGAGATCACAATCAAAAATCAGAGAAAAAACAGGCGCAAGTTAAAAAGCAGATGCAACTGTTACACTTGCTTTTACCAGAAGATGGTGAAATGGATTTGGGCGATGCCTTGCTTGATCTTGCCAAATCCAAAGTCAAACGTGTGATTGTGAAACGCCCAAAACATGCGACTTTTTTAGATGACCAAACACCCGACCATCAGTGGCAAGGTGATGCGATTCGTTTTGATGCGTATTTCCAAAACTAAAAGTCAAAATTAAACGTCAGCTTAAAATCTGTACTGAAAAAACATTTTAAACCACAATATTTTGATAATTTGATTTCCACGGTTGCGCCATTTCTAACTGATGCGCCAATTGTAATAAGCGATCTTCCCGAGCAAACGGCGCAATAAATTGTGAGCCTAAAGGCAGATTATGCTTATTCCAATACAACGGCACGGACATGGCAGGTAGACCTGTGATATTGGCAAGTTGCGTAAATGGTACCCACTTGAGATTATCTTTAATGAGCTGTTCCATGAGTGCGCCTTGTGCAAGCCAATCGGCTTTTCCTAAAGTCAACAAAGTTTTGAGAATTGGTTTTTGCCAACTTGGTGTGGAAACTTCTCCATTTTTTGGGGCAACCGTCGCAGTACTTGGTACAAGATAGAGATCATAGCGATTGAAGAAATGATTCATTGCGGTGACATATTTTCCCCAATTCTGCAAATTATGGATATAGTCCACAGCCGATGTATTGGCTCCGAAAGCCGCAATGACACGTGTATCCAGTTCAAAATCACTGTCACGTACACCTTTGCCGAGATCGAGTTTGGTTTGATAAAGGTTATGTGCACATTGACTAAACCATGTGGTAACAAAGTCTTTGGCGAGTTGTGTACCGTTGATATTTGGTTGATCCTCGATCACATGATGTCCGAGCGATTCTAATAATTTTAGCGTTTGTTTGATGGCGTTTAACGCATCTTTAGACACTTTAGTGCCCACAGGTGAAACGGTTGAATACGCAATTTTTAACGGTTGAGCAGGGCGTTGAATCAATTCTAAATAGCTTTGTTCAGGATCAGGTAGGCGAAACAGCGAACTGGTTTCAAAGCCATGAATCACATCAAGCATCGCAGCACTATCACGCACAGATTTGGTCAGGACATGCTGTGTCGCAGCACCGTGCATCAGCTCACTGCGATTCGGTCCCCACGGCGTTCGACCTCGACTTGGCTTAAGTCCGAATAACCCACAATACGACGCAGGAATACGAATCGAACCACCACCATCGTTTGCGCCTGAGATCGGTGTAATTCCTGCTGCAACGGCTGAGGCAGAGCCACCTGATGAACCACCACTATTATGTTTGAGATGCCACGGATTTTTGCATGCTCCCCAAGCGACAGGTTCGGTGACGCCTTTGATACCAAGCTCAGGCGTATTGGTTAGCCCAAAGCTGAGTACACCTGCATTTTCCCAGCGGTTGACGATTTCTGAATTTTCTTTTGGAGTGTATTGCTGACGAATATAAGCATTGCTACCGTAGCTTGACGGTACACCTGCATACTCTTGGAATAAGTCTTTGGCAAGAAAGGGTACACCTGCAAAAATGCCTGAATTGGTGGAATTTGCCTTATTTCTTGCACGGTCATACATTGGTGTGATAATCGCATTGATCTTTGGATTGACTTTTTCCGCACGATTAATTGCGATTTCAAGCAATTCACTGGCTTGTATTTGTTTAGATTGCACCAGTTCTGCAAGTCCTAATGCGTCATATTGTATATATTCTTCAAATTTCATCATCTTTCCTTTTTGTAATCTTTTGTGCAACTCAGCTTTTTCAAGAACAAAGTCTTAGGCTTACATCCGTGTTTCAAGCTATGTTAATGATGCTAAAGGATCATTTTAGACTGCGCAATGTGTATTCGAGCAAATCGAAGAATAGTTGTTCAGAATGGATGAATAAACCCATCAAAAAAGTGATTCGTTGAATTGTTTTATATCGTTAAACTAAAACACATTTTCAAAAAACTGTGCTAAGTTTGATTGAGGATAGTTTTTGATTTGACATGACTGTGATGAAAAAAAATGTAGTTATGGCGGCAATGTTGTTGTCGCTTGGCGTATCAAGTACGCTCACTTTGGCGCAAACTGCGGACACGCAGGCTGCACAGGCGCAAAATAATGAACAAATGACTAATGATGATGCGCAAGAGCTCGTCGCTGCTGCCAATAGTTCAAAAATTAATATTCAAACACGACCTGAGATTATGGGCTTATGGGGTATGGAAATCCCAAAAAACCAAAGCTGTGTCGAGTATTATAATTTTAGTGGTGAAAATAATGTGGTGATCAAAAGTGATTCAGAGTGGTCTATAGGGCAATATCAATATCAAGCACCAAGTAATCGCAGTGAATATTTGCCGACGCTGATTTTTCAAATCAAATATGATAACAATGAAATGGATTGTTCAGGCGTTCAGCAGGATCAAACTGGTGAGATTCAACAATTTTTTGTGAAATGGCTCAATCCAAATCAAATTCAATTTTGTGGCAATCAGCGTGGTGAGAATTGCTTTGCAACATTGAATAAGCAATTGCCATAATTTGTTTAGTGATTACTTTTGACATATATAAAGTAAAAAAGTAAGCGATGAGCTTACTTTTTTTCTTGGGGCATAAATGGTTTAAGCAGATGCTTTTCCAAGTAATGAATATCCATTGCTGTTTCACAAAACTTTGCATCACGTAGAATAATATTCTTATGCAACGGAATATTGGTCTTCACACCAGTGATGACCATTTCATCTAAGGCTTGACTAAGCCTTGCCAATGCGGTTTCACGATCTTTGCCGTGAGCGATCAATTTGGCGATCATCGAATCATAGAAAGGTGGAATGCTATAGCCTGCATAGAGGTGTGAATCCACCCGAATCCCTGCACCACCCGGCGTAAAGTAATGCTCAACTTTTCCTGCCGATGGTAAAAAAGTTTGTGGGTCTTCGGCATTGATACGACATTCCATCGCATGTCCACGCACTTCGATATCTTCTTGCTGTAGGTTTAAACCGAGCCCAGAAGCGATACGAATCTGTTGTTCGATAATATCAATTCCTGTAATCATTTCTGTCACAGGATGCTCAACTTGAACACGTGTATTCATTTCAATAAAGAAGAATTCTCCATCTTCATAGAGAAATTCAAAGGTTCCTGCGCCACGATACTGAATGAGTTCACAGGCATCGACACACGCTTGTAAAATATCAGCACGAGCTTGCTCAGGTAAGTTTGGTGCGGGTGCTTCCTCTAAGACTTTTTGATGGCGACGTTGTAATGAGCAATCACGATCATAGAGATGGATGGCATGACCATTGCCATCAGCGAGCACTTGCACTTCGACATGACGAGGTTTCTGTAAGAAACGTTCCATGTAGACGGTGTCATCACCAAACCACATTTCTGCATCACGCTGTGCAGCTTGGACAGATTCAAGCAGCGTATCGACACGTTCGACGATACGCATCCCACGACCACCACCGCCTGCAGCTGCTTTGACGATCAATGGAAAGCCAATTTCTTTGGCTTCAGCGAGGGCATTTTGTGGCGTGACAGCATGCGCAGAACCTGGAACAGTTGGCACACCTGCCTTTTTCATCGCAACGATGGCGGATACTTTATTGCCCATCAGGCGAATGTGTTCGGGGCGTGGACCGATGAAGGTAAAGCCTGAGCTTTCAACGATCTCTGCAAATTCAGCATTTTCAGATAAAAAGCCATAACCCGGATGGATGGCATCTGCACCAGTCACTTCGGCAGCAGTAATAATTGCAGGAATATTCAGATAACTTTCACTACTTGTCCCAGGACCAATACAAACAGCTTCATCGACAAAACGAAGATGCATTAAGTCTTTGTCTGCATCTGAATAGACACCGACCGTTTTAATGCCTAAGGCTTTACACGCTCTAGTAATGCGAAGTGCAATTTCACCACGATTCGCAATGAGTACTTTTTGCAACATGATTAGACCTCACTGCTTAAGGGCGAAAGCGGAACAGAGGTTGACCAAATTGAATAATATCGCCATTTTTCACCAAAATTTCTTCGATGACACCGCTTTGTGTGGCTTCAATCGGGTTCATGATTTTCATTGCTTCAATAATGCCAAGTGTTTCACCTGCCGAAATGGTTTGTCCAATTTTAACAAACGGCGCTTCGCCTGGATTTGCTGCAGCATAGAACACGCCAACCATCGGTGCAGTTTCGATCGCACCACGTGAAGATTTCACCACAGGTGCCTCAGGTGCAGTAGCAACTGGTGCTGTACCAGCAACAACAGGATTACGACGCGTCAGAGAAATGGCTTGATCTCCCTCTTTGACTTCTAAGGCTTGTAAGTCAGACTCAATCATGAGGTCGATGAGTTTTTTAATCTTGCGAATATCCATAAAAAAGAATTCCTTAAGTCGTCTATTTATGTTGTTGTGTAGCTAAATGTTGCATAGCAAAATCTAACGCATAGTCATAACCACGTGCGCCAAGACCACAAATCACGCCGACTGCTTTGTCAGAGAGGAATGAGTGATGGCGGAAGCTTTCACGTGCATGCACATTGGAGAGATGTACTTCGATAAAGGGAATAGCGACGCCAAGTAGTGCATCACGCACGCCAACCGAAGTGTGTGTTAAGGCAGCTGGATTGATAATAATAAACTGATAATTTTCGGTACTGGCTTGGTGAATGCGATCAATAATGGCACCTTCCCAATTGCTTTGGAAATACTCAAGCATTACGCCTGCCGATTCTGCTTTTTGTTTTAACAGGACATTGATGTCGTCGAGCGTCATTGAACCGTAAACTTCAGGCTCACGTTGCCCAAGCAAGTTGAGATTAGGTCCATGAATAAGCAAAATGCGGGTTTGCATGATCGGCATTCCAAAGTTTGCAAGAATTATAAATGTTCAAGATCTCGACAAGTTTAGCCAAATTTGCCGATTTATCGAAGCAAGATACGACTTATTGTAACTTTTTACAATGTTTAAAACTATCAAAAATTTCAAAAACAAAACGAAATATTGTAATGAACAGGTAAATTATTTTTGAGCAAAATGATCATCTTTTGCCAATCGTGATCACATCTTAAAATGATACTCATTGTCTTGCATTGGTAAGTTGAAACGATCAAATGAACTATATTTTACAAGCAATTTGGTGGTTTTGGTAAACCCGAAAGTCTGGTGAGGTGACGTGCCACAAGACCTGTATTAAAGCGTTGCATGAGTAACTGATTGCTAATCTCGGGATTGACCTTTGTGCTTAAATATTTAATCAAAGGACGAGTTGCAGGTGCATATCCGTACTCATCATAGAAGCGACGAAGTGCATAGAGAATCTCAAAATGTGCAGCGTCCAAAGTTAGCTCTAGTGTGTCAGCCAACTGCTGAGCAACCTCAGGTGTCCAATCTTGGAAGTTTAGTAAATGTCCGTCGTGATCGAGTTCGAGCATAAGTAGTTTCCAAATTTCCTATTGCCAAGTATGTACTTTTTGACTGTGTTGCAACAGCTCCGCCCAATCCGCATAGTCGATGAACTGTAATTGAGCCGTGTTGTGATGTCTTTGTGCATCTGCGTCTGCACTCAAGATAAAAATCGCTTTGACGTGGGAAATGGCATCAAGTGACTGTGCAAGCACAGCATCTTCTAATAACAGTACAGCATCTTGATCAGTTGCGATATTGGCAAGCTCGAAAAGTGCATGCTCAAGTCGGTGGTAACTCGCTTGTAAAATAAAGAGTTGATTAATTTTTTTTTCCTTCATTTGGTCAATCTCGCTTACCAATGAATAATGTGATCGAATTGCGCAATGAATGCTTGGTCAAGCGTGACTTCTTGAAGCGCATATTTGCAATCTTTCAATAATGGATGTTGGCGATCTTTGCTTAAAATGTATAGGTGTTCAATGTCATAAAATTCAAAACTTTCTACCATTTTACTGGTAGATTTGATGAAATGTTTAAGCTGTGGATTCGCCGTGGTCTGACTTGCCAAAAGACTTAATCCTGCATCACGAAATAGCACATGGATATTGATGTCAAAACTGGCAAATAACATGAGTGCGGACAGGCTTTCATTGACGTTGATTGTCGATTGATCGTTTTTTGAGAGGATAATCAAGACTGTGCGCATAGAATGATTCATTAATGGTTTATCTTTAAACTGAATATTTAAAATTGCAATAAGTGATCAGCACTTTTGATTGCTTCAGCCAGTGTTCCCAGACCTGTCAAAGTATATTGCTCAGCAAGATTGTCATGTGCAAGATGATGGCGTTTGGCATTTTCTACATCACTTACCCCACGACTGAGTGCTGCACTGACACAGACGTTTAGTGGGACATTGAGCGTTTGCCATGCTTGGGTGAGGTTGAGTTCATCTTCGGCATGCCACAACTGTGCATTTGCAATCGTCACCGCATCTTGATAAAAAAATACTTCAAAGGATTGTTGCTTACTTTTCATTGCACAAGCCAGTTGAAAAGCATGATAGGCTAATCTTGTCGTTGGCGCTGCGGTGATTAAAATTAAAGTATGCATCGTGGCGGTGCTCAGTCATGGTATACATCTGATGTCTTAACGTGTAATCACGATATAAATCAAATGAATTAAACTTAATTTTGCACAAAACTAAATCGAGGAAATCACATGATATTAGTCACAGGTGGATTGGGATACTTAGGTAGCCATATCGCATTGTACCTGATGTCCAAGGGACACGAAGTGGTACTGGTGGATAATTTATCACATGCCTCGATGGAGAGTTTGGAGCGACTGGAGTATATCACAAAACTTTATATTCCTTTTATACGCCTTGATGTACGTAATACACCTGCTTTGCAAAAAGTCTTTGAGCAATATCCGATTGATTATGTGATTCATTGTGCAGGGTTTAAAAGCTTGTCTGAATCTGCGCATAAGCCACTAGAATATTATAATAATAACCTGAGCTGTATCATGAGTGTGCTACGTGCCATGCTACGTGGTGGTGTGCGCCGCTTGGTGAATTTATCTTCGCTTACAGTCTACGGTGCATCAGGTACAGATTGGAAAGAGCAAGATGACTTCCAATATCAACACGGTATACCGTATATTCGTGCACAGCAGAATATCGAACACATTTTACAAGATACGTTCAAGGTTGATGATTATTGGCAAATTCTCAATCTAAGATTGGGGAATATCATGGGCACATTTACCGATGGAAAACTGGGTGAATGGACACAACACATTCCAAAATCAGTGATTCAACATTTATTCCAAGTGATTGCAAATCAGCGAGATGTCTTTGAAATTTTTAATCAATCTTTAGATACCGAAGATGGTACGGCAGAGCGTAGTTATTTGCATGTGATGGATATGCTTGATGCGCTGTACAAACTGATGCTGTGGTCAAATGTTCAGAAAAATTTCTTGGAAAACTTTAACTTGTGTCATCCTGAATTACATAGCTTGAATACCTTGATTAAAAAGGTGGAAGATGTGACCAGTGGTGTCATTCAGATTCAAGAAGCAGTGGATCAAGTGCATGAGTTTGCACAGTTGAAAGGGAATATGGATAAGCTCAATGCCACGATTTCTTGGCAAGCAGAACATAATCTTGAGAAAATGGTTCAGGATCAATGGACATATTATAAGGCAAGCTTAAATGGTATTTAATTGATGTGGTTTCGGATGTGACTTCGTATGCTACAGAAATTTAAAGTGCAAAACTTTTAAAATACTGCCATCATATTCTCCGTCGTCAGCCAAACATGTATATATGTTGCCAGCCATACCGTTCACCTATAGTCGAGAGCTTTAATCCTGCTACAGCATTAACCTTGCTTGAAGTCAAATTTGTACATTTTCACTTGGTTGCCTTGTATCACAAATAAATTTCTTTGACTATAAAATCAAAGTTTTCACGATCAAAATCGTGCGGGCAACAGTGAGGAAAGTATGTCTACAACACGTATTGAACATGACACTATGGGCGAAGTCGCTGTACCAAGTGATGCAATGTGGGGCGCACAAACACAGCGTAGCCTGCAAAATTTTAAAATTGGTCAAGAGCGTCTGCCGCGTGCGATGATTCGAGCAATGGGCTTAGTGAAAAAGTCTGCCGCATTGACCAATGCCACTTTATCGCAAATTCCTCAAGATATCTGCGATGCCATCGTTGGGGCAGCCGATGAAGTCATTGTCGGGCAATGGGATAGTCAGTTTCCTTTGGTGGTGTGGCAAACGGGTTCGGGCACACAAAGCAACATGAACTGCAATGAAGTCATTGCTAATGTTGCCAATCAAAAGCTCGGTCAGCCACTCGGCGCACAAAAGCCTGTGCATCCCAATGATCATGTCAATCGTGCCCAATCGACTAACGATTCTTTTCCAACTGCGATCCATGTGGCAGCTGCGATTCAAATCAATGAATTGCTCATTCCTGCACTTACCAATTTAAAAAACACCTTAGCTGCCAAATCTGCTGAATTTGAATCCATTGTGAAAATTGGTCGGACCCATTTGCAAGATGCAACGCCACTCACATTAGGGCAAGAGTTTAGTGGTTATGTCAGTCAGCTTGAGCATGGTTTGGCACGTTTGAATTATGCTTTACAAGGTTTATATGAATTGCCACTTGGCGGGACGGCAGTCGGCACGGGACTGAATGCCCATCCTGAATATGCAGAAAAATCAGCACAAAAACTCGCAGAACTCACTCAACTTCCATTCGTTACTGCACCAAATAAGTTTGAAGCCTTGGCAGGGCGTGATGCTGCAGTCTTTGCATCAGGTGCACTGAAAACCATCGCAGCCAGTCTCAATAAAATCGCCAATGATGTGCGCTGGCTTGCCAGTGGCCCTCGTTGTGGTTTGGGCGAACTACGCATTCCTGAAAATGAACCCGGTTCAAGCATCATGCCCGGCAAAGTCAATCCAACTCAAAGTGAAGCCATGACTATGGTTGTGGCACAAGTGATCGGTAATGACACCACTATTAATATTGCTGGGGCTTCGGGCAATTTTGAGCTAAATGTGTTTATGCCTGTGATTGCCTATAACTTGTTGCAATCGATTCAATTGCTTGGCGATGCGGCAAATAGTTTTAATGATCATTGTGCCGTAGGTATAGAGCCGAATCATGAAAAAATTGATCATTTCTTACATAACTCATTGATGTTAGTCACGGCGTTGAATCCTGTGATTGGCTATGAAAATGCTGCCAAAGTCGCGAAAATGGCTTATAAGGAAAATAAATCACTCAAGCAAGTAGCGGTTGAGCTTGGCTTGGTGACAGCTGAGCAGTTTGATGAAGTAGTGCAACCTGCGCAGATGGTTTATCCAAATCTGTAATGCTATGTTGAATTGAAATGGAAATAAGCATTGGGTTGAGCGCTACTCAATGCTTTTTTTATTATCATTAAATTTCGCTACTTTTTACAAAAGCACTTGAAATTAAAAAACTGCGCAACATAACGAATTTCCGTTAGAATAAGCGCATTTGAGAATGTACCGATTGAGGATGCCTATAATGCACATTGCTGCTCTACATCAACCAAGTCAGATTCAGCTCAATCAAGATGGAAATCTCAAACATTTTCTCACCATCGAAGGGTTGAGCAAAAGCAATCTCACCAAAATCCTCGATACTGCGCAAAGTTTTTTTGATGAAAATAATAATCTGATCACCACGCCGTTATTAGAAGGGCGCACAGTGATGAATCTATTTTTTGAAAATTCGACCCGTACTCGGATGACTTTTGAAGCGGCAGCAAAGCGTCTTTCTGCAAATGTTCTGAATATTGATATTGCACGCTCAAGTACCAGTAAAGGTGAAACTTTGCGAGATACTTTGTGGAATCTTGAGGCGATGGCAGCAGATATTTTTGTGGTGCGTCACTCTGCATCAGGTGCGGCACATTTTATTGCCGAAACAGTCTGCCCAAATGTGGCGATTATCAATGCAGGTGATGGACGGCATGCCCATCCAACCCAAGCCATGCTTGATATGTTGACGATTCGCCGTGAATCAAGCAAGCCATTTCCTGAGTTAAGCGTGGCGATTATCGGGGATATTAAACATTCTCGGGTAGCACGCTCTAATATTGCAGCGCTCCAAACATTAGGCTGTCAAGACATTCGAGTGATTGGTCCTCGCACATTATTGCCTGTGGCATTTGATGATTATTCGCAAGATGTACGTCTGTTTACCGACATGAATGCAGGTGTGAAAGACTGCGATGTGATCATTGCGCTACGTATTCAAAATGAACGGATTGATTCGCCTGCTTTATCTTCACAGCAAGAGTTTTATAAGTTGTATGGCTTAAATGAAGAGCGTCTTGCGTTGGCTAAACCAAATGCCATTGTGATGCATCCAGGTCCGATGAACCGTGGTGTGGAAATCGCTTCAAGCATTGCAGATGGTGCGCAGTCGGTGATTTTAAAACAAGTCACCAATGGCATTGCGGTGCGTATGGCGGTGCTTGCTTTAAGTATGCAAGGACAATTGCAACATCAAGGCTTTACTGACACATTAAGTCTGTAAATCTGAAATGAAATTTGAAATATTCTGCAAAATTAAAGTGAGACTATTGTGAGCGAAGTCCAAGCAAATCAAGTAAGCCAAATTGTAAAAATTGAAAATGTCCGTGTCTTAAATCCCTTTACCAATACGAATCAAGTGCAAACGGTATATTTAGATCAAGGACGCTTGATTGATGGGCGCGCTCTTGATCAAAGCCAAATCATGCAAATCGACGGCAAAGGGCATTGGCTGATGCCAACCATGCTTGATCTTTGCGCTCGACTTCGTGAACCGGGTCAACAACAACATGGCACACTCAAATCTGAAGGGCTTGCTGCACGTAAAAATGGCATTTTGCATATCGTCACACCGCCTGATAGCAAGCCGATCGTCCAAGATAATGGCGCATTGCTCGCAGGGCTGCGCGAAAAAGCACTGAAAGATGGTGGCATTTATCTCCACATTATCGGCGCACAAACCCAAGGCTTAAATGGTCAGCAACCCGCAAATATGGCAGGACTGCGCAAAGGCGGCTGTATTGCGGTATCGAATGCCAATGCGGCGTTTGCCAATGATGATGTGGTGATTCGTACCATGGAATACGCCGCAGGACTCGGTTTAAAAGTGGTGTTCTACGCAGAAGAACCTGAGATCGCCAAAGATGGCTGTGTGCATGAAGGATTTATTGCATCACGACAAGGTTTGCCGATGATTCCACCAATCGCTGAAACAGTTGCGATTTCAAAATATCTGCACATGATCGAAGCGACAGGTGTGGAAGCACATTTTGGTTTGTTGTCATGCGGTGAATCAGTCCAGCTGATTGCCAATGCGAAGGCAAAAGGCTTGCCTGTGACAGCGGATGTGGCGATGCACCAGTTGCATTTGACGGATGCAATTATTGATGGTTTTAATTCCTTGGCGCACGTCCGTCCTCCATTACGTTCTGAACAAGATCGTCAAGCGCTCCGTGAAGGTGTGCGTTCGGGTGTGATAGATGCGATCTGTACCCATCATGAGCCACTCAGTAGTTCAGCGAAAATGGCACCATTTGCTGAAACGGAATCGGGCTTTAGTGCTTTTGATAGCTTTGTCTCACTTGGTGTACAGTTGGTCGATGAGGGGTTGTTGACACCGTTACAGTGGGCGAAAAGCGTAACTTCTAATGCTGCGCAAGTGTTTAAACTTAATGAAACATGGCAAGCGCAATCAAGTTGGATTTTGGTCAATCCAAATCAATCGTGGATAATGGATGCTTCGTCGATGTATTCGCAAGGGAAAAATACGCCACTTCTCAATCAGCAGTTAAAAGGCAAAGTGATCGATTGCTTTGTAGAAATCTAATTTTGATTTATGGTGCGCTCAGCGCGCACCTGATAACACTTGTAATTATTTGTTTTAGAATTAAATATTATAAAATATAGAACTAGTTACCGCATTACTTACCGCAAAAATAACAGATTAAATCCTCCTCGTTAAAAGCTTCAAGTAATTTAGTTAAGTTGCCACAGCTTAAGACACTCTAGTACTTAGATTGAACATTATTCTTTTTTCTAACTATTACTTTTACACGTATTATTTGCTTTGGACTAGGCTCTAGCACAGTTTGAACAGCTTCAGTAGGTGTTGGCTGATTGCTTAACTCTTGTGTGGGCATATCAGGAATTAGCTCTGCTTTTTCAACTGCAACCTGAGATTCATGATCAAGTCGTTCTTTTTGTGAATCTGTTGAGTCCTTTTTTTCATTTGCTTTGTTCTTGGTTATGCCCCGATCTTTTGCTAGACATACTTCTTTATGCCATTTACTTTGTATTCTATTTAAAACAAGTTCGTGGCAATCTCTATTTACAATGAAAACATAATCAACTTGATAAATAGCAATCTCTATTTTTAACTTTTGATCAATAGTTTCGTGGTACTCATTCAGTGAAAATTTTCCGTCTAAATACTCATACAGGATTGCTCTATATTTAGAGTTCGCTTTACCTGATTCATTGTGTAAGTTCTTTGTAAGTCTTGTTTTTGATACTTTTTCAAGTTCAAGGTAGTTTGCATTTAGTTTATCTATATGTTTTAAAAAACCTATAGGTGGATTCTTAAAACTCGAAATCCTACCTAACTCATTGTGGATCGACAACAGTGCATACATTGAGATATTGATGAGTTGAGTAGATACGGGCGAGGGACTAAGAACCTTATAAACATCAGGTGCACGAACAAATTTTTTCTGACTCCTATCTAATTTTTTGTATTTATCGTACTCACGCAGGAAATCTTTTATCGCTAAAATATCTGAAATATTTGGCTTATATCGTGTTGATGCATAGTAAAAATGCGCAAAACGCCGATCACTTTCAAGCTGATTGAAAACCACTTTTAATTCACTATGAATTACGATATCCAACTTCTTTTCGATATGGTCTAAAACGAGCTGATACTTTGTATTTTGATCAAGCTCCGTCGAAAGCTCACCGATCAACTCATTGACCTTCATCAATATTCTTTTCTTAACTTCCTTAAAATCCCCCATTTGTAAGAGTTCATTTTCAATATCTGTTAAATAACCATCGCGATCTCTGCCCACAAGTTTCATTACATGGGGGACTAACTTTAGGTAGATAAAAACACTCATGACTGTATCTAAGCTGTTCAGTTTAGCTCTGAGCTTCTCTTTATAATTTGGAACTTTAGTGGTCATTTTTCAACCTATGGTTAAAATTAAAATTGAAAATCTGTGTCAGGAATCACTCCGAAAATAGTGGGAATTTAGTCTTAAAACAATCCAAAATTAGTAATAAATCAGTAAGAATTTTTCGGGTCAAAGGCTCTAGAATCGTGGGTTTTCTCCTGTATATAGGCAAATAATTTAAAAAATGAGGTTTCAGGCTGATAAGTCTACTCCTATCGGTAATCAAAAGTTGAATTCGGACTGAAAGTTTCTTCAAATACATATCATCTCCTTGAGCCACTTTTGGCTCAATTCAAATATATCGTGGAGAAAATGAAATGACAATACTTTGCCCAAAATGCAAATCCAAACACATCCTCACCAAACACACTGCCCGAAAAATTTGTGGTACAATTGGTGCAACTACTGCAACAATGGGTGGTGTTGCTACGACGCTATCCGCCGCTAAAATTGGCGCAAGTTTTGGTATGGTGGCAGGTCCCATTGGTTCCGTCTTGGGCGGAATAACCAGTGCTGTTCTCGTTGGCTTAGTTTCAGGCGTAGCGGGATGTAGCGCGGGGACTGCGCTCGGGGAAATGGTTGATACCACCATTTTAGATAATCACGAGTGTGTTCGTTGTGGTCACTGCTTTAGCCTAGCTCGTGCTGATGAGACATCATCTGCTGAAGGCTATTGAAATAATTTATCTTGATCATCCGATCAGCCAAGTGGCTGATCGGATGAAATTATTGAATAAGCAGTTTTGTTTTAGTTGTCTGAAATCACTCTAAGGATAATCCAAGCAAATTACGATAGGTGGCGTGACTTTTCTCCTGATGTGTGATTACTTGCTTGGTTGACCATATTGATTGGCATGTTGATCGCCCTCTTGGGCAAACCAGATCAAAAGTAGAATTAAGCCAATAATTGGAATCGCACTAATCCAGTACCACCAACCTGACTTGCCGATGTCATGAAGGCGACGTACCGAAACACTGAGTACAGGTAAAAATATCATCAGCATGTATAGCAAATAAAACAACATCTCTGTTTCAAAAATGACATCCAAAATCATTGCGCATACAAAGCCGAGCATATTGAATAACATAAAGAACCAATATTCTTTTCGGCGTGCTCGACCTTCAAAGGTGACATAGTGTTTAAATGCTTTCAACGCCCAATCAATAAAGTTGTACTCGCTTTCAGGCTTGTCGGTATTGACTGATGGATGAAACGTCACTGTATTGCTTACACCAATCGCTTTATAAACACCGACCGCCATGCCTTCGCTATCTACATCAAAATCAACGCGTAGACCACGCACTGGTGTCATGGTTTCTTTCCACTCACTGCCTTTGAAGTGATACCGCTTTTGGTCATTGCCACTGATGACCCCTGTATTTTGCTGTATCGAAAAATCTAAAATTTGTCCTTGCATGTGAATCCCCTGATCTAATGCAAATTATTCTCTGTAAAAATCGCTAGTACGTTGCGATGGATTAACAGAGCAATGCTTTAAAAGTTAAAAACAAACTCACCAACATCTGTGCTGACACTCACTTCCTTGATGGCATTGACATTACAGCCCATAAAAGCAGTTCTGACATGCCCAAACTTTAAGGTGCCATGACCTGCCCATTGTCTATGCCAAAATTTTGGTGCACAGGTATTGCCTCGATTGATCGTCACGTCATAAATTTCTACTTGATCGACGATTGCTGTCATATTTAGTTGTAGAAAGGGGTTTCCGCCGATGTCGTATTCCTCGCTTAAATGAAATTCAACAGGTGGTTCATCACTTTGATTGATGTACTCATCAACCCCTTCAAACCATGATTCAGAATCTACGTCTTCCTCAGTAGTCATGTTGTCTGCAACTTCATTGCTGAGTTCGCTCAGGTCTGTTTCGGCATTGATGGTCGATATGTCTTGCTGTTCTGTTGGGGGCTGATCAACAGATTGATTGCAAGCCGAGAGGCTCAGTGCAATTAGTATTCCCCATAGTGTTGTTCTCATAATAATTCCCATGTCATCATTTTTTGCAGTGCGCTAACATCCTGCATCGACAGCATTGATGGTCTGCGACGGTGATTTTTTTCAATCTCGAATGTGGATGCTTAATGCTTTAGCGTGTGATAAAGCATTTGCCAATCCGTACAGCAAGACTGCTTTGGATTTGCATGTAATGAGAACAAGGCTAAGCACTTGAAAATAATAGACTGTGCATGAGGCACAGCAAAGCAATGAACTGAGGTCATGGCTAACTCCTAGGATATTAATAGAGTTCTACCAAATCACTGCTAAATGATGGTGGCAGAACGAAAGGGGGTTAGCAGACTGATCCTAAGAAATCAGCACACCCGAAGGTGTCCCCCTCACGTTCCGCCGTAGAGGGGGCACGAGGGATTACACGCTAAAAAATGAAATCTTTTAGCGCTCTTAGGAAACGGTCTGCTAAAACCGACTGACCATGTGGGTCAGCTTGCACAGGATACGGTGCAGGGCTTGGCAGTGTCAAGCAAGGAAGTCAGCCTTGTCCTAGGCTGTACGCAATTTTTTATTTCGTGGACTGTGTTATGGAAGAACACCAAGCACGACAGATTGAACAGGACAAATGATCCAATCCATCGTGACAGGTTCTTCTTCACTTTTAACCATCAATGTGGAGTAACCAAACATGAGCAACTTAAACTCAGCCACTCATATAGATACAGCGAAGAAAGCTACGGCAAATGCGGAAGTCTATTCTGCATCATCACCTCGTCGGATGATTCGCATTAAACAAGTGCAAGCCTTAACTGGATTATCACGATCGGCGATCTATGATCGAATGAACCCGAAATCGAAACGCTATGATCCTGCATTTCCCAAAGGGATTAAGCTCTACGCCTCAACGCAAAGTTCAGGTGCAGTAGGATGGAATGAGCAAGCCATTCAAGCATGGATTGAGCAGCGCATACACGCCTGCCTTGATTCATAAAAAGCGTCATAACTTGATTGAATTTTTAAACTCAAACAATCCACCTATTCAATTCACCATTCCCATATACCGTCTGTATTTGATGATCCTGTCTAAGTGCATGAAATTGCAAAAATCATTTTGGTACTTATATGATTAATATATCAATTGATACACATAATCTAATACTACTCACTAAGTATCAATCACTTGGTATCAACGACTGAGTATGAAGATGATTATGTTACTCAGACTATTCACGATAAACTCGTTGAGTGCGATAGATTTACTATGAGTAATGCGACTGACTAATCATCGTTCACTAAGAGCAATTGTCTTCATGACACTGTAATACACTCACTGTGACCATCTATCATGGATTACTTAAAACAATCCGTGCTGTATTGATTCATCGCTTAAACAACTGAACCTATCGACTGTATGCCTTGCTTAAGGCAGGCATTGTCACGTTGTTAGCGGCAGTGTAAAAATAACCCCCTAACGGCATTTAAAAACTGACCCCCTTGGTTAATATAGCGGTCATTTTGGACTGCTCAACATGTTAACTTTGGAGCAAGCAGTGACAATCCAAATACTTCATCAACAAGGTAAATCTATTAAAGCCATTAGTCGTGAACTGGGGGTGTCCAGAAATACTGTGCGTAAATATTTACGGCAAAACACCACACCTCAGTATCAGCGTATACAGCCTAGAATAAGTATCCTTGACCCATATAAACCCTATTTACTCCAACGTGTAAACGCAGCTCATCCTGAATGGATTCCTGCTGTTGTGCTCTACCAGGAAATTTTAAGGTTGGGATATCCAGGAAAGATCAGGATCTTGAGGGAATATCTTGCAACATTAAAACCAGTTGCTCAACCGGAACCGATCATTCGTTTTGAAACCCAACCTGGCCAACAAATGCAGGTGGATTTCACCACAATTCGACGCAACAACACGACTTTAAAAGCCTTTGTCGCAACATTAGGGTATTCCAGAGCGACTTTCGTGAAATTTTATGATCATGAACGTACGGATGCATGGATCGATGGTCTGGAAAATGCATTTCAGTTCTTTGCAGGAGTACCTCAAGAAATCCTGTTTGATAACGCTAAAACGATCATGATTGAACGGGATGCCTATCAGGAGGGGCAGCATAAATGGAACCCCAAACTGCTCGATTGCGCCAAGAAATACAGCTTTCGTCCCCGCGTATGTAAGCCCTACCGTGCACAGACCAAAGGCAAAGTTGAACGCTT
>NZ_CANLSL010000002.1 GCF_947493735.1 uncultured Acinetobacter sp. | reverse complement strand
TAACTATGGGAGTCCAAAACAACAGCTCGAAATACTGTTGGATTGGACGGGTATTTGACCTTATCTACTACAGCCCCTAACTTTATCTACTTATAACTAGGACCTAATATTCTTGTTCTAAATATCATCAATGATAACTAGTTAGCTTTGGTTTAAAGATAGAAAGCCCTTAATTCGTTGAGGGCTTTTCTGTTTTTGTAGTTGTGTCTTTCTCAGCTAAATTTTCGGCTTTCACAGTAAAAATAATATTCTTTGAATCTTCTAAAATGACATTTTTATCTTTATCAATTATCGCACAAAGGGCGCTACCACATTTGATTAGATAGAGCTTTTCGGAGTCAGTACCATTTTTTAGTTTAATCGGTTTAAAATCAAAGGTATTCAAAGCATTTTGTGTATTTTTCTTAGCTCCTTTGTCTGTGTGTGCTAAGAGTAATAAAGATATAAGCAGTAAGATCAAAAGAAATACTGAGAAAAAGAATTTTGCCAATATTTCGAATCTTCTAACTCATGGAAGGAATCATTATGTACTCTCAAGATTGCTTTTTGAGATGCTTTACTCTTACGAATCATTTTTGATAAATAGTGTAAATATTCCTTCTTTTTTCAGCACGGTAAGAAAGTAATTACCTATAAAAAATACTACATATCCATATATGAAGTATTGTAAATGCTGATAACCTTTTAGAAAACCAATATAAATCTTATCTTGGACAGAGAAGTTCAGGACGATTGGATCAATACCAAATGGAATAAGTAAACCGCCGAGATATGCCTGTCCATTTGCAAATAAAAATACGGTGATGAGTGAAATGATGATTGCAACATCAATACTGGCATTAAACTTCACAAACTTCCCCAAATCCTTTTTGTATTGTTTAATCTTCCAAATACGCTTTAAATCGCATCGGCAAAATCACATTCTCAGAAATGCCTTGAAACAGTGGAGCAATGTCTTTGGCATCATAGCCAACATGACCACAGCCGACCGCCGTGACAAAATACGTCTGTCGTGGATGGTTTTTGGTATAGATTATAAAGTCGTCAATGTAATGTGCAATCTGATGAATCGGCATCGCTTGCTGATGTTCATTTGCTGTAGCAATAGCAAAACTCTGTCCCGACCAGCCCCGACCAAAATGTGTCATTGCGCCAAAATGTTCAAACGCCGTGAGCGCTGCGCCACAATCGTGTTTGCCTGCAAGATTACTACCAAAGACAAATACCGTGTCTTGGGGAAGTTGATGGATGTGTGTTTCATCATGATATTGATAGGGCATAGATGACTTCTAGTCTTGTTGAATTTCAGAATCATTTTATCTTGCGTCTATCACTCCCTTTGGTCAAGTCAAGATTGCGGATTTTACAAGTGTACTGTCAATTTTCTTTCTTAATTTGCTATGCTTTAATTCTGCCAAATTGGCCCCATTACACATGTCATCATCTTTTTTTTATTTGATTATTTCCTTATTTATTCCTGGAGTGTCCTGTGAGCGAATCTCAAGCCTTTAAACTCGTCACCGATTTTGCCCCTGCGGGTGACCAGCCACAGGCGATTGAGCGATTGGTGGCAGGGCTTGAGCAAGGACAGAAGAATCAATTGCTGCTCGGTGTAACTGGTTCGGGTAAGACCTATACCATGGCGAATGTGATTGCGCAGACGCAACGTCCGACCATCATCATGGCACATAACAAGACTTTGGCAGCGCAGCTCTACGGCGAGTTTAAAGCGTTTTTTCCGCACAATGCGGTCGAGTATTTCGTCAGCTATTATGATTATTATCAGCCTGAAGCCTATGTGCCATCGTCGGATACTTTTATCGAGAAAGATGCTTCGATCAACGATCACATTGACCAAATGCGACTTTCGGCGACACGTTCACTGCTAGAACGTCGTGATTCGATCATCATTGCATCGGTGTCTGCCATTTATGGTTTGGGTGATCCTGAAGCCTATATGCAAATGCTGTTGCACGTTGTCGATGGTGATCAAGTCAATCGTGATGATTTAATTCGTCGTTTGGTGGCGATGCAATATAGTCGAAATGAGTTGGAATTTACTCGAGGTACTTATCGGATTCGAGGTGAGATTCTTGATGTGTTTCCAGCGGAATCGGAGCAGAATGCGATTCGAATTGAGCTGTTTGATGATGAAGTCGAATCCATCAAATGGTTTGATCCATTGACTGGGAAAATGGTGCGTAAAGTGCCACGAGTAACGATTTATCCAAAGAGTCACTATGTCACGCCACGAGAGAGCTTGGAGCGTGCTGTTGGGACAATTAAGACAGAGCTGAAATCGCAACTGGAATTTTTTAAAAATAACGACAAATTGGTCGAAGCACAGCGTCTAGAGCAACGCACACGCTATGATTTAGAAATGATTCAACAGCTTGGCTATTGCAATGGCATTGAAAACTATTCACGGCATTTATCAGGACGTGAAGCAGGTGCAGCGCCGCCGACCTTATTTGATTATGTACCTGAAGATGGCTTGCTGATCATTGATGAGTCGCATGTGACCGTGCCACAGATCGGTGCGATGTACAAAGGCGACCGTTCACGTAAAGAGAATTTGGTCAATTACGGTTTCCGTTTGCCGAGTGCGTTGGATAATCGTCCAATGAAATTTGAAGAATGGGAACGCATCACTCCTGATACCATTTATGTGTCAGCGACTCCTGCCAATTATGAATTGGAACATGCGGCGCAAGTGGTTGAGCAAGTGGTGCGTCCGACAGGATTGATTGATCCTGAAATTGAAATTCGTCCAGTGCTCACCCAAGTCGATGATGTGTTGTCCGAAATTAATATCCGTAAAGAGCTGAATGAGCGTGTACTGGTCACCACGTTGACCAAACGTATGGCGGAAGATTTGACCAGTTATCTCAAGGAATATGGCGTTAAAGTTGCCTATCTGCATTCGGACATTGATACCGTAGAGCGGGTGAAAATTATTCATGAACTGCGCACAGGGATTCATGATGTGTTAGTCGGGATTAACTTGCTCCGTGAGGGTTTGGATATGCCAGAAGTATCTTTGGTGGCGATTCTCGATGCCGATAAAGAAGGCTTTTTACGTTCTGAGCGCTCACTGATTCAGACCATTGGTCGTGCAGCACGGAATATCAACGGTAAGGCGATTCTTTATGCAGATCGCATAACTGATTCGATGCAAAAAGCCATTGATGAAACCACACGTCGTCGTAACAAGCAAATCCAGTTTAATGAAGAGCATGGCATCATTCCTCGCAGTGCCAAACGTCAAGTGATTAAAGAGATCGACACTGGTGAGGTCTATGATGAAGATGCAGAGATTCAAGCACATTCATCGGAGAAAAAGCTCACCGATGATGAACAACACCTGATTGCTGATCCAAAATTATTTTCCAAACACATTAATAAGCTGGAAAAGGAAATGCTCAAAGCCTCAAAAGAACTTCAATTTGAACAAGCTGCTCGACTGCGAGATGAAATCTTGCGCTTAAAAGCGCAGTTGTTAAAATAGTTTTGGAGAATTTGAAAATTAAGTCATTCATTTTATTTAAATTTTTATTTATTTTAATATGACAGAAATAAGACTTGGGAATTGTTCGACAATACCCTTGTCAAAAAAAGGTGTTTTACTCTATATTTTGTAGCACAAATACGAAGACGAAAGTGCGCAATCAGGGATTTTACGTAAATATGAGTATCACAAGCCAAGAAAAAAAATTCCGTGGGATTAAGATTGCAATTGGTGCTGCTACCTTAGCAAGTGTAGGCATCGGACGTATTGTATGGGGAATGATTCCAAAGAAAATGCAAGTGGCGAGTAATGTCGATTTGCATCGCTTTAGTGGCACTTGGTTTGAGATAGCACGTAAACCTGTCAGTCTTGAGCGCAAATCATTTCATCATATTACCTATGAATATCATGTTGTGGCGAAAAATAAGCTATCGACCAATCTGCGTTATCAGACCAAAGAAGGGCGGGTAATTCAGCTCTCAGGTGAAGCGATCGTGAAAAATCCACCTGATAATAGTCAGTATCTTGTGAGCTACACACCGAAAGTCTTAAAAAAACCGAAGAAAACTAACTTTTGGATCATGCGCATTGATGAGGCATATCAAGTGTGTTTGGTTGGTAATAAAAAGCGTACACGTCTTTGGTTATTCTCACGTCAACCACATCTCGATGCTTGTATTGCTGATGAGTATTTAGATTTTGCACGTGAGCAAGGCTTTGATACAGACAATATGATTTTTGTTGATCACAATCCTCAAGCAGTACCATCGAAGATTAAAATGCTGTCTTAATGAAGGCGGCTCAGAATTTGGCAGTTTATTGATCAACACCGATTAATTTTTAATTTTGATTTTAAAAATAATCATTTTCCTTTAGAATGTTGGCATTTTTAGAAACATTGTATTTTGGCCATGCAGATCGCAGAACAAGCATTACAATAGTTTCACCTACCTTCAATAGAGGACGTCATCCGTGAGTAAAGACACTATCATCGCCCTACATCAAGAACATCAAGGTCGTTGGAAAAACCGCGAAGAAATTGCCGAGCGCATGATCGCTTTAATTGGTCAGTTATATCGTGAAAAAAATATTGTCACTTCAATCTATGCTCGCTCATTGGTGAATCGTTCTGTGATTCAGATTTTGAAAGCGCACCGCCGTACTCGTATGATGGATGTTGAGCTTTCTGTTGTTGATACTATTCCACTTCTTGAAGCTTTAGTCAAAATCCACAGTATCGGTTCTGCGGAAGTCGATCTAGGTAAATTGGCGATTGAATACAAAGCACAAGGCGGTGACGTTGACGCATTTGTTGCTAATGCAGTGAAATCAATCGAAGGTCAACCACAAACTTGCGAAACTAAAGACGTTGTATTGTATGGCTTTGGTCGTATTGGTCGTATCTTGGCACGTTTGATCATTGGTCAATCTGGTCTTGGTCGTGGTTTAAGCTTAAAAGCGATCGTTGTACGTAAAACTGCGGATGGTGATTTGGAAAAACGTGCATCTTTGCTACGCCGTGATTCGATTCACGGTTCATTTGCAGGGACAATTTCTGTGGATGAAGAAAACGAAGCAATCATCGCTAATGGTAACTTTATCAAAGTGATCTATGCGTCTAGCCCAAGCGAAATCGACTATACTGCATATGGTATTAAAGATGCGCTATTGATCGACAACACTGGTAAATGGCGTGATGTTGATGGTTTGAGCCAACATTTACAATGTGCTGGTGTGAGCCGTGTTGTATTGACTGCGCCAGGTAAAGGCGACATGAAAAATGTGGTATACGGCGTAAACCAAGCAGACATCTTAGATGAAGACAAAATCATCTCTGCTGCAAGCTGTACAACGAATGCAATTACGCCTGTACTGAAAGTCATTGATGAAAAATACAAAGTGATCAATGGTCACGTTGAAACTGTTCACTCATTTACGAACGATCAAAACTTGATTGATAACTATCACAAGGCAGATCGTCGTGGTCGTGCAGCGACGTTGAATATGGTGATCACAGAAACTGGCGCAGCCAAAGCAGTTGCCAAAGCATTGCCACAGCTTAAAGGTAAATTGACAGGTAACTCTGTACGTGTACCAACGCCAAACGTATCGCTTGCGATCTTGAACTTAACGCTTGAAAATCCTGCTGATCGTGACGAAGTGAACGAATATATTCGTCAAATCTCGATCGTTTCGAATCTACAAGGTCAGATCGGATTTACCAACTCTACTGAAGTGGTATCGAGTGACTTTATCGGTTCACGTACTGCGGGTGTATTTGATGCGCAAGCGACGATTTCATCAGGTAATCATTTGACTGCATATGTTTGGTATGACAATGAAGTTGGCTACAGCTGCCAAGTATTGCGTATCGCAGAGCAAATGTGTGATGTGAGTTATCCGAAAGTACCTGCTGAAAAGTAATTCAAGCTCGCATTTTTCGGTACTTCATCGTTAATCTCGCTTGATGTACGACAAGTACAGCATCGCTCGATTGCCTCGAATGACCATCAAATGCTTTATTGAGTAAGTTTTCGTTCAGATTTAGCCCAGTCTTCGGACTGGGTTTTTATTGCAAAAGTTTAATTTTCATTAAACATTCACAATATTTCACAAAGAATTCGCACAAACTGTTCAAATTATTGCATTAGTGCGAAATATTTTCCGCTAAAGTAAATACAAAGTAATTGCGATCAAAGATCTGGATTTGCAACTTAAAAATTTATTCGGCATATCTGTATTTATTATTTTGGCGACCGTAATCGGTGTGGCATTAGCGATATTTGTAATTCGGCAGTTTAGTATATATGTACCACTTGAGTATCAAACGGTGGATATTGATTTGCAAGAGCCATAACAAACCAAAGCCAAAATTCACTATGCCTTAGATGTTGATGTCATAGGCACGATTGATGCGACAATTCCGATCAAAGAAACCTTAGATATTCCACTCAAGGGGTGTATTTTGACAATCATGTACTGATCAAGACCACCACTCCTGTCCAAGACCACCATTCCTGTCAAAGAAACGCTAAATATCGATGTACAAAATACTTTGCCGATTAAGATTAAAAAAGGCGATTTGGAAATTCCGCTATCGAGTATTCGATTGAATCAGTCTCAAGATCAGCCTGATGAGCGTGCGCCATGATGCAGCTGACTTGGAAAAACATCATCTTGGCATTTATCTGAGTGACATTTTTGATTGCGCTACTGTATATCAAGCGTGAGCCGGAATATACCGAGCAGTGATTCAGAAATTATAAATACAAAAAATAAGAAAAAATTTGCATTGAGAATCGATTAATATAACGTATTCAGGCGCTTGCTTAAGTATTCGGCTGAATCGTGTTTTTTTTATTCAATTTCTATTCATTGCAAAAAATTGTGGTGTGGGGGCAGACGATGGCGTGGATAGCATTTACGGTCATGGCGGCGTTTATGCAGGCATGGCGCAATGCCTTTCAAAAGCAACTCAGTCATCATGTCGATGTCTACGGTGTTACTTTAGCTCGATTTATTTTTGCATGGCCTTTTGCGATTGTGTATCTATTTTTTCTTTATCAACAAACGCCTCAAGTCGAAACAGTTCATTTTACACCTCGATTTTGGATATACATTGTCATTGCAGGATTAAGCCAAATCTTAGCAACAGCTTTAATGGTGATGCTATTTAAACAAAAAAACTATGCAATCGGCGTTGGCTTGGCAAAGAGCGAAGCCATATTGGCAGCAATCATCGGCGTCATCTTTCTGCAAGAATATCTCGATGGCTTGGGTTGGTTAGGTGTGGTGATTGGTGGTATTGCCGTTTTTCTACTGAGTAAGGGTACAGGACAAATTAAGCTGTGTTGGCAGACTTTGAGTATTGGTATCGGTAGTGGATTAAGCTTTGCAATCACATCATTATTAGTACGTGAAGCGAGTCTTGAGCTTGGGAATTTACCTTTTTTGATTCGAGCGGCATGGGTGCTGTGTCTAGTAATTGGCTTTCAAGCGACGATTATGCTGATATTTTTAGGTATCTTTAACGTGCAGACTTTGCAAAAAATGTGGCAAAACAAGCGACTGACGTTTCAGGTGAGTGTCTGTAGCTTCTTTGCGTCACTAGGTTGGTTTAGTGCGATGAGTATGCAAAGCGTGGCATTGGTGAAGACGCTAGGGCAGATTGAGATTTTATTTAGTTTGGTGATTTCTGCATTCTTCTTTAGAGAAAAGTTGGCAAAAAGCGATCATTTGGGATTGTTCTTAGTGGTTGTGGCGGCGATCTTGGTGATTTGGGCTTAAACTTCATTTTCAATGGATTGGCAAAAAATGTTTTAAAGCTTTATTTTGCTTTAATTTAACCCAATTAACACAATTGTCGGAATGTCAACGATATGAATACTTTAACCTATGACTAGGGTTTTCAATCAATATATCTATTCATTGTAATTTTTTTGATGTCGAATCAATTACTTTTTACTAAGCAATAAAAAACCCTTGAAAGATCAAGGGTTTTAAAATTTGGCGGAAGCGGTGAGATTCGAACTCACGGAGGACTCACACCCTCGTCGGTTTTCAAGACCGGTGCATTAAACCGCTCTGCCACGCTTCCTGTGGGCGTTATATTATAAATTTTTTCTAGTCTTGGCAAATTTTTTCCATACAAAACTGCTTAATTGGCTAAATTCAATACAATTCCTCATCTGTGAAGATCGGATTCGATTTACAATAACGCTTTCCATCGTTTCTTTTTTGGCGGTAAATATGGCGCAGCTTGAGCTTCCTGATCATTTTATTGAATTATTACAACAGATTGCCAAACAAGTGCAACAGCAACTCCCTGCGCTCAAGCAAGACGTGGATTTTAGTGCGCCTGCGTATATCTGGACGGATCAGCAATTACTAGCAATCCATGCGCCCAAAGCTATACACCTTGATGATCTCAAAGGTATTGATCGTCAAAAAGAAAAATTGGTGCAAAATACTCAGCAATTTTTACATGGTTTTCCTGCCAATGATGTATTGCTCACAGGTGCAAGAGGTACAGGGAAGTCGTCTTTAGTTCGTGCATTATTGACCGATTTTCAGTCGCAAGGTTTGCGCATTATTGAGATTGAGCGTGATGACTTAAAAGATTTACCGATTATTCGTGATTTGATCAAAGATCGTCAGGAAAAGTACATAGTCTATTGTGATGATATGGCGTTTAATGCAGAAGATGAGAATTATCGCAGTTTAAAAAGTGCGCTAGATGGTTCATTACAATCAGGTGCGGAAAATATTTTGATTTATGCGACTTCAAATCGTCGTCATTTACTCCCTGAATTTATGCATGAAAATACGCCCGTGCGTAAAGTCGATGTCCCGCAATATGATGAGCTACACCCGCAAGAAGCGGTTGAGGAGAAGATTTCTTTATCAGATCGTTTTGGGCTGTGGTTGTCCTTTTATCCGATGGGTCAACAGTTGTATTTGGAAGTGGTGACACATTGGCTGGGTAAGGCAGATTTAGCATTGAACGATCAAACACGTGCAGAAGCACTGCGTTGGAGTCAGATGCGTGGACAGCGTTCTGGTCGTGCGGCGTACCAGTTTGCGAAGCATTGGATTGGAATGAAGCAGTTAGAAAATCAAAATATTAAAAAGTAAGTTTTAAAGAATGCTTGATTTTTCTCAGAAAAAACCTCGCTTGCGAACAAACGAGGTTTTTTAAATTGAGAATTTTAATTTCAATTGAGCAGTTTTACTGACATCAATTATTGCTCAATAATGTCTGTGCCTTTGGGCGGGGTAAAGTTAAATACGCTTTGATCAATATTGGCATTCAGTTTGGTATTTTTAAACTTAATCGTCGTGGTCTGACCCATCGCATCTTGCAAGATCATTAGACTTGGCGCTTTGTTTTTACCAAAGCTGATCAATAGACGCTCAAACGCTCCTTCGTCATTCTTAGGCGTTAGACTGTAGTAGGTTTTTTTCGCATCGGGTTGACTGACTTCATAAGCTTGCATGATCTGCTCAGCATTCCCTGACAAAAGGAGTGCAGGGGTATTCGCCACTTGATCATCCAATTGTTGTTTTACCGCTTGCCCAAGATCAGGATCATAAATCCATACCGATTGACCAGTCGTTACAATGGTTTGCTCCGCAGGTTTCACGGTTTTCCAGTAAAACTTACCTGGACGTGCCACTTTCATCTGACCTGTAAAGTTTTGGTTCATATGCTGTGGCATGGGTTGGTTTTTCTTTTGAGTCGTTTTTGGATTGGTTAATTTGGTGCTTTGTTCAAAGTCAGCAGTTAAGTTTTGAATCGCACTCAATTGTTTAACCAAGTTGTTGGTCGCCACTTGAGATGATGCCGCAGCAGCATAAGTTTGTGTTGCCACGATAGGAGAAGCCACCATTGAGGTGATGGTTAAGGCATAAGCTGTTTTTTGAATAGCTGTTTTTAAAAATAAAGGCATTATTACTTTTCCTGTTTAAAGGTTTGTGAGCACATCTTACTGTTTTTCAAAACGAATAAAATGGAGAAAATTCTAAGTTTTGTGTAATTCCTGTGGCGAATGGTGCATTTTAGTATGTAAAAGCATACTTTATGCAAAGTGAAGTTAAATGATTGTGCTATTTAGCGAAAATGTTGAATGTTTTGTAATTTAAATCAGTCGATTAATGCGACACTGTGTTAATTATTTAGTCTGTTTTATTGTGAATATTTCCTTTAATCTCAATAATTATGCAGATATTCACGATAAATTGCTTTTATCATAGGTCCTTTCGCTATGAATGCTCGTAAGACAGTTGCTTTTACCCATCATAATGATACCAAGTTTGCTGTGGGTGACTTTTATCTTGTACAGACGGTGTTTTCTTATCATGAATTGGGTGGAACGACTTCGCCATTTCTATTGTTAGATCATTTAGGTCCTGCAAAGCTTGCTCCCAAATCGAATAAACGTGGTGTCCATCAGCATCCACACCGTGGTTTTGAAACCGTCACGACCATGTATGCAGGGGAGCTTGAGCATCGAGATAGCACAGGAGCAGGTGGTATCATCTCAAGCGGTGATGTGCAATGGATGACCGCAGGATCGGGCATTCAGCATGTTGAGCAGTATAGTGATGCCTTGCGGGAGTCAGGTGGTCATTTTGAAATGGTACAGCTTTGGGTCAATCTGCCAGCCAAAAACAAGATGACAGCGCCACATTATCAAAGTTTAAAAAATGCTGAGATTCCACAGATTGATTTAGCTGATCAAAAAGGCTTTGTTCGGGTGATCGCAGGGCAGTATGTGAATGAAGATGGAAAGATTGATCAAGGTATTGCAACGACCTATACGCCGATGACTGTCTTGGATGTGGCTTTAAATGTTTCAGGCGAAGATACAATATTTTCTGCAAAGCATGGTGATACCTCGTTGATTTATCTATTGTCGGGTCGATTGCGGTTTGAGAGTGGTGAAGTCTTAGAAGAACATGAGATGACGGTGCTATCGAGTCATGGTGATGGTGTGATGATCAAGGCATTACGATCTTCTCGATTTTTATTACTTTCTGGACAGCCGATTTTTGAACCGATTAATGGGCATGGTTTCTTTGTGATGAATAATTATGAAGAAATTCTTGAGGCGTATCATGACTTAGAGCATGGGAATTTTATTCGTTAGATTGATTTTTAGTTTGGTGAAATATTCAAGACAAGAAAAAACCCGCATAAGCGGGTTTTTCTGAACTATGGAAACTTATGCAGTTTCAACAGTCACGTAGCGACGGCCAAATTGACCTTTCACTTCGAATTTGATAACGCCGTCAGCAGTAGCGAACAAAGTATGGTCACGACCCATACCAACGTTTGCACCAGCGTGGAATTCTGTACCACGTTGACGAACGATAATGTTACCAGCAGTCACAGCTTGACCACCGTACATTTTAACACCAAGCATTTTAGGGTTAGAATCACGACCATTTCGTGTCGAACCACCAGCTTTCTTGTGAGCCATTTCTCTTACTCCTCGTGATTAGCCTGCGATACCAGTAATTTTCAACTCGGTAAACCATTGACGGTGACCTTGTTGCTTACGGTAGTGCTTACGACGACGCATTTTAACGATGCGTACTTTGTCATGACGACCATGACCAACCACTTCTGCAGTGACTTTTGCGCCAGATACAACTGGAGCACCGATTTGAATGTTGTCACCATTTACCACCATCAAAACATCATCAAAAGTGATGCTTGCGCCTGTTTCAGCTTTCAACAATTCGACTTTAAGGGTTTCACCCTCAACTACACGGTGCTGTTTACCACCGCTTTGGATTACTGCGTACATAACGTACTCCACACTAGCCCGTGTCGTCGTGCCAATAAAGGGATATATCGAACTTATAACGAACGCCACTGGGGTATAAGGCGCACAATTTTACGCAATTTCTCTTCAAACAACAAGTTTTAAGCCTTGGATTTCTAGTAAAAATTGAAATATTTGTATAAAAATGGGGAGTTTTAGCGCTTTGGTACAATCCATGCGCCAATCTCAACTTTTTATAAAAGTATGAATATTACACTAAGTATTGAATTAATTTATATTTTGGCAATTTTGGTTGGCTACGCCAACCAAAATTGCGTATGGGCTTTGGGGCTTCGCCCCAAAAGTCCCCCTTGCTGAGTTGCCGAAGGCAGTGAGGCAAGGTTAGAATTATTCTTACAAAATATTAATGTAATTTATATTTAAATATCATATGGATAAAGGTAAATTTGTTGTATCTAGATCATAAAAAAAATTGAGATTAGCGTACTTTACTTAAATTTCTGTATCAGTTTGCTGAGTACGACTTGTTGTTTGTATTTGATTTGGTTGCATATTTGTTGGTAGCTACTTGCAAGTTCATTGAACTTTCATGAAAATAGCAGAAATTGTATGTGCTCGTACGATGTATTGTTGAAACTATTTAATTTTGTTGTTTGTTTGGTTATTGAATTTTAGTTTGGGTATTGTAGTTGATTCATCTTCCACATTTTCAATAATTCTAGGCTTTTAATTTTACGTTCTTAATTCTGAAATTTTAATTGAAGCCTTTCAATTTTAAGGCTGATTGAAAATCAAAAAATGAGATTCGGGAAAATCAAATTTGAAGTTTTCATCTGTCATTTTGCTGTATAAATATTTAGAGGTTTTGTCTGCATGAGTATTGATTTTAAACAGGACGTTCTTGCGCCAGTGGCTGAAGATTTTGCTGAAATGGATCGATTTATCAATGAAGGCATTACCTCAAAAGTCGGTTTGGTGATGTCGGTCAGTAAGCATGTGGTTGAGGCAGGTGGCAAGCGTATGCGCCCGATCATGTGTCTGCTCGCAGCACATGCCTGCGGTCAAAAAGAAATGATACATTCTCGCCATCTTGCAGCAGTGATTGAGATGCTTCACACGGCAACACTCGTCCATGACGATGTGGTGGATGAGTCAGGATTACGTCGTGGTCGCCCAACTGCGAATGCAACGTGGGACAATCAAACGGCGGTATTGGTTGGTGATTTTTTGATTGCTCGAGCTTTTGATTTGTTGGTGAATTTAAAGAATTTTGATCTCCTCAAAGACTTTTCATCAGGAACCTGTGAGATCGCAGAAGGTGAAGTTTTGCAATTACAATCGCAACACCGACCTGATACCACTGAAGACACTTATTTAAAAATTATTCACGGTAAAACCTCACGATTGTTCGAACTTGCCACCGAAGGTGCGGCGATTCTAGCAAGTACTGAGCAGTATCGTCAGCCACTGCGTGATTATGCAGGGCATTTTGGCAATGCCTTTCAGATCGTCGATGATGTACTTGATTATATTTCTGATGCAGAAACGTTAGGTAAAAATATCGGTGATGACCTGATGGAGGGCAAACCCACTTTACCACTCATCGCTGCGATGAAGATGACTGAGCAAGGTTCTGATGCGTACAAAATTGTACATAAAAGTATTGCCACAGGCGGTACGGATCAGCTTGAGCAAGTGATTGAGATCGTTAAAACATCAGGTGCTTTGGACTATTGTATGCAACGTGCCAAGCAAGAAACTGATGCCGCAATTCAGTCTTTGCAAGCCTTACCACAGTCTGTTTATCGAGATGCTTTAGAAAATCTCGCCAAGTTGGCTTTGGATCGTATTCAATGATTGATTTTGGTAAAGACTGAACTGAGGACGATTGATGCATATTCAATTGCAAGACTTATTGGTCGAGATGCAGGCGCAGATTGATGAAGATCGCTTAGACCTTCAGCTGTTGGTGCGTCTTGTCGATCGTCTACGTCCAAGTGATGCCGAAGATCAGAGCGAAATTAATAAAAGAATCAAAGCATTTATTCGTGCGCTAATCATGACGCCGACTGCACCTGATATCGTACAGCGTTATTTGTTGCGTCTACTCAATCAATATAAACAAGTCAGCCTATATGTCGAAAGTGGCATCTTAGGTTCAGAAGGTTTTAATACGCAGTTATCACAGCGTATCGGTGCACATTTCCTGCCTTTAGTGAAAGATGAGTCTGAACTAAAAGACCTTGTTGGAAAAGTCTTTTATAAAAAAAGTGACCGCCATTGGCTCGATAATATTCAAACAGAAGATTGGCAACAGGTTTTTCGCTTACTCAGCCAGTCCAATGCCAATCAAGGCAATAAGCATCGCATTCGTATGCAAATGATCAATGCGATCATGATTTTGTCTTATCGTATTAGTGCGATCGGTTTGCATCCCGAGTTTACCCATGCTTATCCTGAGATTGATGAGTTTGAATCACCATTTCTCAACCAAAACCGAGAAATCGTCGAGTTTATCGAAACCTATAAAAAGTACGAAGCACAATATGATACGGCATCGGTGATGCCTGTGCCTGACCCAGATCAGGCTTTGGTGATGCTCGATCAATGTCGTGACATCATGCAGCGTGTGCGCCGTGCGACCAAGCGTAACGGCGTGAGTTTAAATCTTACTTATTTAATAGCACTGCTTGAGCAATGTTTACATCGTATTGAGATTTTATTGCACGTTGTGACTGATGAAGATAAGGCACAACAAGCTGCGATTATGGAGATGCTCCGTAATATCACTTATGCGCATTATAGCGACCAAAGTGTGCGCTCATTACTCACCACCAATACCGAATTGATTGCGCTACAAGTCACCGAAAATGCCAGTCGTACTGGTGAACATTATGTAAGTACCGATAAAAAAGGTTACTTCGAAATGTATCGCTCGGCGGCAGGTGCAGGGGCGATCATTGCGATCATGGCGACGCTAAAGATACTTTCTGCACGATTGACTTTAGCACCACTGATGCAAGCCATTGTTTATAGTTTGAACTATGGTTTGGGCTTTGTTTTTATCCATATCATGCACTTTACCGTTGCGACCAAACAACCTGCGATGACGGCAGCCGCTTTGGCAGCGACGATTCAGCAGAAAAAAAGTACGAAAAATGCGCATATGGCAGAGCTTGCTGCGCTGATTATTAATATTATTCGTACCCAATTCATAGCGATACTTGGCAATATTTCGATTGCGATACCTGTGGCAGCGATGATTGCATTTAGCTGGGACATCGTATTCGGTGAAGAGCTCATGAATCATGCCAAGGCAAGTCACGTCTTGCATGATCTCAATCCATTTACTTCGCTTGCGATTCCGCATGCAGCGATTGCAGGTGTGTGTTTATTTTTCTCAGGATTAATCGCAGGCTACTATGACAATATGGCGATTTATCGTCAGATTGGTCCACGTATCAAAGCCCATCCAAAACTAAAAAAACTATTTTCAAAAAATCGCCTTGAACGAATTGCCAACTATGTTGAGCAAAATCTTGGCGCAATTATGGGTAATTTTTTATTCGGTGTGATGCTAGGCAGTATGGGGACGATTGGCTTTATTCTCGGATTGCCACTGGATATTCGACATATTGCTTTTGCATCGGCGAACTTTATTCAAGGGCTAATGAATATCAATGGTTCTCCTGATATTGGGTTGATCGTGGTGTCATTTTTAGGCGTATTGCTGATTGGTCTAACCAATTTATTTGTCAGTTTTAGCTTAACGATCTTTGTGGCATTACGTGCACGCTGTGTCCGTGTACAAGAGTGGCGTCCACTATTTAAGCTGATTGCGACGCATTTTGTGACGCGTCCAAGTGAGTTTTTTTGGCCACCAAAACAGCCATTACAGATTGATGAAGAAGAAGCCAAAGAGGCAAGAAGCTGAATTTTTCTAATGTGAATGTGTTGTTCATTTATGCGCTATTTTATTGAAAATGTTTTATTGCAAAAATGATCACGACTTTTATTCAAGTGAGCATAGATTTTCGCTCACATATTTTGCACAATGGCGTGAGATGTGGCGCATACATCAAAAAAACAAATACAGTTGTAGTATTAAGGATAAGCTATGAAATTTTGGTCAACCAATACCAGTCAAGTGACCGACGATTTAGCCGCAGTGACCGATATTGCTGATGAGGCGGATATCGAATCGGCAGGAATGACAACAAAACAAAAGCAAAACATATGGCGTGCGGTTGAAGCACTGTATCATACAGGCAATCATCCACAAGTCTCGCTCTGCCTACGTCGCAAAGGGCAGATCGTGTTCAATCGAAGTATTGGTTTTGCCGAAGGTAATGGTCCTGAGGATCAGTCTTTTGCAGAAAAGCGTTTGGCGAAAACCACCACACCAGTCTGTTTATTTTCTGCATCAAAACTAGTTACAGCAATGCTTGTGCATATGCTCGATGAAGAAGGTGTGATCAATCTACTGGATCCGATTAGTTACTATATTCCTGAATATGCAAAGCATGGCAAACGACATACGACGATTTTCCATTTACTGTCACATCGTGGCGGAATCCCACGTGTAGAAGGCAAAATCGAACCTGAAACCTTATTTGATAAACAACAGATTTTACAGCTACTTTATGACGCCAAGCCGATGTCGGTATCAGGGTCAAAACTCGCCTATCATGCGGTGACAGCAGGCTATATCTTGGGTGAAGTCTTAGAACGAGTGACGCAGAAACCATTAACGCAGTTGTTGCAGGAGCGTATCAGTGATCCAATGGGGATGCGCTGTTTTAACTACGGACTTGCACCTGAGTTTCGTGGTGAAGTGGCGAAGAACTATGCCACAGGCTTCTTTGCCAAAATGGGTACAGATCAATATTTGCATCATGTTTTAGGTGCAGATTTGGATACGACGGTGAATATTACCAATGACTCTCGCTTCATGGATACGATTAGTCCTGCGGCAAATATTTATACTAGTGCTGAGGAAATCGGTCGATTCTTTGAAATGTTGCTTGATGGTGGTCGTTATCAAGACAAGCAAATTTTGACACCTGAAACTGTCTTCCGTGCAACATTACCGATCTCAGGCTATGTGATGGATCAGTCACTGTTGATTCCGATGCGTTATGCACTTGGACCGATGCTAGGAGGCGATCCTGTAGGTATATTTGGACCAATGACAGGGCAGGCTTTTGGTCATATTGGTTTTTCAAATATTCTATGTTGGGCTGATCCAAAGCGTGATATTAGTGTTTCATTACTTACCACAGGTAAATCTGTAGTGGGAACGCATATTCCAAGTCTTGCAAAAGTGTTGTATCAAATCTCAAAACAGTGTCCGAGAGTTGAACGTCATCAACGTCGTGCGCTGTTTGGTTCAGACCAAGAGAAGTCGGAAAAGATTTAAGCAATACGACTAGAAATAAGCCCAAAGATAAGACAAAAAAATCCCATCGTTAAGAATTAGCGATGGGATTTTTCTTTATGCTTTCACAATGAGAAATTGCTTAGAGTTGCGCCATTTCATTGCGTTTGATGTGTTCCATATATACGCGAATGCGTTTCACGTATTGTAAAGCTTGGCCATAACGACCATTTGCACGTTGATTGCGCTCAAGATAATTATACAAATTGATCCATTGATCAGGGTTCTTACCTTGACGTTCAAGACGCTTACGAATCGAGTTTACCGCACCCGGTCCCATATTGTAGGCAACCAATGCGTACCAATTACGATCAGGATAAGGCACATGATCAAACTCATCAAGCATCAGTTGCATATATTTTGCACCGCCTTGAATGCTTTGTTTTGCATCAGTACGATCGGTTACACCCATCGCTTTTGCTGTGCTACTGGTCAGCATCATCACACCACGCACACCAGTGGGAGAAACTGATTCAGGACGTAAGTAAGACTCTTGATAGCCAATCGCTGCAAGGAAGTGCCAATCTAGATCATGTTGCTTTGCAGACTGTTTAAACGACGCTTGATATTTTGGAAGACGCTTTTGTAAATCTTTATCAACTTTTACCATGTCAGTATCTTTGACATAGTTGCGATCATAAAATGAAGCAAGCTGTTGAATCGTACCTGTATTTTTATTTTGGCAAAGATGACCAGTCGCTGTCACAGCCAAGGGATCTTCAGCAGATTTAAACACCCAAGAAAAGTTGGTATCTAAGCCGTATTTTTCAAGGATAGGCTGTGCACCACAGCTTCCTTCGACTGCTGTTAACTTAGCATTTTCAATTGCAGCAATACTGGCGGTGCTGAGTGCAAATTCGGCTTTGCCTTGTTTAACCCAACGTAGTGCAGTGGCATTGTCTTTTACAGTTTTTAAATCGAGACGCAAATCCATGCTTTTGGCATAGCTACGTGCAAGATCATAACCAAAACCGTGTGTGAAACCATCTTGTTGGAATACAGTCGTTGCACCTTGAACGGCAACAACAGTAAGGGTGTTACTTGGTTTGAGATCTTGTTTGACCTGATTACCTTGAGAAACATTTAAGCTTAAAGGTGCAATGGTAGCGAACAAGATAGTCGCTTTAAGATAGGGTCGAGAGTTAAGATATTTGAGGCAGAGCCTCGATCGAGAAAGCTGACGATTTTGCTTCATGATATCTCCGCAGTAATGCTATTCACTGTGGCAAACACCTAGATTCATAATAGAAAGGGCAATCAAATGAGATTATAAAAGGCTGTTTGCGACAAACTTAATTGAACGTTTGCTAATTAACTAAATTGGATGGCTAATGATCTAGTTAAACGAGCCGGAGCATTAAATGAAATGCTTGGCATATGCATATAAAAAATAGGTTTGTGCAGCGAAATAACAAAAAAGAATAAATATCGTACAGATATATTGCAAAAACCTAACGTGTTGGCGCATTTTATCCAAATAAACGATTGTAGTCAAATAACTGAGATTTTGGTCACAAAATCACAACTAATGTGTTGTAATCATGGAGATTAAAGTTTGAGCAGTGACTGAATTTCAATGAAAATGGAGTGTATGAAAACTGACCAGTCATCGGTGGATAAAATAAAATTTGCATGGCAAACTTTCAAATTATTCAAGAAATACTGACTTTTTATGCAAAGAAAACTGCTAACCGCTGAAGGCCATACACGCTTACACAATGAATTAAATCATCTGCTTCGCACAGAACGTCCAGAGATAACCAAAATCGTATCTTGGGCGGCTAGTCTTGGCGATCGGTCGGAAAATGCAGATTACACCTATAACAAACGTCGCCTACGTGAAATTGATCGACGGATTAGATTCCTCACCAAGTTATTTGAAGTCGCTCAAAAAGTTGAATATCACCCAGACCAAGCAGGGAAAATCTATTTTGGCGCATGGGTTGAGCTTGAAAATGATGAAGGGCAACAGGTGAAATTTCGCATCGTTGGTGATGAAGAAATCTATGGCAATCAGGATTACATTTCATTGCAAGCGCCGATGGCAAAAGCCTGTCTAGGTAAAGCTGTTGATGATGAAGTCGTCGTGCATACACCGAATGGCAAAAAGACGTGGTACGTGCTCAATATCAAATATATTCAAGACGCTGAAAACTAGCCGATAATTATTTGTACTCATTTATAGTTTTAGCATAGGACTTTAACTCTGGAATCTCGGCACCGTAATCAAAGCGCTCTTTCCAGTTGCAGACATCAGACACAATACATTCGTCACATTTCGGTTTGCGTGCGATACAGCAATATCGACCATGCAAAATCAACCAATGATGCGCATCAATGATGAACTCGGACGGAATACGTTTGAGCAGTTGTTGTTCAACCTCTAATACATCTTTGCCTTTTGCCAAACCAGTGCGGTTGCCTAGCCGAAAAATATGGGTATCCACCGCCATCGTCGGCTGACCAAAGGCGGTATTTAATACGACATTAGCAGTTTTACGACCAACACCAGGCAGGGCTTCGAGCTGTTCACGTTGCTGTGGGATTTCACCGCCATGTTGTTCAATCAGAATATGACAGGTTTTAATGACATTCTCAGCTTTGGAATTAAATAAGCCAATGGTTTTGATATAACTTTTGAGCTTTTCCACGCCAAGCGCATACATTCTTTGTGCATCAGGCGCATCTTGGAAAAGTTGATCGGTCGCTTTATTGACGCTGACATCGGTGGCTTGCGCAGAGAGTAAAACTGCAATGAGTAACTGAAAGGGTGAGCCATAATTTAGCTCGGTTTCAGGGTTAGGGCGTTGTTCACGTAGTCGCTCAAAAAAGGTTTGGATTTGCGCCTTGGTCATGGCTTTGCTGTTAGAAGGCTTTTTCTCGACGGCTTTTTTCTCAGTTGATTTTTTTCCAGTTTTAGCTTTGACCTTTTTCGTTGTTACTGTTCTGGTTTTTATAGTTTTTTTCATGATCAAGACTCCATCAACTCTGCAAGCTGTTGCTCAAGTGCATGGATTTGTTCAGTTTTACGTTCATCAGGACGCACACTGAGCTGTTTCTGTAATTTCTTAATTTGCGTGCGCAGCTTTGCCAGTTCGATTGTAGTTTGTGCATCTTGTACTTTAAGTGGTTGAGTATCATTTTGTGTTGATACGGCTTGCTCAGGCAAGGATTGCCCAAGAATGGCTTCGAGCTGTGATTTTGAAGTAGAGGCTTTGGTTACTGGGCGTGCAGATTGCTTTTGTGATTCACGAGTTTGCTCTCGCAAGAGATGTGCTTTATAACGGTTGCGCAAATCATTTTGTTCTTGAATACGCTCGTCAGGCGTTGGTAATGGTGATAGGTCTTCGACCAAATCAATGCAATCTACAGGACAAGGTGCAAGACACAGCTCACAGCCAGTACACAGGTCAGGCATGATGGTGTGCATGACTTTACCACTGCCGATGATCGCATCCACAGGGCAGGCGGCAATACATTTGGTACAGCCGATACATTCATCTTCTCGAATCACAGCTTTGATGCGTTGCGGTCGTCCATCGGCTTGGACTGCCCAAACGCTTGGTTCGGCGTCGAGTTTTGTTCGATCTAATAGATTGGCAATTGCATCGGCGACAGGCTGACCGCCAGGGATACATTTATTGGCGTCCTCACCTTCGACAATCGACTGGGCATAGGGCAAACAGCCTGCAACATGACCACAGAGTCCACATTGGGTTTGTGGTAGGAGTTGATCAATTTGCTGTACTAAAATCTGATGTTTGGGCGTTTGCAGTGGCGAGGACATAAGCTATGCAAAAGGTGATAAGAATAGAAAGCAGAGTATAGCAAAGCATGCTCCTAAAATCTCACTAGACACATGCTTTAGAATTAAAACCAAACCGTAACTAAATCGACATCGCATCGACTGCGCTTTCACGGACATTCAATTGAGGTTTTTCTGCAACTAGACCAAGTTTGGCAAAGAGCTGTTGATCTCGTCCTTGTCCTGCATTTGGAGTAGTCAACAGTTTTTCACCTGAGAAGATCGAATTTGCACCAGCCATAAATGCTAAAGCTTGATCACTATCACTTAAAGATTCACGACCTGCGGAGAGCCGAATATAACTTTTCGGCATGAGAATCCGAGCAGTCGCAATGGTACGAATCCAGTCAATCACATCTAACTTCTCGACATCGGCAAGCGGAGTGCCTGCGATGGGTACAAGCATATTGATCGGTACAGATTCAGGGTGAATTGGCAAAGTCGATAATTCATACAGTAAGCCGATGCGATCTTGTTCAGATTCACCCAGTCCGACAATCCCACCACTACAGACTTTTAAGCCTGCATCACGCACATGATCTAAAGTATTTAAACGATCATCGAAGGTTCGAGTACTGATAATATTGGCATAGTATTCACGTGAGGTATCGAGATTGTGATTGTAATAGTCTAAGCCTGCATCTTTTAAACGTGTGGCTTGGGAAGCGTTGAGCATGCCCAGTGTCATGCAGGTTTCTAGCCCGAGTGCTTTGACTTCTTTGACCATCTCCAAAACATAGGGCATATCACGCTCATGTGGATTGCGCCATGCTGCACCCATACAAAATCGAGAAGAACCTGCGACTTTGGCGGCATGTGCTTCGCGGATGACTTTATCTACAGCAATACGTTTTTCTGCTTCGAGGTCGGCATCATAATGCGCAGACTGCGAGCAATATTTACAATCTTCAGGACATTTCCCTGTTTTGATCGAGAGTAAAGTACTGACTTGAATGGTATTTTTCTCAAAATGCTGACGATGAATGCTTTGCGCCTGAAACAATAAATCCATCAATGGCAGTTGATAGAGGTGATGAATTTCTGCTCGAGTCCAGTCGTTGCGCAACATATGTTCTGTTCTTCCAAGATATCAATCAATACTTTGCCATACTATAACTTAAAAAGGTTAAGCTGTTATGGGCTGAATATTTCATTTTTTTATAAAATTGAGGGTTGATAAAACAAAAAAACGATCCATGCGCACAGAGATCGTTTTCTTATTAACTCCATTAGATAACGAGTTATAAGCGTTTAAGCGTGAATATTTGCCAAACCATAACTTTCACGAAGTACATGATGCAACTGATCACGAGCTTTGATAAAGCCGTCAATACCACCTTGCAGTAGTTGGAACGCCATCAAATCATGCTCTAATTCATTTTGGAACGTGGCTTGATCTAAGTTGCCACGGTCGATTTTGTCAGCCTGCTGTGCTTGCTCAACAGTTAATTGGGCGGTGACGTTTTGCTCATCTTGACTGAGTTGATCGAGTAAATTCGGTGCAATGGTGAGTAGGTCAGAACCAGCCAATGCCAAGACTTGAGCAGTGCTACGGAAGCTCGCACCCATGACTTGGGTTTGCACGCCATTTTGCTTGTAGTAGGTATAAATCGTTTTCACCGAGTTGACACCTGGATCTTGCTCGATCGGGTAGCTATCTTTATTTTCCGCTTTTTTATACCAATCCAAAATACGACCGACAAAAGGCGAGATCAGCGTGACCTTAGCATCAGCACATGCTTGCGCTTGGTGCAAACCAAATAATAAAGTCAGGTTGCAATGAATGCCATTTTGCTCCAAATGCTTTGCTGCTTGGATGCCTTGCCATGTCGATGCGATTTTGATCAACACACGATTGGTATCGATGCCAAAATGCTTATAGAGATTGATTAAATCATAGGCTTTTTGAATGGTCGCTTCGGTGTCATATGACAAGCTTGCATCCACTTCAGTCGATACACGACCATCGATATATTTTAAAATTTCAACGCCAAACTTGACCGTTAAAATATCAATGGCACGCTCAACCAGTTCATCGCCTTCATAGTTTTCTGATTTTGCCATGGCGATGGCATCTTCGATCAAAGCACGATTTTCAGGGATGCTTGCAGCTGCGGTGATCAATGAGGGATTCGTTGTTGCATCGATAGGACGAAATTTTTGTACCGCCTCTAAGTCGCTACTGTCTACAACGATGGTGGTGAATTGCTTTAATTGTTCAAGTGCTGTCATGTTCATAAGATTTTTAATAAAAGTGATGATTTAACTTAGCACGCTTTGTTACGCTGTCAAAGGGGTGTTGTTTATAAATTGAGCGTGGTCCAATAAAAATTAGTATTATATCGCTAAGAAATTAAAGTCAAAAAAAACGCAATGATCTGGGGGAATCATTGCGCTGAATACTTCAATCACTGCGATAAAGGTTCATCGCCTCATCACTTATGCACCTATTATCTCTAATCGGCAAAGTAATGACTTTAGCAAAGCCGTTAAAGAATGTAAGCGTGCGTAAATAGTGTCACTAATTATTTGAAAATGCTTACATTCTCAAAACTTAAAAGCGGAATAAACCTAAACCTGCTTTGACTTCGTCCAATGTATCTTGGGTGATTAAGCGGCATTTTTCCGTACCATCACGTAAGACATCCATGACATAGGTCGGATCTTTAGCCAATTCATGACGTCGTTCGCGGATTGGACCGATCAACTCTTTCAGCACACCTTCAAGGCGTTTTTTCACAGTACCATCGCCGAGTCCACCACGACGATAGTGTGCTTTGAGTTCTTCAACTTCTGCTTTGTTCGGATCAAAAGCATCCAAATAAGTGAATACAACATTGCCTTCGACCTGACCTGGGTCTTCAATACGCAAATGATTCGGATCGGTGTACATGGCATTGACGGCTTTTTTAATGTCTTTGTCCGATGCGTCAAGTACGATGGTATTGCCCAAAGATTTTGACATTTTCGCCTTACCATCAAAGCCCGGTAAACGTCCGACATTGGAAAGCAATGCTTTACATTCAGGAAGTATTTCGTTGCCAATCTGTCGGTTGACACGGCGAACGACTTCGTTGGTTTGTTCGATCATTGGGATTTGATCTTCACCGACTGGAACGAGCGTCGCTTTAAATGCGGTAATATCCGCAGCCTGTGACACTGGATAGCATAAGAATCCTGCAGGAATATCACGCTCAAAACCACGCAATTGGATTTCTGTTTTGATCGTTGGGTTGCGCTCCAAACGTGCAACAGTAACGAAGTTCATGTAGTAACTGGTCAGCTCAAATAACGCAGGTAAGCAAGATTGAATACAAATCGTCGTCTTGGTTGGATCAATACCTACCGCTAAATAATCTAACGCCACTTCGATGATATTACGCTGAACTTTTTCGACGTTATCTGCATTGTCTGTCAGTGCTTGGGTGTCTGCAAGCAACAGATATTGTTGATGCGAATCTTGTAAGCCAACACGAGTACGCAATGAGCCTGCAAAGTGTCCTAAGTGTAATTGTCCAGTAGGGCGGTCGCCTGTCAGAATAATTGGACGCTCTGCTGATTCAGTCATAATTTTTCCCATGTCGGTCTTTTAGTGACGATATATTGAAGTGATCTTGAAAGGCTGTATTGTAAAGAAGCTCGTCCTAATTTCCTAGCTTTAAATGCTTGGTTTAAGTGCTTGGTTTTTAAGCGTCTAATTTTGTACTGAACAAACATTGAGCCAGAAAGTATGGATACAAATATAAAAAAGATATGATTTAAAATCGGTTAAAATATATTCATTAAGCAAATTGAAAGATATAAAGATAAGGAGCCTTTGATGGTTTTAATGAAAAGGTCAAACGGTCAAGCGGTTATAAATCAGCAAAAAAAATTGAGTATGCATGCTGTTGCCGTGAAGACATTGTTTGCGAGTACGATCTTTGTATTGAGTAGTACAACGTATTCTGCAACAAAGAGCGTGTATAAATCAGTCTACACTGGTGAAAGCTATACACGTGGGAATAGCACCTATCAAAATAAACAGGCGCAGATTCGAGATCGTGTACTGGGTGAAACTCGTCCTGATCCATATGCACAGCCTCGAAATAATCCTTATAACCGTTATCCGATTTATCCAGACTATTACCCGAATCATTTGCCAAATGGCTATCCACATGACTTTCCAAATGGTCATGGAAATCATGGCACACAAGTCTATATCGGCACACCGCACGTTCAGATACACGTGCAACCTGAAACACAGACCCATTACCAAAGTACCGAAGAAGTCTATCTGCCTTATGGTGGCACTTACCGAAAAACCACAGAATCCATAGCAAAATATCCAGCTTATTCACAATACGGTTATCCATATAGCAATACGCAAAATAAACGCACTTATGGCAAAGTAATCCAACAAGGCAAATATTAAAGTGATTGAAAATACAATAAAAATGAAATGATCAATCAATGTGGTGCAACAGTTTTTAGCATGAATTATGTTGCACAAGCGCAAGAGTTTAATTATTGTGACTGAATTAATGTTTTTATAAAGTTATTTTATAAAATTTAGAGTCAAACAAAATTTAGGAAAGAACGCATGGCCAGTAGTTTATTACTCCTCTTAGATGATATTGCGACGATCATGGATGACGTGGCGGTGATGAGTAAAGTGGCTGCCAAAAAAACCGCTGGCGTTTTAGGCGATGATTTGGCATTGAATGCGCAACAAGTCAGTGGTGTGCGTACCGAGCGTGAGCTACCAATCGTGTGGCGTGTGGCCAAAGGCTCATTTGTCAATAAATTGATTCTTGTGCCACTGGCGTTATTGATCAGTTGGCTTGCACCTGCGTTGATCAATCCATTATTGGTGATTGGTGGTTTATTTTTATGTTATGAAGGTGTGGAAAAAGTTTGGCATACCATTCAGCATAAAAGAAATCCTCATGCAGAGGATAATGTTGATGCCGCCAAAGCACAGTTGGAAAAAGATGCGTCGGACATGAAAGCCTTTGAAGATGATAAGGTGAAAGGTGCGATTCGTACCGATTTTATTTTATCTGCTGAAATTGTCGTCATTACACTAGGGACCATTTCATTGGCTGCGCCATTTATTACCAAAGTGAGTGTTTTATCATTTATTGCAGTCGCTATGACGGTTGGTGTGTATGGCTTAGTAGCATTGATTGTCAAGCTTGATGATATGGGCTTGTATTTGGTGGAAAATAAAGACGGCGTAGCGGCAAGTTTTGGTCAAGGCTTACTTAGTTTTTCACCGATTTTAATGAAAATATTGTCTATCGTCGGTACGGCTGCAATGTTCTTAGTTGGTGGTGGGATTATCAATCACGCATTACCGTTCTTGCATCACTTTACCGAAGATGCGACAGAAGTAACGAGTCATCTTCCTACGGTTGGTAGTATTTTTGGTGCGTTGACACCGACTTTGATTAATTTTGTCATTGGTGCAATTGCAGGGATTATCGTCGTTTTAGTCGTGACATTAGGGAAAAAGCTGTTTTCTAAAAAAGCCTAATTTAAAAAAGCTAAGTTTAAAAGAGCTAAGTTTGAAAAAACCTAGTATGAAAATAGTATAGTTGCAAAAAGGATTTTTGGAATCATCGAGGAGTAAGACCATGCGCTGGAAAGGTCGTCGTACAAGTAGTAATGTGCAAGATCGTCGTGGTGGCGGTGCGGTAAAGACTGGTGGAATTAGTATTATTGGAGTGATTATTGCTTTTGTCGCTTGGAAGTTTTTCGGAGTCAATCCGATGCAAGCCTATCAGATGTCCAGTCAAGTGACCCAATCGAGTAGTGCACAACAAGCTGCACCTGAGAATGAAACTGCAGAACAGCAAGAAGCAAGGCTTTTTGTTTCGACAGTGTTGGCGGATACAGAAGATACGTGGGTACCGATTTTTCAGCAGATCGGTCGTGACTACCAAGAGCCAACTTTGGTGATGTATAGCGGTGCCACCTCGACGGCTTGTGGTACAGGGCAATCTGCGATGGGGCCTTTTTATTGTCCTGCTGATCAGACGGTCTACATTGATACCACATTCTTCAAAGAAATGCGTACACAGATGGATATCTCAGGTGAGCAGAATCAGTCTGAGCTTAGCCGTCAGGATCAAGCAGGTGATTTTGCACAAGCTTATGTGATTGCACATGAGGTCGGACATCACGTGCAGACCTTGTTGGGTATTTCACAGCAAGTGAATAAAGCGCGTCAACAAGTCAGTCAAACAGAAGGTAATCAACTCTCTGTACGTCAAGAGTTACAAGCAGACTGCTTGGCAGGACTTTGGGCGAAACAAACCAATCAGCGTACACAGTTCTTAGAGCAAGGTGATATTGCAGAAGCGATGGATGCTGCTGAGAAGATCGGTGATGATTATCTGCAACGGAAGGCACGTGGAAGTGTTGTACCTGATAGCTTTACCCATGGTACCAGTGAACAACGTCAGCGTTGGTTTAATCGTGGCTTCACCAGTGGTGATATTAATCAATGTGATACTTTCAATACCAATAGTTTGTAAGTTTTGGACTTAGAGCATCAAAAAATGGCATCCAATCGGATGCCATTTTTATTAAATCATTCAAATCACTTAAGCGAATTTTGCAAGTACAGCAAGAAACTCATCTTTTTGACGTGGATATTTTGCAATGACATCGTGAATACGCTCGCCCTCAGGATTGGTTGCATTAATATCACGACCATCCGCAACGAACTGCGTTAAAAGGCGTTCATAGTCAAAAGGACGCATATGCTTAAACGCATGATAGAGCACATGATAATCCGCATTGACATCCTGCGGAGGTAACTGGTTCAAATAAGCAAACACACGTTCGTCAGACCATTCTTCATTAAACGTCGCCGGTTGGGATAACGCCATGCTAAATTCCTAGCAAAAAAATAACAAATAAAGTTTCTAAATGCAAAACGATAGCGATAATACTGTTTCACTCGAAGCATAGCTTCTCGTCTTGCGACTGGGCGAGGTAGTACCTCGCCGATCCAGTCTCATATTTTGCCTTCATTTACCTGACTTGACTAGTCAATTCTAAGCTTAACGGTCATCAGGTAAATTGATATTCATTTCAAGCATTTCGATATTGGCTTCAGAACGTACATTCATTTGAATGTGCTCTTCATCCACACCACGTACGTAACGACTTACCACTTGCAAGATTTCTTTTTTCATTTGATTGATCTTGTCTTGGCTTAAGCGACGACCTAGACCTTGCTCAGATGCTACGATGACTTTTAAGCGATCTTTTGCTGTTTGTGCACTTGTCGGCTTTTCATCATTACCGAATAATTTATTCCAAAATCCTGCCATGATCAACCTCCAAATAGTCGAGCCAACCAGCCTTTAGGTTGAGCGGTGATGTATCGGAAAGGACGCTCTTCGCCGAGGAAGCGTGCCACCAAGTCATCGTAAGCGTGACCAGCTTTGGTGTCTTCATACAGAATCACAGGCTTACCTTCGTTCGATGCTTGAAGTACCGTTGGACATTCAGGAATTACTCCTAGAGTTGGAACACGTAGAATATCTTGAGAAATATCTTCAATGCTCAGCATTTCTTCACGTGCAGCACGTTCTGGATTGAAACGAGTAATGCACAAATGCTTGCGAATACGTCCTTCTTTTTGTTCTACTTTTTTGGTTTTGCTGTCGAGCATACCAATAATACGATCTGAGTCACGAACTGATGAAATTTCAGGGTTCGTCACAATGATGGCTTCATCTGCATAATACATGGCAAGCATTGCGCCACGTTCAATCCCCGCAGGTGAGTCGCAGATGATGTAATCAAATTCTTCAGCCAACTCATCTATAACACGTTCTACGCCTTCGTCTGTGAGGGCATCTTTATCACGTGTTTGTGATGCAGGTAGAATATATAAGTTTTCTAATTCTTTATCACGAATCAAAGCTTGTTGTAAGCGTGCTTCATTATTGATGACATTAACAAAGTCATAAACCACACGACGTTCACAGCCCATGATCAAATCTAAATTACGTAAACCTACATCAAAATCGATGACGACAGTTTTATAACCACGTTTTGCCAGACCGGTTGCAAATGATGCGCTCGTGGTTGTTTTACCGACGCCGCCTTTTCCGGATGTTACGACAACAATTTTGGCCACCGAAAATACTCCTGCTTGTCTTATATCCTCAATGTTTAGAGGGCTTTCAAATTTTCCTCACTAACCTTAAATGGATAGGAGTTCAAATTCAAGTTCTTGATTGTTATTTAGATAAATTTGTACCGATTTTTGCAGATAATGTTCAGGTATATCATCATAAACACAGAATGTACCAGCAATCGAAATAAGCTGTGCTTCTAAGCTTTGACAAAAAATACGTGCGTTTGCATCACCGCTTGCACCTGCAATAATGCGCCCACGACCCGTACCATAAATAAAAATATTCCCCGCAGCTATCAGCTCTGAGCCATTATTCATACTTGCTGTGAGGACGATATTGCCATGATCTTCAACAAGGCTTTGACCTGTGCGCAAGATTTCGTCGTGATATACCGTTGCAGGACTTGCTTGAGGTGATGGAATGATAGGTGATTGAGACACTGCAGCTGGTTCATCCGCCACTGGTGTACTTGCTTCGGTGTCTGATGTATTGGTTTGTGAGCTTGCACTGATGCGCTGTACTGGCTGATCTTTTGGAAGGACAGGGAATTGAATAGCGCGGGCATCCTCACCAAGTAAACCATCAACCACAGCCATTGGCTGTAGTCCAAACTCAATCAGCAGTTGAATCAGTTCAATCAGCTCTTGTTTCACTGTACTGTCAATAATGATCAAAGTGCCACTGTAGTTTTGCTTTTCGGTCAGCGCTTTAAGTTGCTGACGAATTTGATCGAGATCATTATTACTAAAGGTAAGACGAGAAAAGTTGACCATGCGCCCAGTGATGCGTATGTCTGTCATGTGTTGTCCTTTGCTATTGTCATATTAGCATTGATTCGCTAATACAGATTTCATTACATATGAGGCAACATGCTAGAGCAAAATAGTGAATTGATCTAGTCGCATTTGCGTAATATTTAACGATTTAATGATTCGTTGAATATTTTTTCCATCAGCTGATCTGGCAAAATACCGAAAATGCCAAGTTTACTGCTGAGTTTCATCAATGATCTGTTGCCACTGTTTCACTTTGACTTGTTCACGAATCAACTCCAAGCTGTCTTTAACGATTGAATCCACAAGATCATCGACTTGTTGATAGTTGAGTTGGACTTGGCTGACTTCTTGAGCCACTTCGGTCAATAGCGGGTTGGCGGGTTGATTTGGCGACTGAGCAGCAGACAATTCGGCAATGATGCCTTGCGTGATATTTTCGCCCAGTCGTTGCCCAATGGTTTGAATCAGGCTTTCGATACGTGAGCCGACGATCGGCATTAACTTTAAAAGCTGAACTAATTCGGGTGTATCATCAATGGCTTGGTGCACGATTTGACCAATATTTTGACTGATGTTTTGCTGTTGTTGGGTCAATGCCGTCGCAAGTGATTTTTGTAAGATCATGGCGAGCACATTCGCGAATTGATCTCGATGGCGATCAATCAACTGATGGATACGTTGATTATGATCGTCACTATCGTTCAACTCTTTTTCCACTTGCCCGAGTACGGTGAGGACGATACGACTGGTGAGCTCTTCCATGACCAAAGCATAATAAAACTTAGCTCGTTTCAGCATATTTTGTGGAATGACTTTATAGCCAAGTTCGTGCAAACGATAGGCAATGACACCTGCTCGCAGTAGGCGGAAAAAACGTAATTGCGGAATAATTGCAATCACTTCATACCAATGAATAAATGGGAAGAACCACCAGCGTTTGTGATGTTGACCAATGATGGCAATCACCCATCGCAGTGCCAACTCGACAATAAGATAAATCGTAAAGTATTGATCAATATGTCGAATGATTGGATCCCATTGCTGAATATATTCGCTTCGCTGTGTGGTGATATTCAATACTTCAGCAATCCACGCACCAAAATCACTTAAGATTAAGGCCTGCAAACCGAGCACGATCAAATTTAAGACGATCAGCACCATCATGATCACGTCATAAACTAAGAACACTTTCCACTGTGTCGTGGTGTGGTCGATTTGCTTATGCTGATTTGGATTCGGTGTATTGGCGTGATCAATCATGACATCGTCCTAATGATGATTTTCCATATTAAAATATGTGGTTGTGGCATTCACAATGTCTAAAAGTGCTTTATTGAACAGCGAGATAAAAAATGACTGTTCAAAATAAAAAGCCTGAAAGCGATCCGAAGATCTCTTTCAGGCAAAATAACATAAAAGCTATTGGATACAAACAGCGAGATAGAAACAGCAGGATAAGAACAACGAAATATTAAGAACAACGAAATATCATGATCAATCGAATGATCAGTAAAAATTACTGCTCAGCGTATTTGGCTTTGAGGGCAGTAATACGTTGATCTTTTTCAAGCCAAATTTGATCAACCCATTGTTGGAATTTGGCACGGAAGGCTTCGTCTTCCTCATAATTTCCTGTCAAAATCCACTCAGGCAGTTTAACCTTATGTAATTGAACAGCAATACGAGGCACGTCACCAAGCCAAAACTCACCATAGCCTGGAACGCCATCAGGATAGACGATCGTCATATCCACCAAAGCATCAATCTGATCGCCCAAAATATTCAAAGCCAAAGCTAAACCACCTGCTTTCGGTTTTAGAAGATTTAGAAAAGGAGATTGCTGTTGGTCATGCTTTTCTTGAGTGAATCGAGTGCCTTCTAAATAGTTTAATAAGGTAAAAGGTTGACTGAGTAATTGCTGACAAGACTTACGAGCTTCTTCGAGGTCTCGCTTTTTGAGTTCAGGATTTTTGGCAATTTGTTCTTTAGTGTGACGTTTCATCATTGGAAAGCCGAGAATTTTAAATGCCTGCCCAACGAAGGGAATAAAGATCAATTCCCACTTGGTGAAAAACCGTGTCAACGGCATCCGTGATACGCCAAAGTATTGATTGACTGTGGTGTCGACCCAGCTTTGATGGTTGCATATCATCAAATAGCGTCCATCCATATTTAAGTCAAGTTGCTCATCGACATAAATATCCCACTCTGTTTCGGGCAGCACATTTTCAATCAGCCAGTTATTGATGCCAAGCCAGCTGTTGGTCAGCTTAATATTAGTTTCATCGATTTTTTTTGATTGCCCAAACAGCTTCGTTAATCCCAAAGCAAGCACAGGTGGCCCATGTAAAAAAGTACTGGCGGTAATGGTGGAAGATACGGATAAGCCTTTGGCAATTTTCTTAAAGACGTTATTGGATTTTACTTTAGACATGGATGACCTAGATCAAGTATTGGCTACTGTGCGCAAAACATAGCAGAGATGTGAGATGAAACCAAGTAGTGATAAAAATATTTAATGTGCAATTGTATAATAATTTAAGCACATCGAAAAAGTATGTATTGTGAATAAATTATGATGAGAATCTCACGAAGCAAACGCATAAAGGTTGCAATTTGTAACAAAACGGACGTTTTTTTACATTACTTCAATGGTTTATTCAAAACTATATATCATAATGAATGACATATTAAACATAACGTTAAAGGAGGCATGCCATGCGTGCATTAGCGATTTCAACACTTATCGGGGCAGTAGCATTAACAGGATGTACTACTGATCCTACGACTGGTCAACGTGACTATAATAAAGCGGCAATCGGCGCAGTACTCGGTGCAGGGGCTGGTTATGGTGTGTCTAAAGGTAATGCGAATACCAGTGCACAAAACAACCGTGCAGCAGCAATTGGTGCAGTACTTGGTGGTGCAGGTGGTTATGTGCTTGATCAAAAAGAGAAAAAATTGAAAGAGCAATTGGCTGGTTCTGGCGTTGACGTGGGTCGTAATGCAGATGGTTCAATTGGTTTGGTCATGCCGGGTAACATTACTTTCCCAACCAATTCATATTCAATCAGTCCTTCATTTTATGCGACGTTAGACAAAGTGGCGCAAACTTTGAATGACGGTACTGTTGCAGTGGTTGTATCTGGTTATACAGATAGCACAGGTAATGATGGTATTAATATTCCATTGTCTAAAAATCGTGCTGCTGCTGTGAAACAATACTTGATCAACAAAGGCGTATCTTCAAGCCGTATTAGCTCAGAAGGTTATGGTGCAAGCAATCCAATCGCATCTAACGACACAGCTGCTGGTCGTGAACAAAACCGTCGTGTTGAAATCAACGTTTATGCAACGTCATAATATTTGATTGAAAATAATCACTGATTCTTCAAACGTATCAGGTTTGAAAAGAGTGCTTCGGCACTCTTTTTTTATTGTCTAAATAACTTTAAGAATTAAGTCTTTTGAATGTAAATCGAGCGGATACTTGTGTTGTCTAAAGTCGAACAATGCTAAGATCAGTCTTAGAAATGAATACATTGAAATAGATGAAAACATATGGACTTGTACCCACATCCTTTTAAAATAGATTTGCAATGGTGTTTGAGCCAACTGAAAAAAGCAAAAAAAATCAGTGAAAAAGACGCCAATCTCATCCAAACCACTTCTCGCTCCAAAGAGCAGCTCAATTGGCACCCATTACAATGGATTGCGTATTTTAATGTGGTTGATCAAACGCATCCTGAGTCAAAATTGACATTAAACCGTCTATGCCAATGGCTATCGCAAGGCTCAAATATTCCTTATTTCGTCATTGATCCGCTAAAAGCTGATGTCGGTAAACTAACCCAAGTGATGTCACAAGAGTTTGCAGTGCGCAATCGGATTCTTGCTGTTGAGGTATTTGCGGATCGGGTAGTGATTGGGACAGATCAACCTTTTTTCACTGAATGGAAGTCAGGGCTTGGCAATACCATTAAAAATAAAAGCATTGATGTGGTGCTACTAAATCCTGAGCAGCTCACTCGATATTTACAAGAATATTATCAAGTCAGTCGTGCGGTTGCATCTGCGCAAGGTTTAGGTGCATTTAAATCTGAAAAAGGTGTCGAGGCATTATTACAGCTTGGCGATGTCAGTAATAATCCCGATGCCAATGATCAGCATATCGTGCGTATTGTGGATTGGGTTTTACAATTTTCCTTTGAGCAAAGTGCCAGTGATATTCATCTTGAGCCTCGAAAGGACAATGGTCGTGTACGGTTTCGTATAGATGGTGTGTTGCACACGATCTACGATATGCCAAGTAATATTTTGATTGCTGTGATTGCACGTATCAAAATATTAGGTCGGATGAATGTTGCTGAAAAGCGCAAACCACAAGATGGACGTTTAAAAACACGTACACCGAAAGGGATTGAAACCGAGCTTCGTCTATCGACCTTGCCAACTGCTTTTGGTGAGAAGATGGTCATGCGTATTTTTGATCCTGAAGTCCTCGTGCGTTCATTTGAAAAGCTCGGTTTTACAGGACAACTACTTGATACGTGGAGAGATTTAAGCAATCATACGCACGGCATTATCTTGGTCACAGGTCCTACAGGTTCGGGTAAAACCACAACTTTGTATTCTACCTTGAAACAGCTTGCCACCGATCAAGTCAATGTCTGTACGGTCGAAGACCCGATCGAGATGCTCGAGCCAAGCTTTAACCAAATGCAGATTAATCCCGCGATTGAGCTTGGTTTTGCTGAAGGCATCAAGGCACTGATGCGTCAAGATCCAGACATCATCATGGTGGGTGAGATTCGAGATCAAGATACTGCCAATATGGCGATCCAAGCCGCATTAACAGGGCATTTGGTATTGTCCACATTGCACACCAATGATGCACCTTCAAGCCTTACTCGTCTTAATGATTTGGGTGTGCAACCATTTTTATCCGCAGCAACCATTCTTGGTGTATTGGCACAACGATTGGTTCGGATGCTTTGTCCGCATTGCAAGCAACAAGTCAATACAGATCAACAACTTTGGCAACAGCTCACACAGCCTTGGAATGGTAAAGCACCTGAACAAGTCTATGAGGCGGTAGGCTGTGAGCATTGTCGCCATACAGGCTATAAAGGGCGTGTTGGATTATACGAAATGATGCCACTCAGTCATGATTTAAAACGATTGGTTGGGCAGGGCGCAACTTTAGATCAGATTAGACAGACTGCATATCAAGAAGGTTTACAACCGCTAAGGCTTGCAGGGGCGAAGCGTATTGCTGAAGGCGTCACAAGCTTTGAAGAAGTGATGCGAGTCGTTCCGCTATAACGATCACCTTGAGGCTCTATGTAGAGCCTCAAGACTTTATATGAGATGCTAAACTAGCAAGTTAATAACTTTTATAAGGTAAGAATTTTCCAGACAAAACCACACGGACACGATCGCCATTTGGATTATTTTCTCTTTGAATATCCATACTAAAATCAATCGCACTCATAATCCCATCACCAAATTCCTCATGGGTGAGCTCTTTAATTGTCGAACCATACACACTCACAACTTCATACCAACGATAGATCAAAGGGTCAGTCGGAATAGCCGTTGGCAATGTACCTTTGTAGGGCACGATTTGTAACCAAGCCACTGCTTCGTCACTCAGGTCAAAGAGCTTGCCAATGATTTCGGCTTGTTGTTTATTAAATGTCATTTGCCCTAAGCAAGCAGCGGTTACCCATTCTTTAGATAAACCAACAGCTTCTGCGACTTCAGCCCATTTGATGCCTTTAGCAACTTTTGCTGATACGATAAGTTGGGTGACTTGTTCACGGCTACTAATCATCATCAATTCTCCTTTGGCGTAGATGACATTTGACAAATATGTACCTTGTAAAAAAATGCAAATATTGCGCCAAAGAAGTAGATTTCATCTTAGATTATTCAGTGTTAAAAAAATGAACGAGAATATGCTACTAATAAAAAAGCGAACCTAAACCGAAGCCTAGATTCGCTCTCATTCCCACGTGTTATTTTCTTACCGAACTATTAATCGTGTTATTTTGTGAGAATTAAACGATTGTTTCGCGTCAAACGTAGGCGATATTCTTCACCTGCGTGTAAAATACGAATCTCACGACCGAGTGCAAAAAGATTGCTAGAATGAAGCATTGGTAAATTGTGTTGAGTGTCGTTGCTACGTGTGAAAATCGTGAAAGGTGCGTTCATTGTTGTTTACTCCGTGGTTTGTCTTAACGGTTTAAATGATAATAATTATCGAAATCATCTGTCAATGGTTTTCATAAAATAATTGTTATTTTTACTAAGTTATTTGTAAATTCGTTATGAATCAGTCTGAAACTAAAAAATTAATACAAGTATCTATTGCCATTATTCGACATAAAAACCAAGTGTTACTGGGTTGGCGTGATGAAAAATTGGCGCAGGGTGGGTGCTATGAATTCGCAGGTGGCAAAATCGAACTTGGAGAAATGCCTGAACAAGCAGTGGTTCGTGAAGTGCAGGAAGAAGTTGGTATTGATGTGACGCCAATAAAGCGTTTTGCATCATTTCAGTTTGATTATCCTGATCGCTTACTGTCCTTATTTTTTATCTTATGCAAATTAAAAGATCCACGTGAATTGCAGTCGATAGATCAACATTGGCGTTGGATAGATTTGGACGATGTGCAAAAGTTTGAATTTCCCAAAGCCAATCAGTCGATTATTCAGCGCCTTTCTTGGTCATGTAAAATTGCGATATTGAACGGCGATCACACCGCTATACAACAAGTACCTGATGATGTCGATACAATCTATGTGCGCCAAAGTGATGAAAATTTAAAACATTTACTCCTCAATAATCCGCAATTGTTTGATGGAAAAAAAGTCATTGTACGTTGGCAAGATTATCAACAATTGAAAGATGATTTACAGGAAAAAGTCTTTGCAATTCATTTGAATGGTCAGCAACTTGTAGAGCTTGCTGAGTCTATATCTCAAAATAATGAACTTCCATCGTCATTACAAAATAAGAATTTAATCGGTGCGTGTCATAATGAAAACGAAATTGAATGCGCAAACTTGATCGCTTGCGATGCGATATTTATCAGTCCTGTACAGGCGACACCAACGCATCCTGAGCAAAGTGGCTTAGGGTGGGAGCGGTTTTCAGCACTTGCCGATATGACGGAAATGCCAGTCTATGCACTTGGTGGTGTAGGGCGAGATGATTTGGATGTAGCAAAAGCATATGGTGCTTATGGTGTTGCAGGGATTCGAGATTTTCTAAGCGAATCTCGCTAAAGACTTAAAATCCCAACTACTTAACATCTAAGCTACTTACAATCTAAATCATTTAAAACGTAAGTACCATGAAAACAAAATGCCTAGAAATTAGATTTTCTAGGCATTTTTTGATGACAGCTTATATGCTAAGTTACTTAGTAGCGTTGCATCATTTGTGTAGCTTGACGTGTCAGGTTTGCATTGTTACGTAGCTTAGCCGATTGTAGAATTTGCTCCCACAATTGCTTGCGCATGGTGTTGTTTTGCGCAAAGCTCAGTCCTTTGCGAGCCAATGCTTCTGCGTTACTGCCTTGTTTGCGTAGATTGGCAAGTCGTGCAAGTTCTCGATAGACTTCTGCGGATTGCGGCGCCATTCGCTGTGCTTGCAATAGATTGCTTTCGGCATCACTCAAATTATTCTGACGCAGATTCTTGAGGTAGGATTGCATTAAGTTTTGATAGGCAGGTACACCTTGACCATCTTTTAACTTTTTATGATTGTTTTGATTTTCAGGCAAGATCAGGCGAGGTGGCAGAGGTTGAGATTCTCGACGAATCCCATCATCTGGAAATGGTGTCACAACCACTTTGGAATCAGATTTCTCCGACTTTTCCTCAGCTTTTTTTTCCTCTTTTGGCGTCGAAGCAGGATTACCAATAGGTGTACTTTGACAACCTACAAATACAATCGCCATTGCTCCGACTAGACTTAGCTTAAACTGATTCATTATCGACTCCCAATCGTGTATTCACCCTCAGAGATGACCGTAGCACTGCGCTGTGGTGGTGCTTGATCAATGTCGCTTTCACGTAGATAGTTTTGTGACGGTCGTTCTGGGTTTTGAGTTAATGGATTGTTGAGGTTTTGCGGATTGCGTGGTTGTTGTGCGCCACGTTGTTGATTTAGTTGTGCTGTTTGTCCTTGTGTATTTGGATTTTGCATTGGCGCAGGGCGGGTGTTTGGCTGAGGGTTGAGTGGATGCTCACCACTAAAACTCGTCGTAGGAATTGGATTGCCAAACTCATCGACATAGCTTTCTTCATAGTACTGTGGCTCAACCTGATAATGCGGTAGACCACAGGTCGTCGCTTGGCGAGGAATGGTGCTACGAAGTAATGGAACATAGACTGCACCTGCACAGCCTTGCGCAGAAAGCAAACCTTCAAAGCTGTCGATCCATTGCCAAGAAATATCGTCAGGCTGAGGCATATCGTTAGGTGTGTTTTTCAGCTGTTTCATGACGTTGATCCACACAGGTAAGGCACCTGATGAACCTGTTAAACCAATCGGTTTGTTATTGTCTTCACCAAGCCAAACCACAGCAAGATAGTTGCCACTATAACCTGCAAACCATGAGTCACGGGCATCATTGGTCGTGCCTGATTTTCCTGCAAGTCCCATTTCACGTGGGAAGGTATTATAGGCTGCTCGACCTGTACCATTGGTCATGACTTGTTGTAAACCATAATTGACAAGATACGCTGTGGCAGGGTCAATCGTGTTTTGCACTTTCAAGCCATAGCGTTCAAGTAATTCACCGTCAGCATTCACCACAGAGCGGATACTCCGTGTTGGATAAGAATAGCCACCTGTGGCGAAGTTTTGATAAATACCCAATATGTCCATTGGTGACATGGTCACAGCACCAAGTAAAATCGATGGATAGCGTGGAATCTCGCCTTGTACGCCAAGACGGTGCAAGTTGTTAATAAAGGTCGGTAAACCTGCCTCCCAACCAAGACGCACAGCAGCGAGGTTGTATGAGTTTGCTAGTGCCGATTGCATTGATACGATGCCTTTTTCACCACCTGAATAGTTTTTCGGCTTCCAGTCTTTGACTCCTGCACCACGAATCACGATCTCAGTATCTTGAATCGGACTTGCCCACGTGTAGCGTCCAGATTGTAACGCTTGCATGTAGATCACAGGTTTTAGTAATGAGCCTACCTGACGTTTGGCATCAAGGACACGGTTAAAGCCAGTAAACTCACCTGTACTACCGACGGCAGCGACGATTTCACCATTTTCAGGATGTGAAACCACGACCGCACCTTGCAAATCTTTTAATCGAGCAGGGTTACCTTTTGCAAGTCGATCGACAGTTTTTTGGAAAGTATTTTCAATACGAGATTGTGCCAATGGGTCAAGCGTCGTAAAGATGCGCAAGCCTTGATTGGTCAAGTCTTGCTCTTGATATTCTTCTTTGAGTTGGCGACGTACAATATCCATAAAGTCAGGATACTTCACGGCGGTATAACCTGGTTTTTCTAAAACACCGAGCGGACGAGCGACTTCTTCATCGAATTCTGCTTGCGTCAGTTTCCCCGTAACTAACATATTATTGAGCACCACATCACGACGAGCTCGAGCACGTTCAGGATTGCGCCACGGATTGTAGTAAGAAGGTCCATTGACCAAGCCGACTAAGAAAGCAAGCTTTGCAGTATTTAACTCACGTAATGGTTGACCAAAATAATACTGCGCAGCTAAACCATACCCGTTAATTGAATAGTTGCCATTTTGCCCGAGATTGACTTCATTGAGATAGGCTTCGATGATGTCATTTTTGTTGTAATGAAACTCCACCAAAAGCGCCATCAGCGCTTCATTGGCTTTACGTTTATATGTGCGCTCAGGTGTCAGGTAAAAGTTTTTCACCAATTGTTGCGTCAATGTTGAACCACCTTGACGCTTTCCACCTGTGATATTGGAAAGTAAAGCACGTGCAGTACCTCGAATCGACACGCCATGATGTTCATAGAAGTTGCGATCTTCAGTTGCAAGCAGTGCATCAACCAAAGGCGCTGGTACATTTTGCAATTTGATCAAGACACGGTCTTCATTGTGCTGTGGGTAAATCCCACCAATCACCATTGGCTCAAGGCGCACGATGCCTGAAGTAGACGGCTTAGTGGTACGAATCGTCGCAATACTACCACCTGCAAAATTCAGCTCAATAACACGTTCAGGCTCTTTGCTATCGCCAAAATCAAAGCCACGAGTATGAATAAAAAGCTGTGAGTCTTTGTTGGTATAGGTACCTGGATTATTATAATTATTGGCAGACTTGTAGCCGAGTAAGCGCAGTTCTTCCAAAATGTCTGATTTGCTAGTGTCTGCTTGACTATAAAGCTCTAAAGGACGAGCAAAAACTTTGGCAGGAATATCCCAACGCTGACCATCAAAGCGATCACGGACGATATTGTCCAAACGTACGAGATAAATCCCCAAGCCAATAAAAAATATGAGAAAAATAATAAGAATAATCAAGGAAATTAACCCAAGACCACGTTGATTTTGTATTGCTTTTTGCATTGATTAAAAATTCATGACAACGACCTAGGTGGCTAAATAATGCGATAGCAAGTAGGGATATGCAATACAAAGTATGTTGTAAATTGCTAAATTTCATCAACTTCACACAAAAAACACAAAACAATCTGCTCACTCATGTAGAAAGTGTCAAAGTCGGATTGGTCAAGTCTTACCGAAATGCTATGATAAAGTCGAATTTCACTGGAGTGCATTACGTGGTGCAACAACATTTCTCGAAATCTTTTCGGAACATTGGTCTGATCGGACGTCCAGGAAAGTCTTCGGTGGTCGAAACCTTAAAGATTATTCATCAATATTTGATTGATCGTGGGTTGCGTACTATTTTCGACCAAGAAACGGCAGAGCTTGGACCATTTGAAAATGTGCAAACCAGTAGCCGTACACATCTCGGACGAGTGACCGATTTGGTTGTTGTGGTCGGTGGTGATGGTTCGCTACTGCATGCGGCACGTGCACTCGCCAAATACAATGTTCCTGTGGTCGGGATCAACCGTGGGCGTTTAGGTTTCTTAACGGATATTTCACCTACTGATGTCCTACATAAGCTTGGACAAGTCTTGGATGGTGATTTTGTCTACGATAAGCGGTTTTTATTAGAGACAGAAATTCGCTCCAAAGGGCAGGCGGTGTATGAAGATATTGCCTTAAATGACATTGTACTGCACTCTGGAAAATCGGTTCACATGATCGATTTTGAGATGAATATTGATGGTTTATATGTGTATCGCCAACACAGCGATGGCTTGATCGTTTCATCGCCAACAGGTTCGACAGCGTATGCGCTCTCAGGCGGTGGTCCGATTGTCCACCCCAATATGGATGCCATCGTGATTGTACCAATGCATCCGCATACTTTGTCCTCTCGTCCTATCGTGGTTGGTGGACAGAGCGAAATTAAAATTTTTATCCGAGATAATCAAATCTTGCCAATGGTCAGTCCTGATGGTCAGAACAGCGTGACTTTACAAGTTGGTGATCATTTGTTGATTCGTAAACATCCTTTCAAACTCACTTTATTACACCCACCAGGTTATGACTTCTATGCAGCATGTCGCACGAAGTTGGGTTGGAATCGTGACTTTGATCCGAATGATGAATGATTTTGGTTATGAAAATTTGAATTGTAGACAAGCAGATTGAAATGCTCTAAGAACATGGAAATATCACCTGATGAATATTGAACAAATGTTAAATACGCTCACCCCAGAGATCGTAGAAAAATTGAAAACTGCGGTCGAAATTGGTAAATGGCCAAATGGTGTTGCGCTCACAAAAGAGCAACGTCAAACGTGTATGCAGGCGGTTTTAGTTTGGGAGCATAAACATCTGCCAGAAGCTGAGCGTATAGGTTATATTGATCGTGGCACAAAAGAAGAAGATGAGCATTGCGACTCACATGATCCGAAAAATGACGATGAGTTTCAACCGATTCGCTTTACATGATGTTGCGCCGAGAATTTAAAAAGCACTTCAATCGAAGTGCTTTTTTATTGCTGTAAATTTCTAAAATTTAATTGGCTGATGCAAATCGAGTTTGCCAAAGCGTTTTCGCCTTTTCTTGGGCAGAGGTATAAGTTGACTCAATCTTCATGGTCATTAAAGCAATGGCTAAAGTTTCGATGATCGCTTGCTCACCATAATCATGCGTCGCATCACCCAACCACACCGCTTTATACACATCTAAATCAAATGCTTCTTCCGCTTGTGATCGATCAGGATTGATTTTAGGTAATTCGAGTTCAAAACATTCACCATCTTTAATACCACAAATCAATGTCTTGGCATCAGGATTACGCTCAAACTCACCACCTTCACCTTTGATCACCGCACTATTTTTATAACCCAATTGAAATGCGGCTTGTTGGTGTGAAGCACGATATGCAGGGTGGAAGATGGCTTGTAAAGTTGCTTTGGCATCAAATGGGTTAATCAAGCGAGAGAGCGTATGCACAGGAGAGCGTAAGCCGAGCATTTGTCGAAATTGAATCATTTCTGCAAGTTTTGGGCTGAGTAAATCTAAGGGAATAAAGGCAAAACTTTGAGCTTGCAAATGCGCATCAACCTGCTCAAGTGATTCACAACTTTGAAAACCCAGTGCTTGGACAGCATCTTGCGTATAGAGCCGATTGACGGTATGACCTGCAACGCCGTGCATGACGATCTTATGGCCATGTTGCGCTAAGGTCAGTGCAGCAAGTAAAAACCACGGATAATGTTTCCGCTTACCTGCATAGCTCGACCAATCCAGATCCACTTCACAGCTAAGATTCGGTAGATTAAATGAATCTTTGGTCGCCTGAACAAAACCTGTCAACTCATCAACGGATTCTTCTTTCACTCGAAGCAACATTAAAAATGCGCCAATCTGCAAATCCAATGCTTCGCCATTTAAAATCATGTGAAAAGCTTCGTACGCTTCGTCATAGCTCAGCGAGCGGCTCCCTGTTTTACCTTTTCCCAAAATACGAACATACTGCGCAAAAGGGTGCTCCTCTAAAGCGTAGATATTGCGTTTTTGCGATGTAGGTTGAGAGCTGGATTGAGCGCTAGACATAAGATGACTCTGATATAAGAAACAAAAAGGTCGACAATAGACGATAAATAATAAAATGGTGAACCAAGCGAAGATCGTTCATTACATTGTATGATTGATCATAAAGCAAAACATATGCTGATGTCAGCCTTACATGAGTTAGGCTTGATAAAAATATACTGGCAATTTGCGCACCAAAATAACGCAGAATCAGCTAGAATGAGCTTGTTTATGTTTTAATTTTTCGATCACTGCCATGAAACGCGCCGCATCAAATCAAGTTCAGTTAAAACATCGTATTATCCATGCACTAAGTTATGAAGTGATATTACTCATTCTTGGTACGCCTATTCTCAGTTGGGTGCTGAATAAAGATTTGGCACATACTGGTGTACTGTGGGTCATCATGAGCGTGATTGCGATGCTGTGGAATATGGTCTTTAACTTTGGCTTTGAAAAGATTGAATATAAAATGCAGTGGGAGCGTACTTTTTCAGTGCGGATTTTACATGCAATTGGCTTTGAGGGTGGCTTGATTATTTTTACCGTACCGATCATTGCGTGGATGATGGATATTAGCTTTTGGCAAGCATTAATCCTCGATATTGCCTTAGCAATGTGTATCGTAGTGTATACCTTTATTTTCCAATGGTGCTACGACGCTTTTATGGCAAAATATTTTGGTATTGGACGTTCTAACGCACCACGATAGAGCAGAATTAATAAATTTGATCAATATAAACATCGTTGTATAAAAACTATTCATCTGATTCATATCAATATCTTAAAAAATAAGTACCAATATCCTTGTAGTCGTGCTAAGCTCGTGGCGTAATTTTGAATAGAGTTCGTTGCTGGAAATGCACGATCCACTGACAAAATACAAATGGATGTGAATAGGTTGATGTTGAAAGTTCTTCAGAATGATAACGAGAGTAAAATAACTAAGATGTTTTTTCAATCGTGTTTCTCTACTGTTAGCAGCACCTGTGCGTCCTTATTTTTTTCCAAAAAACGATGAGGAATAGTTATGACGGCACGTGAACAAGGTGTTGTAAAGTGGTTTAACGATACTAAAGGTTTCGGTTTTATCCAACGTAATAGTGGCGAAGATGTATTCGTACATTTCCGTGCGATTCAAGCAGATGGTCACCGTTCATTACGTGATGGTCAAAAAGTTGAATTTACAGTTGCTCAAGGTCAAAAAGGCTTGCAAGCTGAAGAAGTTCGTCCAGTTGACTAATTTCTAGATCACGATAGTTTTAGGTTTGCTTAAAACCTAAAGCCAAAAAGACACCTTATTTCTCAGCATATTTTAAATGGGCTGAATGGAATAAGGTGTTTTTTATTACGTCTAGATTCTATGGAATTCCTGAATCTTATTACTTACATTCGTCTTTGTGCGAGAAAAAAAATACCACCCTTATTTTTAGGATGGTATTCGTTTTGATGAGTAAAACGCCTTGTGTTAACGATCAAAAATCAATAATTAAAGATTAAAGAAACTTTTTAAGATCTTTGGCTTGCTGTTCAGCATTACCTGTATAGCTTGCAGGGGTCATCTCAGCGAGGCGAGCACGATCAGATGCAGGCACTTGGGTGAGCTCATCACCGTTAACAAAGTTGACCATCATGTCACGAGTCATCGCTTGACCACGAGTGAGAGCTTTGAGCTTTTCATATGGCTTTTCAATGTTATAACGACGCATCACGGTTTGAATCGGTTCAGCCAAGACTTCTTGCGCTTGGTTTAAATCTTCCAATAGGCGATCAGCATTTAGTTCGAGTTTACCAATACCTTTTAAGCAGGCATCAAATGCAATCAGACTTTGCGCAAAACCAACGCCCATATTACGCAGAACCGTTGAGTCGGTGAGGTCACGTTGCCAGCGAGAGATTGGTAATTTTTCGCCCAAGTGTGCAAGTACGGCATTGGCAATACCGAGGTTACCTTCTGAGTTTTCAAAGTCGATTGGATTCACTTTGTGTGGCATAGTTGATGAGCCGACTTCACCATCTTTGAGTTTTTGTTTGAAATAACCGAGTGAAATATAACCCCACACATCACGGTTAAAATCGATCAAAATGGTGTTAAAACGACGCAGTGCATCGAATAATTCCGCCATATAGTCATGTGGCTCGATCTGTGTGGTGTATGGGTTAAAGGTCAAACCTAATGATTCAACAAAGGCTTGAGAATGTTTCGCCCAATCCAATTCTGGGTAAGCAGAAAGGTGTGCGTTGTAGTTACCGACTGCGCCGTTGATTTTGCCAAGTAATTCGACTTGCTCAAATTGTTTGATTTGACGAGAGAGGCGATACGCCACATTCGCCATTTCTTTGCCCAAAGTCGTTGGGCTTGCGGTTTGACCGTGCGTACGAGATAGCATTGGTTGTGATGCATGGGTTTCAGCCAATTTTGCAATGCTGTCTAAAATATTTTTCATGCTCATCATTAGCACGTCACGACCACTTTTCAGCATCAACGCATGTGACAAGTTGTTGATGTCTTCAGATGTGCAAGCAAAGTGAATAAATTCGCTCGCATCTTTGAGCTCATCAATATGTGCAATTTTTTCTTTAAGAAAATATTCAACCGCTTTCACATCGTGATTAGTTGTGCGTTCAATCTCTTTAATGCGATTGGCATCATCTTCAGAGAACTTCGCCACAATCGCATCCAGCGCAGTGTTAGTGTCTGCGCTAAACGGCTGAATTTCTGTAATTTCTGCGTGATTGGCAAGTGCTTGTAACCAACGCACTTCCACCGTAACACGAGCATGGATCAGACCAAATTCAGAGAGGAAAGGGCGCAGGGCATCGCATTTGCTGGCGTAGCGTCCATCGAGTGGTGAAAGTGCGGTTAGGCTAGAGAGCATGACAATTCCTTAGAAATTAAAGGGAAATATATGTTAAGTGGTGCAAAATATGTGTCGCATTATATGAAAAATTTAAAGCATTTTCGACAAGGTCTTGCGGTGTATGTGCATATGTCGGGATTAACCTTCGGTTCGACTTACTTTTCTTTCGGGAAAAGTAAGCAAAACCATTTGTCCGTTGCAAACTCGATCGAATTCCATTTATCTATCAAATACTTTTGAAAAACAGTATCTTTCAAAATTCATGCTGACCTCGAACAATGCAACAGACGTTTCCACGAATCAGATGGTTTCTACTCATCTGATTACAAATGAACCAGATTAACCATCATGAACCATCTCTTTTTGACTTTGCTGATATTGTATCGAAGCAAAATAACGAATCTGTTTTAGCGTTTTGGATTTGGTGAAAATCATTTTCCACGGACTACCGCCAAGCTGTCGCCAATAATGTGCCGCTTGTAAACCTGTAAATAAAGTCGCTCGGATCAGCGCTACATCATGCGGATTCTTAAAGGTGCGAGCCGTACCCTTGACCATAATACGAGGTTTCATAGTACTTGCGGTGTCAGTATATAAAGTCGCCAAGCTTTGAATAATACTTTGATGCTGAAAATTATGCTCAAAAAAAGTTAACTGCCGAATAATCTGTTGCTGTGTATTGAGAATTTTCTGCTGAAAATCTTTATTACTGTAAACCTTGCTTGAGAGCTGTAGCATCGCCATCGCATAGGCTAAAGTCTGTTTGCTCGCAGGCAATTTAAAGCGTGGAAAACGATGCTTTGGCTGTGGATCGTAGGGCGCAATTAAACTTTGTTCGAGTGTGCGTAAGCCTAAACCCAAATGCTCAAGTGAGCCAAAAAATAATAAACTGTTTTGATTTGGGTTGTCCGTCGCACGAATATTTAAAGCGGCCTGCAATAGCGTTTGACTATATTGATCGCCCACATCATGCACCGCCTGACTGCCACGTAGCGCAATCAGATGAACAATCTGCGCCGCCTGAAACACCGCAGCCAATGCCAGCACTTGATGCTGTTCACGGCTGAGCGTCATGCTCGGCTGAAAAGGGCTAAGATCGGTCATGTACTATTGCCTTGTTACGATTAAGTTGCCTTGCTAGGTTAGCTACGATTGAAATTTTAAAATCAACGATCACGTTAAATCCATCAAGCTAAATAGCTCAAACCAAATAGCTCAAACCAAATAGCTCAAACTAAGTATTGTGGTAAAGGTGCGTCAATGCTGCGAATCACACCACCACCCAAACACACTTGATCCTGATAAAACACCACTGATTGCCCAGGCGTTGCGGCACGTTGCGCTTGATCAAACACTACACGCACACCCTGTGCAAAATCAGGATGTGGAAATATTGTACAGTCTTGATCGGGTTGGCGATAGCGTGTTTTTGCAGTACAGCGCAGTCCAGTCGTCGGAATGGCTTGTTCGCCTGCGATCCAGTCAATATATTCACTATCAAGGTTGTGGCTCAGCATCAGTTGATGCTCATGTCCTTGACCGACCACAAGACGATTATTAGCGATGTCTTTATGCAATACGAACCATGCACCTTCAGCGACATCTTTTAGTCCGCCAATCCCTATACCACCACGTTGACCAAGGGTGTAATACATTAAGCCGTGATGTTCACCGATGACTTTGCCATCTTCCAAGACAATTTCTCCTGCTTGAGCAGGCAAATACTGTTTTAAGAAATCACTAAAGCGACGCTCACCGATAAAGCAAATGCCCGTTGAGTCCTTTTTAGTCGCTGTGGCAAGATCATATCTCTTGGCAATTTCACGCACTTGAGGCTTTTCTAACTCGCCAACAGGGAATAGAGTTTTATTGATCTCACGTCCATGCACCGCATGTAAGAAATAAGTTTGATCTTTATTATTGTCCACACCACGAAGTAATGGTGCATAGCTTTCACCTTGACTATTTTGCATGGTTTGTCCACGGCGTGCGTAGTGACCTGTGGCAATATAATCTGCACCCAAAGTCATGGCATAGTCCAAAAATGCACGGAATTTAATTTCTTTATTACAAAGAATATCTGGGTTTGGCGTGCGTCCTGCAGAATATTCCGCCAAGAAATGCTCAAACACACGATCCCAATATTCTGAGGCAAAATTTGCAGTGTGGAGCACAATGCCTAGACGATCGGCAACCGCTTGCGCATCGGCTAAATCCTCCAATGCAGTGCAATATTCCGTACCGTCATCTTCCTCCCAATTCTTCATAAATAAGCCTTCGACTTGATAACCTTGCTCAAGTAAAAGTGCCGCAGAAACTGAAGAATCAACACCGCCAGACATGCCGACAATGACACGTGTGTTTTGTGGAGTAGGAGTGATGGTGTCAGTCATAAGAGAATGTTGTTCCAAAAAATTAGAGCCTAAAATTAACAAGGCAGTTTGAAAGCGTATATGGCGTACAAATTGTTTAAATCAACTTAAGCGCTAAATGGTGAGGTCGAAACTTGGGCAAATGGATGCTCATAAATCAAATCGACTGGGTATTTCTTCCCAGCCAAAGCATCTTCAATTGCTCGAATCACTAATGGACTACGGGCGCGTGCTGATAGTTGCAACTCATCAAGTGTCATCCAGTGCGCTTGCACAATGCCATCATCCAAAGCCTGTTGTGTATCTTCAAGCGCATTCGCTAAGAAACAAAAACGATAATAGGTACGATCAGGAAACATCGGCGGGGTATAGCTGTAGATGCCAAGCAAATCGGTAACTTCCACATGCCAAGCGGTTTCCTCTAGGGTTTCACGGATTGCAGCTTGGATTAGGGTTTCGCCTGCTTCGACGTGTCCTGCAGGTTGGTTAAACACAGTATGGCTAAACCCTTCGCTATGTTCTTCAACCAACAAGAAACGATTTTCACGCTGTACCACAGTGGCTACGGTGACATGCGCAGTCCAAGGTGCTGTTGCGTTTGATGATGCTAAATTTGAAGTATTTGCCATCTGTACATACCCTCAAAATTGAGGTGCATATGATACGAAATTTTGTCGGAAATGGCTATGTTATTCGTCATGACAATGACTTTGCTGAGATTGATTTTTACGAACGGTTTGAGGCTTTAATATCGTAAAATCAAAAGATGAGAATGATTGCTTATCATATTTTTTCATAACAACATGCAAAAAACATATATGTTGTAATTTCATCAATATATCGCAAAAATTCATATCATCGACTTGAAAATCCATGAGTATGGCAGAATATCGGCATAACATTCAGAAAGTTAACCAGTAATATGCTAGACTACCTGCCTGAAATTTAACACCTTGTTGTATGCGTCATACGTTTTTTGAAAACGTGTTCATTGGAATATTTGATTGGAATCGTAGTAGGGTCTCCTTAATGTCTGACGAAAGATTAACCCACCTAAAACAGCTTGAAGCTGAAAGTATTCATATTATTCGAGAGGTTGCAGCAGAGTTTGACAACCCTGTGATGCTGTATTCAATCGGTAAAGATTCGGCGGTGATGCTGCATCTTGCGATGAAGGCATTCTATCCTGCGAAGCTCCCATTTCCATTGATGCATGTCAATACAGGTTGGAAATTCAAAGACATGATCACCTTCCGTGATGAGATGGTGAAGAAAAATGGTCTTGAATTGATCGAACACAAAAATCTTGAAGGCATGGCGCAGAGCATTAACCCATTTGATCATGGTAGCTCGAAATATACCGACATCATGAAAACCCAAGCCCTAAAGCAAGCATTGGATAAATATAAATTCGATGCGGCATTTGGCGGGGCACGCCGTGACGAAGAAAAATCACGTGCCAAAGAGCGTGTTTATTCTTTCCGTGACAGCAAACACCGTTGGGATCCCAAAAACCAACGTCCTGAGCTATGGAATATCTACAACGGTAAAGTCAATCAAGGCGAAAGCATCCGTGTTTTTCCACTCTCAAACTGGACTGAGCTAGACATTTGGCAATACATCTACCTTGAGCAGATTCCAATTGTCCCGCTGTATTACGCTGCTGAACGCCCTGTGGTTGAACGTGATGGCACCTTGATCATGATTGATGATGAGCGTTTCCCATTGCGTGAAAATGAAGTGCCTGAAATGAAATCGGTGCGTTTCCGTACACTGGGCTGTTATCCTCTGACAGGTGCGGTCGAGTCCAAAGCGGATACCTTGCCTGACATTATCCAAGAAATGCTCCTAACCACCAGTTCTGAGCGTCAAGGTCGAATGATTGACCATGATGAAGCAGGTTCAATGGAAAAGAAAAAGCAAGAAGGTTACTTCTAATTTTTTCTCACTGCATTTCATTGTTGATTGCATGTGGTTTGGTTTTCACTGAAATAACTGATTTAAGTTTCTAACTGGTAAAGTTTTTAAAGAATATTAGGCGGAATATAAATGTCGCATCAATCCGAACTGATTAGCCAAGACATTTTGGCATATCTCAAACAGCACGAACAAAAAGACTTATTGCGTTTTCTGACTTGCGGTAATGTCGATGATGGTAAAAGTACCTTGATTGGTCGCTTGTTGCATGACTCGAAAATGATCTATGAAGATCAACTCGAAGCGGTACAACGTGACAGTAAAAAAGTCGGTACACAAGGTGAGAAAATAGACCTTGCACTCTTGGTTGATGGTCTGCAAGCAGAACGTGAGCAGGGCATTACCATTGATGTGGCGTATCGTTATTTCTCGACGGAAAAGCGTAAATTCATCATCGCTGATACTCCAGGACATGAGCAATATACTCGTAATATGGCAACAGGCGCATCGACCTGTGATCTTGCGATCATCTTGATTGATGCTCGTTATGGCGTTCAGACGCAAACTCGTCGTCATACTTTTATTGCTGCATTACTCGGTATTCGTAATATTGTGGTGGCAATTAACAAGATGGATTTGGTGGAATTTTCTAAAGACAAATTCGATCAAATTCGCCAAGATTATTATGCTTTCGTTGAGCAATTGGGTGATCGTCAGCCAAAAGACATTCGATTTGTGCCGATTTCTGCATTGAACGGCGACAATGTGGTCAATCCATCAGAAAGTACACCGTGGTACTACGAGAACGGCTATCAAGCGCAGACTTTGATGAATATCTTGGAAACCGTTGAAATCACTCGTGATGCCAAGAAGCAAGATTTCCGTCTACCTGTGCAATATGTCAACCGTCCAAACCTCGACTTCCGTGGTTTTGCAGGCACGATTGCACTTGGTGCAGTGAAAGTTGGTGATGAGATCGTAGCGCTACCATCAGGTAAGCGCAGTACCGTCAAAGAAATCGTGACTTATGATGGCAATCTTGATCAAGCGCAAGTGGGTCAAGCGGTGACATTGACTTTAAATGATGAAATCGACATTAGCCGTGGTGATTTGATCACGCATCCAAGCGCATATCCATCGGTATCTCGTGCAGTGCGTTCAACTGTGGTGTGGATGAGCGATCATCCGCTGGTGGTAGGTAAGCTGTACAATGTCAAAGTTGGCGTACAAAGCGTGCCTGCAAAAGTGACCCATATCAACCATCGTATTGATGTGAATACACTTGAACATGGTCAGGTTGAGCAGCTAGAGCTAAACGGCATAGCAGACATTACCATTGAATTTGACCGTCCAATCGTGTTTGATCATTACCAAGATAGCCGTCATACTGGTGCATTTATCTTTATTGATCGTTTGAGCAATGTCACCATTGGCGCAGCGATGATCGAAGATCTGGCGCAAGTGTCTGATAGCGCACAACCTGTCACCGCAGAAGATCGTGCGGCACGACTTGGTCAAAAACCTGCAGTGTTGGCTGTGAATGCTGAGCTATTTGCACAGTCGCAACATCTTGAACGTGCCTTGCTGTCAGATGGCATCGTGGTGATTGCACAAGCGAACTTGAGTGCGGAAAACATCAATCTACTTCGTGAAACAGGCATCACCGTGCTAGTTGATCAAGCAGAGTTTGCTGATACTGAAATTACTGCAAAATCAGTCGATGAAGCTGTGGCTCAGATTAAGGCGATTGTTCAGCTTTAATTCGATAGTTAGCTTTAAGAAAGCAAAAGCTCTAAACTACGGTTTAGGGCTTTTTTTATTTTTCATGACTTTTGAGCTTTGTCTAACAACTACAAAACGCTACAGTCAACAGATGGCTTCGTGGCATGCTATGATTCAATGCGTAAATAAATGCAATAAAAATCAATTTGGTGCTTTCTATGCCGATATACAATGATGCTCACCTCAATGGTCACCAGCGCTATAAGATCGCCTCACTCAAGCGCAGTTTACAACATGCTGAAAATTATAATGAATGGAAAACTATTGCGCAGCAGTTGGATGAAGCGACGGGTCTAGAAGCATGGAAATTCGATAATACTTCACCGCATTATGGTTATCCGTTCTTAGCACAGCGTTTGGTGCGGATAAAGCGATTGATCGAAACTGATCAACAGCTCGATTTGGCAGAATATTTACGTGAAGGTTTAAACTTTGATATTGCCAATATTGCGCATCCTTTACTTTATAATCAAACCTTTACAGGGACGAAGAAGCTGATCGAAGACTACGTCCATAACATGAGCAAAGCATTTGCTTACGTCGCTTCTGATGAATTTACTGCATTCACACAAACAGAAAAAATCGAATATTTCGAAGGCGCTTTAAAAGCTTATGGTCAACCTGCGTTGATGTTCTCTGGTGGTGCTACACTCGGTATTTTTCATCTTGGTGTGTGTAAGGTACTGTATGAGCAGGATTTATTGCCAAAAGTATTTTCAGGATCAAGTGCAGGAGCGATCATGGCGGCGATGCTTGCAACGCATAATGATCAAGAGTTGATGGATTTTATCCAGAGTGACGGTTTTATCGATCACGCCTTTAAATATCGCAGTATTTACCAAATTTTGGCAGATCAAGGTGGTTTAGCGGATATCGGCACCTTAAAAAAATTTTTGATTGCCAATCTTGGGGATTATACTTTTGAGGAAGCCTTTGCCAAGTCGGGTCGACATTGTTCGATTGTGGTAGCGCCATATAGCACAGGTTATAACCCTAGGATTATGAATGAAATCATGTCGCCAGAGTTGTTGGTGTGGAGTGCGACATTGGCATCCTGTGCGATTCCATTTTTCTTTCCACCTGTCCGCCTCAAAACTAAACGCCATGATGGCGTGTACACACCCTATATGGCAAATACGCACTGGGTTGACGGCAGTGTGCGCAGTGATTTTCCACAAATTCGTATGGCTCGACTTTATAATATTAATTACAGCATTGCTTGTCAGGTCAATCCGCATGTGGTGCCGTTTATGCAATCGGATTTTCAGCGTTATCGTCGAGATTTGCTCAGTTGGCCAAGTCGTTTTATTCGCCATCAAGCCAAGACTTTATCCATGCAAGGTTTAGATTTTACGCGCAACAATTTATCCAGTTTTCCGTTGATTCAGCGTGTGGTTCATCATGGCTACGGTATCGTTGGACAGCGCTATTATGGTGATATCAACATCGCTGCGAAATATAACTTGAATCATTATCTATGGATGGTCAAAAATCCTGATAAGAAAATCTTTAAACAATTGCAAAAAGAAGGTGAGCGAGCGACTTGGCCGAAGATTAGCAGTATTGAAATGCACGCTCGAATCGGCAAAACCATTGAGCATTGTCTGACAGTTTTGAAATCTGGACAGCAACAACATCAAGCCTCAGCGCATGAACATCAACTTTGATCCACAACTGCCTTATCAAAAGATCAAATCGCTCAATGCGAATTTTAGTCGAAACTTAGGGCAGTGCGTTGATTTGGTTGAACAAAACAACCAATTTTTTGTTTTTAAGTATCTCGAAGACGTTGCTGATTTACAGCTAAAAAGCGCTTTTAAGCATGAAATTGCAATGTATTTGCAATTACATAATACAGGGCTAGTTTTACCATTTTTGATACTAAAATCCGCTGAATTTCAGCATCAGAGCGATAGCAACGCCACAATTTTAGTGCTCCCATACGCTCATCCAATTGATTTTCAAAAGTATTCAATAGCTGAGCGAATAACGATTTTTATCAACATCTTAAAACGTGTTGATGATTTGCATGATTTGGGTTTTATTCATGGTGATTTAAAGCTTCGCCATTTTCTCCGAGCTGAACAAAGTCATGATTCACCCATTCAACTCATTGATTTTGCGCAATTGCAACCAATCAATTCTGTGCATTCTTCTCATTTAAAAACTGTAACTGAAATGACTGCCACTCCTGCCTATATGGCACCTGAGATTTTTCATGGACAAGCGAAGTCTGTGCAAAGTGATCTATATGCTTTGGGAATTATCTTTTATGAAATATTAGTCGGTGAGAAGCCTTATACGGTTCGTGGTCAGCAGAATAGCTATCGACAATGGGCGACAGCACACTGCCAACAAGAGATCCCACTGCTTCCAAAAGGTTTGCAAAAGTATCAAGAATGTTTGGACCATATGCTCGCAAAACATCAAAAAAATCGAGTTTCAGCGATAAAAAGTGTGATAAGTGATTTAAAAATAAACGAAAATTATAAAATTGATGATTAAATACACGCTTGTCATGGTTTTTAAAAAAAGTACTTGGCAATTGAAAAACACATTGCTAATATACGCAACACATCGGGGACGTGGCGAAATTGGTAGACGCACTGGATTTAGGTTCCAGCGCCGCAAGGTGTGAGAGTTCGAGTCTCTCCGTCCCCACCATAGTTTTCATCATTTTAGTGAGACTGTGGATGTATTATAAAAATAAGTTTTCAATTTTATTGTATCTGCATTTCTATTTAAACCACACACTGCATTAATTTATTTAGCTTTATCATTTCTTTAATTTGTGATCACTATATTTGTAATTTCAAACAATTACTTTTGTTTTTTCTTAGATTTTAGAAAATTGCGATAAGTCTGTAAACTTTTCATCTAGTTATTATTTTTCAATAAAAAAACCAGTAATAAATTACTGGCTGAGTTTGATTCATTAAAATCATTATTTCTTTTTCAGCTTTGATTTTTGTTTGCGTGAAATCAATTTGCTTTCAGGCACTTTTGTTTCTGCGACTTTCTCTTTTTTCGCTTTATCATCTTTTGGCTTTTTCTTTTTGGTTTTTTTAGGCGCTTCGATCTCGCCATCTTCGACTGCTTGCCAGTAGTTCAATTGTTCCATTACCGCAGCAAAGATCGAATCTTTACTGTACTGTCCGTCTTTATCTAAAGTGCCAACAGGGCGTGACATGAGGATTTCTAAAGCTTGATCAATGGTGTCAATTGCGTGAATATGAAATTTACCTTCATTTACCGCATCAATGACTTCTTGGCGAAGCATTAGATGTTGCATATTCTGACGTGGAATAATCACACCTTGCGAACCTGAGAAGCCTTGTAGCTTACAGGCATCGAAGAAGCCTTCGATTTTGGCATTGACGCCACCAATTGGTTGTACTTGTCCAAGTTGATTCATTGAACCTGTGATTGCCCAAGATTGATCAATTGGAATTTGACTAATTGCGGAAATGAGCGCAGAAAGCTCCGCTACTGTAGCACTATCGCCATCGACCTCGCCGTAGCTTTGTTCAAAAGCAAGTGCAGCAGAGAAGTGTAGGGTTTGCGTGCGTCCGAAGTGTGCTTTTAAGAAACTCGACATGAGTAGAACGCCTTTGGCATGCAGTGAGCCGCCAAGTTCGACACTGCGCTCAATATCGAGAATATCACCACCACCTTGATAGACTGATGCGGTCAATCGTGATGGTAAGCCAAACTCTACATCGGCGTAATGGATGACCGAAAGTGCATTGATCTGACCCAAACGATAGCCTGAAGTTTCAATGAGTTGCGTACCACGTGACAGGTCTTGCCAATAGAGCTCTCGCAAATATCCAAGACGATATTGACGATGTTGCAATGCCATATTGATGTGTTCTGCGGTCACGGTATTGGCATCTTGCAATAGGGCATGATGATGTGCTTCACGAATCAAATCGCCAAGTGTCGATGCATGTAAAGACAGTGATTTTTGATCTTCCGCCTGACGACTTGAGTCTGTGAGTAATGCAGCAAGCGCAGAACGATCAAATGGACGCAATTTATCACGCTGTACATAGTCTGCAATTAGTTGCATATAAGCCTGTTCATTGGCTTCGGTACGGGGTAGGGTGTCAGTGAAATCAGCACGAATTTTAAATACGCTACCGAGTTCAGGCTCATAGTCTAAGATTTCATAATAAATCTGTGGTTCTGCGAGTAGAATCACTTTGACTGTCAGGGGAATTGATTGTGGCTCAATAGAAATACTGCCTGTTAAGGTCAACATATGTTCCAGTGAGGATAGTTTTAATTTTCCAGATTTTAGCGCACGTTTTAGCCCTTGCCATGCGTAAGCTTGCTCAAGCATTTGTTCGGCTTCGAGAATCAGAAAGCCACCATTAGCTCGATGCAAAGCACCTGAGCGAATCAAAGTAAAGTCTGTGGTAATGGTGCCCATTTGGGTAAGCTGTTCGACGTGTCCAAGCAGATTGTAATGCGTTGGGAAGTCTTCAAAAATCACAGGTGCGCCCGAGTTGGCTTTGTGCGTTGTTATAACATTGACTTGATAGCGAGCAGGAACACGGTTGAATGTGGTTGGGCTAAAATCTTCTTCCTCACGATCCAAAATCAGCTCGACATGTTCAATAATATCCTTGGCATAGGCTTTAAGATAATTTGCCAAATGTTCAACATTTTCAAAGCGTTTATAAATATTTTGAACTTTGGGTTCGACCACTTGTTTTGCAATATCGTGATTAAGATCAATGACTTTATCTCGTGCGACATCTTCCATACCGCCAAGCGTTGAGCCAAGACGTTGCAACTTCTTATCCATATAGCGGATATTTGACGCAATTTTCATACGATCTTTGGGATTCAATGCATTGATGTCAGATTGGCTCATTTCTTGTGGTTGAGCTTTTTCTGAGCTGCTATCGTGTACTGGAACAAAGATGTGTTCTTCGTTTTTCGACACCAATTTTAAAGAAAGTGCTTCACCCTCTTGGGTCAGTTCAAGGAGTGCTTCTTGCTGAAGTTGACTGACTTGACCACGAATCATTTCGATTTGTTTGTGATATGTATCCGCACCAAAACGGCGTTCTAATTGTTGTAGAATTGCGCCCCACATGTCATGCATGGCTTTTTGAAACTTCGGCGCTTGACCTGCTTCAAGCTCAAGTGCTAATGGCTGACGTGCATCGTGGAAGTTGTTGACATAGACCCAATCAGATGGTGTTGGTAGCGTTTTGGCATGTTGTGCGAGTAAACGCTTAATCATTGTGCGTTTACCGAGTCCTGCGGTACCTACGGCAAAAATGTTGTAGCCTGAATAAGGTAAGCTTAGACCTGCTTCAACGGACGCTTTGGCACGATCTTGACCAAGGAAGTCATTCAGTGCTTTGATACGTCGTGTCGATGCAGGAATCTTATCTAAATCGGCAAAATGCGTGAGCTGTGCAACATTGAGTTTGGTGTGCTGAATGGTATGCAAGATTTCTTTATTTGTCAGGGCGCTGACTTGATTGGTTTTCAACGGACTGTTTTTCAGAGTTTGGTTGGTGATGGTGTAGTCTTGTGATAAAGGTTGAGAATCAATGAGAGTATTATGCGCTGATTTTTGATTGTTAATCACAATTTAATCCATAAAAAAGAGTATTGCGTTCACTATTAAAGTGACAGTTTTATTGCTTTAATTCAAGTGAAAATCTAAGATAAATCGGCAAGTAGAGATGACTTGGATAAAACATAACAGATTGTCACTCTTTAGCGTAGATTTATCATTTAAAATCAAAGTACAACGAGGAATGTGGAATTGTGTCAAATTGTACATTCTACGGTTTGCTTAATCATTAGTTAAGTGCGTATTTTGAGTGATATAAATGGACTTTTAACGATTCCAATCATTCTAGGCAAAGATTTCAGGAACACATTAGGAACACCTCGCAATATGGCAAATGCAAATCAGGCTGAAGAAAAGACTGCAAAAAACTGGGGCAGTGCATTTAACGCATTTTTGGATCGTCGATCGATCATTATGCTGTTTTTGGGTTTCTCGGCAGGGATACCGATTCTACTGATTTTTTCTAGTTTGTCCTTGTGGCTTGGTGAAGCAGGCATTGAAAAAAGTGCCGTGACCATGTTTAGCTGGGCGGCACTTGGTTATTCTTTTAAGTTCGTTTGGGCGCCGTTAATTGACGAAATTCCAGTACCGTTCTTGACCAAAACATTGGGGCGTCGACGTGCGTGGTTACTGATTGCGCAGTGTTTGATCATGATGGCGATCTGCATCATGGCGATGTCGAACCCTGCAATGGGGCAGTCGCAACTGATCCAAATGGCTGTTGGTGCGGTATTGCTTGGTTTTGCATCTGCAACGCAAGATATTGTGATTGATGCCTATCGTATTGAGCTTGCGCCGACTGAGATGCAGACTGTACTTGCTTCAACCTATAACGCAGGCTATCGCATCGGAATGATCATTGCCGGTGCAGGGGCGTTGTTTATCGCAGCAGCTTATGGCACAGCGAAGGGCAATTATATCTACGAAGCGTGGCAAAAAACCTACTGGATCATGGCTGCAGTGATGATCATTGGGATCATTACGACGCTGATTGTGCGTGAGCCAAAGGTTGAGAGACTTTATAAAAGTTATAAAAAGTCAGATTATTTACGCTTGGTTTTTGTATTTTTCTGTGCAGTGGTGAGCTTTGTTTTAGGTTTTATTTATTTTGGTAAAACTTTAACAATGATCACTGTGGACGACCCATTATTATCATTTATGCTTGCTGCAGTGAGATTTATTGGTTCAGGTTTGATCGCTTTTGTCGTCGGATTTTCATTGGTCAAACTCGGTGCAGTCAATCGTGATATGGCAAAAGAAACTTGGGTTTCGCCGATCGCTGATTTCTTTAAGCGTTATGGTGTAAAGCTCGCCCTAGTTTTATTGTTGTTGATTGGTTTTTTCCGTATTTCCGATATTGTCGCTGGTGTGATTTCCAATGTTTTTTATCAAGACATGAACTTTAGTAAAGAGCAAATTGCCGAAGCTGTGAAAATTTACGGGGTGATTTTTACCTTGATTGGTGGCTTCTTAGGTGGCTTGCTTTCACAGCGATTTAATATCATGAAAGTGATGTTCATCGGGGCGATATTGGCGAGTAGTACCAATTTAATTTTTATAGCTTTAGTGAAGTCAGGCGCACCAACATCTCAAGTCACTGTTTCTGTAGCAGGTCAGCAATATCGTGTTGATACAGATGAGGTCGGATTTTGGAAAGTTGCTATACCACAGCAAGTTTTAGTGCAAGATCGACAGATCGTGACCCAAGTGGCTTATCAAGATCAGTCTTATCAAGTTGAGCGTGAGTTGCCTTACGTGGTTGGGAATGCTAAAGCTGATAAGGCGATTGGTCGTGTACAAATTCATTTTTTGCCACTTACTCGTGATGGTGTATTACAACCGAATGAGCTTGAGCAAAGTATCGTGGTTGAGGGGCAGATTCTTGGTCTTACAGAAGCCGAGAAAAACTCTAAGAATACGGTTCAAGTTTCGTTTGGTGAGGAAACGGCTGATACATCATATGATGCAAAAATAGATGGGCAGGGCACATTTACTGTAGCGATTCCAGCGGAAAAATTTAGTCAAGCAGAGCTTAAATCATTAAAAGCAAGCTATATTCTCAATGATTATGAATTTATGACTTTGACAGGTTATGAGATTGATGAAACCGTACCTACAATTCAATCGAATCAGTTCAATAATTTAATTGATCCTGTGCCAATGATTGACTCGACCCAAAGTGAATATACGATCTCGGGCAAAGTGGTGAAAGAGTACAGCAAATTTTGGTTATATATGGCGATCGTCATGGATAACTTAGCCTCAGGTCTTACAGGAGCGGCATTTATTGCGTTCTTATCGAGCTTGACCAGCGTGTCTTTTACTGCGGTTCAGTATGCGATCTTTAGTTCTTTGATGACGTTGACACCAAAACTTATCGGTGGATATTCGGGCACGATAGTGACCAATATTGGTTATCCGAATTTCTTTTTGATGACGACTTTGATTGGTATTCCGATTTTGATTCTTGTGGTTTGGGTGGCAAAATTACTTAGACAACATGAAGGTCAAAGTCAGGCTTAATTTGAATATTCACGCTTTATTCGATTGTGAGGAAAATGATTATGCGTATGCTCCATACCATGTTACGTGTTGGCAATTTGGAAAAATCTTTGCAGTTTTATACCGAAGTGCTCGGTATGAAACTGCTTCGCCAAAGAGACTATGAAGAAGGGCGATTCACCTTGGCTTTTGTTGGTTATGGCGATGAATCTGATCATACCGTACTTGAGCTGACGCATAACTGGGACACGTCGAGTTATGATTTGGGTGATGGCTATGGACATATTGCTATTGGCGTTGAGGATGCTTATCAAGCCTGTGAGGATATTAAAGCCCGAGGTGGCAATGTTGTACGTGAAGCAGGGCCGATGAAGGGCGGTGTAACTGTGATTGCATTCGTCGAAGATCCTGATGGTTATAAAGTGGAATTGATTCAACAAGATCAACATGCACGTAACAACTAATCGTACCTCGAGCATTGTTTAACAGTGACTATTCACTGAGTCACTGTATTTTATCATTCAACTTATTTTTATCTTTAAGAATGGGCTTGTTTTTTATAACTCGGCATTTATTATCTGTGCCGAGTTTTTATTTTTCCTAGATTCTAATTGTATTGTGATGAGAGAAACAAAGTGTTGAAGTATTTGGCGGTTGATCGGTTTACGATATTACTGGTTGTAATGGTACTCCTTGCCAGTATTTTACCGATCTCAGGGCAGTGGGCAGACGGATTTAATACACTTACAACAATTGCCATCGCTATTTTATTTTTCCTACATGGTGCAAAGCTTTCTCGTGAGGCTGTGATTCAAGGTATTTTGCACTGGCGTTTACATAGCCTAGTTTTTGCTTTCACATTTATTGCATTTCCATTGTTGGGCTTGCTATCAAAACCAATTTTGCAACCACTCTTAGGTGACGCACTGTATTTGGGCTTTTTGTTTTTATGCTTCCTACCGTCAACGGTACAGTCCTCAATTGCATTTACCTCAGTTGCAGGAGGTAATGTTGCGGGTGCGGTATGTAGCGCATCTTTTTCTAATATTATCGGCATGTTTATTACGCCGATCATGGTCAGTTTTTTTATTTTGGGTCAGTCCGAACACGCCTATGACCCGACTAGTGCCATTATCAAAATTGTCGCTTTACTGCTTGTACCATTTAGTTTAGGGCAATTGCTTCGTACATGGATTTATCCCTATATGGTCAAAGTACCTAAGCTCGTCAAAGTTTTTGATCAGGGCAGTATTTTGATGGTGGTGTATGGCGCATTCAGTAGTGCGGTGATTGCAGGATTGTGGCAGCAGTTGGATGCGTTGACATTGTTTTACTTAGTGCTTGCGTGTTCCGTGTTGTTGACAATTATTATGCTACTAGCGTTTTATCTTCCCAAATGGCTCGGCTTTAACCGTCAAGATCAGATCACGATTTTTTTCTGTGGTTCAAAAAAGACATTGGCAAGTGGTGTACCGATGGCGCAAATTTTATTTGCAGGTCAACCGATGGGGATGCTGGTTTTGCCGATTATGATTTTTCATCAAATACAGCTTATGGTTTGTGGCATCATCGCCGCCAAATGGTCGAAACAACGAGTTGATCATTCGGTTGAATAGCGAGTGCATCCATCGTACGAAATCATCGCTTTTTTCGCAGTCTTGCTGTATAATAATGCCCACTTGTTGCGCTTAGCTCTAACCTTGTAGGTTTCGGTGGGCCAAAAGAAATGGTCTATTTTCGTGTCAATCTGCCAACTTTTAATTTTTATAAAATTTTAGTTTGCCATTTCCTCAAATGATCAATTAATCTTGGTGATTTGAGAGTGGTTGATAGCGAAGGTAGCAAAACCTTTCTAACTTAGGAGTCATCGACCATGCGTGCCGATATTCACCCAAAATATGAAACATTAACAGCAACTTGCTCTTGCGGTAACGTCATCGAAACACGTTCTGCATTAGGTAAAGAATCACTTTATCTTGACGTATGCTCTGCGTGCCACCCATTCTATACAGGTAAGCAAAAATCTGTAGACACTGGAGGTCGTATTGACAAGTTCAAGCAACGTTTCGCTGGTATGTCACGTACGATCAAGCGTTAAGCTTTTATATCGCTTCTGCGATAGCAAAAGACCAAATTGTAAAAAGAAAATGGGCAGTGAATTCACTGCCCATTTTTTATTATCTTTAAAAGCTTGCTATGAAAGCATAGAAGTAGGGTGTGAGTACGTCACATTAGCCCGCACTATTCACAAACTCTTTTTGTTTCGGTTGATAGTAGTCACCTTGTAGATAACGTACATCGACATTCCACGCATTGGCAAATGAAGTCATATCATCCAAGTGACTGATCAAGAATTGAATCGCTGAGTTATGCTCACGGAATTGATCAATTTTCTCTTGAAGTTCGACCATACTCTCATCATTTTGCAGTTGCAAAGTGAAGTTTTTGGTGAGTTTGGCAAAGGCAAGATTTAATTGTTGTAGCAGATGTATGCTATATATTGAATCACCGAATTCAGCAATTGCGACATCAATACCTTGCTCTTGGATAGATTTAATTGCTTGAGTATTTTGATCTTTATTCATCAATATATCTGCTTCATTGATTTGTAAAATCAATGGTTTTGCATATTTTGAATTGATTAAACCAACCAACTTATTTAATAAACCTTGAATAGTTGCATCATGCAAGCTAGCAGCATGGATATTCACTGAAATTCGAGCTTTAGGTGCTTTTTGCAAGAATTGATGTAGGCGTTTAGATGCTTCAACCAAAATCCAACGATCTACACGTGCTGCAAGCTCTGCGTTGCGTCGCAAAGCATCATATTGTGAGAAAGGAATCTGTTGCTGTTCAAACTCAAAGCTGCCAGTTACCTCAAAGATTGAACCATCAATATCTTCTTTGTCGTACAGCTGTTGGAATTGTAGCTGAATGGTATTGTTATCGAGCTGAGCAATAAGTGATTTTTCTGATTCATCTAGGCTTGCTTCATTGGTTGTATCAACGATTGAAGCAAGTGCCGGCTGGCTTGCAACTGAGCTTGCAGGCGAGCTCTCAAATTGAATTGTAGGCTCACTCTCTGAAAGCGAAAATGAAGGTGTTTGGTTAACAGTAAGGGATAAATCAGTTGTAGCGCTCAAATCAACTTCTGAAGCAGGATCATAATGATGCTGATAGGTGTCAGTAAGAAGCAGGGTAATTTGATCATTAAGTGTATTTTGATCGAGATGACGATAGCAGAGTTGAAGCGTTACTGGAATACTCTGATCAGCCACCTGAATCTGTTTGGCTAAGGATTCAGATATGGTATTGAGTTTTTGCTTGAGCGTTACTTTATCTGCAACCCCTAAAGTACTCGTGAATACATGCTCTGAGATACGTAAAACCCGAGCACTACTGATTTGTTCCAAATGATGTTGAATCGCTTGAAAGAAATGCGTTGAAGTATCCCATTGTTTTGATGCTTTATCAGCTGCGAATTGCTTGATTTTAAAAAGTAACAAAGCTGAAAATGGTTGTGAAGCGAGTGCTTGCTGACATTGCAACTGAACATCTGTTAGCGGAGCAAATGCGCCACTTGGTGCTGTGGTAGTCGCTTCTGAAGCAATTACGAGCTGTAGGGCGGTTTCATCATCATATTCTGTTTCAGAAAATTGTAGGTTTAAATTCTGATATTTTGCTTTTGCATTGCGACTTTGAATATTGAAAGCGGCTTGTCCAAAGTCACCACGGCTTAATTTTTTATAACTTTGCTTAAAGGATTGTACATCTTCTGGTTGTAGTACATCCATTAAAGGCAAGCCAATTAACTCTTCAATATCTCTAAAGCCAAATAGTTCAGCATATTGCGGATTTGCAGAAACATGCACACCTTCTTGAAAGGTTGCTACAGCATATTCAGTAGTCTCAACTAAGGTTTGTGTTTGCTGTTGAAGCTTATCAATTTCTTGACTAAGTTGAGCCTCTTTACGCGTCAATCTCGAGAATGCAGTGGCTCTAGCTAGACTTATCGCAAGGTGGTTTAAATCATTCGTGTCAGCGATATCGAAAATTCCATTTTGATATGCTTTGTTGATATTAATATTTTCATCTGATTTTTCAGTGAGTAATATAATCGGAATCGCTTTATTTTTTGATTCGATTAGTTCAAGTGCTTTTGTATAATCAAAATCATAAGCATTTTTAAATAAAACAACATCCCATTGTAAATTCAACATTTTTTCAAAGTTAGATAAGTCATCCAGTAGCTTTCCATTGACATTGAATTTATCTTTTAAGCCTTGTTGAATAATATTTAGCGTATTTTGTTGACTATCAACCATCAAAAAACGAACAACATGAGTTTGAGATTTTTTGTCATTTAAAAGTAGCTTCATTTAAGGGCTTCCCACAAATCCTGTGTATCTAAGTTATTTAATTGAGTTTCAAAATATTCATTTAATAGCGTCAGTTTTGATTGCTCTAGTAAGTCAAAATCAAAACGCGCACAACTCTGTACTAGGCTAATACATTGCTTTAAGAAAATACGTAGTTCATCTGTACCAAACCGCAAGGTCAGATTTTGATTTTCGTGAAAAATCTGTGGGCTTGGTAAGATCAGAGAAAACTTATTATCTTCATCCATCGTCAAAATAGCAGGGTGATAAATCACATCACTCGATTTCTTTGCGAGAGATACCGCAGCTGGAGCCATTTTATTCACGATGATTTCGACACCAAACTCGACATTTTGTTGATCGGTGTTTTTTAACCATCGAATCAAGGCACCTGACCACGGCTGATCAGATTGCTCTCGAAGCAATATAAAATCGCCTGTACGTAGATGTTTTGGCAATTGGTTTTGCCAGCTTAGGCAGTAACCAGTGCTACTACGGTTCACAATATCAGATTGATAAATCTTTGTAATTTCAGCATTGTAGCGTTGTTCAAATGTTTTACTGGATAGTTTCCATTCCTGGTCATTGGCTAGTTCAGAGATGCTTTGCGTGGTGTTTTGGATAGAGAGATCAGTATCTCTGAGCAATGTTTCTTTAAAGTGTCTAGCGCTTGATAAAAAATAATGGGCGGAGCTAATACCTAAAGCAAGCTCTACATTGCCTTCATCAGCAAAACGGGTATTTTTACGCACACCATCATTATTCAATGTGGTCAGAATATGACTTTTGATCACAATATTGAGGTTTTGCTGTTCTTGTTTGGAAAAATAAGCTGAATTAGGTTGCATGGTCGATTCAATGTGATTGAGTAGTTCAGTCGCATTGAGATAAATGCTATCTCGTTTGTCTGTAAACTTACTTAATACCGTTGATGGCGCACGATCACCAAAGAGGTTGCAACAGAATTTTGCTTCTGGGTGTGGGTCATTGCTGATTTTAACAAGATGTAGCCAAAATGGCAGGCAATTTTTTAGATGTTTTAGGTCTTCTTGGCGGAGCTTATGATTATTCAATAAGCTGAGCAGGGCAAGTTCAATGAATGCATTTTCAATATGTTCTTGTTGAGTTTGGTATTTTTCTAGATTGACATCAATTTTGTCTTTATCAAATCGAAATGCTCGAGCCATCCAAATAATATCATATGCTGTATGCCAAAAGTATTTAGGTTCATCAAAATAGATAAGTTGCAGTGAGTAAAGTAAATCTGTTAATAGTTTTATTACTGCATATGCACAATAGGTTCTTAATATTGTTAATTTTTTCTTTCTAGATAGTTCAAAAATTGAAAATTTCTGATTTTCCAATTGATGTTGCACACGTTTTGCCATATCCCGATAGAGCAATGCGTGCTGACATTTAATCTCAAGTACTAAATCTGCGATTTGTTGATCGCGTAGGGTATCGATCATTGCATTATTAAGATAATGATGCTCTAAGGAAAGTAGCAAATGTTGCAAATCAGGTTCGATGTTTTGCAAAATCTTCCAACGAGAGAGGTCACTACAGTTTAGACTTCGAAGCTCAAGCAAGGTAACAAAAACTTGCTTGGCAGCTTCACCAAGATCAAGTTGCAGGAGTTGGTTCGCCCAGTTTCGGGTGTCCGTTTTAAAATTTGCAATATAAGTCAGTTGCTTAATATTTAAATCAATAGACTCTTGGAATAACTTTTCCAACTTCACAGTCATGTACTATCCCCTAACCATCTCACTCAAAGACATTCAGCGGTGTTTTATGTAGCTCCCCTGAAGACTCACGAACGAGTTTTGGCACCAAATAACCTGATAATTCTTTTAAAAGTGCTTGATAAATTGTTTGTGCTTCGGCGTCTGTTATTAGAAAGTGTGACGCACCTTGCACTTTATCCAAAACATGCAAATAATAAGGTAGCACACGCACATCGAACAGTCGATAGCTAAGCTCGCTTAAAACCTGATAATTGTCATTAATTCCCTTAAGTAGTACAGACTGGTTGAGTAGCGTCACTTTGATTTCTGAAAGTTGGTGCATCGCCACATCAAAGTCGATATCTAATTCATTGGCATGATTACTATGTACCACCAAAATAACTTTTAATCGAGTGTTGGATAAAATACTGACCAAACCATGATCAATACGCTGAGGTATGACCACTGGTACACGACTATGGATTCGTAAAGTCTTGATTTGAGGAAGTTCCTCAAAACGATTAATCCACAGTGCCAATTTCTCATTGGAAACTGACAGTGGATCGCCACCACTTAAGATGATTTCGTTAATCTTCGGGTGACCGAGAATATATTGCTTAATGGCTAGCCAATCTTTTGATTTGGGTAAGTTGTCTTGATAGGGGAAATGCCGTCGAAAACAATAGCGACAATGGATTGCACATGCACCTGTAATAGTCATGAGGATGCGTGATTTATATTTATGGAGCATACCTGGTAGGGTGTTGGCTTCAAGCTCACCAAGCGGGTCGGCGCTGAATCCTGCTTGAATTTGTCCTTTAATATCTTGCATTTCCAAGTGGTGTGGAAAGACTTGTAAAAATAACGGATCGTAAGCATTGCCAATTTGCATCTTGGCAACGAATTGGCGAGGTACACGTAATTTAAACTGCTGATGCGCATATTGTGACAGCAGTTGTTCTGATTTGAGGTCGCTTGCGGATAAATTTAACAAGGCCAAAAGTTCTTCTGGATCAGAAATTAAATCATTCAGTTGTGATTGCCAGTTTTTCTCTTGGTATAAATAGTTTATCATGCGACACGAATTGTTAATGCGATGCGGCATTATAGTATAGTTGAACCGTTTATTTTATTTATAAAGTTGGAGTGTGCCGATCATGGCCAATTATTCTACAAATGAATTCAAGTCAGGTCTTAAGGTAATGCTTGACGGTAACCCATGTTCAATCATGGAAAATGAATATGTCAAACCAGGTAAAGGTCAAGCCTTTAACCGTGTGAAATTGCGTAATCTTAAATCAGGTAAAGTATTAGAAAAAACGTTTCGCTCTGGTGAGAGCCTAGAAGCTGCTGACATCATGGAAGTCGAGATGGAATATCTCTACAACGATGGTGAAATGTGGCACTTCATGAATCCTGAAAACTTCGAGCAAATCGCTGCTGACAAAACAGCAATGGGCGATGCAGCAAAATGGCTCAAAGATGATTCGAATGAAAAATGCACCATCATGCTATTCAATGGCGTACCATTGAATGTCAATGCACCAAACTTCGTAATCTTAAAAATCGTTGAAACTGATCCAGGTGTGAAAGGTGACACAGCAGGTACAGGTGGTAAGCCTGCAACACTTGAAACTGGTGCTGTGGTACGTGTACCGTTATTCGTTCAGCAAGAAGAAAGCATTCGTGTTGATACACGTACAGGTGATTACTTAGAACGTGCGTAAATGGAACGTGCTTAATTTCTGAGCCATATTTAAAAACTTAAAAAGGAGATGATCAATTTATCTCCTTTTTTTATGCTAATTTTATGCCAAAGTCGTAGTTCCAAAGTCGTAGAGATGCAGTACAGTTGAAACAAAATTGTTGCCCAATAATTCACAGAGTCACTTCACTGAATCATTGAAATGCTAAGCAACAACAACTGATAAGGTATCAACATGGATGTGACAAATAAGCAATCCACTACAAAATCGAAAATCATTTGGATTTTAATTGCGATTGTCGGTGCAATTTCTTTTGGGATCTTGGCACTCAGCCGAGGTGAGCATGTCAATGCGGTATGGCTGGTACTTGCTGCGGTGTGTATTTATAGTATCGCTTATCGTTTTTATAGTTTATTCATCGCCCAAAAAGTCTTCGAACTGAATGATCGGCGATTGACGCCTGCGCATCGGCTCAAAGATGGCTTGGACTATGTACCAACCAATAAATATGTCTTGTTTGGACATCACTTTGCAGCGATTGCAGGTGCAGGACCTTTGGTCGGACCAATTCTCGCTGCGCAAATGGGTTATTTACCCGGTACGATTTGGCTCTTGGTCGGTGTGGTGATGGCAGGTGCGGTACAAGATTTCTTGGTGCTGTTCATTTCGACACGACGTGACGGTCGCTCACTGGGTGAGATTGCAAAGCAGGAGCTTGGCTCTTTTGCAGGTGTGATCGTGATGCTCGGTGCGCTCGGGGTGATGGTCATCATTCTTGCGGTACTGGCTCTGGTGGTAGTGAAAGCTCTTGCTGAAAGTCCGTGGGGCGTATTCAGTATTGCAGCAACGATTCCGATTGCCTTGTTTATGGGCATTTACATGCGCTTTATCCGTCCTGGGAAAATTGCTGAAGTATCAATTATCGGTTTTGTACTGATGATACTTGGCATTGTCTATGGTGGTCATATTGCCGCTGACCCATATTGGGGGCCGCTATTTACCTTGACTGGTACACAGTTGACTTGGGCATTGGTAATTTACGGCTTTATTGCATCGGTATTGCCTGTCTGGTTACTGCTTGCACCACGTGATTATTTATCAACATTCTTGAAAATAGGTGTGATTGCAGGGCTTGCTATCGGTATCGTGATTGCATTACCTGAGATGAAAATGCCTGCAGTGACGCAGTTCGTCGATGGTACAGGCCCTGTATTCTCTGGTTCATTATTTCCTTTCCTATTTATCACCATTGCTTGTGGTGCGATTTCAGGCTTCCACGCTTTGGTATCAAGTGGGACCACGCCAAAACTGGTCGATAACGAAGTCAATATTCGTATGATCGGCTACGGCGGTATGTTGATGGAATCTTTCGTTGCGATCATGGCGATGATCTGTGCCACTGTACTTGATCCGGGTGTTTACTTTGCGATTAATGCACCTGCGGCGGTGATCGGTACGACGGTAGAAAGTGCGTCTGAAGCAGTGCGTCAGCTTGGTTTTGTGGTCAGCCCTGAGATGCTATCAACTTTAGCAAAAGAAGTGGGGGAAAGCACAATTCTATCTCGTACAGGTGGTGCACCGACCTTTGCGATCGGTATGGCGCATATTATTTCTGAGATTTTCAATAGCCGTGCAATGATGTCATTTTGGTATCACTTTGCGATTTTGTTTGAAGCCTTATTTATCTTGACTGCGGTCGATGCAGGCACACGTGCTTGTCGTTTCATGGTGCAAGATACTGCAGGGATTGTCATTCCAGCGATCAAAAACTCAAGCTCATTTGTCGGGAATTTGATCGGTACAGGTGTCGCCGTATCTGCGTGGGGTTTCTTCGTCTATCAAGGTGTGGTCGATCCACTGGGTGGGATTAACTCCTTGTGGCCATTATTCGGTGTGGGTAACCAAATGCTTGCTGCGATGGCATTGATTCTAGGTACTGTGATTTTATTTAAGATGAAAAAAGAAAAATATGTTTGGGTGACCATTGTCCCAACCATTTTCCTATTCATCACCTGTATGACTGCGGGTTGGCAAAAGATTTTCCATGAAAATCCAAAAATTGGCTTCCTTGCACAGGCGAATCGTTTCAAAGATGCATTGGCACGTGATGAAATCCTTGCGCCAGCGAAAACGGTCGCAGAGATGCAAACTGTGATTTTCTCCAATCAAATCAATGCAGCATTGTGTGCATTCTTTATGATCGTGGCGATTGTGATGATCTTTGCTTCTATCGGCATTATTCGCCGTGCGTTGGCGAGTCCAACACCAACAGTCAATGAAGCTGAGACGATTTATACCGAACAACCGATGACAGCCAATGAATTTAAAGGACACTGATGATGCAAATCAAACCATTCAATTTAAAACTGTTTCGAAACGGCAAAAGTGTGATGGTACGCATTATTAAATTTACCATCTTGTCGCAAAGGCGCCTGCTACTTTCACCTAAAAATTGGTCGAGAATCGCAGAGATGTGGCAACGACTTCAGCAGAGTTTTCGGCTAATGGTTGGCGTGCCTGATTATCAGGCGTATGTTGCGCATATGCGTGAGCATCATCCCGATCTTGAAGCCATGGATGAAAAAACATTCTTTCGTTACTGTGTGGATGCGCGCTATCCATCTAAAGCAGGCAATATGAAGAAATGTCCGTGCTAAGACGTGTTGTGTAAGATCAAAATTTGCAACGATTTTTCACGGTAAAGATCACATTGCAATCACTAAATCGTGTACTCTTAATATCAAGTGTGTTGTATTGCACTGTGTTGAGAGGCACGCTTTTTTTTATGATTTAAAAAACATTCAGGGATAGCTATGCTGTGGTCAAAAAATAAATTGGATAATATGCAATCTGTAGATACAAATCATCAGTTAGATTCAGCGCAGACCACAGAAAACTTGGCTGAACACCAAGCACAGCTTACCGAGATTTTCCCTAAACTTGAGCAATATCTTGATCAACTCAACCAAGTGGTTTTGGATAAACCTGAACAAATCAAATTGGCTGTATGTTGCCTCCTCGCAGAAGGGCATCTATTGTTTGAGGATATTCCAGGACTGGGTAAAACCACCTTGGCACATGCCCTGGCGACTTTATCAGGACTGCATTATCAACGCATTCAATTCACCAATGATTTATTGCCAAGTGATATTTTAGGCTCAAATATTTTCCATCCTGAAAAATCTCAATTTGAATTTAATCAAGGTGCAATTTTTAGTCAGATTTTGCTTGCCGATGAGATCAACCGTAGTAGTCCAAAAACGCAAAGTGCGCTACTTGAGGCAATGGAGGAAGGTATGGTGTCGATTGAAGGTGTGCGTCATCAGTTACCACAACCATTTTGGGTGATTGCCACACAAAATCCGCTGCAACAATCGGGGACGTATCCTTTGCCTGAGTCACAACTTGATCGCTTCTTGATACGACTGTCGATGGGGTATCCTTCAGCAGAGGCGGAGCGGGCATTATTACGTGGTGAAGATCGCCGTAAATTGCTTGATCAGATTGATCCCGTGCTCTCTCAAGATGATGTGCTACGTTTGCAGGCTTTACGTGAACAAGTGATTTTATCGGATGCGATTTTGGATTATTTACAACGACTCACCGCATGGACTCGTAGTAAAGTCACTGGATTATCGACTCGTGGTTTGTTGGCACTCAAGCGTGCCACACAAGCCTATGCGCTGATACAGGGGAGAGGCTATGTGATTCATGAAGATGTGCAGGCGGTGTTTCCCTCGGTGGTGGCGCATCGGATTCATCTGTCGGAGCAGGATTTAAAACAGGCTTTGCTGACGATTGAACTATAAAAAATTTAAAAAATTCAACGCAAATCTTGATTGACGATGACCAAATATGATTAAAAAACGATGGCAAAAATGGATTGGCAGACGCTTTCAGCTGACTGAACAACGTACGCTCAAGCAAAATGACGTGTTTGTGTTTTTCAATCGGGAAGGTTATCTGTTTTTAGTGTTGTTGATCATTACTTTTATCGCTGGGGTAAATTATGCCAATAACTTGATTTTGGCATTGTGCTTTTTACTCACTGGGGTTTTAGTGCTGAGTTTTTATTTAGCATTTCGTCAGCTCTATGGTTTAAGCATTGATTTGGAAGTGGAACAGCTTGGGCAAGTTGGGCAACCTTTAACTTTAAAATTTCAATTTCGACCTGCAAAAAATCAAATTCATCTGCATTTACGTTGTCAGTTTCAAAATGTCGCTAAGAAAATTACGGTACTTAAGTCGCCGATGGTGGTGCAATTTACCGACATACCGCTACAACGTGGTTTGCATCGTTTAGAGCGCTTTGATTTTTTTAGTGTTTATCCTTTTGGCATCATCAAAGCGTGGAGCTATGTCTTTCCGAAGCAAGAGATTTGGATTGCACCTGCACCGATCGAAGTTGATTTACAACATTACGGTTTGCGTCAGCAAAATAGACGTGAACAACTTGGTAATGAAGACTTTAGTCATTTGCGAGAGTTTCAATCAGGTGATGCGTTAAATCGGATTGCTTGGCAACAATACGCCAAAGGACGAGGTTTGTTGGTGAAAACTTTTGAACAGTATCAACATCAGCAACTGGATTTTAATTACGTTCAAATGACACTGTCATTACATGAAGAAAAATTAGCTCAACTCATGTACTTGGTACAACAAGCTTTTGACCAACATATGGCATTTTCTTTGCAATTACCGTCAACTCAGCTTCCGCTTGGAATCGGTGAACAGCATTTTCATCAAGCCAAATTGATGCTTGCACAGGAGCCTTGATCATGAGAATTTTCAAGGCAAAGAAAAACAGTGTCGATCAAGTTGAAACTGCAATAGAAAATCAGCACAGCGAAAATGTACGTCAAGCGATTGCTTATAGCTCGCTCAGCCAAAATAATTATCAATCCTTATTGCTCGCCACCTTTCTGGTGCTATTACCACATTTCTATTATTTACCGATTGCACAGACGGTTTTAATGCTATTGGTATTGGCGCTTTGGCAATGGCAAATTTTTAAAAAAGGGACGATTGTACAGGCACAAAAGGGCTTAAGTGCGAAGTTATTGCAATATGCTGTGGTGATTGCAGGTTTAGTGATAATTTTTGCCCAGTATCGCACTTTTGTCGGTGTCGATGCAGGTTGTGCAGCTTTAGCTTTGATTCTGTTGGGCAAAGGTTTTGAACTGAAAAATTATCGTGATGGCATTATTCAGTTTAATTTCGCTTTGTTTGTTGCGGCGGCGGCATTTTTATATGGTCAGGGTATTTTTACCACTATTGCGGTGCTGATTGCGATTTTCCAATGTTTCTATGGCATGTATCAGCTGCAAAGCTATCACAGTGCTTATGAAGAAGTGTTGGTACAAGACGTGTCCGTCAAGCAACTCAGGCAACATGCCTTTAAAACCGTGTTTAAATTATTGGTGTTTGCTGCGCCGATCATGGTGATGTTGTTCTTATTTTTTCCACGGTTTCCACCGCTGTGGAGTATGCCGACCAATAATAAGCAGGCGACAACTGGCGTCAGCGACAGTATGTCACCAGGTGATATTGCCAATCTGAGTCAGTCCAATGCTTTGGCGTTTCGAGTGGTTTTTGATGATCCAAATCAAATGCCAACACCAAGCAATCTGTATTGGCGTGCGATGGTACTGGATGATTATGATGGCACGACTTGGACACCCAGTCGAATGACACGTTATAACTATGGCGTGTTACCTGAGCGTGGTCAGTCCACTTGGCAAATTCCCAATTGGTATCAAATTCCTAACGGTCAAAGTGCACAACTTGCCAAATATCAACTGATCTTAGAACCGACATTTCAGCGTTGGGTGTATAGCCTTGATCATAGTGTGTCCCAGTTTCCACTGCGCATGAAGCCCGATTTGAGTATTCAATCATTTGGAGAAATTGCTCGTCGAGAGCAGTTTGATCTTGCTTATATTCTGCCAAAACCACGTGCCAATGTAATGTTGGATGACCTAACTCGTCAGTATAGTTTAACCATGCCAGAGGGGCGAAATACCCAAACTTTGGCCTTTGCACAGCAACTGTTTCAACAACAAGGTAATGATCCGAAGCGCTATGCCAATGCGGTGTTGACTTGGATTCGCACTAACAATTTCAGCTATACCTTATCACCACCATTGCTTGGTGATGAGCGCATTGACGATTTTCTGTTTCGTACTCGAGCAGGTTTTTGTGAACATTATGCTTCTGCGTACACCAATTTGATGCGCATGGTCGGTATTCCTGCACGTGTTGTGGTGGGCTATCAAGGCGGGAAATCTGCGCCTGATGGTGCGTCGTGGGAAGTGCGTCAGCTCGATGCGCATGCGTGGACGGAAGTGTGGTTTGCAGGTGAAGGTTGGGTGCGTATTGACCCGACTGCTGCGATTGCGCCTGATCGGGTTAATCTCGGCATGCAAGACTATGCCAATCAAAATGATACTATATTTGGTGATAGTGCACTGAGTAATTGGTCAGGCTCAAGCAACCTGCTCATGCAAGCACGGATTTGGATGGATTATGCTAGCTATCAATGGCAAAGCAAAGTGGTGGGCTTCGATCAAGGCACACAACGAGATTGGCTAAAGAAATTTTCCATTGATAATCTGTCTGAGCAGTTGATTGTACTCATTGTGGCATTGATCACGGCAATTGGCTTGGTGGTGTGGTGGTTATCTCGTCAGCAAAAAGTGAAACGTTCCAAGCTCGATCAAGCGCTAGAAAACCTCTCTAAGCGATTGCAAAAAAATGGATTGAATCGTCAGCCGAATGAGCCAGTCCTGACGTGGTTGCAACGAATACAACTTGATAATCAAACCAATCTACGCTTATCAGAACAGCAACAGCTTAATGAAATGATTCAGCGATATACGCAACATATATATATTGCTACGCTCAATGAAGATGAGTTGAACGAACTGATACAGTTGTTGGCGAAATATACAATCACACCAAAAAGCTAAAAAAACACTTGTCTATCTAGGCAATAGTGCTATTATTCGCATCACTTAGGCGTATAGCTCAGTTGGTTAGAGCGCTACGTTGACATCGTAGAGGTCTCCAGTTCGAGTCTGGATATGCCTACCAAGTTTTAAAAAGACTGATGAGTTATGCTGATCAGTCTTTTTTATTATCTGTATTTACCAAAAATAAAAAAAGACGCAATAAGCTTCATTTTTTAGCACATGAATCGTCTAGATTAATGTGGATTTGGCTGAATCACTTGCTGAATCTCTTTGCGAGTATAGCCACGAGAGAGGAGTAGTTTTTTGAGTCCAGAGATCAGATCTTGGTCTTGTGTATTACCTAATTGGCATCGAACGTCGCTATTGGTATTGCATCTTGGTTTGGCATAGCAACATTGATGACTTGACTGATGATTTATATTCTGATATATCGTCCGAAATGGCTTGTTTATTTTGCTTTGACGATGCTGATGGGGCTTAGTGTGTTTTATTTATTCTGTGTGCTTATCTAATGCACTGAGATAGATTTTACTTTTAGATAAATTTTTTTACATTGAATAACGTGTTCAAAAAAATAGCCAGTATCAAACTGGCTATTTTGTCGTTAATCTTGCTAGATTATGCTGAATTTAATCAGCACGTAATAAATCATTCAAGCTGGTTTTGGCACGTGTTTGCGCATCTACCTTCTTCACGATGATTGCAGCATATAAGCTATACGTACCGCATTTTGACGGCAAGCTACCAGAAACAACAACTGATCCAGCAGGTACACGACCATAGTGGATTTCGCCAGTTTCACGGTCATAGATACGAGTAGATTGACCGATATAAACCCCCATTGAAATCACTGAACCTTCTTCAACGATTACACCTTCAACGATTTCAGAACGCGCACCAATAAAGCAATTGTCTTCAATAATAGTTGGATTAGCTTGTAGTGGCTCAAGTACACCACCGATACCTACACCACCTGATAAATGTACATTTTTACCAATTTGCGCACATGAGCCTACAGTTGCCCAAGTATCAACCATAGTGCCTTCATCAACATAAGCACCAATATTGACATAAGAAGGCATCAATACGACATTCTTAGCTTGGAATGAGCCTTTACGAGCGACAGCAGGTGGGACTACACGTACACCTGCTTGTTGAAATTGTGCTTCTGTCCAACCTTTAAACTTGGTATCCACTTTGTCATAGAATTGCAGATCACAAGATTCGATTGGCTTGTTATCGTTTAGTTTGAAAGAAAGCAATACCGCTTTTTTTAGCCATTGATTGACAACCCATTCACCATTTTGCTTTTCAGCAACACGCAAGCTCCCATTGTCCAGACCTGCAAGCGCTTGCTCAACGGCTTCACGAATTTCAGCAGGGCAGTCTGTGCTGGATAAGTTGGCACGATCTTCAAAGGCTTGTTCAATAATGCTGGCAAGTTGCGACATGGCGATTTCCCTAAATAAATGGACACAAAATAAGATGGGCAATAGTGTACACCAAGGCATAAAAATGGCATAGTCTAAAAGTAAGCGTGGAAAATAATTACAATATACACATAATATTAAAATAAATGTTTCAAAAGATTACAAAACCAAACAGAAAACCCCTTCCAATAATGTAACTAATTTGTGAAAATGAACACAATTTCAAACAACCCTTTTCGTTTGAGTATTTGAGGAGTGTAAATATGAAAATGTTTAAAATTTTAGCTGTAACCGCTTTGGCTGGTACTGCAACTTTCGCATTCGCTGATGAGAAAGTAGTGACTGAGGACGGTATAGCGACTTTTTCTACGTTTAAACCTGCTGCTGTTCGTGCTGAAGTTGGTACGACTGGTTATGGTGGTGCGATCTCTTGGAGCCCGAACCCATACGTTGGCGTGACTTTAGGTTACAACGGTGGTGACATCTCTTGGTCTGATGATGTTGAAGTTGACGATGTGAACTATGATGTTGACATGGAAAATAACTTGACTTATTTAAACGCTGAGATCCGTCCTTGGGCAAACTGGTTCTATGTAGCGGCTGGTGTTGGTTATATCGATCAAACTTATGAGTTGGGTGCACGTGCAGACGGTGGTGAAATCCGTATCGAAGGTGAAGATACTGGTCTTTCAACTCTAAGCTATGATTTAGACTACGATAGCAAAATCGCACCGTACCTAGGTTTAGGTTTCTCTCCTGCGATCACGAATCGTTGGGGTGTATTCGGTGAAGTTGGTGCATACTACACAGGTAACCCAACTGTATCTAATGTCCGTGCAACTGGCGGTGATTGGGAAGATATCGAAGCAGTTCGTGACCACATCGATAATGTGCGTAACGATGACAAATATGAGTGGTTACCAGTTGCAAAATTGGGCGTAACTTACCGCTTCTAATTGAGTTGCTTCTAATTGAGATTGCTACCTTGTAGCATGATCAAAAAAACGAGCTTCGGCTCGTTTTTTTATGCTTATATAACCAACTCTGGTTTGTGCTATAGGTTGTTCGCTAAAAACCTAAAGCACAATGCCACACGAAAATATCAAAACAAATGAGACATTAAAATCGTTCGGCAGTTGCCATATTCCAAATCCGATAATAAAAGTTCTCTTCATCATCTAAATTGGCTTGAAGCAAAGCATTTTTCTTTAAAAAGAAATAAATTTGCGCAAAGTTTTTGATTTCATTGTGATTGACACGTTGTACCAGATGATGTGCTTCGATATCACGTGGGTGCGCTAAGCCAACAGCAGCAATCATCTCGGCAAGCGCATGCAATGTATTGTGATGGAAGTTGGCGACACGGGTTGATTTCAGATCGACATTCAGCGCAGATTGGCGTTGCTTATCTTGTGTGGCAATACCGACAGGGCATTGGTTGGTATGACAGCTCTGCGCCTGTATACAACCCACAGCAAACATAAAGCCACGAGCGCAATTGATCCAATCTGCACCAAGTGCAATGGTGCTGGCAATATCAAAGGCACTGATAATCTTACCACTTGCACCGATTTTGATGCGGTCACGAATACCTGCGCCAACAAGGGTATTGTGTACAAACAATAAGCCTTCACGTAGCGGCGTACCGATATGATCACTAAACTCAATCGGCGCAGCACCCGTACCACCCTCGCTACCATCCACCACGATGAAATCAGGAAAAATTTGTTTTTCGAGCATGGCTTTGACAATGCCCATAAATTGCCACGGCTGACCAATGCAGAGCTTAATCCCTACAGGTTTGCCATGCGACAATGTGCGAAGTTGCTGAATAAAATCCATCAGCTCAAGTGGGGTATGAAAGGCAGAGTGCGCAGGCGGTGAAATACAATCACGATCACGAGGTACACCACGGATTTGCGAAATTTCTTCACTGATTTTATGCTTGGGTAAAATCCCGCCATGTCCTGGTTTTGCGCCTTGTGAGAGTTTGATTTCGATCATTTTTACTTGTGGCAGTTTGGCTTGATGCTTGAATTTTTCAGGATCAAATTTGCCATCTGACGTTCGACAGCCAAAATAGCCACTGGCAATTTGCCAAACCAAATCACCACCATTTTCCAGATGATAGGGACTAATACTGCCTTCACCTGTGTCATGGTAAAAATTGCCTAGTTTTGCCCCAGCATTGAGTGCTCGAATGGCATTGGCACTCAGGCTACCAAAGCTCATCGCTGATATATTCATGATCGAAGCGGAATAGGGCTGTGCGCATTGGGAATTACCGATGGTGATGCGAAAAGTATTGTGGTCGCTGGGCGTTTTCGGGCTAAGAGAATGTGCCATAAAGCGGTAATCATCTTCATAGGCATCAATGATTGAGCCAAACGGTTTATCGGCATTTTGATTTTTTGCCCGTTGATAGACGAGATTGCGCTGCATTCTGGAAAATGGCAACGCATCACGGTCGCCTTCAATAAAATACTGACGAATCTCAGGGCGAAAATATTCAAAAATAAAGCGAAAATGCCCCATGATCGGATAGTTGCGCAAAATACTGTGATTGCGCTGAAGTACATCATATAAGCCCAATAGGCTAAGTAATGTGGCGATCACGAACAAGCTATTGAGTACACTATCGGCAAAAAAATAATTCAGATAATGGCGTTTATCTAGCAAAATGACATAGCCAAGAAAAAGGCTACTGGCAATGCAGAAATACCATAGCAAATAGCGTGAAATATAGGTGTTGAGCAGCTTATTACGAACTTGCTGTGCTGGGTTTTGCATTTTAATTCAATTCCTTGCAGTGCTTGCTATTCTTAACACTGTGCGTGATTGGCAATAAAATCTCAAGCATTGAATTGTTTAAAGCTCGCTTACAAAGTGGTATATTTTTTATGTCGATATATAATCTGAAATTTCAGCTCGAATTAGTCTGTCTTGAATGCTGTCAGGCTGACAATGATCAGGTATACTTGAGCAAAATTGGTAAAGGCAAAATGGCAACATGCAACACGACCCACAATATAAAGATCAGCAAAATAAAGATCAGCAAAATAGTCAAAGTTTAAACTTACAAGATATTCGCCAACAGATTGATTCTGTCGATGAGCAAATACATTATCTGATCAATCAACGTGCCAAACTTGCTGAAACCGTTGCTAAAGCCAAATTTTCTCAAGATGAAAATCCAGTGTTTTACCGCCCAGAGCGTGAAGCGCAAGTACTTCGTAATGTTATGGCACGCAATCAAGGACCTTTATCCAATGAAACCGTTGCTCGTCTATTCCGTGAAATCATGTCGGCATGTCTTGCACTAGAAGCACCACAGTCGATTGCTTTTTTAGGCCCTGAAGGGACATATACCCAAGCTGCTGCGATTAAGCATTTTGGACAAGATGCGATTACTCGTCCGATCACTACCATTGAAGAAGTATTCCGTGAAGTCGAGTCAGGCTCAGCGCATTATGGGGTGGTGCCTGTAGAGAATTCATCCGAAGGTATCGTCAACCATACACTCGATTGTTTTAAAGCCTCAAAATTACATGTCATCGGTGAAGTTGAATTGCCAATTCACCACCAATTTTTAATTTCGCACAATACCCGTAAAGACAGCATCAAACAGATTTATGCACATCAACAAGCCCTTGCACAATGCCGTAAATGGCTCGATGTAAATTATCCGGGTGTGGAACGCATCGCACTGAACTCAAATGCTGAAGCGGCTCGCCGTATTCGCAATGAATGGCATTCAGCAGCGATCGCAGGTGATGTTGCAGCGCAAATTTATGACTTAGAAATCTTGCATGCCAATATCGAAGATAATCCTGACAATACCACTCGTTTCTTAGTCATAGGTCGTGAAAAATCTTCTCGTAGCGGTCACGATAAGACTTCGTTGCTGATTGCAGCGCATGATAAGGCAGGGGCGTTGATCGAGATCCTTGCGCCGATTGCTAAGCATAATCTGACCATGACCAGTATCGAAACTCGTCCATCATTGCCTGAGAAATGGACTTATGTATTCTTTATTGACCTCAAAGGGCATATCGAAGATGAAGGTGTGCGTCAGGCGATTGAAGAAATTCGCCCGCATGTCAAAGAGCTTCGTGTACTTGGTTCATATCCGCTGGCAGTGTTGTAATGACTGACTCTGTTTTTACTTCAAATATGAGTGCCAATAATAAGCCATTATTTGAAAAAGTCGCTTTTATCGGACTGGGTTTAATCGGTTCAAGCCTAGCTCGTGTCATCAAAGCACATTATTTGGCAGGTGAAGTCGTTGCCTCGACACGCTCTGAAAAAACCTTAGCCGATGCCAAACAACTTGGTTTAATTGATCAAGGGTTTAGTTCAGCAAGTGAAGCAGTGCATGGCGCTGATCTAATCGTGTTAGCTTTACCTGTACAAGCCACAGAAACTGCTTTGACGCAAATTAAACCCTATCTCCGTTCTGATGCAATCATTACCGATGTGGGGAGTACAAAAGGCAATGTAGTACAAGCCGCAAAAAATGTCTTTGGGAATAACTTACCCAAGGGTTTTGTGCCGGGTCATCCGATCGCAGGCAGTGAACACAGTGGTGTTCATGCAGGGAAAATTGATTTATTCGCTAAACATAAAGTGATACTCACACCGCTTGAATCAAGCGATCCGATCGCTGTACAAAAGTTGATTCAACTGTGGCAAAGCGCTCAAGCTGAAGTAATTTGTATGGATGTGGCACAGCACGATGAAGTGCTTGCGCATACCAGTCATTTACCGCATATGATGGCGTTTAACTTGGTCGAACAACTTGCTAATCGCCAAGATAATTTAGATATTTTTCGCTATGCGGCAGGTGGCTTTCGAGATTTCTCTCGAATCGCAGCCAGTGATCCGCAGATGTGGCACGACATTTTTTTTGCCAATAAAAAAGCGATTTTGAGTGCGGTTACAGGCTTTGAAGATCAATTACAACGCTTTAAACAAGTCATTGAATCCGAAGATTCCAATGCGCTCATGGGCATGCTTGGACATGCCAAAGCCGCTCGCCAACATTTTAACCATATGCTCGCCAATACACCTTTGATGGAGAACAACGCTGTGACGCAACAATTTACCATTTCACCGGGAAGCCAACAATTTTCAGGGCAATTTTCAGTGCCGGGTGATAAGTCGGTGTCACATCGCTCGATCATGTTCGGCGCAATCGCAGAAGGCACAACGCATGTCACAGGATTTTTGGAAGGTGAGGATGCGTTGGCGACCTTGCAAGCCTTCCGTGATATGGGCGTGTCGATCGAAGGACCGAAAAATGGTGAAGTCACCATTCATGGTGTGGGCATGCACGGTCTGAAAAAGCCTGCAAGTGCGCTATACATGGGCAACTCAGGCACCAGTATGCGTTTGCTTTCGGGCATGCTCTCTGCGCAAGCCTTTGATACGGTGATGACGGGTGATGCGTCGCTTTCAAAGCGTCCGATGGAGCGTATTGCCAAACCACTACGTGTGATGGGTGCAAAAATCCAAACCACAGGTGAAAAAGGCACACCGCCAGTCAGCATCACAGGCGCACAAGGCTTAAAAGGCATTCATTATGATTTGCCTATGGCTTCGGCACAGGTCAAATCAGGCATTTTATTGGCTGGACTTTGGGCAGAGGGTACAACTTCTGTGGTAGAGCCTGAACCGACACGTGATCACACCGAGCGTATGCTTCGTGCATTTGGTTACGACGTAAAAACCCAAAAGCAAGATCATGGTAACCAAATTACGCTTCAAGGTGGCGGAAAGCTCGTGGGTACAAATATCCAAGTGCCATCGGATATTTCCAGCGCAGCGTTCTTTATGGTCGGTGCAGCGATTAGCCAAAATGCCGATCTGACTTTAGAAGCTGTTGGAATTAACCCAACTCGTACAGGTGTGATTGAAATCCTAAAGCAAATGGGTGCAGGCATCAGTGTACTCAATGAGCGCATCGCAGGTGGTGAACCGATTGCAGATATTCATATCCGTGGTGGCAAAACATTAAAAGGTATTCATATGCCTGAAGATCAAGTGCCACTTGCAATTGATGAATTTCCTGCGTTATTCATTGCTGCTGCATGCGCAGAAGGTGAGACGATCTTGACTGGTGCTGCGGAGCTTCGTGTCAAAGAGTCTGATCGTATCCAAGTGATGGCGGATGGATTAATCGCTTTAGGTATCCAATGTCAGCCAACTGATGATGGCATCATCATTCAAGGTAAAGGCAATACAGGCGAGTGGTCACCAATCTTCACAGGTGGTCAGATCGAGTCACATCATGATCATCGTATTGCGATGAGCTTTAGTATTGCGGGCTTACGCTGTGCAGAGCCGATTGTGATTCATGGGACAGAAACTGTAGCAACCAGTTTCCCGACTTTTACTGAGCTTGCGCAAAAGGCTGGTATGCTGATTCAGCAGTCTGATGTTTAATGCCTTAATAATCGAGTAAAAAAGAAAATCGCGGTTCATAAGAGTTGCGGTTTTTGTGTATTGTTCGGTTTGTTTTAAGCAAGAAATAAAATCTAATTACTTTCTTTGGTTGCTTGCTTAATTTACATCGTAATATTTACATCAATGTAGATTGTCATAGTGTTAATCTACAGTTGTTCCATAATTTATTCATCATTTCACTTAGGGTCTGTTGACATTTCACAGATGCTTGCGACAACGGGTGTTTTTTAGGCGATACTAGGCAGGAATGAGGAAATTTAGTCATTCTAAATGACTCATTACTAACGACGGAGCGTCAAAAAACACCCTTGTTCCGAAGGATTATCGCTAAAACTGCCATAAACTTCGTTATGAAACTTGGCAAGGGAGTAACCATTCCCTTCGTTTCATGCCTTGTTTCTGTAGTTTTAGCGGATAACGCAATGCATGATTGAAATGTCAACAGACCCTAATATGCGTTCATCAGCTCTTCATTCATACTTTGATTACGCAAATATTCAAGATAGTATTTTGCATTCTAGTAAAATTGGTTGACACTTATTTCTGAACGCTCCCTCAACAATCATTCTATATTCTCTTCATTAAAAAGTTCGCCCAACATCTCTAAAACATGACAAGTTGTATCAAGGTGAGTTTCTGTAATATCTTCAACTTTTAAAATGAGGGTGTTTTCTATCATCAGCGATTGAAATCATGATAATTTCAATCCAAATCACTTAAATCCAAATCACTTAAATCCAAATCACTTAAATGAAGATTGCTTAGTTAAGTGACGATCATTTAAATATAGTAGCTCGTCTTCGTCATAGTCTTGGAAATTACCGTCATTAAAATTTGTACAGGCTTCGGTAAATCGACACCACCTGCCTCAAGAGCAGTATCTCGATGATGCAATTCATCTGTATTCATTTGTTCCAAGATTGCTTTTGAGCGCTGATCTTGCTCAGGCAGTTGCGATAGGTGAGAGAGTAAGTGTTCACTCACTTGACGCTCAGTTTCAGCGACAAAGCCCAAACTATATTTGTCCCCTGCAATACCTGCAACCGCACCCATTGCAAAAGATAAACTATACCAAACAGGATTAAGTAGGCTTGGGATACTATTGAGTTCTTTTAAGCGATCTTCACACCATGCGAGATGGTCTTCTTCTTCTTGCGCAGCGCGTTGCATCTCGATGCGTACACTTGGCAATTTCGCCGTTAAGGCTTGACCATGATAAAGCGCTTGAGCGCAGACCTCACCACTATGGTTAACTCGCATCAATCCTGCAACATGACGTGACTCGTTGATACTCAGTTCTGCTGTGCGCTCTTGTGCAGGATTTTCACGATTGGCATTGGTGACACCCGGGACAAGGCTTCTTAATGCTTGATCGAAAGAATTAATCATTTGATCGAATGGGCTAAATCGGCGCATTAAGATTCCCCTATGTGAAGTTTACGACGTAGTGCTATGAGTAAAAGACAGGTGATGATTGCACTAATCATTGCTGTAATGCCAAACAAATACACAAGGCTTAGGTTCAAACTGCTTAAAATGATAATACAGAAAATCGCTGCCACCACCATAAAGATTGCATTAAAAATATTATTGGCTGCAACCACTCGGGCACGATGACTTTCAGGGGCTTTAGCTTGCATCATGGCGTACAGTGGCACGATATAAAAACCACCACTCACACCCAGCAACATCACGGCAAAAAAGACATGATAAAAGCTGATGCCCTGTGCAAAGACTTGAACAATATTAAAAAATTCACCTTGAAAACTTGGCAGTTGAGCTAATGCCCAAGCAAGATACAACGCAAAAATAGTTAAACCCACAGCGCCAAAAGGCACCATCTTAATATTAACGTGTTCACCACTTAGCTTTTTGCACAGGGCAGAGCCGATAACGATCCCGATAGAAAAGAAAGTCAAAATTAGGCTCGACACATTTTCATTACCATGCAGATATTGTGCGCTCATTTGCGGAATTTGTGTAATCACCGTTGCACCATAAAACCAGTACCATGAGTTGCCGAGTAACACTAAAAAGATTAGCGGTAAGCCATAACTGAATTTCACGATCTGCCAGCTAGTGACAAATACGTTCCAATTGACCTTGAGATTTGGATCTGCAATTTTTTGTTTCAAAATCATTCGACTAGATAAATAGCCTAAAATGGCAACAACAATCAAGGTTAAGCAAATCCACCACATATTCCCTAAAGATAAAGAAATAACAATGCCGCCCACGACCATGCCCAATAAAATTGCCAAAGAAGTGCCTGATTGAAAAATAGCATTACCTGTCATCAGCTCAGTTTCTTCAAGGATATCAGGTAAGATCGCATATTTAATCGGACCAAAAATTGCCGACTGTGCCCCCATCATAAACAGTGCAAAAAGTAACAACCAAATATTGCCAATAAAGAAACCAACAGTCGCAATACACATCACTGCGATTTCGCAAATTTTTAACCATTGGATAAGATTTGAGCGCTCATGGCGGTCAGCAATCTGTCCAGCAGTTGCAGAAAAGATAAAAAAAGGCAAAATAAATAATAAGGCTGCGACATTATTGAGGGTGCTGACGCTGATGTCACCTTTTGGAATCCAACCATAGGTGAAGACCATCAGCAACGCATATTTAAAAATATTGTCATTGAATGCGCCAAAAAACTGTGTAGCGAACATTGGTGCAAAGCGACGAGTGCCAAGTAGGAATGGTGTCGATGAGGACATGCGATGACTCACTAATCTTCTTTATTTCACGAAAAAATACGAGTATTTAGCGTTAATAGGCTAAGTTTTGTATTTAAGTGTAATAGAGATTGTATTTTTGGGGTATAGCTACTTTACAATTTTACAATAACTTAAGACAATCTAAAAAGCTTGACGAAGTGCTGAGTGTCTATTGGCATTTCAATCATTTATTGCGTTATTAGTAAAAAACTTTAGTTAAAACTATAGACCGACATAATCAAGCTTTTATCCTTGATTAATTTATGCAAATCCAATGCTCTGTTTGAGCGTATATGTGTTTGAGTGCAGTATGCTAGATTTAAACAAAAAATTATTCTCTTTTAATGTTTTGAATCAGTCAGTTTTACAGATCATGACAAGGCATGCAGCGCCGTCTGCATTATTGTTTGGTCTGAGCTGTGCTTTTGTACAACTGAGCTATGCTGAGAATGTGTTGGTTATTTCCAACCCGAATACAGAAGCGGTGGATGAAGCGATTGCGAAAGAAAAACAAGAGCAACAAGAACAAATCAATGAAGCGCTTGAAGATAAGCAAGAAGTCGAGAAGGAGCAAGTAAGTCTAGATCAAGTGGTTTATCAATTTCAGGTAGATGAAGTGTATCAACTGCAAGATAGTGATATTCCTGCGCCCGATCAGGCAATGCTGAATGAAATCAATCAAATCGCTGCACAAGCGCAGCAGGATGCTGAGCAACAAGAGCGCTCCGTACCAAGTATTTCACAGATTCAGGTAAACCAAAAAAGCACGACGGCAAGTGAATTTCAAACGACAACAAGTCAAATGGAAACGGTGAATGTTGATCAATTAGTCACCACACTACAGCAACAGCAAGTCACTGTACCTGATTTTCAAGAGAATTCTGCCGATCCAAGCCAAGCGCAGGCAACGAATATTGAACCAAAAAAAGAAAGAGGCTTTTTCGCAAGACTGTTTAATCGTGATGAAGATGACAGTATTTTGGAAAAACTACCAAAAATTAAGGTTGAAGTTCGTAGTGCAGAAGGAAAGCTTGATGAAAAACTTGAGAAGAATTTAGACGCGAAACTGTCTACTTTTACCCAAGAAGCATTCGAAGCGTTTAATGTTGCATTACCTCAAATCAAAGAAATGGCTAATCTCGCTGCGCAAGCGGTTGGCTACTATGAAGCAGAGTTCAAATTTAGTAAGCAAGATGAAGATACGTTGATCGTAGATGTCGTGCAAAATGAGCCAGTCTTAGTTGCAGAACAACCTGTTATTGAGTTCACTGGTGATGGTGCAGAAGAGCCAGTCTTCCAAGTCGTGAGTGTTGTACCTGACTTAAATGAAGGCGATATTCTGAATCATGGCGATTATGAAAATATGCGTACACGTATTGATAACGCATCAGATAGTCGTGGTTATTTTGATGGTTTTTGGCGTATGCGTGATGTCAAAGTAACTTTGCCTGAAAATACTGCTGATATTTTGATGAAATATGAAACAGGTGAACGTTACAAGCTCAATGCAGTTGAGTTTCGCATGAGTGATCCTAATGAGGAATTTCCACTACGTAAAGAGATCTTACAACAGCTTGTTCCGTTCAAAGAGGGTGATGACTATACAGAATGGCGTAGTAATTTATTATCAAGCAACCTCATCAATAGTCGTTATTTTAATTACACGCTTGTCAATGTCGCAAAGCCTGATCCAATCACTAAACCTTTAGAACTACCACCTGATTTGGCAGCACTGCATGAAGCACAGCAATCCCAAGTGCCTACACCACCAATCACTGACGGCGTTGAAGTAAAAAGTCAAAATGTCGTTGATGAAGGTGAGTTTATCGGTACAGCAGGCAATGAAGCGCAAAACAGCGATGTACAAAGTGGTGAATCAATAAACAGCAAATCAGCAGGTAATGAAAACCAAGCTGAGCAAGACGAAGCTGATGGCAATGAAAACGATAGCAAAAAGCAAGCTTTGGCAAAAAGTCAGTCAGAAGCGGATAAGCTTACTGAAGAAACCGAAAAGTTAAAAGCGCAAGCACGTGAAACAAAGCAAGTCCCAGTGATCGTGACCTTAAATGCAGATAATCCAAATAGCCTTGAAACGGGTATCGGTTATGGCACCGACACAGGCGTACGTCTGCGTTCTCAATACCGTCGTGCAATCGTCAATGATCGTGGACACAGCTTGGATATTAATTTACAACTGTCTGAAAACTATCAATCCATTGATGGGCGTTACAACATTCCGTATAAACATCCATTAAATGACTATTTTAGTGTTGTTGGCGGTTATGAGCGTGAGATCAAAGATAAAATTGGTCAAGGTGTCGAGTTAAATATCGAATCGGCTGTAATTGGTGCGGAACGAACCATTAAAAAACCAATGGGGCAATGGCAACACAATATGTCTGTGCGTTATCGCTTAGATAGTATTGAGGCAACAGGCAATGTTGATCCTGCGGATATGCCTGATGCTTTTCGAGTAGTAAGTACCGACCCTGAGCAGGAATCACTGTTGTTTGGTTATGAAATCAGTCGAACTGATCAAAATAATTATGTCAATCCAACCAAAGGTTTTCGTCAGTTTTATCGGGCAGAAGTTGGCTCGGAAAGCTTATTGACTGAAACCGATATGGCCATACTGAATGCGGGCTGGCGTTTTATTTATTCATTGGGTGAAAATGCCGATCATCAATTCGTTGGACGAGGTGATTTAGGCTATATCGTGACAGACAATTTTGATCGTGTGCCGTACAACTTGCGTTATTTTGCAGGTGGCGATCAAAGCGTGCGTGGCTATGATTATGAAAGTTTATCACCTGAGGAAAACGGATTGCTGTTAGGTGGTCAGACACTTGCGGTCGGCTCGCTGGAATATAATTATCAATTTCGTGAAGGTTGGCGTGCCGCAGTATTTGCCGATGCAGGTAATGCCTATGATGAAAACTTTAGCAATGAAACTAAATATGGCGTGGGTCTTGGTGTACGCTGGGCATCTCCAGTAGGACCGATTCGTGTCGATGTGGCGGCAGGCGTGAGTGAAGATAGCGTACCGATTCGTCTACATTTCTTCATTGGTCCACCTTTATAAAACACAACATATTGAACGAAGAGAATTTTTAGGGAAAAGAAAAGCGTATGACTGAGCAACAACCAGAACAGCCAAAGACGAAACTAAAGATACGTACACATGCTGTTCGTACAGCACGATGGTTGGTGTTTGGTCTATTGGGTTTATTGTTGTTGATCATTGTCGCTTTGGGATTATTCGCAAGCTCAGATCGTGGTAGTAAATGGTTACTAGAATTTGTCTTAGATCGTCAGCAAGCGATTACTTATCAATATGAAGATGGCAATCTGATTCGAGGCATTATTCTTAAAAATATCTTGGTCAAAATCAAGGATGTGGAAGTCAAAATAGATCGTGCTGATGTACATCTTGGTTGGCGTGCTGTGGTGAAAAAAGAAATTCATCTGATGCACGCCAATATTGATACGGTGCATGTGATTAATCATGCAGCTCCTACAGACAAAGAGTTTGAGTTTAAAGAATTAAAATTACCTTTTGTGCTTCGCATGGATGAAGCGTATATCAAGCAATTGATCTTACAAACGACAACATCTACCACCAAATTTTATAGTATTCAGCTCAATGATAGCGAATGGTCCGGTGCGAAGATTCAGTTGGTTAATTCATCTATGGCGATGGATTTTCTCAAAGCAGATAATATCAATGGCTATTTGCAACTTGACGGTAAATATCCACTCAGCCTAAGTGCAGATGCGACAATACCTGCCTTAGAAAATTTAAAAACGAACAAGCTGAAATTGGTTGCCCGTGGAGATGTCGATACGCTGAAAGCAGGATTCGCTGCGGCGAGTCCTGATGTGATCTCAGGATATATGGTGCTCCATCCTGTACGTAAAAATGTACCAATGTTTGGCAAAGTCTATTGGTCGAAATATCACTGGCCAGTTGCGCCTGAGCAGGAGCTGTATTCTGAGTCGGGTGAGGTCAACTTAGATGGCGATATCAAAAAGCTTAACATCAATGTCGATACCGATCTAAGTGGTAAACAAATTCCTCAAGGCTACTATCAAGCCAAGATGCACACTGATCTAAAACAACTCAACATCGAAGATTTTGTCGGTTCGCTGATGAGTGGTCAAGTTGAGCTTGCAGGGCTTGTCGGATGGCAAGATGGTGTGAATTGGGATTTGAATGGTCGCTTAAACGGCATTAATCCAAAAGATGAGGTCATTCCAGCATCGATTCGTGAATTTCTACCACCAGATATGAGTGCAAAATTGTTTACGAAAGGAAGCATGAAAAATGCTTCAGATATTATCGCCACAGTTGATTTTGATCGTTATGAGCGTTGGGATGTAAAGCTTCACCAAGATCAAGCTAAGCAAACTACCAATAATGAAAAAATCGCCCAACCGTGGCAAGTTCAAGTCGCTTGGCAAGATATTGATCGCAAGTTTCCATATATTGGATGGTTGAATAGCCAAGAGGGTGACGTCGATTTAGCACTTTCTGACAAGGGGCAGGATATTCGCTTAGCGACCTTGATTCGTGAGCATGAATCATCGAGTCTGCCAGCGGGACAATATGCAACTACATTAAATTTTGCCAACAATATTTTAAATGTAAAAGACTTTAGCTTGATGCAAGGACAAGGTCGGCTTAGTGGCAAAGCAAAAGTCAATTTACCGACGACAAAATCACAGCTACGTTGGCAAGCAGATTTGCTTGCAAAACGGTTTAATCCGCAAACGATTAGCCCAAGTGCGCCAGTCAACCGTTTGGACGGTAGCATCCATGCAACAGGCTATGCTGAACCGAATAAACAAGTGATACAGCTTAAAGGTATTGACTTAATCGGACAGCTTCCACAAGGCAATAAAACGCAAACGATAGCGCTGACAGGGCAGTCTACAGCTGTTTTATTAATGCATGATGGCAAATCACAGTCTGGTTTAAGAGGCTTTGCCGTGCAATATGATGGGTCACTGAATGCGCAAAATTATAGTCAAGGCCCATTAAAAATTAATGTTTCAGGTACGCCAAAGCTCATTAAAATCAATGAACTCTTTCATCAAGGTGCGGCAGGTAAGCTTGATGCAAAAGGCATGGTGAATCTTGAAAATGGTATTGGTTGGGATATTCAGGCTGTATTGGATCAATTCAAGCCACAATACTTTGTCGGCAATGTATCAGGCAATGTTACGGGTCGGGTAAATACGTCGGGACGATGGTCTGAGCAACAAAAAAATATCTCAGTACAAAACTTAAACCTTCGAGGCAATATCAACAATAAACCTTTGCTTGGGAAAGGTAATCTCAGTGTGAGCTTCGGTGAGAATAATAGTTTTGTCCCGCCGCAGTTTGAAGCAAACAATTTGGTGTTGAGTTATGCCAATAATATTTTGCATGCGGCAGGCAATGCTCAACGACTTCAACTTAATGTCAATGCACCAAACTTAGATGAACTTTATGTAGGGCTTGGTGGAACAATCAAAGGCTTCTTATCAGTACAAAGTCAGCCAACGATTCAAGCAAAATCGAATCTGATCGCAGAGAATTTGAGTTATTCAGATAAGATCAATGTGGAGAAAGTTTCACTGATCGGGACGTTGCCAACAGGTCAAACTGCTTCGCAATTGATCTTTAATCTACAAGGGCTCACTAGTAATAAGCGTCGTATTGATCAGGTCAAAGCAGAACTCGTCGGCACACGACAAGCACACTTGCTCAAGCTTGATGGTAACAATGATAAGTCAAAATTTAATGTGCAAATGGCAGGTGGCTTTAATGCACAAAATGATTGGCTTGGACAAATCCAAAAAGGCGATTTCAATTCACAGCGTGTCCGATTGACACAAAATCAAAATGCTTCGATTATTTATCGTCAAGCAAAAGGACAAATCACGGTGACAGCGCATTGCTGGATGAGTCAAGGTCGTCAGCAAAGCCAAATTTGTCTTGATCAGCCTTTGATCGCAAGCAAAGCACAAGGTGTTGTATCCGCAAAAATGCAGAATCTCGAACTAGCCGATTTTCAAGCATTCATGCCATCAGGACTAGCTCTTGACGGTCAGCTCAATGGCTATACGCATGTGTCTTGGCGTGAAGGTCAGCCAATGGATGTCGATGCTCAGCTTGTGACACGTCAAGGGCATATTGGGCTTTCTAATGAGGAAGGTATCCCACCAACCTTGATTGAATATCGAGAAGTACGTTTGAGTGCAAAAACTCAAGCACAGGCTTTAGCACTCAAGCTCAATGCAGACTCACCACTACTGGGTACAGGCTATGTAGATGTCTTAGTGGGGACACAAGGTGAAAATAAATCTGTTTCTGGGCAGGTTGCACTTGATCAAGTAAAACTGAATCTATTTAAACCATTTATTGCAGATGTTCGTGAGTTAGATGGCACATTGTCCGCTGCAGGACGATTGTCGGGTACATTACAGCAACCAAGCTTTAATGGAGAAGTACGCTTAAAAGACGGCAAGATTGCGATGATTAGTGTGCCGTTGAATTTGCAAAATATTCAACTTGCCACATCGATTCGTGATACGGGAGCTACTCTAGAGGGTGCATTCAATGCAGGAAAAGGTGTAGGGAAAATTACAGGCCTTGCCACATGGGCTGGTTCACCTCGAATACAGTTGAATGTTAGTGGTCAAGAATTACTGGTTGCGCAACCGCCGATGATTAGTGCTTCAGTTTCTCCAAATATTGATATTGAAATTAGACCTACACAGCATTTGCTAGTCGTTAATGGAGAGATTAAGGTACCCCGTGCAGTTATTTCGATGCCAGAAGGTAGTGCGAATGTTGTTGGGACATCGAGTGATGTTCGTGTAGTGCGTAGCAACGAAGATCAATTGGCAATTTTAAAAGCATCACGTCCGTGGCGTATCAATGCTGATGTTGCACTGAACTTAGGTGATGCAGTCATATTCAGAGGCTTTAATAGTACCATACCATTAGTGGGTCGAATTAATCTACGTCAGCGAGGGACTCAGATTGCATTGCAAGCCAATGGTGCAATCGGTGTCAGTCGTCAGGTCACGATTGAAGCTTATGGTCAACGCTTAGAGCTTACTCGAGCCATCGCTCGTTTTGGTGGAGAACTTGCCAATCCTGGCCTTGATATTGAAGCAAGTAAAGATATTCAAAACAGCACGATTGGCGTAAGAATCACTGGCCAAGCATCTAGCCCAAATATTCAGATTTATAATGACGCAGGACTGACAGAGCAAGAGGCACTCAATGCCTTGCTTACTGGTCGGATTAGCTCGGGTGCTGGCTCAGTCAAAAACACTGAAGGCTTTAAGTCTGATGTTAATAACACGCTTGCAGCAGCAGGGATTAGTATGGGGCTCGGTGGTACACGTGCCTTGACCAATCAGATTGGACGTAGTTTTGGTTTGAGTGGATTGGCGCTTGATGCACAGGGTTCTGGGAACGATACCCAAGTGAGTGTGACAGGTTATATTACGCCTGATCTCTATCTGCGTTATGGTGTCGGTATCTTTACGCCAGTCAATACTTTGACCTTGCGTTATCAAGTCAACCGTCGTTTGTATTTGGAAGCAACATCATCGCTAGAGCGTGCGATTGATGTGTTCTATAACTGGAAATTTTAGGAAATAGTTCGAACCTGTGATACTCAATCGCAGGTTTGAACTTAAAGATTGATGAAAGCTTGACATCTCTAAATATAGAGCGAACACATTTTGATACAACGCATCGCTAAAGGTCGTAGTTGTTTATTGATCAAATTTTGGCAAAATTATTTTTGGTAAAAATAGCGTCGAATTGATTTGTAGTAAAGGTGGTTAGTGTTCAGAAATAGTACAGATTGGTGCATGGTATTTTCTTAAAAAATAATCGTCATCAAGTTTTGTGCACAATGATTGCATTAACTTTTATCGTCAAATTTAGTACAATTTGTCCGTCCGTATTATTTGCAAGGACGCCTTAAGGCACCTGAAACGCAAATAATTTTTTAAAAAAGAGGAATAACACCGTGCTAGAAGCTTACCGCCAACACGTAGAAGAACGTGCCGCACTCGGAATCCCACCGAAGCCGCTTGACGATGCTCAAACAGCTGACTTGGTTGAATTGTTAAAAAATCCACCAGCAGGTGAAGAAGAGTATATCGTTGATTTGCTTGAAAACCGTGTGCCAGCAGGTGTTGACCAAGCCGCTTATGTTAAAGCTGCTTTCTTGGCTGCGCTTGCAAAAGGCGAAGCAACTTCTCCACTGATCGATAAAAAGCGTGCTGTATATTTGCTTGGCACAATGCTGGGTGGTTATAACGTTGCACCATTGGTTGAGCTTTTGGATGATGCTGAGCTTGCAGAACTTGCAGCAACCGCATTGAAAAAGACTTTGCTTGTATTTGATGCATTCCATGACGTGGCTGATAAAGCGAAAGCAGGTAATGCCAATGCTAAAGCAGTTGTTCAATCTTGGGCAGATGCAGAATGGTTTACGAGCCGTGAAGACGTTGCTGATGAAATTACATTCACAGTATTCAAAGTGACTGGCGAAACTAATACTGACGACTTGTCACCTGCACAAGACGCTTGGAGTCGCCCAGACATCCCATTACATGCCAATGCAATGTTGAAAAACGAACGTGACGGCATCAAACCTGAACAACCTGGTGAAGTTGGTCCACTCAACCAAATCAAAGAATTGATCGCAAAAGGTAATCCAGTTGCCTACGTAGGTGACGTTGTTGGTACAGGTTCTTCTCGTAAATCTGCAACCAACTCTGTATTGTGGTTCTTCGGTGATGACATTCCTCACATTCCAAACAAAAAAGATGGTGGTTTGTGTCTAGGTGGCAAGATCGCACCGATTTTCTTCAACACGATGGAAGATGCAGGCGCATTGCCAATCGAGATTGATGTGAACGACATGAACATGGGCGACGAAGTGACCCTAAAAGTGAACAAAGACACAGCAACTGTGACTGCATTTAAAAACGGTGCGCAAATCGCTGAATCTCAATTGAAAACCCCTGTACTTCTAGATGAAGTACGTGCAGGTGGTCGTATTAACTTGATCATCGGTCGTGGTTTGACCAATAAAGCACGTGAAGCATTGGGTCTTGAACCATCTACATTGTTCCGTACTCCAGTTCAACCATCTGACTCTGGCAAAGGCTTCTCTCTAGCTCAGAAAATGGTTGGTCGTGCATGCGGTCTGCCAGAAGGTCAAGGCGTTCGCCCAGGCACTTACTGTGAACCGAAGATGACTACGGTTGGCTCTCAAGATACTACAGGTCCAATGACACGCGACGAATTGAAAGATTTGGCGTGCTTGGGCTTCTCAGCGGATCTTGTAATGCAATCTTTCTGTCACACGGCTGCATATCCAAAGCCAGTTGACGTAGAAATGCAACACAGCTTGCCTGACTTCATCATGAACCGTGGCGGTGTATCGCTTCGTCCAGGTGACGGTATTATTCACTCTTGGTTAAACCGTATGTTGTTGCCTGATACCGTCGGTACTGGTGGTGATTCACATACACGTTTCCCAATCGGTATTTCTTTCCCTGCGGGTTCTGGTCTAGTTGCATTCGCTGCAGCGACTGGTGTAATGCCACTCGATATGCCTGAATCTGTATTGGTGAAGTTCAAAGGTAAAATGCAACCGGGCATCACACTACGTGACCTCGTGCATGCGATTCCTTACTATGCGATCAAAGAAGGCGACTTGACCGTAGAGAAGAAAGGTAAGAAAAATATCTTCTCTGGTCGTATCCTTGAGATCGACTTAACTGAAATGGAAACAGACCTGACTGCTGAACAAGCATTCGAATTGTCTGATGCCTCTGCTGAGCGTTCTGCTGCAGGCTGTGCGATCACATTGTCAGAAGAGAAAGTAGCTGAATACCTACGTTCAAACATCACTATGCTCAAGTGGATGATTTCACAAGGTTATGGCGATGCACGTACCATGGCTCGTCGTATCGAAAACATGGAAAAATGGTTGGCTAATCCATCATTGCTTCAAGCTGATGCAGACGCTGAATATACCAAAGTCTATGAAATCGACCTTGCAGACATCAAAGAGCCAGTGCTTTGCTGCCCGAACGATCCAGATGATGCAAAATTGCTTTCTGAAGTACAAGGCGACAAGATCGATGAAGTATTCATCGGTTCTTGTATGACTAACATCGGTCACTTCCGTGCGGCGGGTAAATTGCTTGAGAAAGTACCTGCTGGCTCACTCGCGACGCAATTGTGGATCGCTCCACCAACACGTATGGACGAAGCGCAGTTGATGGAAGAAGGTTTCTTCAATACGTATGGTCGTGCAGGCGCGCGTACAGAGATGCCAGGCTGTTCACTGTGTATGGGTAACCAAGCACGTGTGAAACCAGGTGCGACTGTGGTATCGACTTCGACTCGTAACTTCCCGAACCGTCTAGGTCAAGGTGCAAATGTATATCTTGCATCTGCTGAGCTTGCATCAGTGGCTGCGGTATTAGGTAAACTACCTACACCTGAAGAATACAAGCAATATGCGTCGCAAATCGACAGCATGGCAGGTGACATCTATAAGTATCTCAACTTTGATCAAATGGCTGACTACACCAAAGCTGCTGACACTGTAGATACCAAGAAAATCCAAGCAGCTCAATTAACCTAATCTATTGATAAATAGATTGAATTGAGTAGAATAAGGGCTGAGTAATCAGCCCTTATTTTTTGGCAGTAATAAAAATGACAATCTATAATTCATTTTACTATGCTATATTTTGAAGAGATTTAAGAGTGAGAAATGATATGAATAAGCGCCTTGAAAAATATAATTCTGATGATCGTAAACAGCGATCTGCCATCAAAGCACAGGTGTTAGAGATGCAGTTTAGTGATGATGAAGCGACTAAACGTGTGGTAATGCATAGTGCGAAACGTATCATTCAACAACATAAAGCAGAATTACAAGCGTTGGCATATAAATGAGTCTGATTAATCTGACCTTCGTCGTTGCGGTACACGATGAAATTTTGCGTCAAACTGGTGTTGGTCGTGCGGGTTGTGACATTGGGAAATTAGAAAGTGTCCTCGGCAGAATCGAACAGCAAATGTACTACAATCAAGTCGAAGATTTGTTCGAGATTGCGGCGTGGTTTGGTATAGCAATTTCTAAAGGTCATGCCTTTGTTGATGGGAATAAGCGCACTGGATTGGCTGTGATGCTGACTTTTTTGGAAATTCAAGGTGTCAGCATTCAAGAGCAAACTGGCTTGGATGATTTGATGGTGGAAATTGTTGAATTACAAGATGAACATGAAATACTTGCAAATAAAGTATCAGACTTTTTATATGATTTGTCTGAAATATAATCCGAAGTATGAGTTTACGTATGAATCAGAATGAACAATTAGAAATGTTATATAGAAATCATTGGGATGATATATCTAATGCGCTGGAAAATCAGAATAAAAAGTATGCAATGCCTTTCTTGATTAAAGTTCCTGAAGCTATAAATAATCCTACCGCATATAAAATTATTATCTTTGGGCAAGAAACTCTAGGGTGGTATGACCACCGCACATTAGAAGAGTGGATAGAGATTGGGATGTCAGAGTACGAAAAATTTTTCTTAGAACGTAATTTCTATGAGGGATACTCTAAAAGTTCGTTTTGGAAAAAATTCCGTTATTTTGAAAGAGAACTTTCAAATGCTGTTTTAGATCAGGGAAAGTCACCAGTATTTATTTGGAATAATATTTCTAAAATAGGTAAATCTAAAAATTTGGGATCGGGAATATTTGATGCTATAAGAAAAATAGAACGTGAAAATTTTTCTGTCATTTCCCATGAGTTACAAATTATCAAACCTGATTTATGTATATTTATGACTGGACCAAATAGAGACCATGACATAAGATTTCATTTTCCAGAAATAAAGATTAGCCAATTTGGAAATGGTTATTCAATTCGTGAAATAGCACAACTTGAATTATGTGGATTTAACGGTATTAGATTATATCATCCAAGTTATTATGGAAAATTTACTAAAAAATATCAGAACGATGCAATGCAAAGTTTAAAAGAAATGATGTGATTTACTTATTTTTTTCAATAGGGAAACAGTATGAAAAACGCAAACACTCTTAAGAATGAATATTTAGACATACTTTCAAATTTAGATGAAAGTTACTTTGATAAAAATCATCCCGAAACGAAATATCATGAAAAAGCAGGTCTATCAGGGCTGTTTTTGCCAAGCCAGCCTGATCAATACTTTGAAGCAAAAAATAAAATTATGATCATTGGTGCGGAAACGCGAGGGTGGGATGTGCAAGGAGAAAGTCATTATTCGAATTTGAAAGATTATATTGATCGTTCAATAGCTAAGCAAAAAAATTTCTTTGAGAAACAATTGTCGTTAAAAAATACAGGCAAAATTACTTTTCATGATTTCACGAGAGCTGTTTCTGAAAGGAGTGGAAGTGATGGGCTGTTGTATTGCAATTTATTTGCTTTTTCGTGGAGGAAGAAAAGTCCGATCAATACAAAATATTTTAAAGAAATTCATGAGGTTTCAAAAAGTTTGTTGCAAGCTCAATTAAACTATTTTCAGCCAAATTTCATCATCTTGGCGAATGGATTGTCCTCTGTTAAGTACAGACGTGAAATGTTTCCGCTAGATAAGTGTAAAGACTCAAAAACCTTTGAAAGTAATGACATTACGAAAAATCAGCTATGGCAATTTAACTTTAATGATAAATATCAATGTTTCAGGATTCAGCATCCATCGACGATTAGAGGGCGAAAAGAAGCAAAAATTGCTCGCAATAAACTTTTAGAACTTCTTCCGAGTAAATAATTGAAAATCGGTATCTTTTGGTATGATCAAGATCGAGTGATTGGTATAGCGCATCATTTTGATCAAAATGATGCAGATTCATTGGGTTTAATCGACAGCGATTATAACCATGTGCAGTATTGGGAAAAGTTGCGTGTGGAAAATTCGCATTTACAATATATCGAATATGAGGAAATTCCACGAGGTCGTGTAATTTTCAATACTAAAAAAGATCAGCCGATGATTTACATGGATTCCAAGTTGTTTAAAACCTCTATTGCGAAGAAAATCGCAATGTTCTTTGAACTTTATTTTAATCAGATTATTTGGAAAAAAGATCCACATTACCGAACAAAGTGACTGCAAGAAATTTTAAGCAATAAAAAGCCCCGCATCAGCAGGGCTAGTCGTATACAGATCAAGCCGTATACTGTATGAGGCTCATCTCAAACTGTGCGTATTAAAACATAACTCGCTTTAATAATCTATCGTTTAAACCTAGCACTTTAAAAATCAAACGCTTCAAAAATCAAGCCCTTTAAAAATCAAGCTCGGCATGCTGATGATTTCGAGTTTCCGTCTGTATGGTCACATGCTCAATACCGATGGCTTGTAACGATTGCTCAACCTCATGCAGTAGACTTTGTACAGATTGCATGGTCATCTGATCATCGACCACGATATGACAGCTCAAGATATAACGCTTACTCGATAAACTCCAAATATGCAGATCGTGCACATCGAGGATACGATCATTAGCCATGATTTGCGCTTGAATCTCAGCAACATCGAATCGCTCAGGCGTGCCTTGCATTAATACGTGTGTGGATTGCTTCACTACACTCCAACCACTACGCAGTACCAAGAGCGCCACCAATACACTCGCCACCGTATCCGCCCATTGCCATGCGAAGAAATAAATACACAATGCCGCAATGATTGCGCCAACCGAACCGAGCAAATCACTGAGCACATGCAAAAATGCACCACGCATATTGAGATCGTGTTCGGTATCACTACCTTTAAACATCATCCACGCCACAATGATATTAATCAATAAGCCCAAACTGGCGATGATCAACATGCCTTGCACATGAATGTCTTCAGGTGTTTGTAACCGTAAAATCGCTTCAACAAAGATATAAATCGAAATCGCCACAAGGGTAATGCCGTTGATGGCTGCGGCTAGGATTTCGAAGCGTTGATAGCCAAAACTTTTACGAGCATTACTGGTTTTTTCACCGAGAAAAACGGCAAAGAGAGCAATACCCAGTGCCACAGAATCACTGAGCATATGTCCTGCATCAGAGATCAGCGCCAAGCTATTAGTCATATAGCCACCGACAAACTCTGCCACCATAAATATGGTGATCAGGATAAAACTGATGGTCAGGATTTTTTTATTATTGGGGATATGGCTATGGTCGTGGTTATGCTTATGATCGTGCTGATCAGTTGCATGGTCGTGTGAATGTTGATGTGAAGAATTAGACATTTTTAATGCAGATATTATCAAACGAATAACTTTGAGCTTAACCATTCACGCCTTGAAGTTCAAGTGCTGTAGATCATTTATACACAACTAATTATTCCGACTCAATGGTTGATTGATTTGACTATATGTTCAAATATTTTTAGATAGATTTGCTTGCGCAGTATCGCCTAAGTTACTATCATCTGCACCTGCAAACTTTAATGATCATTAGGTGGAAAGGCGTTGCCGAACTTTTTGCAAGACTGTCTGATTTATCGTGACGACGATGTGATGGTCATCAACAAGCCTGCAGGTCTACTCAGTGTGCCAGGAAAAGGCGAAGCGCTCACTGACAGTGTACAGACACGCCTTTTACAAGAAGAATCAAAAACACTCCTCGTTCATCGTCTTGATCGAGATACTTCGGGCATTTTAGTCTTTGCTTTAAATAAAGCAGCACAGCGTCATATCTCCATTCAATTCCAACAGCGTCAAACGGAAAAAAAATATCACGCCATTGTCGAAGGGCATTTGAGCGGACATTTTGACGATTTTGCCGAGATCAATGTGCCTGTGCGTTATGACGAAGCGCATCCGCCACTGCATATCGCCGATGAATCGCATTCTAAATCTGCGCAAAGTTATTATCAAATTATCGAAAATTTTTATATTCAGGATGTGCCTGTGAGTCGGATTGTTTTAAAACCGATTACAGGACGTTCGCACCAATTGCGTGTACATACCCAATATATCGGTCATCCGATTATTGGCGATACGCTATACGCCACAGTACAAGGGCAATCGCTCTCTGAGCGCCTGTGTTTGCATGCGGCGGAGCTGAGTTTTGTACATCCTGTTACAGAGCAAACATTGAACTTTGTTTGTCAAACGCCATTTTAGACTTTTATGATGGTTTTTTAATCGGTTAAAATGCAAGATAGCAATCGGCTATGATTATGGATGAATGATAATTTTCAAAAAGCAGGGACTCGACTGTCATACTTTTTGCTTATTATTGCTTTGATCGGCTGATTGATCATTTTGATTTTACATACGATAAAATACATTCAACTTTTTGATTAAGGTGAAAAACTTGCAACAATTTGCGATCGGACAACGTTGGCTTTCAGATACGGAATCAGAGCTTGGACTGGGCGTGCTCATTGATGTTGATGAGCGAGCAATCAGTATTCTGTTCCCAAAAAGTGATGAAACACGGGTCTATGCACGAAGCAATGCACCTTTATCACGCATTGTGTTCAATGTCGGCGATATGATTCAAGATCAAGAAGGACTTGAATGGCAAGTGTTGTCGGTTGAAGATCGTGGTGGCGTGATGAAGTATCATGCCAAGCGTAACGATGAGAACGGCGATGAGGTTATCAAAGACCTCAATGAAACCCGTCTAGGTGCGCACATCCAACTGTCTAAGCCATTGGAGCGGATGCTTGCCAGTCAGGTCGATTATAAAGAATGGTACGACTTGCGTATCCAAGCCTTGATGATGCAAGCGACCATGAAACGTAGTCCGTTACGTGGCTTGCTCGGCGCACGTGTTGGTTTGATTCAGCATCAGCTCTATATTGCCAATGAAGTGGGCACTCGGCTTGCGCCACGTGTTTTACTTGCCGATGAAGTGGGTTTGGGTAAAACCATTGAAGCAGGTTTGATTATTCACCAGCAGCTCAAAACTGGTCGCAGTGAACGTGTGCTGATTTTGGTGCCGGATTCATTGCAATATCAATGGATGATTGAAATGCGTCGTCGTTTCAATTTGCCATTTTCGATTTTTGACCTGACCCGTACCGCATCAATCAAAGAGCATGATCCTGAGCTGAATCCGTTTAGCACCGAACAGCGCATTATCGCTAGTATCGACTTGATGCTCGATCACCCTGATTTGCATGAACAAGCCATTGAAGCAGGTTTTGATTTACTTGTTGTCGATGAAGCGCATCATTTGATTTGGTCGGAGCAAGAAGGCGGTAATGATCGCTATGATTTGGTTGAGGATTTTGCCAATAAAACTGCAGGTGTATTACTCCTCACCGCAACACCCGAACAGCTTGGTGTAGAAAGTCATTTTGCTCGTTTGCGTTTGCTCGATCCACAGCGCTTTAATGATCTTGATCGTTTCTTGGCAGAAGAAGAACAATATCAACAAACCGCAAAAATCGCCGAAGTATTAATGTCGGATATGCCTTTGGAAGAAGAGCAATTGACCGCATTAGAAAAATTACTTGGTCATCCAATCCAAGATGAGCCTGAACCACGCTATCGTGCCATTCATGAGTTACTTGATCGTCATGGTACAGGGCGAATTTTGTTCCGTAACACCCGTGAAGCGATTCAAGGTTTCCCAGGGCGTGATTGCTTGCCTGTGCCGTTGCCACGTCCTGAAAATTGGCAAACCGAAGGCAAACTGCGTGAGCAAATGTGGCCTGAAGAATTGCAGATTGATGGCGCATGGATGGAGCACGATCCACGTGTGTCATGGCTGATGAATGCGCTACGCCATGAGTTAAAACATAAAAAAGTCTTATTGATTGCTCGTAGTGGTCCAGTGGTCGAGTCGCTTGAAAGTGCACTGCGTATCCATGCAGGCATTCGCACCGCCATGTTCCATGAAGGCATGAGCTTATTAGAACGTGACCAAGCGGCGGCGTACTTTGCCGAAGACAGCTACGGCGCACAGATTCTACTCTGTTCTGAAATTGGTTCGGAAGGACGAAATTTCCAATTCGCCAGTGATTTAGTGTTGTTTGATTTACCTGCCAATCCTGATGTGTTGGAACAGCGTATCGGTCGCCTAGATCGTATCGGTCAAGAAAATCGCATTCAAATCCATGTGCCGTATATCGAAGGGACAGCGCAAGAGCGCATGTTCCGTTGGTATAACGAAGGGCTGAATATTTTTAGTCAGATTTCTCCGACAGCGCAGACTTTGCAAGAAAACTTTATCGTTGAGCTGAAAGATTGCTTGCTTACCGATACGCCAGCATTTGAAGCATTACTAGAACAGGTCAATGCAGAACGCTTACAGCTTGAAGCGGCCATGCAAGAAGGGCGAGATCGTCTACTCGAATACAACTCGTGTCGTCCGCAAGTGGCGAAGCGCATCGTCAAAGCACTTGAAGATTACGAAGATAATTCACTTGTGCCAGATTTTATCAAACGTTTTATGTCTGCGACCAATATCGACTTTGATGAACAAAGTAACGGCACAGTGATCATTCGCCCGACTGATCAAATGCAAGTGCAAGGTTTGCAACTTGAAGAAGATGGCATGACTGTGACGTTCTATCGTGATCAAGCGCAGACACGTGAAGATAGTCAGTTCTTAACCCTTGAGCATCCTTTTGTGGAAAGTGTCATGGAGCTGATCAATACCCAATCTTTTGGTAGCACTAACGTCGCTTTGCTGAAAAGCAGTGCCATCAAAGCAGGCACCATGTTGGTTGAGCTGTGGTTTAAAATCGATGTGATTGCACCTAAAGTCTTAAATCTCGGCGCAAGTCTGCCAAAACAATTGATTCGTGTCTTGCTCACTGAAAATGGTCAAGACCTGTCGGAGAAAATCGCATCCCATATCTTGCAACCGTACACGCAACATCTTGATGGCAATAATGCACGCCAAGTGATCAAAGCTCGCCGTGAAGTGATTGAAGCACGTTATGCCCAAGCGCTAGACATGGTCAAAGCACAATTGCCACAGATTCAAGATGGTGCACAGCAACATTATGAGAAGCGTTGGCAAAAAGAAATTGATCGTTTGAATTATCTCAAACAGCATAATCCAAGCATTCGCCAAGATGAAGTGGATCGTTTGGTCAAGCATCAACAAGAAGGTTTAGGCTTACTGAAACAGCTCAGCATTTCTCCTGAAGCGATTCGTGTTTTGGTGTCGGTGAATCCTTAATCGGTCATAAAATTAAGTCAAATCAAAAAAACGCATTCAACTTGAATGCGCTTTTTATGATCAGTGCATGAAATATAAAACCGAAACTTTGAGTATTTATAGTCGAACAAATTAAGTTCTCTGACTATATCTTCAGTCTTCAACAATTACTTGCGGTCGCTTGGTCAATCGACACAGTAACTCATAACCAATTGATTGATTGCACTGTGCAACCTTATCAATAGATTGTGTATCTCCCCAAAGCTCAACTACATCGCCTAATTTTACTTGATTTTGAATATTGCTCACATCAACTGTGATCATATCCATACTGACACGACCGACCACAGGGACTCTTTGACCTGCAATAGCGACGAAGTTTTGCGCAAATAAAGAACGTGGATAGCCATCACCGTAGCCAATAGATACCACAGCAATGGTCATATCTCGTTCAGCCGTAAAGCTAGAGCCATAGCCAACATGTTCGCCAGTTTTTATCGGATTGATCGCAATGATTTGGGCTTCAAACTGCATCACCACTTCAAGACCTAAAGATGAAGCCGTGCGATCAAAGAACGGGGAAGCGCCATACAGCATAATTCCGGGACGGACATAATCAAAATGCAAATCAGCCCAATTAAAAATCGCCGCAGAGTTACAACATGATACTTCGATCGGTTCACAAGCTTGTTTGATGGATAAAAGTTGGTCAATTTGCACTTGGTTCATTGGATGGTCAGGGACGTCCGCATTGGCGAAGTGCATTGCGAGTACGCAGTGGAAACCTTCACTTTTTAAGTGTTGAATCACTTCAATGATTTGATCGGCTTTAAAGCCAAGACGATTCATGCCACTGTTGAGTTTGACCCAAACTTTTAAGCCTGCATTTTTATAATTGTCTTTATGTAAAAGTAGCCAATCTAGTTGTTGCTGATGATGAATGACGCATTCAAATTTTTGTTGAATCGCAATCGACATTTCTTCAGCTTCAAATACACCTTCAATGAGTGTAATTGGTTTGTCATTACCAAGAGTGCGAATTTCTAGTGCTTCAGCAAGGCTTGCCACACCGAAAGAATCTGTATTTGAAAATGCCTCAATCGCATGCTGCACACCAATACCATAAGCATTGGCTTTCACCATGCTGATCACCTTGCTGTTGGGTGCAAGTTGTCGAACTCGTTGTAGATTGTGTTGTAGCGCAGATTTGCGGATACGAATAACAGCGTGACGCACTATAACTTCCTTAAAACCGTAATGACACTGAGAGGGTAATGACTTTATTCATCATCTTGGAATTGATTGTAGAACTCTGGAGAAAGGTTACTAAATCGGGTGTATTGACCTTCGAACGCGAGCCGTACTGTACCAATCGGGCCGTTACGTTGTTTACCAATGATGATTTCAGCAGTACCTGCTTCTTTCGATTCTTTATTATAAACCTCGTCACGGTAAATAAACATAATCAAATCGGCATCTTGCTCGATCGCACCAGATTCACGCAAATCTGACATCACAGGGCGTTTGTTTGGACGATTCTCAAGACTACGGTTGAGCTGTGAAAGGGCGATCACAGGGCAATTCATTTCTTTTGCCAACGCTTTTAGACTTCGAGAAATCTCTGAAATCTCACCCACACGGTTATCGCCCATACCCGGTACTTTCATGAGTTGTAGATAATCGACCATGATACAGCCGAGTTTTCCACCATGTTGCTTGGCGATACGACGTGCACGTGAACGTAGTTCTGTCGGCGGAAGTGCTGAAGAATCATCAATATACAAATGCTTTTGCTGAAGATGAACCATACTACTGGTCACTTTTGACCACTCATCTGCATCCAAATTACCCGAACGCAAATGCCCTTGATTGACCCGTCCAAATGCGGAAATCAAACGCATCGCAATTGAATCCGCAGGCATTTCCATTGAAAACACTAAAGCAGGAAGGTCACAGTTAAACAATACACTTTCCACCAAGTTCATGGCAAAAGTCGTTTTACCCATCGAGGGACGAGCTGCAACAATAATCAAATCACCAGATTGCATGCCGTAGGTTTTATTATCAAGTTCTAAGAAACCTGTGGTCAAACCTGTGATATTGCCTTCAAGCTTGGAAAGCTCATCTAGCTTGGTCACGACTTTTGCCGTGACATCACTGATAGATTGCGGTCCTGATTGGCTCTGACGATTATTGTGTTGTTCTGCGAGTGAGAAGATATTGGTTTCTGCACGATCGAGAATATCACGGACACTTTGACCTTTTGGATCATAAGCAGTGCGCAGGATTTCATTTCCGACAGAGATCATATTACGTAAGGTTGCGGTTTCTTTGACTTTTTCTGCATAGGCAGGCAAGTTAAATAGCGACGGTGGCGATTCTGCAAGGAGTTGCATCAGATAGGCTTCACCGCCGGCATCTTCTAGCATGTGTTGATTGGTGAGCCAATCGTTGACCATCACGGCATCATAAGGCTGATTTGAATCTGCAAGACTTTTAATCGCACGAAAAATATGGCGGTGACGTGTCGCATAAAACTCATTTTCAAGCAAAATGTCAGCAACACTTTCCCAAGATTCGGCAACTGTCATTAACGCAGCGAGAACAGCTTGCTCCATCGTCAGGTTGTGCGGTGGCGTGCGAAGATTCGGATTGTTTTCCGAGATTTCGGTATTGCTTGATTTCTTCGTTTTTTTTGCGGTGGAATCCGTTGCTACCATATTGCCATATGCCTATTGCATGAAATTAAACGATCAAATAAGTAGTTTGGAGATTTTGTCTGACTACAGATTTAGCGATAAATTCTAGCACTAAAGTGGGTTGATGGGGCAGGCATGGTGGATAAAAAACGAGAACTTAGTTTTAAGTTATGTTTTGACGCTATTTTGAATGAAGGCAATAAAAAAAGACATATGCAAGCATATGTCTTTTGGTCAATCATTTAGGAATAAATAAATTATTCAGAAACGATTGTTACTAAAATTTCAGAAGTCACATCGTGGTGCAATTGAACTGCAATGTGGAACTCACCAGTGTGGCGAAGTGCGCCATTTGGCAAGCGAATTTCAGTACGATCTACTTCAAGACCAGCAGCTGTCAAAGCATCTGCGATATCACGCGTACCGATAGAACCGAAGAGTTTACCTTCATCACCAGCTTTCGCAGTGATCACGATATTTACTTCGTTCAATTGGTCAGCACGAGCTTGAGCAGTAGCCAATACTTCAGCTTCTTGCTTTTCAAGTTCCGCACGACGTGCTTCAAATGCAGCAGTATTTGCTTCAGTTGCAGCAACAGCTTTACCTTGAGGAATCAAAAAGTTACGACCGTAACCAGCTTTTACTGATACTTTGTCGCCAAGCTTCCCAAGGTTAACAATACGTTGTAATAAGATAACGTCCACAGATCACCTCACTTATGGTTGTCAGTGTATGGAATCAATGACAAGTAGCGAGCTTGCTTGATCGCAAGAGCCAATTGACGTTGATAACGAGCACGAGTACCAGTGATACGGCTAGGAACAATCTTGCCGTTTTCAGTGATGTACTGTTTTAGAGTATCGATATCTTTGTAGTCGATGTATGTAACGTTCTCAGCTGTGAAGCGGCAGAACTTACGACGACGGTAAAAACGTGCCATGTGTGTTCTCCTTATCCTTCAACAGATTCGTCTTGATGAGACGGCTGATTGTCTTCACGTTGCGCTTTACGAGCACGTTTTTCTTCAGCACTCTTAGCAAGCAAAGATTCTTCAGTGATTGCTTCATCACGACGGATGATCAAGTTACGGATGATTGCATCGTTGTAACGGAACAATTCTTCTAATTCGTCAAGCGTAGTTTGACCACATTCAACATTCATCAAAATGTAGTGCGCTTTATGAATTTTGTTAATTGGGTAAGCCAATTGGCGACGGCCCCAATCTTCTAGACGGTGGATTTGACCACCAGCTTCTTTGATCTGTGCGATATAGCGTTCAACCATACCAACAACTTGATCGCTTTGATCTGGATGAACCAAGATCACGATTTCGTAGTGACGCATGTCAGCTCCTTACGGTTTAAACAGCCCCTGAGCATATGTCAGAAGCAAGGAGTCATAGCATTTATAAAGTTAAATGTTATGTCGCAAATTGCGAAGCGGAAATTTTAATGCTTTAACGCTGAAAATACAAGGGAAATGTCTGTTGAAGCGCAAGTCTCCCAAAATTTTAAGTGAAACTGATATGCTTAAAATAAAAAGAGCTGCGGTGCAGGAGAGACAGCGGTGAAATAAAAGCTCAAACTCAAAATGGTAATGAGTTGCACTGAAAATAAGAAATAATGTTTTGCCCAAGCTTGATCATCATCGGCTTTAAAGCCTTTGATGCTGAGGTATATCCAATAGAAGCTCAACAGGTTTAACAAGACGGCAAAAAAAATATTTGCATAACCAAATACATAGAGCAGATTCATGGTGATCAAAAATAGCACCACATAAATCAATGATTCAATCTTAGTGCGTTTGATATTTCGAGCAACAGGTAAGATTGGAATATTGGCATTGGCATAGTCTTGGTACCGATAAATCGCAATGCCCCAAGAATGTGGCATCTGCCAAAATGCATAGCCTAAAAGCAGGAGTAAAGCAGCATAATCGAATTGTTCTGCAACTGCCACATAGCCAATCACAGGCGGACAAGCCCCTGAAATACTACCAATGATGGTTTGGTGAATGCTATGACGTTTTGTCCAAAGACTATAGAGAAAGACATAGACAATGAAGCCAATGACCGCAAATAAACATGCTAACGGATTGACCAAAAAATACAAAATCACCAAGCCAACTACGCCGAGTATGAAGCCAAAGATAAATGCAATTGGCACAGAAATCGTTTTGGTGACCAAAGCACGATTTTTAGTACGCTGCATTTTTTGGTCAATATCTTGGTCGATAATATTATTAAAGACACAGCCAGATGCCACGACAAGAGTCGTACCAAGTAGCGTAAGGAGCAAAAAGGGGAGATCAATTGAACCTTGGGCGGCTAAAAAGAAGCCGCCCAAAGTGGTAATGAAATTACCAAATAGAATCCCTGGTTTGGTCAGGAATAAGTACTTTTTAAACATGACAAGCGTTTAGATCATCATGTTCGCATGTAGGTTGGTCATTACCCATACCGAACCAATCAACAAGATCGCAATGGTCAAAATGGTATAGATAAAGGCAATCGAATCCCAACGTTGTTGTTCAGAACCATTCAAGTGAAGGAAGAACACCAACTGGACGAGTACCTGAGCAATCGCAGTAATCGCAATCGTCGCAATGACAAGACCACCAGTCATACCAGCCATGACCATCCCAAAAGGGATAAGGGTCAGGATGATAGACAAGATAAAGCCGATTGTATATTGCTTGAAGCTACCGTGCGCAGCACCAGGATTATTCACATCATGACTCATGCGAGAATGCCTCCTAAGTAAACTAAGCTAAACACACAAATCCATACGATATCAAGGAAATGCCAGAACAAACTCAAGCAAGCCAAACGACGAGTGTTTGGTAATGTCAAACCGTTCTTTTTGATTTGGTACATTAAGACCAACATCCACACCAAGCCAGAAGTCACGTGAATACCGTGTGTACCAACAAGAGTAAAGAATGCAGATAGAAATGCACTGGTAGATGGTCCAGCCCCATGGACAGTTTCACCTAATGAATTTACATATTCATAATGGAAAGCTAAGTGATTGAACTCATAAAGCTCCATGCCGATGAACGCTGCACCAAAAAGGAAAGTGATGACTAACCATTTCAATACGCCATTAACATCATTACGGTAGCGAGCCAATACTGCAAAACCAAAGGTCACTGATGAGATCAAAAGTGCCATGGTTTCTGTTAATACAAAGCCTAAAGAGTCACCAAACAAATCCTTGGCACTTGGCGTACCAGGTGGAATATGTGTGCTCAGTACGGCGAAAGCGATGAAGAGTGTACCGAATAAGATCAAGTCACTCATCAAGTAAGTCCAAAAACCAAAGACCGTTAGATCGGTATCATCATGTTCGTGATGATCGTCATGCCCGTGGTTGTCGTGATGAAGTACTTCAGCCATTGTCTTAGTCCTTCTTCAAATGTTTTTCTAACAAAGCATAACGTTCGTTTTCGATACGTTCTACTTCGGCAGCAGGGACGTAGTAATCCACTTCTTTAGTAAATGAACTACGAATGAAGCTGATGATCGCAATTACAAAAGTAACTAGCGCTAACCACCAAATATGCCAGATCAATGCAAAGCCCATGACTGTCAATACGATTGCAATCACAAAACCAGCTGCACGATTGGTCGGCATATGAATGTCTTCATATTTCGTCGGACGTTGGTAAGCGACGCCATTTTCTTTGTCAGACCAGAAGCGATCAATACCAGCACCATCTAAGTCACTTGCAAAGTTATAAAACGGTGCAGGCGAAGAGGTAGACCATTCATAAGTACGACCAGCACCATTCCATGCGTCGCCTGTATAGTCGATAGTTTCTTTGCGTTTTAAGAAACCAACAAATACAGAAAGAAGCAAACATCCAATACCAATAGCAACCAAGATTGCACCGACCATTGCGACGTTGAGATAAGGTGTCCATTCTGGATTGTCATATGTATTTAGACGACGAGTCATACCCATGAAACCAAGGATATAAAGTGGCATGAATGCAAAATAGAAACCGAAGAACCAGAACCAAAAGGCTGCTTTGCCCCAGAATTCATTCATTTTCCAACCAAACATTTTTGGCCAGTAGAATGTAATACCAGCGAACATACCAAATACCACACCACCGATGATCACGTTGTGGAAGTGCGCAATCAAGAACAATGAGTTGTGGACAAGGAAGTCAGCAGGTGGGATCGCCATCAATACGCCAGTCAAACCACCAATACCAAATGTTACGAGGAAGCCAAGCGTCCAGTACATCGGAGAGGCGAAAGTAATCTTACCGCGATACATGGTGAATAACCACGAGAACATTTTCACCCCAGTCGGGATCGCGATAATCATTGTCATAATACCGAAGAAGGCATTGACATTTGCACCTGCACCCATGGTGAAGAAGTGGTGTAACCAAACGATTAAAGACAAGATGGTAATTGCGATCGTCGCATACACCATAGACTTGTAACCAAATATCGTCTTACGGCTAAACGTTGCAACAATCTCAGAATATAGACCAAATGCAGGCAATACCAAGATGTATACTTCTGGGTGACCCCAAGTCCAAATCAAGTTCACATAAAGCATTGGGCTACCGCCAAGCTCATTAGTGAAGAAGTGGAAACCGAAGTAACGATCAAGTGTTAACATTGCCAAAGTTGCTGTCAATACAGGGAAAGTTGCAATGATCAAAGCACTTGTACACAAGGTCGTCCAAGTTGATACAGGCATATCCATCAACTTCATACCCGGTGCACGCATCTTGATGATGGTCACGAAGAAGTTGACACCTGATAACAATGAACCTAAACCTGAAAGCTGTAGTGCCCAAATATAATAGTCCACACCCACACCTGGGCTGTACTCAATATTTGAAAGTGGTGGATAAGCCATCCAACCTGTCGCAGCAAACTCACCGATGACCAATGAAGCCATCATCAAACCAACCGCACCAGCGAATAACCAGAAGCTCAACGAGTTGAGTAGTGGAAATGCAACGTCACGCGCACCGATTTGCAGTGGTACAGTGATGTTAAACATACCAACAACTAGACCCATCGCTACGAAGAAGATCATAATTACGCCGTGGGCTGTAAAGATCTGATCGTAGTGCTCGGGATGCAGATAGCCTTCGCCACCTGGTCCTGCGAGGAACAGTTGTAGACGCATCATGATTGCATCGGCAAAACCACGAACTAACATGATACCTGCCAAAAGGAAGTACATGATACCGATTTTCTTATGGTCAACAGTGGTAAACCATTCTTTCCACAAGTAGCCCCATAGTTTGAAGTAGGTAATCGCACCTAATAGCGCGAATGCACCTAAAAACATAATTGCAGCAGTCACCAATACGATTGGATCTTGTGGAATTGCTTCAGGGCCTAATTTGCCTAATAAAAGTGTAGACATCATTATTCTCCTGTGACAGGTGTAGCGGTGTCATGCGCTACAGCTTCAGGCTGAGAACTTGGAGCAGCATGTGTATCCACTGCATGTTCAGCGTGATGGTCATCACCGTGGTAGTTACTCATGTAATGATTAATCACAGATTCAAAAAGACCTGCTTCAACCGATGAGTAATAAGTCACTGGGTGAGGGTGATAAGGGTAAGGACCTTCCGCTTGTGCAATTGCAGCCGCTTTTTTCTCAACTTCTGTACGTGCTGTTTTCACCATTGCATCAATTTGGAATTGAGCACGGTTACCATCACGAAGTGATTTGAATTCTGCTTGGTCAAGTAGACCTTTTTGAACAGCAGTAGTACCTTTGTCATCAACAACAACTGTATTGCCTTGACCACTCTTGATCGCTTGAACCCATTGTTCAAACTCAGGTGCAGTCACACTGTGTGCAAGGAAGCGCATTTGGGAGAAGCCATAACCACTATAGTTGGATGAGAATCCGCGATACACCCCAGTTTCAGTTGCACTCAAATGCAACTGTGTTTGCATACCTGCCATTGCGTAAATCTGACCTGCAAGCTTCGGAATGAAGAATGAGTTCATGGTGAAGTTCGACGTGACACGAAACGCAATCTCTTGATCTTCAGGGAAACGAACTTCATTGACCGTTGCAATATTTTGTTCAGGGTAGATAAATACCCATTTGAACTGTTCAGCAATGACTTGAATCGTCATTTCTTGATCAGGTGATGTCGCACGTGGCTTGTAAGGATCGTATTCATGCGAACCCCACCAAGTGAGATATGCTAGATAAGCAATAATTATAATTGGAACACCCCAAACAACGATCTCAATTGCCGTTGAATGCGCCCAATGTGGTTGATAGTCAGCATCTTTATTAGATTCACGATACTTCCAACCAAACCATAACGCCATCAAAATCGACGGCACAACAACAAGCAACATCACATAGATGGCTGTCATCATTAAGCTTGATTGACCTTCAGCAACAGGACCTGCTGAAGTAAGAAGTACCAAATCGCCGCCACAGCCTGTTAGGGCAATCGCTGCGACCAATAAAGACAATACTGATAAAGTCGTTTGTCTCATAATACAACCTCGGTGAAGAGACCCAATTTTCAATAAATATGGGATAGCGATTTAAGTGCTGCATGATTGATTAGATATTTGATTAGCAAATAGGCTATTTTCTAGCCAATCATGTGGCACCGCTACGTTATAGGGCATTATGCCTGATTCAACGACACGAAGCTATAACAAAACTCTGATAAAACACAATTAATTCCATAAAAAAAGTAATGGTTTAAAACCAAAAGCCATAATTTTTCAATAATTCTTTGAAGAATAAATATTTTTTGTATGTCGTATATAAAAATATAGCCACAAAATGGTGTATTTTGCGGCTAAAGGTTCACTATAAAATAAATGAATAGCGAGTCATTTATACACTCAATTATTTTTCAATGACAATAGTTTTTGCAACTTTGTCATGCAAGGTTTGACGCTTTTTCGTTGCAGAAAATGCAAGGTCGATAATGGTGCTAAATGGCATAAAGAGCACATTTAAAATAATAAATAAAAAGCTACGCATAAAAAATACACGTCCGAAGCCTACAGTTTCTTTGCTTTCGGCATCTACGATTTGTATTTTCATGATTTTTTTACCGATACTTTGACCGCTACGTGTCAGTAAAACGGCTTGTGCAGTCAACATCAAAACGAGATACACGCCCATGCCAATCCAACCAATCTGTGGAATAAGGCTAAACAGCGCTTCTTGAGTTTCAGGCGTTGGCAACATACCTTGTGCTTGAAGCTTGGCAAGCTCTGCATGTTGCGCAGGTGACATAAATGCAGTTAAAAATAAAAATGCAGGAAGCCATAACAACAAATCAATAATTTTGGCAAAAATACGTTTTGAAAATGGTGCTAAGCCACCATCGGTGTTTTCATTTTTATTAACCTGAATGTTATTTTTCCAATCATATTGCTGTGTAGTAGATGCAGGCGTTGCCCATTTTGAGTCGCTATTATTTGCCTCATCTACAGCAGGCGGAAGTTGACCACTTTGTTTGACTTCGCCAATGGTTTTCCATTCAGACATGCCTTTGAACCAAATCAAATCTGTTGCAACGACTTGTTGGCTTTCAATCATTTGATGAACTTGCTCCAAAGTATATGGGCCTGCTTGTTCATTATTTCGAGCTAAATAAATATCCAATGTATAACCTCAAATGCAATCTTGATGATTTTTAAAAATTGCTTTCATTAAAAAGTTGTTATAAAAAAGACCCATGAGCGGGTCTTTTCTATTGTAGTGATATGATAATTTTATCACAAAATGCCAATTATTTTTTGTTTTGGTTGTCTGACAGGTAGAACCATGTATCGAGCACTGAGTCAGGGTTTAATGACACTGAGTCAATGCCTTGTTCCATCAACCAAAAAGCTAGGTCAGGGTGGTCGGAAGGTCCTTGACCACAAATCCCGACATATTTCCCTGCTTTACGACACGCATTGATCGCCATAGAAAGCAATGTTTTCACTGCTTCGTCACGCTCATCAAAGAGGTGCGAAACAATACCTGAGTCACGATCAAGACCAAGTGTTAATTGAGTTAAATCGTTTGAGCCAATCGAGAAGCCGTCAAAGTGTTCGAGGAATTGATCAGCCAATAGCGCATTGGTTGGCAATTCACACATCATGATGACTTTTAAGCCATTTTCACCACGTTTTAAACCATTTGCAGCAAGGAGTTCAATCACACGCTTTGCTTCGTTTACAGTACGTACGAATGGAATCATGATTTGAATATTGGTCAGACCCATTTCATCACGTGCTTTTTTCAAGGCTCGACATTCAAGTTCGAAGCAGTCACGGAAGTTATCAGATACATAACGACTTGCTCCACGGAAGCCAAGCATTGGATTTTCTTCTTCAGGCTCGTAGAGCTTACCGCCGATCAAGTTTGCATATTCATTCGATTTGAAATCTGACATACGTACGATCACTGGCTTATCAGCAAATGCTGCTGCAAGCGTGGTAATTCCTTCAACCAATTTTTCCACATAGAAATCTACTGGCGAAGTATAACCTGCGGTACGTGTTGCAACCGCAGCACGTGTTTCACGAGGTAGACTGTCGATATTTAATAATGCTTTTGGATGCACACCGATCATACGGTTGATGATGAATTCAAGACGTGCCAAGCCAATCCCTTCATTTGGAATTTGCGCAAAATCAAATGCACGGTCAGGGTTGCCGACATTCATCATGATTTTGAATGGTAAAGGTGGCATTGAAGAAATTGAGTTACGTTGTACTTCGAAGTCCAAAGCACCTTCATAAATAAAGCCTGTATCACCTTCGGCACAAGATACAGTGACTTCTTGACCATCAGATAAAATCTCTGTGGCATTACCTGTACCGACAATCGCAGGTACACCAAGCTCACGGGCAATAATCGCTGCGTGACAAGTACGACCACCACGATTGGTGACGATCGCTGCTGCACGTTTCATCACAGGTTCCCAGTCTGGGTCAGTCATGTCTGAAACAAGCACATCGCCAGTTTGGACTTTATCCATCTCTTTGATTGAGTTGACGACACGTACTTTACCTGAGCCAATACGTTGACCGATTGAACGACCTTCGCAAAGTACTGTGCCTTTTTGCTTGAGTAAGTAGCGTTCCATCGTGCCGACATTTTGACGGCTTTTCACAGTTTCAGGACGAGCTTGAACAATATAGATTTGCTCATCATCACCATCTTTTGCCCATTCGATATCCATTGGCGCACCGTAGTGCTTTTCAATGATCAGGGCTTGTTTCGCAAGTTCGGTGAGCTCATGATCATTTAAGGCAAAGTGTTGACGATCAGCTTTATCCACATCAACGATCTCTACAGAACGACCCGCTGCACCGTCTGCGCTATAGATCATTTTTTTATGTTTAGAGCCAAGATTACGACGCAGTACAGCATGTTTACTGTTATTTAATAATGGTTTAGATAGATAAAATTCGTCAGGATTGACCGCACCTTGCACGACCATTTCACCCAAACCATACGCCGCAGTGATAAATACCACATCACGGAAGCCTGATTCGGTATCAAGGGTAAACATCACCCCAGCTGCCCCTGTTTCAGAACGAACCATACGTTGTACACCTGCAGAGAGGGCAACGATGTCATGCTCAAAGCCTTGATGAACACGGTAAGCAATCGCGCGGTCATTATACAGTGAAGCAAAGACTTCTTTGATCGCAACTAAGATATTGTCGATACCACGAATATTGAGGAAAGTTTCTTGTTGTCCTGCGAATGAAGCATCAGGTAAATCTTCCGCTGTTGCAGAAGAGCGCACAGCAACAGCAATCTCAGGATTACCATTTGACATGGTTTCAAAAGCACTACGAACTTCTTGCTCAAGCTCGGGAGTCAGCGGAGAGTCGATAATCCATTGGCGGATTTTTGCACCAGTTTCTGTCAAAGCAGTAATGTCATCGACATTAAGCTGTTTCAGTGCATTGGAGATTTTTTCTTTTAGACCGCTTTTATCAAGGAATTCACGATACGCTTCAGCAGTTGTTGCAAATCCACCTGGGACTGAAACTCCAGCATTAGAGAGGTGACTGATCATTTCACCTAAAGAGGCATTTTTTCCGCCTACTTTATCTACATCATGCTTGCCTAATTTTTCCAGACCAATAACGCGTGCTTCCAAAATCGTTACTCCACTGTGTGCTTCATTAAAAATTTAACTGATTCGAAAATTTCTTTCGAACGTCTACATCCAAGTCTAAATCAAAAAATCTCGAAAACGTATTTCATAAATCGATGTCGTCAATCTCTTCGTAAATCTAAGTTGTGATATGCGTACCAATGATTCAAATTTCCACCCCTAGTGGCATATTATTTTTTACTATTTTTCACAGTTTGCACGTTTTATCAGCGAATACAGCAATAATAGGCGACAGGAGATCAACATGCGTTTACTATAAAGATTATGTGCTATGAAAACAAATGCTAAAGGTGAAAAAAACATGTCAGAAAGTAACATGATCCATCGAAGTGTATTCTTTATTTCCGATGGTACAGCGATTACAGCGGAAACCTTAGGGCATTCACTTTTAGCACAATTTCCAAACGTAAAATTTGACATTCATATCATGCCTTATATTGATAGCGAAGAAAGCGCAATGAATGTGGTCATGAAGATTAATCATATCGCAGCTGGTGATGGATGTTTACCCATTGTATTTGATACTTTAGTCGATCCAAAAGTCCGTGACATCATCAGTACAGCCAATGCGATTAACCTTGATGTGTTTGAAGGCATCATCAGTAAGCTTGAAACAGAGTTGGATACCAAAGCGACCACATTAGTCGGTCAGACCCATGCAGTAACAGACTCAGAGTATTATAAAGCACGGATTGATGCGGTTCATTTTGCCCTTGATAATGATGATGGTGCACGTACTCGTCATTATGATCAGGCGGATTTGATTTTGATCGGTGTATCACGCTCAGGGAAAACACCAACGTCGATTTATTTGTCATTACAGTTTGGTATTCGTGTGGCAAACTATCCACTCACTGAAGATGATCTTGATGACAATCGTTTGCCTGCGGTACTTAAACCACATAAAAGCAAACTATTTGGCTTGATGATTGATGCGGAGCGATTAGTTGCGATTCGTAGTGAACGCAAAGCGAATAGTCGTTACGCAAGCTTTAGTCAATGTCAGATGGAGCTTCGGGCAATCGAAGGGATTTATATTTCCGAAGGTATTCCATATTTGAATGTATCTGAAATGTCGATCGAAGAAATTTCCACACGTATTTTGCAAACCACAGGCTTAAAACGTCGGATTGGTTAGAATTTAATTTGAAAAATTGATTTTTTCGAAGCGGAAATATAAAAAAGCCAAATTGATGCGCAATTTGGCTTTTTTTACAGTCTAAGCTATTGAGATTCAGCCTGAACTTGTTTTAACAATTCAAAACTTTTTAGACGCTTTTCAGGATCATACACATCACAAGTAAAGATGAATTCATCCGCCTGAGTACGCTGTAGTAATTCCTCTAAGCCTTGTTTCACGGTTTCTTTTGAGCCAATCTGCTCAACACCAAAGAAACCTTCAACACCACGTTTTTCTACTTCAGACCATAAACCATCCATCGACGCTACAGGTGGCACAAGATTGGTTGGTTGACCACGAATTAGTGCAAGGATACGTTGATAATTGGTCGTGGCAAGATATTTTGCTTCTTCATCACTCTCTGCCACAAGAGTTGGCACACCAATTATCACATAAGGTTTCTCCAAATAAGCCGAGGCTTGGAAGTTTTCACGATACAACGCGATGGCTTGCATCATCATCCGTGGCGCAAAGTGTGAAGCAAAGGCATAAGGTAAGCCGAGTCGTGCAGCAAGCTGTGCGCTAAATAAACTTGAACCGAGTAGGTAAACAGGCACTTTTGAACCTTGTCCTGGAACAGCAATGATTTGCTGTACTGCTTTGGCGTCATCGAAATAAGTTAAAATTTCACTTACATCTTGCGGGAATTGCTCCTCAGTTTCAAAACGTCCACGGCGCAAAGCACGCATGGTGGTCTGATCTGTACCCGGTGCACGACCTAATCCGAGATCAATCCGATCAGGGTAGAGTGTTGCTAATGTCCCAAATTGCTCTGCAACGACGAGTGGCGCATGATTTGGTAACATGATGCCACCAGAACCTAATCGCAGTGTTGAGGTGTTCGCAGCAAGATAACCAAGCAACACACTGGTCGCAGAGCTGGCAATGCCTTTCATATTGTGATGTTCGGCGACCCAAAGCCTGTGATAACCAAGTTTTTCGGCATGTTGCGCAAGTTGTTTTGCATTCTCTAAAGCATCTTTTGCTGAACCGTCATCACGAATAGGCGCAAGTTCTAAGATGGAGAATTTTACATCGTGAAGGTTAGGGAATGCGTTTTCATTGAACGCTGTATCGGCTGTGGACACAGAACCACCTCATCAAAGCATAAATTTGTATATCTCTAAATATGAGGTTGATTCGGATAAAATCAATTTTTATCTTTTAAATTTCTCATAAGGTTGTAAATAAGCTGATTTTAATTTTTAAATATGCTTTCTCAGGCAACAAAAAAGCACCCGAAGGTGCTTTCTTAAACGTATTTTGCTATTAGTCATGGTAATGGTTGTGGCGTGAGCGTTTCCATTGGCTACGTTTGTATTTACGTGAGTTGTTATACTTACGTTTTTCAGCGTCTTTATCATCGCTGATTTTATTACCTAGTGCTGCACCACCTGCCGCACCAAGCGCCGCACCGATGATTTGACCATTTGAACCATAGTTTTTACCGAGTGTAGAGCCTGCATAAGAGCCTAAACCGCCACCAATTGCTGATTCAGTACGGCTTGATTTGCTACTTGCAGCTGCAGCACCACCTGCACCACCGATTGCAGCACCTAAGTCTGCACCGTTTGATCCACCAACTTGTTTGCCGATGACATTACCAACGACGCTACCAAGTGCACTCGCTGCTGCCACACGTGTCGTACTATCCGCCATCGCAGGTGTTGCAATGATCGAACTCGCTAAAACTCCAGTTAAGATATATGCATAATGTTTCATTGTGCTCTCCTTATAAGCTTCTATTGAAGCCATCTTTTTAAAGTCTTTTTGACAAAGTATGTCAAAATGTTTTGATGAAAATAAATTTAGCAAAGGATAGGGCGTAAAAAATGGAGATCTATAGCGCAAACACATACTTTGCGTAACACAAAGGTAGCGAAAGACGTATCTTCTGTAACTTTCACCGTAACTCCTCCCTATTCTGAATTTGAAATGCCAATACGATCACATTGTCTAAAAGTTGATGTTGTCGATAGGATTTACAGTGATTTGTCGGTAAACTATGCGCCACATTGCATTGATCAATTTCACATGTTTAATGATTTTTACTCATGGTCTTTATTCATGATTTCTATTCATTGTTTTGAAATAATTTTGATGCACCGAATTTGAAACACATTCGTTGAAGTAAAACCTAGAAATAGAATCTAGGACAAAGAGAAAGTTATTATATGAAAGAGTCGCTACGTTTACGTTTGGATCAGTTGGTCGATCGTTATGAAGAGTTAAATGCCTTATTGGCAGATGTAGAAGTTATTTCGGATAACAATAAATTCCGCAAACTCTCTCGTGAACATAGTGAACTACAAGAGATCACCGCTGTTTGGCAACAGTATACGCAAGCCGAAGCGGATATTGTCACTGCTGAAGAGATGCTTGCTGAGCCTGACTTTGAAGAAATGGCGCAAGAAGAAATCAAAGAAAATAAAGCATTGATCGGAGACCTTGAAAGTCAGCTCAATATTTTAATGATTCCGAAAGATCCGAATGATGCCAATGCGGCATTCCTTGAGGTTCGTGCAGGCACAGGTGGTGATGAAGCGGCGATTTTCTCAGGTGATCTATTCCGTATGTATAGTAAATATGCTGAAACCCAAGGTTGGCGCATTGAAATTCTCTCTGAAAATGAAGGCGAGCATGGCGGGTATAAAGAAGTCATCTGCCGTGTTGATGGTGATGGCGTATATGGTCGTTTGAAGTTTGAAAGTGGGGCGCATCGTGTACAGCGTGTGCCTGCAACCGAGTCGCAAGGGCGTGTGCATACTTCGGCATGTACTGTAGCGATCTTGCCTGAAGTGGATGTGGATACGTCGGTCGATATTAATCCTGCGGATTTGCGTATTGATACTTACCGTGCCTCAGGTGCGGGTGGTCAGCACATTAACAAAACTGATTCTGCGGTGCGTATCACCCATATTCCAACAGGTACAGTGGTGGAATGTCAGGATGAGCGTTCGCAACATAAGAACAAAGCCAAAGCGATGGCGCTACTTGCGTCACGTCTTGAAAATGCCAAACGTGCAGCAGCCGATGCAGCGACTTCAGAAATGCGCCGTGATTTGGTGGGTTCGGGTGATCGTTCGGAACGGATTCGCACCTATAACTATCCGCAAGGTCGTATGACGGATCATCGTATCAATCTGACTTTATATAAGCTCGATGCGATCATGGAAGGGGATTTAACCGAAATCTTGGACAATCTGCACCGTGAATATCAAGCTGATCAATTGGCGATGTTGGCACAAGAGAATGATGCCTAACCTTTATAAAAAATTCATTATTTCAAAGATTCAGGTCATGTGATGAATATTGCTCAAGCCTTAAATCTGCGTGGGCAAGTCGATAGCTATGAACGTCAAGAGGCGACATGGTTGCTTGAGCATATTCTTAAACTCAGCCCACTGCATTTGAAAATGAATATAATGCAAGTGCTCTCGGCTGAACAAGAACAACGCTATCTTGATGCTTTGATGCGCTTGGTGAAAAATGAACCGCTTGCTTATATCATCGGCTCACAGCCGTTTTGGACTTTAGATTTAAAAGTCACTTCAGACACATTGGTACCACGTCCAGATACCGAGATTGTGATCGAAACGGTATTGGCTTTGGACTTACCGAAAGTGGTTAATGTGGTGGATTTGGGGACAGGTACAGGCGCAATTGCATTGGCACTTGCCTCGGAAAAACTGCTGTGGCAGATCACAGCTACGGATATTTATGCACCAAGTCTTGAAGTGGCAAAGTTTAATGCTGAGAAACACGGTTTAAATAAAGTCAATTTTGCGCTCGGCTCATGGTATCAGGCTTTATCTACACAACAGCGCAATGAAAAGTTTGATTTGATCGTATCGAATCCACCATATATTGATCCTGATGATGCGCATGTGACTAAGCTCGAATATGAACCGCAACGTGCTTTGGTCGCTGAAAATAAAGGCTTATCTGATTTAGAATTCATTATCCGTGAAGCACCACAGTGGCTCAAAGCGAATGGCTGGATTGTGCTTGAGCATGGCTATGATCAGGCGAGTACTGTACAAAATTTATTAAAACAACAGGGCTTTAAAAATGTGCGTACTGTACAGGATTATGGTGGTAATGATCGGGTGACTTTGGGGCAATTTGTGTAATGCAAAAGTCAACCGACTTGCAAAAGGTCGGCATACGCCTGTCTGCATTTTACTTTTTCTATTATGCGATCGTCGGCACATTCATGCCGTATTGGAATTTATATCTAGAATTCCAACAGTTTAGTCATTTTGAAATTGGTTTGCTCAGCACCATTGCGGTGATCACTCGTTTTTTTGCGCCATTTATTTGGGGTTGGCTCGCCGATCTGACGGGCAAGCGCATGCTGTGGATACGCATTGCGACTTTTGTAGAAGCGGTGATTTGGCTCACTATTTTCTTTATTGATAAAAAATTTCAAAGCATCGCCATCATCATGCTTATTTTTAGCTTTTTTCAAAATGCGATCCTGGCGCAGTTTGAAGGTGTCACGCTATTTTGGCTCGGTGATCAGCATCAGACTTTATATGGCAAAATCCGTAAATGGGGCTCGATCGGCTTTATTGTCGGTGTGTTTGTGATTGGTGCGATTTTGGAATGGATTCCAATTTCTAATCTACCAATTCTATTATTGTGTATTTCCGCCTGTGCCTTTCTGTGTTCATTTAGCATTGCTGAGCCAACACAAGCATCGACTGCACAACGCAAACTTGAGTCGATTCTACCGATCATAAAACGCCCTGTGGTGGCGTGTTTTTTTCTCATTGAATTTTTCCTTTTGTTTTCGCATGCGCCGTTTTATAGCTTTTATAGTAATTTCCTGCATGAATATCAGTTTTCCACCACGCAAACAGGGCTGTTATGGTCAATGGGCGTGGTAGCAGAAATCGTGATGTTTGCTTATGCGACATGGTTTTTTCGTCAATTTTCATGGCGCAGTTTAGTTGCTATTTGTTTGGTCTTGACCAGTCTACGGTGGATCATGGTCGGCGTATTTGCTGAGCTGTTTTGGATACAGTTTTTTGCGCAGGGGATTCATGCGTTTAGTTTTGGATTATTTCATTTGATTGCCATGCGGATGATTTTGCAAAACTTTAGTGCACGACAGCAGGGACGAGGGCAGGCGCTGTATAGCACCATGTGGGGGCTCGGTGTGGCACTAGGAAGTTTGCTCGCGGGGAAATATTGGGACGTGTTGTCTGGGCAATGGATATTTATCATTGCAGGATTGATCTGTTTATTTGGACTAGTTTTTATCAAGGCATTGCCAAATAATAAGATGGCTTAGAACTTGACATTAAAGTACACAATGAATCAAGTCACCATAAATAATGAATATTTATCATTAAAATACACAAAGCTGAAAGAAGCGGTATGCTAAAAGTATCTACAGTCATTGAATTTTAATCCTGCCACAGCGTTCCCCTTGAGGGGTTGCCTTGTGTCAGAAATAAATTTCTTCGACGATACAATGGCATTTATGAATGGAGTTGGGTGGTCAAATGGATTTATTACAACGCTTAGGAATTACACATCCTATATTTGTTGCGCCGATGGCAGGTACGTCTACACCAGAGCTTGCGGCGGCAGTGTCTAATGCAGGTGGTTTGGGCGCATTGGGTCTAGGTGCGAGCAATGCAGAAACTGCAAAACAAGCCATTCTCAGAACACAGCAATTGACTGATAAACCTTTTCAGGTCAACTTTTTCTGTCATCAACCGACTGCTTATGATGCTGAACAAGCTCAACAATGGATTAATTATATTCGTCCTCACTTTGAGGAGTTTGATGCAGAAGTGCCAACACAACTCAATGAAATTTATCAAAGTTTCGTGTCGAATGATGATTTGCTTAAAGTTGTGCTAGACACAAAGCCGAAAGTGGTGAGTTTTCATTTTGGCTTACCGACGGCTGAGCAGATTTCTGCTTTAAAACAAGCGGGCATCATTACACTGGTGACAGTGACTCAGTTGAGTGAAGCCTATTTGGCACAGCAGGCAGGCATTGATGTGTTGATTGCGCAAGGTGTTGAAGCAGGCGGACATCGTGGCACATTTAATCCAAGCTGTGATGCGGGACTGACGACTTTAGATTTATTGATTATTTTGAATCAATATTTTGATCTACCGATCGTTGCAGCGGGTGGCATCATGACAGGTGAAGATATTCGATTGTATTTGGAGCTTGGTGCTAGTGCAGCGCAATTGGGGACAGCATTTGTGCAGTGTAAAGAATCCGCTGCCAATGACGCCTATCGAGAGCTGTTATTTGAACAGCCGATTACCCAAATCACAGATAATATTTCAGGTCGCCCAGCACGTGGGTTGCTCAATGCATGGCATCAATTCGTTGATTTACCTGATCGCCCATCTCATGCGGGCTATCCATTTACTTATGATTTGGCGAAACAACTGCATGCAGTCGCATCAAAGCAAGACGAGCAGGGTTTTGGTGCCTATTGGGCGGGCAGTAATGTGGCGAATATTCGGCGTTTGGATGCCAAAGAGTTGGTAGAAAAATTGGTGCAGGAATTGCAATAACTGTAATAACTTTTGCTCAGATTGCAGGAAATCAGCATCAATATATGTTGCTGATTTTTTTGATAGGTGTTTGTTTCTAAGTTTGTTTAATTTGTCGTTAGAAATGCACGTAGGTAAACAATACGCCATAAATCAGCGCCGCTGTTAAGGTCGCCAAAATAATCTTTTTACTCAGCGCATACATCATGATCAATGCCAAAAATCCACAACTCATGGCAAAAATCCGATCATGATGCTCAATTAACGGTGGTAATGTCGTAATCGTAAACATGGCACAGATCGCACTAACACCAATACTTACCATCGCCACGCCAATCCATGCACGTCCTTTATTTTTTTGCTGTTGCTGTTTTTTGTGTACTAGCCAAATTGGTACAAAACGGTTAAAAAAGTTAGCTAAGCCGACCAACAAACCAATCAATAAAATTTCAATGCTCATGGGATTGTGCTCCTTGAGATGTGTTTTTATCAATGCCATAGTATTTGATTAATGCAACGACCATTCCCGCAATAATTCCTGAGAAAATCGCAAAAGATAATCCGAGCCATAAATAACCAAGCGCACTGAATAGCAAAGCAGTGATGATAATGTGAAGGTTTTTCTTCTCAAATGCTGCCAGTAAAAAACTTAAAAATAATGCAGGCAATAAAAAGTCAAAACTGGCTTGTAAAAACTTCGGCATCAGATGCATCTGATCGGCAAACATCGCACCGACAAATGAACCAAACGCCCAAGAAGCCCAAGAGGTAAAACTCAAACCGAGCATCCACGCCTCAGACCAGTTTTGTTTGCGCCGACTGAGTTCAATCAAACCTCTTGCAAACACTTCGTCGGTCAATCCCCATCCCCAAAATCCTGTTTTTTTCATGCTTATTTTTGCTTGGACAGGTTGCGGAATTTGCTGATACATCGCTGGACCATACAGAACATGACGTAGATCTAAAATAATCACGGTAATCGCCGCCACCCAAATCGAGCTACCCGATGCCAAAAGTGCAATGACAATAAACTGACTTGCTCCTGCATAAATGGTTGAAGATAAGAATAGCGCTTCCCACGAATTAAAACCAAAGCCGACCGCTGCCACACCAAAGGCAAAGGCCACAGGTAGATACGTAAATACAATAACTAAGGCATCTCGTGCACCATCTAAAAAGGTACTTTGCGCAGGTGTGCTTGGATTCGAAACGATATGCGAGTTGGACATAAAAACCTTTAGAAATACAGCGCAGAAATCACAAAATACTTATCGCTTCAGGATAATGTGGGAATAGCGGTTGAGTATTCTAATATAATTTTTTAATATGCGAGCCTGTCAATTGATTAGACTATGGTGGCATCGTATGAAATTTCAACTTCAATGTTCCGTTGTACTGATGAGCGTGTTGTGTGTTGCATGTGGAAATCCTCAGAATAATAATATGAACGAGAAAAGTGCAAACTCGCAGAGTACAAACAGTCAAAATGATCTGAATACAAATACAAGTCAGAAAATCCAGCCTGCAAAAAAATTAACAAATGATGCTTCTGCTGTTGCGAATGAAGCATGGGTTTTGATTAATCAATTGGATCAACTCATTTATGCTGAAAATGCGAAAAGTAATCCTGATCTTGATGGCATGGTGCGAGAACCACTACGTGAACTTTCAACACGTTGGCGCATTGAAGTTAAAATGACAGACTCAGTGACCGAAGGCAAATATGCACTTTGCCGTAAATCATTGAATAGCTTGGATGCTTGGGCGAGAAGTGTACAAGAGCAGAGCAGTGATCGTGCGCAGAAACAACTGAACTATGAGCGTGATAAACAATATTGCAAAGATGCGATTGAAAATCCGAAGTATGGCAATACACCACCGAAAATTAGCCAAGCGCCGATTTGAAACAAATATAAATCGAATTATTGCTTGATTATTAAGTCTTAATTTTTATAGATTTTATTTTTCTCAAGTGTTAAATTCTTAATCATTAGAATCTAGAGAATATAGAAATGGATCATTTTATAGAGAGATTAAAGAATCACATTGATCATGTTAAAAAGGTTGGAACGCATTGCACAACAGAAGAAACGACTAAGCAAGCTTTAATTCTTCCTCTGTTAGATATCTTAGGTTTTAGTCCTTATGATCCTACAAAAGTTTTAGCAGAATTTGCTGCTGACTTTCCTGGAGTGAAATCTACTGAGCGAGTTGATTATGCGCTTTATTGCAACGGTCAGCCTGTTATGTTCATTGAAGCGAAACCATACGTATCAGACCTAACTAACCATGCACCTCAACTTTCACGTTATTTTAATAGTTGTTTGGGTGTAACAATCGGTGCAATTACAAATGGTAAGGAATGGCGATTTTTTACAGATTTAATTAATCCAAATGTAATGGATGAAAAGCCATTTCTTTCCATTGATTTTACAAAGGCTAAAGCAGAGGATTTAGGTCAGCTTGAAGAGTTTAAGCATGATAATTTTCATGCAGAAAAACTTCGTTACTTTGCTGAGGAAAATCAGTATATACAGCAATTCAAATCTGTGATTAAAAGAAGTATTAATGAGGCTGATATAGATTTTGTTCGCTATGTTGCTCAACAAGCCAATATTCCTCGTCAATTGAATGCTAAATTTTTAGAGTCCATTCAGCCATTTGTAAAACAGGCAGTACAGCAGGCTATTAGCGATACAGTGGTTAAGGGTTTGTCGTCACCAACGGTTATTACGGCTCAACCTATAGAGCAGAAAATCGAACAACCTAGAGAAGAATTGTTTGCAAAGCCTGACTTTATTGTAAACCCTGATAATGAAAAAATTATTACGACTAAAGAGGAACAAGAGATCTTTAATATTGTTTCTGAGTTATTACCTGATATTGAGCTAGGTGGTCGTGATACTGAAAGTTATTATTCTGTTTTATATCAAAATAAGAATAATAGATGGTTATTTCGTTACGACGTAAACCGTAAACGTCCGACGATTCAGTTTATTGTTCCGGTTGATAATATTCGTAGAAATGAATTAGAGCGTGCAGGTTTAGAGGTTCAAAATAATGGACAAATTTTCTTGGAGAAGCCTGAGCATGTTTATCGGATGGTTGGAATATTGCGTGATAGTTTAGTTTACTGCATAAACGATGAAAACTTTAAACGAAGCTAGTACATTTTGTAATTCTATTTTTGATTTTAAATAAAAAGCTGACCTAGAGTCAGCTTTTTTATACAGCTATTTATGAATTAATTATTGCAAAGCAGGTTGAGCGGCTTTCATTGCTGCTGCTACAGCATCATCTTCAGTGGCATCAGCAGATAACGCATGTTCATCATTCACGACATCTTTGCTCACAGTATTTGCATTGTTTGCAGATGATGTATTGTTCGAACTATTGTTATTCGATGAAGAACTATTCGAGCTCGTAGAACTACTACTTGGTGAAGGTGTTGGATCAACATAAGCATCTTGTTCGCTTGCAGTGATTTCCGCTGTGCCAGAATTGTCATTTATCTCTTCAAGATCGGTGTATTCAGCTTGTTCTTGACCATTGTCCAATTCTTGAAAGTCTGATTCTTGCACTTCAGTTTGAGTGGTTTGCTCTTGCTCAGCGTCTTCAGGCTTTTCTTTTTTCATGCACGCAGTCAGCAATAAAGCACTTATTGAACTGACCATGATCAATTTTAAAAAAGTAGATTTCATCATCGTTTTCTTCATTTCACAAAACAGAAAATTGTAAGGGATTATATCAAAGCCACGCTTTAAATTGTAAAAATTAATGACAAGAATTGTGACTTTATAGTGCGTAGATGCATTAATCAGCATTTCGTTAAAATTATTGCGCAAAAGATGCGATTAGTTTTGCTTTATGAGGGGGGTTTACAGTAAAATCGCCAAACATTGTATGCCGTTTTTCGGTGCCATTGTACGAGAATTCGAATGACTCATTTTATTTTTGTCACAGGTGGTGTGGTTTCATCACTTGGTAAAGGTATTTCTGCTGCTTCTGTTGCTGCACTTTTGGAGGCGCGTGGTCTTAAGGTCACGATGGTCAAAATGGATCCGTACATTAACGTCGATCCAGGTACAATGAGCCCATTTCAACATGGTGAAGTTTTTGTTACCGAAGATGGTGCAGAAACTGACCTCGATCTAGGCTATTACGAGCGCTTCCTCAAGCGTTCAAAAATGACAAAACTCAATAACTTCACCAGTGGTCGTGTTTATCAAGACGTGCTCAATAAAGAGCGTCGTGGTGACTATCTTGGTGGTACAGTTCAAGTGATTCCACATATTACGGATAATATCAAAGCACGTGTCCTTGCTGCGGGTAAGGGTTTTGATGTGGCGATCGTTGAAATCGGCGGAACAGTCGGTGATATCGAATCTTTACCATTTATGGAGTCTGTGCGTCAGCTGATGGTAGAGCTTGGGCATAAGCATTCAATGTTGATGCACTTGACCTTATTGCCTTATATCAAATCTGCAGCTGAGCTAAAAACTAAACCAACACAGCATTCGGTTAAAGAATTACTTTCGATCGGTATTCAGCCTGATATTCTCATCTGCCGTACTGAACATGATGTCGATGCAGATACACGTCGTAAAATTGCGCTCTTTACCAATGTTCGTCCTGAAGCCGTTGTGGTCTGTAAAGATGCCAAAACCATATATGAAATCCCACGTAATTTCTATGAACAAGATGTGGATGATCTCATCTGTGAGCGTTTTGGTTTTGACAATTTACCAGAAGCTGATTTAACTGATTGGGATCAAGTTTGCGAGGCTTTATTCAACCCTGAATTTACTGTGCGTGTAGCAATGGTGGGTAAATACGTTGAGCTTCCTGATGCCTATAAATCTGTCAATGAAGCGTTGCTTCATGCAGGGATTCGCAATCGTGTGAAGGTGCAAATCGATTATATTGATGCAGAACAGCTCGAAAGCCTAGATGTTAATGAAGCCTTAGGTGATGCGGATGCGATCCTTGTTCCGGGTGGTTTTGGTGAGCGTGGCACAGAGGGCAAGATGAAAGCGATTCGTTTCGCTCGTGAAAATAAAATTCCATATCTGGGCATTTGCTTGGGTATGCAACTTGCTGTGATCGAATTTGCACGTAATGTAGCTGGGTTGCTTGAGGCGACTTCAACAGAATTTAACCGCAATACCAAACATCCATTGATTGGACTAATCACAGAGTGGTTAGATGAGCGTGGTGAATTGCAACAACGTAGTAATGAGTCAAATCTTGGCGGTACCATGCGTTTAGGTACGCAAACGTCCGAGTTGGTTGAAGGGACTAATATTCGTGAGATTTACGGGCTTGCGGAAATCAGTGAACGTCATCGCCATCGCTATGAGATGAACAACCGTTATATCGATGATCTTGAAAAAGCAGGCATGAAAATTTCGGGATATTCTGCGGTGCAACACTTAGTGGAAACGGTAGAAATTTCTGATCACCCGTGGTTTATTGCGGTTCAGTTCCACCCAGAATTTACCAGTTCACCACGTGATGGACATCCATTGTTTGCTGGGTTTATCGCTGCAGCAAAAAACCAGTTTCAAGCAAAGGCGTAAGACTTTACACAAATTGATTCAAGCCTGGGAAAAGAGTTTAAGGAAATTTCATGACAGAACTTAAAGCAAAACAAATCGTTGAATTAGGTGACATTCAGATGGCGAACCATTTGCCATTTGTATTGTTCGGTGGCATGAATGTGCTTGAGTCGAAAGACTTGGCATTTGAAATCGCTGAAACTTATATCGACATTTGTAAGCGTCTTGAAATTCCTTATGTTTTTAAAGCAAGCTTTGATAAAGCAAACCGTTCAAGCTTAAACTCTTTTCGTGGTCCAGGTTTGGAAAAAGGTGTTGAGTGGCTCGGTGAGATCAAAAAACACTTTAATGTGCCGATCATTACCGATGTACATGAGCCGTACCAAGCGGCGCCTGTTGCTGAAGTTGCGGATATTATTCAATTGCCTGCGTTTTTAAGCCGTCAAACGGATCTAGTTGAAGCGATGGCGAAAACAGATGCGATCATTAACATCAAAAAAGCGCAATTCCTCTCACCACGTGAGATGGGGCATATCCTGCACAAATGTTTAGAGGCGGGTAATGATAAGCTGATTCTGTGTGAGCGTGGTTCTGCATTTGGTTATAACAACCTTGTAGTGGATATGCTTGGCTTCGATACCATGAAAGCGATGGATGTGCCTGTATTCTTTGATGTGACACATGCTTTGCAAACTCCGGGTGGTCGTGAAGACTCAGCGGGTGGTCGTCGTGCGCAGATTACCACGCTTGCTCGTGCGGGCATGGCAACTGGGCTTGCTGGGTTGTTCCTAGAAGCGCATCCTGATCCGAATAAAGCAAAATGTGATGGACCATGTGCATTACGTCTTTCTCAACTTGAACCATTTTTGGCACAGTTGAAAGCGTTAGATACATTGGTTAAAGGTTTTAAACAACTGGATACGCATTAAGTAAGACTTTAATGAGTCTTTGGTGTGTGTTTTTATAAATTGAACAACGATTGAGGAAAAATAAATGAGCCAAATCGCTGACATTCGTGCCCGTGAAATCTTGGACTCACGTGGTAATCCAACCATTGAGGCTGACGTGATTCTTGAGTCTGGTGTAGTTGGACGTGCCTGTGCGCCAAGTGGTGCATCTACAGGTTCACGTGAAGCATTAGAGCTTCGTGACGGCGATAAAGCACGTTATTTGGGTAAAGGCGTACGCCAAGCAGTACAAAACGTGAATAGTGATATTCATGAGTTGCTTCTTGGTCAAAATGTCTTTGAGCAAAAATCACTTGATGACAAGATGATTGCTTTAGATGCGACTGAAAACAAGGCAAAACTTGGTGCGAATGCGACTTTGGCAGTATCACTTGCTGCTGCGCATGCTGCTGCGACTGAGCAAAAAACGCCATTATTCCAATACATTGCCAATCTACGTGGTCAAACATCATTGACCATGCCAGTGCCAATGATGAATATCTTAAATGGTGGTGCACATGCAGACAATACCGTTGATATCCAAGAATTTATGATTGAACCAGTGGGCTTTACTTCATTCTCAGAAAGTTTACGTGCAGGTGCGGAAATTTTCCATGCACTGAAATCTGTATTGAAAAAGCAAGGTTTAAATACTGCAGTCGGTGATGAAGGTGGTTTTGCGCCAAACTTACGCTCAAATGAAGAAGCGATTACCGTAATTCTTCAAGCGATTGAAACTACAGGCTATAAAGCAGGTTCTGACATCATGTTGGCTTTGGACTGTGCATCGTCTGAATTCTACAAAAATGGTCAATATGTGCTTGAAGGTGAAGGCAATAAAGCATTTACTAGCAATCAATTTGCAGACTATCTTGCAGGGCTTGTGAATCAATATCCAATTATCTCGATCGAAGATGGTTTGGATGAATCTGACTGGGAAGGTTGGGCTTATCTCACTTCAATCTTGGGTGATAAGATCCAATTGGTCGGTGATGATTTGTTTGTAACCAATCCAAAAATCTTACAACGTGGTATTGATGAAAAAGTCGGTAACTCAATCCTCATCAAATACAACCAAATCGGTACCTTGACTGAAACACTTGATGCAATCTATCTTGCCAAAGCGAATGGTTATACGACAGTGATTTCACATCGTTCAGGTGAAACTGAAGATTCTACTATTGCTGATCTTGCAGTAGGTACAGCAGCAGGTCAGATCAAAACGGGTTCACTGTGCCGTTCTGACCGTGTGGCGAAATACAATCAATTGCTTCGTATTGAAGAGTTGATCAAAGCGCCGTACCGTGGTAAGGCTGAATTTAAAGGCTTAAACTAATTTTATAGTCAGGCACTTGAATATGTTTGCTACGGCAACAGGTCGAATCATCATCGGACTTGCGATACTTATTGTCGCAAGTCTGCAATACGCCTACTGGTTTGGTGAAAGTGGTTATTTCATGCATGAGAAACTCATCAATGACATGACCAGTCAGATCGAAACCAATCAGGAGTTGTCTGAACGAAATCGCATTCTCGCAGCGGAAGTGTACGACCTGAAAAATGGTTATGAAGCGATTGAGGAACATGCGCGTTTAGATCTTGGTTTGGTGAAACCACATGAAACTTTCGTACAAATGAGTATGATTAGTGGTGCATATCAGCCGATCTATTTGAATGATCGTGAAGAAACTGCCTTAGAACGGCAAACCAATGAATCAGAATAATTCCGAGCCTGTTCAACAGCTCAATTCACAAAATAATACGCATCAAAAACCAAAACTGTGGGGCGTAATTCCTGCTGCAGGTTCAGGTCAACGCTTTTCCAAAACCAAGTTAAAACAATATCTAAAGATCGCAGGGCAGACTGTGCTTGAGCATAGCGTCAATGCCTTGTATCAGCTTCCGTTAGCGAGTTGTGTAATTGCGATCAGTGCAAATGATACCTATGCCAAGCAGATTCAATATGCGCATCCTGTACAGTTTTGTATAGGTGGTAAAGAACGTATGGATTCAGTGTTTTCTGCATTACAGCATTTGCAAAATTTTGCGGATAAAGATGATTATGTACTGGTACATGATGCGGCACGTCCATGTTTGCATCAAAGCCAGATTCAAGCGATTTCTAACTTTTGTGAAACAGGTCAAGACGCAGCGATTATTGCTGTGCCAGTACGAGATACTTTAAAAAAATCAAAAGCAAACCAAGAGATTGAAACGACTATAGATCGTAGCGCATTGTGGCAAGCGCAAACACCACAGATCATTAAATATGACGTGCTCGATCAAGCTTTGCAACATGCGATCCAAAACAATTTATTAGTGACTGATGAAGCAAGCGCATTAGAGCACTTAAATGTCCCAGTCAAACTATTAGAAGGGCGTAGTGACAATATTAAAATTACTTATCCCGACGATTTAGATTTCGCCACACTCATTTTGCAACGGTTTTCAACGCATTCAAACTAACTTAATTTTGTAATGACAATGAGGTGATTATTTCAGAATGAATGCACCTTTAGTAGTATTTTGTTATTTTTTTGATTCCATAATGATTTTATTTTTGCTAGACTTCAAAAGTCATGTATTCCACATTACTTTGTAATGACGCAAATAAAAGATAATTTAAATTGCAAGACTTTTGTCATCACAAAAGAATGATGATTTAAAGCGAAGAAGTAAGGTAAAGGAATACAATTACTGGAGATGATTAGGGATTCATGTCATGGCTAAGACTGAGGTTTATCAAATTCGCTTAGATAGCGATGAAAAAAAACTGGCATTTGCTGTATTTCGCCAGCTTGGCTTGACACCTGCGCAAGCAATTCGAATGTTTTTTCGTCAGGTTGTACTCACGCAATCTATTCCATTTCAGATTGAGAGCAAAAGTATTCAGCCATCTTTATTGCATACACCTGCAAGTGATAAATCAGCAAATGCCTCTGAAAGCGAAGAAAATCATCTTGATATCTTTACAGAACTCGACCAAATTTTAAATTCTGACAAAAAATAATATTGCTAAAATCTTGTTGCATTTTGATCACTAAATTACATATTTTGGGGTGCTTTTTTTGTATATGCTAACTGGCAATACAATGAAACTTAGTCGTTTTAACGAGCGGTTTGATTTAATCGTTTTTTAAATTTTGGAATAAAAATTATGATTGTACGTCGTGCCACAGAAGCAGATTTGCTTTTATTAACTGTATTGTTTGATGAATATCGCCAGTTTTACGGCACGAGCTCAAATCTGAGCGAAACCCAAGACTTCTTAACCAAACGTATACAAAACCAGCAGACTATTATCTTTGTTAGTCAAAAAGATGATGTGATTACAGGATTTATTGTCTTATATCTTGGTTTTTCTACGGCTGATTGTCGTGAATATTATATTTTGGATGATACTTATGTCACGCCAAAATATCGCCGTCAAGGTGCGGCACATCAGTTGATTGATACGGCGATTTTGTTTGCACGCCAACAGCAAGTGAAACGCATCAGCTTACAAACTGAAGTGGATCATGTTGAAGCTCGTCGTTTGTATGAAAAGCTTGGTTTTGTCAAAGATCACGAGTTTGAGTCGTATCACTGCTTTATCTAAATCTAATTGATTCCCTTAGGTGTTATTTTCTGAAATTGCTCGAACCGTTGCAGATAGATATTCTGATTCACTCAAATAGCACCATTCGCCTGATTGTATGGACAATTGTTCCAACTTTAATTCGGCAATTTGATCACGATGCAATGCGTCTACATGATTGCCAACCGCTGCGATCATCCGTTTCACCTGATGATAAACACCTTGAGAAATCGCAAATCGGTAATGCCTTTCACCGATTTCTACAAAATTTAAAGCTTGAAAAAGACCTTGTTCATTGCGTAGTTCTACGCCGTTTTGAAGTTGTTTAATTGCATCTGCACCAAGCGCTTCAGCCGTGTGGATTAGATAATATTTTAAAACATGTTTCTTGGGATGGGTGAGTTGGTGTAGATATTGTCCATCGTCGGTAAATAGAAGCAAACCTGTTGTGTCTTGATCAAGCCGTCCAATTGTTTGAACATTACGCTCGATCAGATAGTCGGGCAGTAGTTCAAATACACTGTGGTGATGTTGTGTTCGGTGTGAACATTCATAGCCTTGTGGTTTATTTAAGGCAATATAGACCTTTTCTCGATAGCTAAATTCTTCACCGTGTACTGAAAATTGAAAATTTGGTGTGTTGCAACGAAATTTGTGATCACGAACGACATTATTGTTTATGCTAATGAGTCCACGATGAATCAAAATTTGACATTTTTTACGTGTTCCAAAGCCTTGAGATTGCAGTAGTTTATCGAGTTGCACTGGAAAATAATCAATAAAAATAGAGTCTAAGTATAAAAGAATTGAGCCGTCATTTGTAGTTTAACAATTTTATTTTGCATTAAAAAAACCACCAATTCTTGAGAATTGATGGTTTCTGTTAAATCCCTAAATCAGCAATTTAAATGATGTGATTTGTCGAAATTACTTCTCAACGATTGCAACGACGCCTTGTCCGCCTGCTGCACAGATAGAGATCAATGCACGACCTGAACCTTTTTCATTGAGTAGTTTTGCAGCAGAAGCCAAGATACGACCACCAGTTGCTGCAAATGGGTGACCCGCTGCAAGTGATGAGCCTTTGACATTTAATTTGCTACGATCAATAGAACCAAGTGGCTTGTCTAGACCAAGACGCTCTTTACAGAAAGTTGGATCTTCCCAAGCTTTCAGTGTAGACAATACTTGTGATGCAAATGCTTCATGGATTTCATAGAAATCAAAATCTTGCAAAGTCAAACCAGCACGTTCAAGCATCCGTGGCATTGCGTAAGCAGGAGCCATCAACAAACCTTCTTTTTTGCCAACGAAGTCAACCGCAGCAGTTTCAGAAAATGTTAAGTAAGCAAGGACTTCATGACCGTTTGCTTTCGCCCATTCTTCAGAAGCAAGTAGCACACAAGATGCACCGTCAGTAAGTGGCGTAGAGTTACCCGCTGTCATGGTTGCATTTTCACCTTTACCGAAAGCTGGCTTTAATTTTGCCAATTTTTCAGCAGTAGAATCTGGACGTAAGTTGTTGTCACGCTCAAGACCCATGAAAGGTGTGATTAAGTCATTGAAGAAACCTTCTTCGTAGGCTTTTGCCATTTTTTGGTGAGAAGATGCAGCAAGTTCGTCTTGATCTTCACGTGCAATATTCCACTCAAGTGCAGTAATCGCTTGGTGATCACCCATTGACATACCAGTACGTGGCTCACCATTTTTCGGTGCATCCATCAAATCTTTGACATTGAGTTTAGACAATGCTTTTAGACGATCTTTACCAGTTTTTGCGATGTTGAGCTCAAGTAATACTTTACGTACACCATCACCAAGAGCGATCGGCGCATCAGAAGTTGTGTCCACTCCACCTGCGATACCGACTTCGATTTGACCTAGCGCAATTTTGTTTGCAACTAAGAATGCTGCTTGCAAGCCAGTGGCACATGCTTGTTGAATGTCATACGCAGGAGTTTCAGGGGCAAGTTCAGTGTTTAGAACACTTTCACGAGTCATGTTGAAATCACGACTATGCTTTAATACTGCGCCAGAAACAACTTCACCAAGACGTTGACCTTGTAGGTTGTAGCGAGTGATCAAGCCATTTAATGCAGCAGTAAACATGTCGATGTTTGAAGCAGTAAAATAAGCACCATTTGAACGTGCAAATGGAATACGGTTACCGCCAATGATGGCAACACGGCGAACTGTATTTTGGCTCATAGATTGTTCCTTTTTTACAGGGGTTGAGTTTGTGGATTTTCGAGTACGTGTACTCGGTGATTTTGTCGCTGATTGGCTCTCAGTTTTAGTTGCAGTCGCTGCTTTGCGAGGCGTTGCAGTTTTAGCTGGAGTAGCAGTCGATGTGCTTGTACGGCGACGAGTTGTACTTTTTGTCGCTGTGGTTTTAGCTGTATCTTTCGACTGGGTTGATGTTTCTGACAGTGAAGACGAATCGGTTGATATCACTTTCGATGGATCTTGAGGTGTTTTGCTCATCGTGGTTTCCCAAGTGTTTTATTCATTTTCAGTAATGATATTATCACAAACAAGACTTGATCAAATTGACTGTATAGACAGGATAAATCCAATCGAGAGGTCAAGACAAGTCTATCTAAACTCAGTATGATAATGGTATGTAAAATCATTTTTATCAATAGTGATTAAAATTTGGTGACAATATCGTTGGATCATTGGTTTTTTTACCGCTGAAACTTTGATATACATCGAAGCATTCTTATTGTAATTCATTCAGTCCAAGTTAACCCTTAGTCCGAATTAACCTTAGTTTAAGAGAACAATCATGTCTGATCAATATCAAGCCTTTGCAAAATCCCCAATTGGTAAGTTTGTCATTAAAAATTTGGGTCTACCATCTCCAACCGCTTTAGATCGTTTTCAAGCGGGTGCGCCTGTGATTGACGGTGCGGTGCTTCTCGGTGCTGCGGTCAATAGCACGCTAACAGGCGCAATTAGCCAAGTATTGAGCAATATCCATGCGGATACCTATGCAGGCAATAATGCACAGTTACAGCAAACAGCTGCTGAAGTGGGTTTGAATCTTCGTGCATTTAATAGTGGTGATAAAGAGTCTAAATTTAAAGCATTGGTATTTGATGCATCAGGTATTGAAAATGCAGATCAATTAAAAGATTTGTACAACTTCTTTAATCCAGTTGCTCGTCAACTTGTAGCTTCTGGTCGTGTAATCGTAATTGGTACGACACCAGAGAAAGCAGGCTCTGTATCTGCTGCGATTGCACAACGAGCACTCGAAGGTTTTGTAAAATCAGTCGGTAAAGAATTTAAAAAAGGTGTTGTTGCTGAGCTAGTCTATGTAGACAAAGATGCAGAAGCAAATCTTGAATCTACACTTCGTTTCCTACTTTCTCCACGTTCTGCTTATGTCTCAGGTCAAGTGATTCGTGTGTCTAAAGGCAAAGCGGTTAAAGTCGATTGGGCACAACCATTGGCAGGAAAAACAGCTGTAGTCACTGGTGCAAGTCGTGGTATCGGTGAGGCGATTGCGCATGTTTTGGCACGTGATGGCGCACACGTGATTTGCTTAGACATTCCACCACAACAAGCTGATCTTGAGCGTGTTGCAGGGGAAATCGGTGGTTCGATATTGGCACTTGATATTACAGCAGCTGATGCAGGTGAGAAAATCAAAGCGGCAGCAGCGGACAAGGGTGGTCTAGACATCATCGTCCATAACGCAGGTGTAACACGTGACAAAACTTTGGCAAATATGAAGCCTGAGCTTTGGGACATGGTGATTAACATCAACCTTGCTTCGAATGAGCGTGTAAACGATTACTTGTTGAATAATGACGGCTTAAATGCTAACGGTCGTATTGTTTGCGTATCTTCGATTAGTGGTATTGCAGGTAACTTGGGTCAAACCAACTATGCAGCATCAAAAGCAGGTGTGATTGGTTTGGTGAAATTCACTGCACCAACGCTGAAGAATGGTATTACCATCAATGCAGTTGCACCTGGATTTATCGAAACGCAAATGACTGCTGCGATTCCATTTGCGATTCGTGAAGCAGGTCGTCGTATGAACTCAATGAGTCAAGGTGGTTTGCCAATTGATGTTGCAGAAACGATTGCATACTTTGCATCAACTGCGTCAACAGGTCTAAATGGCAATGTGGTACGTGTCTGTGGTCAGAGCTTGCTTGGCGCTTAATCAGCTAGAATTTAAATTAGACTTATCTTTTGTATAAGTTAAGAAAAGATAAAAAGGGTGCAAGTCACCCTTTTTTTATCATGGCTATGTATGAAAAGCTTTTCAGATAAAATTAGAGGATAAATCAATGAGAACACGACATTTTGACCAATTGCCAAAAGCGTATGCTGCTTATCCAAAGGTCATTCAAGGACTGATTAAAAAAGGTGGTAGCAAAGAAAAAACATTGCCACAAGTAGAATATGTAGTTGATCGTTTAGAGATTGACGCTGAACATCTGCATAAATATCAAAAAATCTGTAATTTCCCTACCAACAATGAAGTGCCTGCAATGTATTTGGCAGTGTTGGCGCAAAGCTTACAGATGCACATGATGACCAGTGAGCCGTTTCCATTTGTATTGCTGGGTTTGGTGCATATTCGCAATCAAATTAAACAATATCGAGCAATTCAAGCGACCGAAGTGTTTCAATTAAGCTGTAAGTTCGGTGAGCTGAAACCACATGATAAAGGCGTACAATTTGATTTTATTATCACGGCAAAAGTGGGTGATGAGCTTGTGTTTGAAGGTTTGACCACCTATTTATCACGTCAAAAAGTGCAAGAAAAGCAAACTGAGAATAATAAATCTGAAACCAAGCCAAATTATCAGTTAAAACAAACATGGCGTTTGGCTGAAAATACAGGTCGTCGTTATGCGATGATTTCAGGTGACTTTAACTTGATTCATATCCATGCACTCACTGCAAAAGCGTTTGGTTTTAACAATGCAATTGCGCATGGCATGTGGAGCAAGGCACGTGCTCTTGCTGATTTGGCACCATTACCTGCAAGCTATAGCGCAGATGTTTGGTTTAAATTGCCAATGAAGTTGCCATCACAAGTTGAGCTTTTAACTGCAGAACAAGAACAAAGTACCGATTTTCTTGTGCAAAATGTTAAGAATAAAAAACCACATTTGTCAGGTGAATTAACCAAATTGGTTTAAGCAGACAGTTTTCGAGCAATTCATTCAAAGCATAAGTTCACTCTGAGCTTATGCTTTTTGTAATCTGGCTTAAAGACTTCTTTGATTGACACGTTTAGAGAGTTGTTCTGCTGATTCACAACGTTCGGAGTAGCGGTCGGTAAAATAGTCACTTTGTCCACGGGTAAGCAGGGTAAATTTAAATAATTCCTCCATGACATCGACGATCCGATTGTAATAAGCAGACGGCTTCATACGTCCATTTTCATCAAACTCTAAAAAAGCTTTGGGAATAGATGATTGGTTTGGAATGGTGATCATGCGCATCCAACGTCCCAATATTCGCATTTGATTGACGCTATTAAAAGACTGTGAGCCGCCGCTAACTTGCATTAATGCTAATGTCTTACCTTGCGTTGCACGAATTGCGCCATTGGCAAGTGGAATCCAATCTATTTGTGATTTTAAAATCGAACTCATCGCACCGTGGCGTTCAGGTGAACACCAAACACTACCTTCCGACCAACGGAGTAATTCATGGAGTTCTGCGACTTTGGGATGATCAGTTTCGGCATCTTCGGGCAAAGGTAATCCTTTGGGATGAAAGATTTTGACCTCAGCGCCGAGATACTGCAAGATTCGACCTGCTTCTAATACAGCTAGACGACTGTACGAGTGTTCACGATTTGAGCCGTATAGCAATAAAATTCGTGGCGGATGATCTAGTTTAACCGCCTGAATCTTCTCAAGACTTGGCTTTTGCAATTGTTCAATATTTAGGTTGGGTAAACTTGGGTCAGAAATATTCATAAAATCTCAATTGGTTTTTTTAATGAACGATTTATTCAATGTGTTTGCTGTCGTTTTAAACACTTAGCCGCAATGACTCGTTCTATTCCGACGTGATGCGTTGTCCTTGTGTATCAATGATTTGTTCGCCATCTTCTTTTTGAAATGCACCAAGCTGTGGAAGCGGTAAGATGTCTAGCACGACTTCTGACGGACGACATAAACGTGTGCCTTTTGAGGTGATCACAAATGGGCGATTGATCAAAATAGGATGCGCCAACATAAAATCTAACAATTGATCATCTTTCCAGTGGTCTTGTTCAAGTTGTAATTCTCGATAGGGATCAACATTTTGACGAATAGCATTACGAACATTGAGACCTGCATCACGGATCATATTGACCAATTGATCACGTGTAGGTGGATGAACGAGATATTCAATAATGTTTGGCTCAACACCAGTATTACGAATCAATGCCAACGTATTTCGTGAAGTGCCACAGGCAGGGTTGTGATAGATTGTCATGTTGTTTTGTGGATTCATGGTGATCACCTGTTCAATGTTATGCGTAGTATATATGGAAAAGCATATATATTGGATGACAGATTTCTTACATTTTAGATTTTTATTTTGATTGATTTTTATCTTTAAAATTTCAGGATCAAGGCTTTCGCTCTGAGAAATATGTTAGGCAGAAAAAAACATATTTTGCAATTGCATTGCGTTTCACGACACTTAGAATATAAACCCAATCACCTTGTTTTTGGAAGAAAGATGTCAAGCTTAAAAATTCTCAAGAAAATCACACAAGGCAATAAAGATAATTATCGTGGGCAATTTATAGATCAATTTCAGCCTTTGGCCAATGTACTCAGTCAAATTCAACCTGAAACAATGCACGGTGGTGCGGCGATTAGCGTCTATCATCAAGGTCAAATCATTGCCGAGCTATATACAGGCGAGGCTAATCCTGACGAGCTGTGGGATGCACAGCATATGGCGCTGAGCTACTCTACAGGAAAAGCTGTTTTAGCCACTTTAACGCATATTTTGGTCAGCGAAGGCTTCTTGAAATATGACACACCGATTGTACAATATTGGCCTGCATTTGCACAAAATGGCAAAGAGAATATTACGCTTCGTCATGTACTTAGTCATCAAAGTGGTTTGTTTGATATCAGACATACTATCGACAATGCGCAAGTGATGTTGGATTGGCAAGCGATGCTCAGTGCCTTTGAAAAGGTGACACCACGTTTTGCACCCGGTACAGCGACGGCATATCAAGCGATGAGTTTTGGTTGGTTGATTGGTGGTGTAATTGAAAAGGTTATGCAAAAGCCTTTGTCTGAAGTGATGCAACAATATTTGGCTGAACCATTACAATTAGATGCAGCGTATTTTGGCGTACCTGATTCAGAATTATCTCGTGTTGCTCGACCATTTAAAAAAGAGCAAACAGTAGTAACGAATGCAACATTAGTGCAAAAGCCACGCAAGTCTTTAAACAGTGAAGGGCGACGACCGCTGAGCTTTACCGAGCGAGTGATTAGTTTAAGTGGTATTAACCCTTATGATGCGGAAGATGCGCTTGTACCTCGGAGTATGGGTAAGTTTGACTTCTTTAGTGATGCAGGCTTACAAGCAGTGATTCCATCGGCAAATGGCGTATTTAGCGCCAATAGCTTGGCTAAAATCTATGCCATGCTTGCTAATAAAGGCATTTGGCAAGGTCAAGTGATCATTAAACCTGAAATCTTTGAGCAACTCAGTACCATTCAAACGCATGCACGTGATCGAGTGATGCCGCTTCCGATGCATTGGCGACTTGGCTATCACCGTGTATTCACATTGGGTAAGCGTGTGCCAACTGCATTTGGTCATATTGGCTACAACGGTTCGGGTGCATGGTGTGATCCAACGCGTGAGCTATCTTTTGCCTACATTCATAATTTTAAATCGGGCAGTATCACGGGTGACTATCGTCTGTGGTGGTTGACGCAGACCGCCTTACAATGCGCAGATGAGTTAAGACAAGGCAAAAAGTCTTGGTTTTAAAAGGCTTTAAGTTTTATTTTCACATCGTTCCTTTTCCAATTGATTAAAAATAAATTCGCCATTGATGATTTTAAATTGAAGATCATCAATGGCATATTTTTTGAAGCTAATCCATTTTGCGATTGACGGTGTACATCATCAAAACAACGGCGAATAGTGCAATCACACCACCAATAATACCGATATAATTCAAACCGTAATGAATGCTCACCACACTACCCAGCAAAGCACCTCCGCCGATACCAATATTATAAAGTGAAGATAACAACGACATGGCGAGATCGGTCGCATCAGATGCAAATTTGAGTACAAAGGATTGCAAGACCAGTCCAAAGCTCATGATACCAACACCCCAAAACACGGTTACAACACTCAAGCCATAAACATTGTGGCTCATCGGTAAAAGTGCACACAAGCAAAGCGCCAAGCATGCCGTTGCGAATACAGGAAAATCTTAGGTAAACGTTGACTAAATTGACTAAATAAAATCGAGCCGACAATCCCTGCTGCACCATAAATTAATAACAAGGTGGTAGTTTGCTCTGAGCTAAAGTGCGCCACTTGCATGACAAATGGCTCGATATAGCTATACGCTGTAAACTGCGCCGTAATCACCAAAATGGTAATGACATAAATCAACACTAATGCAGGGCGCTTCATTAGCATTGGCAGGCTTTTCAGGGAGCCTGTGTTGACACTTGGGACATTCGGTAACGCACGAAATAGCACCAATGCAGTGATTCCCGCACAAATTCCGATCATTGCAAAAGTGTTACGCCAACTAAAATATTCACCGATCAATCGTCCTAATGGAATACCCAAAACCAGTGCAAGTACCGTTCCTGTGGAGAGTAAACCGAGTGCTTGAGTTTCTTTGCCAATCGGTGCGACATGCACAGCCAATGATGCGGTAATCGACCAAAAAAATCGCATGTGACAATGCAATACCGATACGAGTAACAACCAAGACGCTAAAGCTCCTTGCAAAATATGACAGCACATGGCTGAGTACAAATAGCGGAAAAACACCAAGCAACAATTGCTTACGTTCCATATTTCGTATCAGTAGCATCAAGGGAATCGAAGTCAAAGACACAACCCACGCATAGATTGTCAGCATGATATCAGCGTGGTTGGTGCTCATCAGATAACTGGCAGCAATATCACTCAGTAACGCCACAGGCACAAACTCCGTGGTATTAAAAAATAAACGCTGCAAGCGCCAAAGCAATGACGCAAACCCAACTACCAGAAAGCGCAGGTTGCTCGGTCTGAACATAAGTATTCATAGGCGGATCACACAATAAAATACAACAGGAAAAGTGGGGGATTTTCCGCGCATATTATGCTTGTTTTATTATTCTGTAAAATAAAATAAAGTTAGTAAAAACAATAGATTAACAGAAATAGTTGTTGATCGAGTTTGTTAAATTTGCTGATGAAATTTAGTATTGAAATGAATATATTTTGTACATAAATAATCACAGCAATTAATTAATAAATTGAATTTCTAACGATAAGGGGATCATTAAAATTGATATTAAAATGTTAATTGCTGATTGCTGTGAAATGACATCGGTTTACCGCTGATCGGGTCAACAAAGCAAATACTTTTCGCCAAAAGCTGTAAAGGCTGACTAAAATCAGATTTATCAGTGTGCTTTATCTTTGGATAGATCTGATCATTTTTTAACGGCAAACCCAGTGCATTCATATGCACACGCAGTTGATGTTGTTTACCCGTAATCGGTTTTAATTCATATTTCGCCCAGTCATTTTGCACTTCTAAAACATCAATCATGGTGCAACTGTTTTCAAGTTTGCCCTCAATAATTTGCATGGTATAAAAAGGCTCATCTTTTGTGAGATGTGCTTTAAATTCAAGTGGAAATTGAAGATGCTGATTAAAAGGTGCAATCGCATGGTAGATTTTTTCTACTTGTCGATCAGCAAAAAGTTGTTGAAAAAGATGACGTGTTTCAGGCTTTTTCGAGAATAAAATCAATCCAGCAGTTTCACGATCAAGGCGATGGATCGGGCTTAATTCAGGATTGTCTGTTTCGTACTTTAACCGTGTAAGTAATGTTTGCTGTACATATTGACCTGTTGGACTTACGGTCAAAAAGTGTGGCTTATCCACCACCATGAGGTGCTCATTTTCAAATAGGATTTGATGCGCAAAAGGTACTTCAACCTCATGTGCAAGCTCACGATAGTAATAAATATGTTGCTCAGGAAGATAGGGTGTATCCCTTGTTAAGACTTGATTCTGTGCATTAAATACTAACTGATTGTCAAAGCGCTTTGCCCATTCATCAATAGAAATATGCGGAAAATGCTGACATAAAAAATCGAAGATGGTTTGAATATGAATATCTGTTTGACTTAATTGTGGTAAAAATACCTGACTTGCGCTGACGCCATCACGCATAGGTGGTTTGATATGATCAGATTTTCTTTTCATGGAGGCGAATTAAATTGATGTGAAGCTTCTTGAGAGTATAGAGTTTAAAACATTATAAATTTTGGATACAGTTTTAAGTTATCTCGTTTTTTTAAGAATTAGTTTTACGGCGCAGTCATTTTCGGTTGATTTAAATCGTGCGAAGTGACTACTACTTTGATATTATCTCTTCGTCATTTTTATTGAGATAAAAAATGCTACAACATCTTGCCAATGCAATGGTGCTTTTGATTGGACTTTTGCATGTTTACATCCTTGTTCTAGAAATGTTTTTATGGGATAAACCAAAAGGCTTAAAAGCATTTGGTAATAGTTTGGAAAAGGCGCAACTCACCAAAGTGTTGGCGCAAAATCAAGGGCTATATAATGGCTTTCTCGCAACAGGCTTATTTTGGTCATTATTGGCAACAGCGCCGTTTTCGACCCAATTGGCAAATTTCTTTTTAGCCTGCGTGGCGATCGCAGGTGTTTATGGTGCAGCAACCGCAAGTCGTAAGATATTATTTATTCAAACTGTACCTGCTGTGATTGCTTTAATTCTCGTGAATCTCGCATAATTTTTGCAATTACATCTTTGGTAGATGCAAAGATAGATGTGTAAACTCTGAACATGAATTTAGATACATGTATAACCTCAGTTGATGTTATGATTTATCTCCATTTGCACATCTCATAATGTTTTTTGCGATCTATGTCTATTTCCTTATCGACACCATTTTCTCAAGCACGATTTCACCTTCGCAACGAAAGTGATTCACAGCAGTTAGCGCAAATCCTAGCACAGTATGTTGAGTCGGGTGTGGTGTTTCTGATCGGTGATTTGGGCGCAGGGAAAACCACGCTTACACGTTATTGGATTCAGGCTTTTGGGCATCAAGGTGCGGTGAAAAGCCCAACCTACACCTTAGTCGAGCCCTATCATCTCGCTTCGAAAAATATTTATCACTTTGACCTGTATCGCCTGCAAGATCCCTATGAATTAGAATTGATGGGCATCCGTGATTATCTCGATGAAAAAGACAGTTTGCTATTGATCGAATGGCCGAGCAAAGGTGAGGGTGTGCTTCGTGCACCCGATGTCACCATTGAGCTCACCACCCAAGATGATGAAATCCGACAAGTCACTATCCACGCTCCGCAGCAGATTATTGGTGCGATTAAGCACGATATGAAAGGTCGCAATTTGCAAAATCATAGCTTTAACGGTGATGCAGAATGACGGCAGAAGCAATGCAGATCAGTATGCGTGAGCGTTCGACACGCCGTATTCAAACTCTCGATGCTGCACTTGCCAATCAAATCGCCGCAGGAGAAGTGATTGAGCGCCCTGCCTCGGTGGTCAAAGAGCTCCTTGAAAATGCCATCGACTCAGGAGCGACACGTCTAAGTATTCGTATTGAGCAAGGCGGAACCACGCTGATTGAGATCATTGATAATGGTTTTGGTATTCATGCTGATGATTTACCTTTGGCTGTGATGCGTCATGCCACCAGTAAAGTACGATCAGCAGATGAGCTGTCTGCGATTCAAAGTCTAGGCTTTCGTGGCGAGGCGTTGGCGTCGATCGCAGCGGTTTCTCGTCTAAGTATTGCCAGTAGTCAAAGTGACGATGGCATTGGCTATCAGATCGAAATCAACGGCGCAGCCTTGCAACAAGAGCAAGCGGAAGCGACTGCGATGAGTCGTGGTACGCATGTACGTGTGCGAGATTTATTTTTTAATGTGCCTGCACGGCGTAAATTTTTAAAGCGGATTTCTACCGAATATCAGCATATCGAAGAAATTGTACGGCGTATGGCGCTGACGCACTTTGATGTGCATTTCACCCTTGAGCATAATGATCAAATTCGCTTGAATTTGCCAATTGCCGATAGTGGCGAATTGCGTTATCAGCGGGTTTTACAACTTTTGGGTCGTCAGTTTGCTGAAAATGCCTATTGGATTGATGCGCAAGGTGAAAACCTGCATATGCTGGGTTGGCTTGGGCACCCCTCCGATGCACGTGGACAGGCTGATTTGCAGTATATCTATGTCAATGGTCGCATCGTCAAAGACAAGACCATCAGCCATGCGCTGCGCATGGCATATGATGGGATTTTACATGGTCATCAACATTCGGCGTATTTGTTATTTATTGAAATTGATCCACATGAAATTGATGTCAATGTGCATCCAACCAAGCATGAAATTCGCTTTTTGACACAACGAGAAGTACATGAATTTGTCCGTCATCATGCCAAGCAAGTCTTGTCGCAATTTCAAACTGCAAATGCTGAACTATCGTCGGCAATGAAACGTGATGATCGTTTTGCGCCCAATCAGCCTCGCTATCAGGAAAATTTATCTTTGCATCAACAAGTGCAAAATTTGCAAAATGATAGTACGCCTTTAGATGCAGGCTCACAGTCAACGCAACCACATCAAAATCAGCCATATGTTAGCCAACCGCACAGTTATAGCAATCGAGTCAATAAAGATTACGTGGCAAATTCGGTTAGCAGTTATCTTGCGCCGTTGCGTCAGCAACACGATGAACCGCACCATGCGCAAAATAATGCTGAATCTTCTGAATCAACCGCCAATTCCACAAGTGAAAATAATCAGACCACACGTGATGAATATCCACTCGGCATTGCGATTGCGCAATTACATGGCATCTATATTTTGGCGCAGAATATCGAAGGCTTGATCATTGTTGATATGCACGCAGCGCATGAGCGGATTTTATTACAACAAATGAAGCAGGCGTGGGATCAACCGCAGTATTGGCAATCGCAACAATTATTGATTCCCAAAGTGGTGAAAATCACTGCGATGCAAGCCACTCGCTTGGAACAACTTCAAGATAAATTGTATCGACTTGGACTCGATGTGGATTTATATGGTGATGATCAAATCTTGGTACGTGGCGTGCCTGCATTTTTGCAAAAAGCCAATTTTGATCGACTGATTCCAGAATTATTTAATGACCTTGATCCGAATGATAACGTGCAAGTATTAACCCAAAAACGAGATCATCTACTGGCTACCATGTCTTGTCATGGCGCTGTTCGAGCACATCGTCAGCTCAGTCTTGCTGAGATGAATGCGTTATTACGTCAGATGGAGCAGACTGAATTTGCCAGTCAGTGCAATCACGGACGTCCAACGTGGCGAGCTTTTCCGCTCGATCAACTGGACAAACTTTTTGCACGAGGCGAATAAGATGCAGAGTACGCTTCCAGTGATCAATCTCATGGGACCGACCGCTAGCGGTAAAACAGCTTTAGCATGTGCGCTATATGACACAGGGCAGTTTGAAATTATTTCGGTAGATTCCGCACTAGTCTATCGTGATATGGATATAGGTACAGCAAAACCGAGTAAAGCTGAACAAGCGCAGTATCCGCACCATTTGATTGATATCATTGATCCGACGCAGGTCTATTCGGCAGCAGAGTTTGTTGAAGATGCAGAGCGTTTAATCGACCAAATTCATGCAAAAGGGAAAATTCCACTCTTGGTTGGTGGGACGATGTTGTATTTCAAAAGCTTGCTTGAGGGTTTGGCGGACAATCTACCCAGTGCTGATGCCAGTGTGCGTGCTGAGATTGAAGCTGAAGCAGCGCAACATGGTTGGGCGCATGTGTTTGAAGAATTACAGCGTGTCGATCCGACTGCAGGGGAAAAGTTTAAAGTCAGTGACCGACAGCGCATTATCCGTGCTTTAGAAGTGTATCGTTTGACAGGACAGCCAATCACCAAATTGCAAGCTGAGCAAGTGAAAAGCACAAGTTTTAAATATCAATTTGAAAACTATGCTTTGGTGCCAGATCGTGCCGAATTACATCAACGCATTGCGCTTCGACTTGAGCAAATGTGGGATATCGGTTTTTTCAATGAGGTGAAGTCACTTATAGAAAAATATGATTTGAATCAAAGTACACCGTCGATGCGAAGCGTTGGTTATCGGCAAGTTTTAGAATATTTGCAACAAAGTGATACAAATCTCATTTCTTATGAAGAAATGCAGTTAAAAGCGCTGTATGCGACACGACAATTGGCGAAACGTCAATATACTTGGCTCAACTCATTGCAAAAGCTCCATGATTTTCACAATTTTTATACTATTTCACAAGGACATAAGGACTTGATAAAGCGCTTTAGATAGCGCAAAATTTGCATATCACCTTTATTATAATTTTTTATGAAATACGAAGGTGAATTTTGCGCTGATATTTTAAATTTTATTTGGAGTAAAAAAATGTCTAAAGGTCAAACCTTACAAGATCCGTTCCTAAATTCTCTTCGTAAAGAACGTATTCCAGTTTCAATCTTCTTGGTGAATGGTATTAAGCTACAAGGTCATATTGAGTCATTTGATCAATATGTGGTTTTGCTTAAAAACACAGTAAGCCAAATGGTGTACAAGCACGCAATCTCAACAGTAGTCCCTGCACGTAATCCACGTCCAGCTGGCGCATCTGCTACAGGTACAAGCCAAGGTGGCTTTGGTGGCGGTCAAGGCGCAGGCTTTGGTGCGAGTCAAGGTGGCTTCGGTGGCGGTCAAGGCGGTGGCTTTGGTGGTCAAGGTGGCTTCGGTGGCGGTCAAGGCGGTGGCTTTGGTGGTCAAGGTGGCTTTGGTGGTCAAGGTGGCTTTGGTGGTCAAGGTGGCTTTGGTGGTCAAGGTGGCTTTGGTGGCGGTCAAG
>NZ_CANLSL010000001.1 GCF_947493735.1 uncultured Acinetobacter sp. | reverse complement strand
TGGGTATTTTTATCTAATTTACAACGATTTATCTTCATTTTTATAGAGTAGCACTTCTGCTAATCTACTACAGCCCCTTAAACAATATAACGATCAATATGGACATCATGCAGGTGATCTTGCGTTGACAGCGATTGCGACAACACTCAAGTCTAGCTTACGTAGCGTTGATATTGTGGCACGTATCGGTGGCGAAGAGTTTGTCATTGTCATGCCTGCAACCAGTCAAAAAAATGCGATAGATGTAGCGGAGCGTATTCGCCAAAAAATTGAACATACTGCAATTGAGCATAATTCTGAGAATACTTTTCTAACCGCAAGTTTTGGTGTAGGCACAATCTTTCCGCAAGTTGAAGATCAACCTGAAATTTTTATAGAACATGTGGATCAATTGCTTTATGTAGCAAAGAAAAATGGTCGAAATCAAGTCAAAGCGATTTTCTAAATAGATTGTCGAGTTATTGATTTGAATGGAAAGAATGGGATTGACTACAATTTAATCAATCCGATCCTTTCAAAATCATGTTAAAATATCTGACTTTCATTTTCAGCCCATCAATTTGATCGTCCCAATCCTCATAATATTTTGAGTATTGCGCTAGAGATCACGTTGAATTATTTATCGAAATTCACCAAAATTTGCCAGCAAAGCTTGTTACATCAAGATTTTCAAGCCATTTGATAGCCGAGATTTACCAATTATGAGCACTGCGTACACCATGCAGACTGCGCCAAAAGCGTTGTTTGATTATGATAAATTTTGGGCATCATGCTTTGAGCCTACACCATTTTTGCCGATGTCACGTGCAGAGATGGACTTGCTTGGTTGGGACAGTTGCGACTTTATTTTGGTGTGTGGTGACGCCTATATTGATCATCCTTCGTTTGTGTCAGGCATTATTGGTCGAGTACTTGAGGCGCAAGGTTTTCGAGTTGGCATCATTGCACAACCTGATTGGACGGATGTCGAAGCCTTCCGTGTTTTAGGCAAGCCAAATATAGCTTGGGGTGTAACAGCGGGTAATATGGATTCGATGATCAACCGCTATACCGCAGATCGTAAAATCCGTTCCGATGATGCCTATTCGCCTGATAATGTGCCGAATAAACGCCCAGATCGTGCAGCGACGGTATATTGTCAGCGTGTGCGTGAGGCGTTTCCTGATGTGCCTGTGCTACTTGGTGGTATTGAGGGTTCATTGCGTCGTATTGCGCATTATGATTATTGGTCAGATAAAGTACGTCGCTCGATCTTGATGGATTCCAAAGCAGATTTGCTGATGTACGGCAATGGTGAGCGTTCGATCATTGAGGTGATGCATCGACTTGCCAAAGGTGAAAAAATCCACGAGATCACCGATGTGCGTGGTACAGCATTTATCATTAATAAGCATAATCGTGCTTCAAAATCTCAGTTTGTCGAAATTGCTTCAAATGATGTTGACACCATTGGGCGTGTCGATGCGATTATCAATCCTTATGTCATGACCGAAGATTTAGAAGGTTGTGACATTGAAAAGAATAAAAAGAGTCCATTAAGCCAATACCAAAACTTTCAAAAAGAAACAGTTTCTAATCCGATTATTCGTCAAGCGGATGACCTCGCAGCCGACACGCAAATCGTGCAGTTACAGCCCTCAAAAGCCATTAAACATCGCTTACCACCACGTGAGCTTGCCGTAATTCGCTTGCCTGCTTTTGAGCAAGTGGCGAATGATCCTGTGCTCTATGCGCATGCCAACCGAATTTTGCATCTTGAAACCAATCCGGGTAACGCTCGGGCTTTGGTACAAAAGCATGGTGAGCGTGATGTGTGGCTCAATCCGCCACCGATTCCATTGACTACGGAAGAAATGGATTATGTGTTTGACTTGCCTTATGCACGTCTACCGCATCCTGCCTACAAAGATGCACGCTTTCCTGCTTTTGATATGATTAAATTTTCTGTCAATATCATGCGTGGCTGTTTCGGTGGCTGTACATTCTGCTCGATTACCGAACATGAAGGGCGAATTATTCAAAACCGTTCGGAAGATTCGATTCTACGTGAAGTCGAAAAAATTCGGGATACCGCACCGGGTTTTACAGGAATTATTTCCGATCTTGGCGGACCGACGGCGAATATGTATCGCTTGCAATGTAAGGATCCTGAGATTGAGAAGAATTGTCGTAAACCGTCCTGTGTCTATCCGGGTGTCTGTCAAAACCTGCACACCGATCATGCGCCATTAACCCAGTTGTATCGTAAAGCTCGTAGTCTAAAAGGGGTTAAGAAAATTCTGATTGGTTCGGGCTTGCGTTATGACCTTGCTGTGCTCAATCCTGAATATGTCAAAGAATTGGTACAGCATCATGTCGGTGGTTATCTGAAAATTGCGCCTGAACATACCGAAACTGGACCTTTGTCAAAAATGATGAAACCGGGTATCGGCACCTATGATCGCTTTAAGCAAATGTTCGACCGCTTTAGTAAAGAAGTCGGCAAAGAGCAATATTTGATTCCATACTTTATCGCGGCGCATCCAGGGACATCAGATTATGACATGATGAATTTGGCGATTTGGCTGAAGAAAAATGGCTTCCGCGCAGACCAAGTGCAGACTTTCTATCCATCACCGATGGCAACGGCGACCACCATGTATTACTCAGGGAAAAATCCGTTGGCGAAAGTCGCTCGCTATACCGAAGATGTCGATATTGTCAAAGGTGAAAAGCGTCGTCGTTTGCATAAGGCGTTTTTGCGTTACCACGATGCCAACAACTGGCCGATGCTTCGTGATGCCTTAAAAGAAATGGGACGTGCTGACTTAATTGGAAATTCAAAACAACATTTAATTCCGACCTATCAACCGCAAGGTACAGGGGAGTATCAGTCTGCACGTAAGAAAAACTCCTCGAAAGCGGGTGATTCTGTGAAACGTACTGGCGGGCAAAGCACATCACAAAAAGCCCCTCAAAAAGGGCAAATTTTGACTCAACACACAGGCTTGCCACCAAGAGAACAAACTGATCGCTCAAGTTCGACCAATAATAATCAAGCAAAAAAAGCGCAGTCGAAAAATGCGGGTGGTCGAAATGCTTCAAATCCTAAACAAAAACAATCAGGGAAAAAGCACTCAAATCGTGCTTAATGAACTAATGTAAAACCCTGCGCTGTGTTGAAATTGTGCATAGTGCAGGGAGTCATTCATTTAAACTGCTTGAAACGGTTTAAAATCAATATTTTGGTATAAAGATTGCATTTTGCAGCGCAGCAATAGTGAATATGTCATGTTCTGCATGGTCTTGGTGCATTTTGATTGATGTGCAACGTGCATTATCATGAGTATGTGCCTTGCATGAATAAGCGCTAAACCAAATTTGAAAAAGAGTCGTAAAATGAGTGAAATCCGATTTGAACTGTATGGTCGGCTAGCTAGTCTAGCAGATCGACCAAGCATTGATTTAGCAACGACTTTTCCAATTCGGCTACAAGATGCCTTAACAGAGTTAGCTGAGCAATTACCTCAAATTCATGACAATCTTGAACGCTGTGCCTGTGCGATCGGCGATCAATTGGTACATCGTGATTTGATGATTGACGAGCAGATGACCATCGCTTTATTACCTCCAGTTGCAGGAGGCTAAAAATGTCAGAACAACTCAACCTAAGAATTAACGCTGAGATTGAACGCATTCAAGATCACGACATTGATCTGTATCAATTGCTTAAGATGCAATATTTCCCTGAATGTGGTGGTTTAGCACTTTTTGCAGGTACGGTGCGAGATCATCACGAAGGTAAAGCTGTAAAAAGCCTCAAATATACCGCTTATAAACCGCTTGCTGAACGACTCGTCCGTGAGATTGAACTCGACATTGAGCAAAAATATGGCGTGTCTTATGTGCGGGTGGTGCATCGTATTGGTCATTTAGACATTGGCGAAGTTGCGATCTATGCGGTAGCTCGTGCAGCGCATCGCCGTGAAGCCTTTGCTGCTTGCGAAGAAGCGGTGGAACGGGTGAAACACGAAGTACCTGTGTGGAAAGAAGAATTTTACCATGATGGGACAAGTGTCTTTGTCGAAGGCTGTTGTATTCGTAGTGACTATGCTGATGTGGCAAAGAAAAAAGAGTTAAAACATGTACACCATCAGCACGACCATGTAGCTTGTACACATGATCATTAAAGGTTCATTTGAATCATACATTTTAGATTTTAATTTTTTGGAATTTTTGCGATGAAAAATGTCGGCATGAAGCCTGAAAGCTATCGAATTGCCAAAGCCAGTGCCGAGTTGCTTGCACCTGCACACTGCATTCAATTGCTTGCGGATGGTAATACTGAAAAGGGCGATGCACTCAAAACAGCACGTATTGCAGGCATTCTCGCAGCAAAGCGCACTGATGAGCTGATTCCGTTGTGTCATCCATTGCCGATTTATCGGGCGGATGTGGAGTTTGAGCTGTTAGCAGACCGTGTGGTGATCTATGCCGAAGTCGAAACCATCGGTCCGACAGGTGTGGAAATGGAAGCCTTGACGGCGGCAAGCCTCGCAGGTTTGACCATTTATGACATGCTCAAACCGCATTGTGAGCCTGAAGACTTGGTGCTACAGCAATGCAAACTCGATCAGAAAAAAGGCGGAAAATCTCACTTCAAACGCACACTACGTCGTGCAGTGTCTGCGGCGGTGATTGTACTGTCTGATACCGTGGCAGCAGGACGCAAGCCTGATACAGCAGGACGCTCGGTGGTAGACACTTTAGAGCAAGCGGGCTTTGATCCGATTCATTATCAAATCTTGCCTGACGAATCGGAGCAACTGAAAACCCTTGTTTTAGAGTTGAGTAAAAGCTATGCCTGTGTGATCACTGTGGGCGGTACAGGTTTGGGTACTCGTGACATTACCGTGGAAACCTTACAGCCTTTATTAAAACGTGAAATCCCGGGATTGATGGAAGCTGCACGATCTTTTGGGCAGAAACGTACCCCGTATGCGGCGCTTTCTCGTGGTGTGGCAGGCTATATTGATCGTAGTCTTGTGATTACTTTTCCGGGGAGTCGTGGTGGTGCAAGTGAGTCGATGGCGGCGATTTTGCCTGCATTGGTGCATCTCATTGATGTTAGTCAAGATGTGCCACATGCGCAAGGTTATCAATAAGGTCATTTAAAATCATGGTGGCAACAGTATCAGTATGTGGTGCGGAAAAAGGCTTAATCAGCATTGATCAAGCCATCGAAATCATTCTGCAACAGACACAACCTTTAAGCACTGAAAAGAAAGCCTTGCAGGCAAGTTTGCATCACTATTTGGCAGAAGATATTTATTCCCAAGTGAATTTACCGACCTTTTCGCAAAGTGCGGTGGATGGTTATGCACTGTGTTTTCATGATGAAAATGCAAAGGATTCAATTCTCCAAAACCAAACTTTTGAAGTGATTGGAGAAATTCGAGCAGGCAGTGATCAGCAATTTCAGTTGCATCATGGTCAAGCCGTACGGATTTTTACAGGTGGTAAAGTTCCTGAAAATATCACTACGGTTGCACGACAAGAAATTGTTCAAGCCAACCACTTATCAATCACCATCACTGAACCACTTCGAGTTGATGCGGATATTCGTCATATCGGCGAGGAAGTGTCGAAAGGGCAACTTTTGGCTGAGCGTGGGCAATATCTCAATGTCGGCGCAATTGCCGCCTTGAGTATGGCGGGTGTTTTTGAGGTCACTGTATTTAAGCAACCGAAAATCGCTGTATTGATTACTGGTGATGAAGTGGCGACCTCTAGTAATGATCTGTCAATGGATGCTAGCTCAAAAGTATTTGATGCTAATGGACCTTTGCTTCAAGCATGGTGCCAGTCAAATCATTTTCAGGTTGATATTTTGCATATTGCCGATGATGAAGCGGTCGTTAATGACACTTTTGATCGCCTTAAAACCCAATATGATGTGTTGATCACCACAGGGGGCGTATCGGTTGGTGATTATGATTATGTCCGACCGTGTGCGCTGAACAATGGTTTTGCGCAACACTTTTGGAAAGTGAAACAAAAACCGGGGAAACCACTCTTTTTTGCATCATTTAATAATGAAGATCATCGTTGCTATTTACTTGGTTTGCCTGGGAATCCTGCGGCGGTCTATATCTGTATGCAAGTTTATGGCAAGCTGTTGTTGAATGCCGTACAAGGCAACTGCAATACCCTACAATGGTTTAGTGCAACATTAACGCAACCGATCAAAGCGGATCAACGTGAGCGATTTATCCGTATGGTGGCGGAGTTCGATCAAGGGTGTTTAATGGTGAAGCCATTGACAAGACAGCAGTCGCATATGCTCTCAAATCTGATGCAAGCCAATTGTTTGGTGAGAGCGCCAAGTGGGCAAGCGATTGAAACTGGAGAAGTGGTACAGGGGATTTGGTTATAATTATTTCAAAATTGAAAAGGCATGCAGATTAGAATGTGGTGGAGTCAAGGAGGATCGAACTCCTGACCTCTACAATGCCATTGTAGCGCTCTACCAACTGAGCTATGACCCCAATTATTTTTCAAACTTTATCATTATTAAAATGTTGTCTGAACAAACACGCTAAAAGCGTTACGCCATCTTATGCAGATGGCGTAAGACTGTCAATTCAACAGGTCAACTGAGAATTACTGTGCACTGTCATTTGTTTCATTTTTAGGCAGTTTAAGCTGTTCATTCAGCTTTTCCCATACTTTTAGTTCTTTCTTACTTGGTGCACCAACGACTTCTAAAGCATTGCGTAAGCGTGCAAAAGTCAGGTCAGGACCAATGGTGACCATTGCTTGCATCACAGGGGTCGAACTGGTCGAACCGGCAATGGCATTAAAGAACGCAGGCATAAAGTCACGCAGTTTAATTTCCATCTGATTCGCCAAATCCATCAAGGTTTGACTAACGGTATCATTATTCCATGTGAATAAGCTTTCTAAACGCCAAATCGCAAATTGCAAGCTTTGACGGACTTGTTCAGCACTGAGTTTTTTATTTTCAAACTGTTCAGCAGTCAACGTTGGCATGTGATTAAAATAGAATCCTGCCCAATTCACCGCTTCAGAAAGCAAGTTAATTCGAGGTTGAATTGCTGCTGCGATCTCTTCGAGTTTTTGACGATTGCCTTGCCACACTAGAATTGTATCGAGCAACTCAGACGGTGTTAACGCTTTGAGCCATTGACCATTCAGCCAATTTAACTTTTCCACATCAAAGATAGGACCACCGAGAGATACACGTTGAATTTCAAAATGTTCGATCATTTCTGCTAAGTTGAACTTTTCACGTTCATCAGGCATCGACCAACCCATACGTCCCAAGTAGTTCAGCAATGCTTCAGGAAGCACGCCAATATCACGATAATAATTAATCGAGGTTGGATTTTTACGTTTAGACAATTTTGATTTGTCGGGGTTGCGAAGTAGTGGCATGTGGCAAAGCACAGGCATGTCCCAACCAAAATATTGATAGAGCAATTGATGCTTCGGCGCAGATGGAATCCACTCTTCACCACGAATCACATGGGTGATTTGCATTAGATGATCATCGACGACGTTAGCAAGGTGGTAAGTTGGTAAGCCGTCGGTTTTGAGTAAGACTTGCATATCGACTTGTGCCCACGGAATTTCAACTTCGCCACGGAGCATATCTTGGAATTTGCACACACCATCTTCAGGCACTTTCATACGAATGACGTGTGGTTGATTGTCCGCAAGACGTTGTTGTACATCATCCGCAGAAAGCTTTAAACCACGACCGTCATATTTTGGTGTTTCGCCTCGTGCTTGTTGCTCTGCTCGCATTTGATCAAGCTCTTCTGCTGTGGCAAAGCAGTAAAAAGCATGACCTTGCTCAACCAATTGCACTGCGTATTGCTTATAGATACCCATGCGTTCCGATTGACGGTATGGCTCATGTGGACCGCCAATATCAGGACCTTCTGACCAGTTGAGTCCGAGCCAACGGAGTGAATCTAAGATCATTTTTTCTGATTCAGGCGTTGAGCGGACTTGGTCGGTGTCTTCGATGCGTAGAATAAATTCACCGCCATGTTGTTTGGCAAAGCATAAATTAAACAGTGCGATATAGGCTGTACCGACGTGTGGAAAGCCTGTTGGAGAGGGAGCTATACGTGTGCGGACGGTCATAATAAATATCTAGAAATAATGTAATGCCGAGCATTATAACGAAAAACCGCAGGGCTAAAAATCCTTTGATCAATGTATCTCGTGGCAAGGCACAAATTTCGCTACAATGACGCAGTATTGAAAATGAGTAAAACGATGCAAAGCGACAATCAAAATTCGAATAGCCGTTCAGGCAGTCAAGCGGACGTGAGTTCAAAAGAAAACTGGTTTGTAGACTGGAAGCCTTATCGAGGTGATTTAGAGCAAACGCCTGTGGCAATCCATGAGTATTTACCTGCGGGGCAGAATATCGCATTGGGTTTGCAGCATGTATTCGCCATGTTTGGTGCGACAGTCCTTGCACCATTATTAATGGGCTTTGATCCAAGTCTGACCATGTTGATGACTGGGATTAGCACCATTTTATTTTTCCTCATCACAGGCGGTCGAGTGCCAAGTTATCTCGGTTCGAGCTTTGCCTTTATTGGTGTGGTCGCAGCTGCAACTGGCTATGTCGGCGCAGGCAGTAATCCGAATATCAGTCTTGCACTTGGCGGGATCATGGCATGTGGTATTTTCTATGCCTTAGTCGGGTTGATCGTGATGCGCACAGGGACGCAGTGGATTGAGCGTCTGATGCCACCTGTGGTGACAGGGGCTGTGGTAATGATCATTGGTTTGAATCTTGCACCAATCACCATCAAAGGCGTGTCGAGTAATGCTTTTGATACATGGATGGCGTTGCTCACAGTGCTGAGCATTACCACCATTGCAGTGTTTACCAAAGGCATGTTGCGCCGTCTTTTGCTCCTTGTTGGTTTGGCGCTGTCCTATTTATTTTATTTTATTCTCGCCAATGTTATGGGGCTAGGGACGCCGATCGACTTTGCCCCGATTATCAATGCAGCATGGATTGGCTTGCCACAGTTCCATAGTCCAAGTTTTGATGCCAAAGCGATACTGCTGATTGCGCCTGTTTTCATTATTTTGATTGCGGAAAACTTAGGTCATTTCAAAGCAGTGAGTGCAATGACAGGTCAAAATATTGCACCGTATATGGGACGTGCTTTCTTTGCGGATGGCTTGTGCACCACGATGTCAGGTGCTGTTGGTGGCACAGGGATGACGACTTATGCTGAGAATATCGGTGTGATGGCGGCAACCAAGATTTATTCGACTGTGGTCTTTGTCGTGGCAGGTGTGTTTGCGATGCTCTTAGGTCTATCACCAAAATTTGGTGCAATCATAAGCACGATTCCTGTGGCGATCTTGGGTGGTGCGTCGATCGTGGTCTTTGGTTTGATTACCATTGCAGGCGCTCGGATTTGGATTAGCAATCGTGTCGATTTTAGTCAAAATGGCAATATGCTCGTCGCTGCTGTGGTGGTGATCATGGGTACAGGCAATTTCTCTTTACACATTGCAGGTTTTGATCTTGGCGGTATTGGTACCGCAACTTTTGCAGCGATCTTGATGAATTTGATTTTTAACCGCCAAAGCCTCGGTGAAGAAAATCGAGATGAACACGATGCGTTTTCAGCGCATTAATATTTGAATTTTAAAATTCCAATGTGGAAAATCGACGAGCAATAACTCGTCGTTTTTTTAGCTTTGTATTTTAGAGATTTTTAATATTCTCAGTGTGTACTGATCTGAATATTTAGACTGTCAACAGATCCTGATTTGATTGATTGAAAATGTAACAGTTTGGTAATAAAAACCGCACAATCTTTTTATGTCTTTAGTTTTGCTTGCGTGTCAGGGTTTTGAGTCAATCCGATGTGGCATCCGTCCATATATGCGAAGGGCAAAATAAAGATTCTCTCTGGGGAAACCAATGAAATTTCAACAACTTTGTGTTGCGTTCGCACTTGCATCATGTGCAACGGCGAGCATGGCAAAACCGATCTGGCAAGACTTTAGCTTGACGGCGCTCTACGGTGAAAACTACGAGCTGACACCTGAAGATGAGCAAACCACTGTGACAGCAGAATATGCGGCAAAACTGAAATACGGTGATTTTTTTGGTTTTATTGACCGTACAGAAAGCGGTGGTGCAAAAGATAGCTATTTTGAAGCATCTCCACGTCTTAGCTTCGTAGGTGTGTCGGGTAAAGATATTCAATTCGTTATTGTGAAAGATGTATTGGTTTCAATCACTTGGGAAGGTGGCGAAGGATTTAACAACTATCTTTACGGTATTGGTGTAGATCTTGATATTCCTTATTTCCAATATGCCAGTGCCAATATCTACCGTGCCAATAACGACAGTATTGATGACGATTGGCAGTTGACCTTGACCTATGGCGTGCCGTTCAAGCTATCGAATGAAGATTTCTTATTTGATGGTTTCCTCGATTGGTCAACGGAAGAAGATGATCACGAAAGCGAAATGAATTGGACAAGCCAGTTGAAATGGAATGCAGGCAAACATATTTCTCCAGATACACAGCTATATCTCGGTGTGGAATATTCGTACTGGATTAATAAATACGGCGTCGATGGTGTCGATGAAAACAATGTCAGTGCATTGATCAAATATCACTTCTAAGCATTGAACTAGTATTGAAATTTGAAAAAAGCAGATCAGATGGTCTGCTTTTTTTATGATCTGTACATTTCACGATGCGACTTTTTATCGAGATCAAAAATATTTTAACCAATCAGCGACATGATCAATCGTCAGCATGTGTAGTATGAAAATTGACAATAGATAGAAATTCCAAGATGTTTAAAAATGGATTGGTGACATGCACGCATTACGATTTGAACTGAATAATCAACAACGTAAATATTTGGGCTTAGCACCTGTTGAAGCGCATTGGGAGTTGCAACAGCTTGGCGAGCAATATTTATATTTTGATGGCGAAAGCATTCGCAAAGAAATACGGGTCACGGAAAATAGTTATTTTGAAAAAGAGCTGAATGAGAAAACTGCTGAAAATCGCACCATTCTGCTCCCCAAAACGGCACGTGGAAAGCCGAAAAAACTCAATTTCACCGCCACACAGTCTTTTGGGATGATGGGCGTATATTTTCAATTTGCACGAGATCAGGTCGTTATTGCCAGCTATGCCACGCAAACTACCTATCATGTTGAAGCGCTCGAAAAAGACAGCACGCTCGACACATTGCAGCAATGGTTGACGCGTTGGATTGCGGAAAGTTGGCCAGATGATCTGCTGAAAATCGAAGCCTTTCAACAGGCCAAAAGAAAGCGGGTGAAATATCAAGAAGGTGATTTTTTTGCCTTCAAGATTGATCGTCGCCGATATGGTTTTGGGCGCATTTTGCTTGATGTGAGTAAGCATCGTAATGCAGAAGGTTTTGATAAAGATAAAAATTATGGATTGACACATCTTGCAGCCAAGCCTTTGATCGTCAAGGTGTATCATCAAATCAGTGAACGGCTTGATGTGGATTTGGATACGTTAGCACAGACCATGGCGCTCCCCTCGCAAGCCGTGATGGATAATCACTATTATTATGGTGAGAATACGATTATTGGCCATCGACCGATTGGACCGACCGATCAAGATATGCTGATTTCATATAGTCGAACTAATCGTTACGAAGAGATGAATTTGGTCTACCTACAATATGGTTTGATTTATAAAGAGTTAGATACATCGCAATTTAATCAGTATTTATACACGGATGATTCACGCATTCAATATGATTGGGCAAGGAATAATCCGTATCAAAATGAAGGGGTTAGATTTAGTTTGCATACAGAACAACTGGAACAGTGTATCGAGGCAAAGTCAAATGCACCATATTGGAAGGAGAGAGGTTTTTTTGATTTGCGGAATCCTTGCAATATTGAGGTTAAGCGTGAGATTTTTAAGGCGTTTGGCTTAGATGCAGATAAGAGTTATGAGGAGAATTTGGCGTTGAAAGGATGAATCTTGAAAAAATATTGTTTTTAAAGTGACTAGGATATTACAGTTCTTATCTACTCAATGAAATGTATAACTTGTTGTTGCACATAGTTCTTCACATTTCTCGGAAAGTTGTTTGGATTAAGCGCTTCATTCAAACGCATGCAAAAGGTAGCTTGTGAATAGAGTATTTGAGCCGAAGAACGATTAAAAAAAGTCGAGAGGATTTCGGAAATATGTAGTATTGAGTCTTCGGGAAAGCGAAAAAATACTTCAACTAGATCTAACTGGTCGCTAGGTTCATTATAAAAATCAATTGCAAAAATGAAGTCATGATTATTTTGCTTTTGAAAGACATGAACATCACCTTTACCTGCTCGTTCGCAGTCTTCAAAATAGTCATCAACCAGTTTAGTGACGTCAATATTTGCATTAAAAATTTTGAAAATCGTGGAAAGTTCTGTTCGTTGACCATTGATAGAATCATCACCCCAATCAACAAGATCGACTGCGGAAATGATCATTCTAAACTCGGTAGCATTCATATTATTTTATTACCGCCGATCTTCAGGCTGTTCATAATAATAAGACTGATCAATCCCTTTCATAAAGACTTCACGGTCGTCTACTTTATCAGTCAACGCATTTTGCAGTAAAAAGCTGATTTCTAAGTCATTGATCGGGCTACGCTCCATCGCTTGTAGATAAAGCGTTTTATCAACTTTTTCCCAGTCAACTACTTTGCCAAGTTGCTTCTTAAAGATCAAGTCCAGCCAAATCCGAGTAGAGCGTCCATTACCTTCCAAGAATGGATGCGCAACATTCATTTCTACATATTTATCAATGATGTCTTCAAAGGTGTTCTCAGGCATTTTTTCAATAGCACGCAAAGCCTCTTTTAAATATAAAGCATTGGCAAAGCGAAAATTGCTTTTTGAGATATTTAACTCACGGATTTGCCCTGCAAACGCATATAAACCCTCAAATAAATGAAGATGAATCTGTTGCAGTCCTTTGGTCGTACCGACCTCAAGCTGATGAATCAAACCTGAATCATAGAGATCATAAGCTTTTTGCTTGCTGAGATGATCAATCTCTTGTGTATTCATGAGGCAATTTCCGTGGCTGTTTGCGTTACTTCTGCTCAGTCCAACCTTCTGCTTTTTCCACAGAATCATCATTACTCAAGAACTTCTCACGTTGTTCTTCAAGGAATTTTTTTGCATCAGGTTCAAACACATTTAAGCGTTTTTCATTGATCAAAGTCGTTTGATGTTGCAGCCATTCTTGCCAAGCCTGCTTCGACACGGTTTCTAAATATTCTTGACCTTTCGCCCCTGGAAATGGCGCAAAATCCAGTGCGTCCATTTCCTTTTGATATTTACGACAAAATATCTGCTTTGACATAACGATTCCTTAAATTCTGCTGTAAATTTTTTAAGCCAATATTTCGACGCTTAGAGCGATGCAATACGCTGACGTGCACGTTCAATCGCTGCACTGACTTGCTTCGGCGCAGTCCCGCCCAAATGGTCACGAGCCGATACTGATGCTTCTAAAGTCAACGCCAGATCAAACACATCTGCTGTGATCAAATCACAAAATTGTTGTAACTGTTCAAGGGTCAGTTCAGACAAGTCTTTTTCCTCTTGCACACCGAGCGCAACCGCTTTACCGACGATTTCGTGCGCATCACGGAATGCCACGCCTTTTTTTACCAAATAATCGGCAAGATCGGTCGCAGTCGAGAAGCCACGCAATGCCGCTTCACGCATACTGGCAATATTTGGTACAAGCGCAGGCACCATATCCGCAAAAGCCATCAAGCTACCACGCACAGTATCAATCGCATCGAATAACGGCTCTTTATCTTCTTGGTTGTCTTTGTTATATGCCAACGGTTGACCTTTCATCAGCGTCAACAAGCTAATCAAGTCGCCAAAGACACGACCAGATTTACCACGGACTAACTCAGGTACATCAGGATTTTTTTTCTGTGGCATGATCGACGAACCTGTGCAGAAGCGATCTGGGATCTGTACAAATTTAAACTGCGCCGACGTCCATAAAATCAATTCTTCAGACATTCGAGAGAGGTGCATCATGATCAGCGATGCTGCCGCATTAAACTCAATGGCAAAGTCACGATCTGATACGCCATCCAGTGAATTTTCACTGACCGCTTCAAAGCCGAGCAATTCCGCAGTGTAGTTACGGTCGATCGGATACGTCGTACCTGCTAATGCTGCTGAACCAAGAGGCATACGATTGACACGTTTACGGCAGTCGATCAGACGCTCACTATCACGGAACAACATTTCAAACCACGCCAATAAATGATGACCAAAAGTCACAGGTTGTGCAGTTTGTAAATGAGTAAAACCTGGCATGATGGTGTCGGTATTTTTCCCTGCCAAATCCAAAATACCTGATTGCAAACGCTTTAAAACAGCCAAAGTTGCATCGATTTCATCACGCAGATAAAGGCGAATATCGGTTGCCACTTGGTCATTACGACTACGACCTGTATGTAATTTTTTTCCAGTAATACCGATACGACTCGTCAATGCCGCTTCGATGTTCATGTGTACATCTTCAAGATCAATGCGCCACTGGAATTGACCTGCTTCGATTTCGGTTTGAATGTCATTCAAACCGTTGATAATGTCGTCACGCTCTTGTGTAGTGAGTACGCCGACTTTAGACAGCATGGTGGCGTGTGCAATCGAACCTGCGATATCTTGTTTATAAAAGCGTTGGTCAAATTGCACAGATGCGGTAAATTCGGCAACAAAGGCATCGGTTGCTTCACTAAAACGACCGCCCCACATACCGGAAGTTTGAGTCGGGTTTTGAGCGGGATTCAAAGAATCAGTTGGCTGATTTGTCGGTGTAGTCATAAGATCGTCAATTCAATTTGAAACTGTTTAAATGTGAGTGAAATTATAACAGACATTGCTACCACAGGCATTGAATTGTGTATGCAAGATGAAAAAGTCATGGAGTATGCTAATTTAGAGTTTCGATTTATCATTAAATTTGAGATAAAAATTACTCAACAGGACGTGTCAGTGCATGGCAGTGCAAACAAAAACAAATTCATCAAAACCAGCTCCACGTTTTGGCTTTCGTGACTTTAAACAGTGGCGACAAGTCTTTGAGCTGTTATTAGCTAGTAATGCTTTGGGCTTGATTTTGGCTGTGGCAAGTGTTTCACGGTTGTCTGATATTACGTGGTCTTTACTGATTCATCATGTGTTATTCGTAAGTTGGGTTTGTGTGGCGTTTGCCTATTGTATTGATTATCTGCAACGTCGGATGCCGTATTTGGCACGTAAGACATTTTTTATTTTTAGCTTTTTAGTGCTCATTCTGATTGTGCTTTTTAGTAGTTTTATCATCAATATTTTGCAACATCATGCGCAGTTTCCTCGTCATGCACTGACTTGGCAAATCATCTCTGAACATAGCCTGCGTCGAATGGTGCTTGGTGGTGGTATTGGTTTGATTGTCTTGCGTTATCTATACGTGCGTGAGCTGTGGATTGAGCAACGACAATCTGAGCTGATGGCTAGAGTACAAGCCTTACAAGCTCGCATTCACCCGCATTTTTTATTTAATAGTTTGAATAGTGTGGTGAGTCTGATCGGTAGTGATCCTTTTAAAGCGGAGCAAATGCTGATTGATTTATCGAGTCTTTTTCGGGCGAGTTTAACTGAGTTACGAGAGGTCAGTTTGTCTGAAGAAGTCGAGCTATGTCAGCGTTATTTAAAGATCGAAGGTGTGCGTTTAGGTGATCGCTTACAAGTCAAATGGCGTATTGATGGTGAAAATCTGCTCAATCAAGCCAAGATTCCACTGCTCACTTTGCAACCATTATTGGAAAATTGTATTTATCATGGTGTAGAATCATTGTCTAAAGCGAGCATGGTGAGTATATTAATAGAAATACGTGACCACCATGTCAGTATTGTTTTGACCAATCCCTACCGAACAAAAGAGGCTCAGGTAAAATCAGAGTCGAATCAAGGCAATGGGATTGCTATTGATAACGTGAAACAACGTCTCATGGCGTATTATGGTGCAGAAGTGAAGTTTTCTACTTTTGCACGTGATGATGTCTATACGACTTTGTTGAGTTATCGATATCAGTAAATGGGCGATCAGCTCATCACTGACAAGACATGAGAATTACTCATGAATGAATTAAAAAGCAGATGCAATGGAAGCAAACATCTGTATAAGAAACAATGGGGAACACAATGGATATTGTAGTCTGTGACGACGAACCATTAGCAAGAGAGCGACTGGAACGGATGTTGACGCATCTAGGACATCGTGTGCTAGGGCAAGCCAAAAATGGTATAGAAGCCCTTGAAATGGTCGAACAAGAACAGCCTGATGTTATCTTACTTGATATACGCATGCCTGAAATGAATGGGTTGGTGTGTGCTCAAAAATTAAGTAGCCTAGACACACCGCCTGCGATCGCTTTTTGTACTGCATTTGATCAGTATGCGATTGATGCGTTTAAAACCAATGCCATTGCCTATTTACTCAAACCTATTGCTATGGATGATTTGTCACAAGCTTTGGCAAAAGCGACCAAGTTGAATCAAGCACAGCTCCAGGCGTTACCGACGACAGAAAAAGATCCTGAACATCAGACACGTCATCACATCGCTGCACGGACTTATCGTGGCGTAGAGCTGATTCCATTAGATGATATTTATTATTTCTTAGCCGATCAGAAATACGTCATGGTACGTCATAAGAATGGTCAAGTGTTGATTGATGAAACATTAAAAGATTTAGAAAATGAATTTGAAAATAACTTTATTCGTATTCATCGTAATGCCTTGATGTCACTCAAATATTTGGATGGTTTGGAAATGCAATCGAGTGGACAATATCAAGTGCGTTGTAAAGAGATTGATGAAAAGTTGATGATTAGTCGTCGGCACTTGCCCTTGATTAAAGAGCGTATTCAAAATTTATAATTAAAGCCCTTTAAACACACTACTGCGTTAACCTCGTTTGATGTACTCCTTGTACACCTGCACTCGGTTGCCTTGTATTGAGTTTAAATGACTTCAATTATATAGCTTTAAGTTAATGCGAAAAAATCAAAATTGCCAAAATCACTTGCAATTCTCCATCAGCACGGTAGTGTAAGTCATCCGTGTTTGTTGATGAGTTTTCGCCATGCCAGTCTTAAAAATTGCCACCCGTAAAAGTCCTTTGGCACTTTGGCAGGCAGAGCATATTAAACAACGCCTTGAAGGATTACATCAAGACTTAAGTGTTGAGCTGGTGACATTTGTCACGCAAGGCGACAAGATTTTAGATACACCACTTGCCAAGATCGGCGGTAAAGGTTTATTTGTCAAAGAGCTTGAAGCTGCATTACTTGATGGTCGTGCAGATTTAGCAGTGCATTCGATGAAAGATGTGCCGATGCAGTTGCCCAAAGGTTTGGAACTCGCTGCGATCTGTACTCGGGAAGATCCACTAGATGCCTATGTATCCAATCAATATCTCCATTTTGATGATTTACCGCACGGCGCAAAGGTCGGCACATCGAGCTTACGCCGTCGTTGTCAGGTTTTGGCACGTCGTCCTGATTTAAATGTGCTTGATCTACGAGGTAATGTTGGCACACGTTTATCCAAACTCGATGAAGGGCAATACGATGCGATTATCTTGGCGAGTGCAGGGTTAAAACGATTAAAGCTACATGGGCGCATTCGCCATACACTCAGTCCTGAAGTCAGCTTGCCTGCGGTAGGACAAGGTGCACTTGGGCTGGAATGTCGTAGCGATGATGCGCAAGTACAAGGTTGGATTGCCGCTTTGAATGATGCAGAAAGTTCAGCGTGCGTGCGTGCCGAACGAGCTTTTAACGCCCATCTTGAAGGTGGTTGTCAAGTGCCGATCGCCGCATTTGCCGAGTGGCTTGGCGATCAGATCCATATTGAAGGTCGTGTCGGTTCACCTGATGGCGAGCAATTACTGATTGCCAAACAACAAGGTTCACCTGCTCAAGCGGAAGAAATGGGCGTTGCACTCGCCAAAGACTTGTTGGCACAAGGCGCAGGTGAGTTATTGCAAGCGTTGTATAATGAAAAATATCATGATCAAAACCAAGATCAGCAATAAGATGAATTAAAGCAATTTGTTGATTTAACCATGACTCAACACAGATCAAAGCCCCTGATTAATACTCGCCCTGTGGAGCGTGCGACTGCTTTAAGCAAGGCTTTGCAAGCTTTGGGCTATTCAGTCTATGAGTTGCCTTTATTGTCATTAGAGGCGATTGCGCTTGATGCAGAGTTACATGCACAATTTGCTCAATTTAAAGATGCTGAAATTGTCGTTGTGGTCAGCCCAATTGCCGTCGAACTAGGGATGCAATATGCTTCGCAATGCAATATTTCATTGGCTGAATTGCAGAAGAAAAAATGGATTGCAGTCGGTCAGTCGACGCAGAAAGCATTGGCAAAATATAAAATTGATAGCCAATGCCCAACGGTGGAAACATCCGAAGGCATGTTACAACTTCCAATTTTAAAAGAAATAATTGCAGAGCAATCTCCCTCGAATGCACAGCAACATGCTCAAAGTCTAAATATTGCGTTTTGGCGTGGCATTGGCGGACGGACTTTGATGATGGATGAGCTGATTGCACAAGGTTGTACGGTGTTAAATATTCTGCTCTATCGCCGTGCGATGCCTAATTATACGATTGAGGGTTTAAAACAACTTGCACAGCAGCTCCCTGCAACGATTCTGATTAGCAGTGAACAAAGTTGGAAAAATTGGCAACAGTTAACGACGCAACTGGTTGAACATGCCATAGTCAGCAAGGATATATTTTCTGAGAATCAATACGTGGTGCTCGGCGATCGTGTAAGCCAAGTGCTTCGAGATGATTTATTTCCAGACTATAGGCTTCAAGATCATTTGGTAGACTCGGCTCAAATACTGACTGTACAACATTTACAAGCAAATGAAATTGACAGTGTTGTTCAGAATCGCAACAATGTCGAATAAGACATGAGATACGACGTCGTTGTTTTTTGATTTATTTATTTTCTATGATCAAAGTGAGTGATAGGTCGAGTGAGTTTAGGGCAAACTGTTGATGAGCAAAGATGAATAAAATTGGCGCATTGATCCTATTGTTGATCGTGGTGTGGTTGGGCAAGCTCAGCTTTGATCTTTATTTTGTGAAAGCTGATCAATTGAATGCACTTAATCTCAGTCTGAATCAGCAAAGTCAGCGTGTTTCTGCATTGTATGATCAGTTGATTTCAATGCAACAATTTCATGAGCAATCATTCCAAGAAAATCCATCACTAACAAATACTTCACAAAACAGACAATCAAAAAGCAATCAGCCAAAAAATCCAAATACGCAAACAAGCCGATCGCAACAAAACCAAGCACAGCAAAACCAAGCACAGCAAAACCAAGCACAGCAAAACAGCCTACAAGCTTTAAATCCAACCCTTGCCAGTATCAATGCTTCAAGTTTTGAAAATCAGCGTTTGAATCAAGATCGCTTGAGTTATGTCAAAGATCGCTTAAGCCTGATACAAGCGATGTTGCAACAACAACGTATAAGCATGGCGCTGTCACAGATTCAAAACTTAAAACAGAAATTGGGTCAAGAGCAGTTGCTTGCGAGTAGTTTGAACTCAGCCCTTATCGCAGCCTTGCAACGTGATCAGAACACCATCACTCAATATTCGCAACAGCGTAGTGAACACCTGAGTGTCCTGCAACAACAATTACAAAAGATCGAAACACAGCTTGACCCAGTTGCACTAGATCAAGCCAGTCAGTCACGCTCTTGGTCCAATTGGTTCAAGTTACAACGTGTTGATCAAGTACAACAACCTGATTTGCAACAACGTGCGCTACATTACAAAGAAATGCAATTGCAACTCTTACTGGCACAGCAAGCCTTATATGCAGGGCAAAAAGCTTTCTATCGTCAGCAGATTGCAATTTTGGCAGAAAATCTCGCTGTATATCCAGATGCGACCTCGCAATCGGTATTAAAAAGCTTAAAAAGCTTAGATGGAATCGCACTCAATCCTGCACCGCAACTGAGTGCGATCACGTTGCTTGGTGATACGCCATGATGTCGCAGAGAGGGTAATTCGTCATGCGTAATGTGATTTTGGCGTATCTCATTTTATTTTTGCTATTACTCGGCGTATTTATTGTGCTGAGTTTTAATGCGGGTTTTGGCTATGTCTTTTTGCAGTGGCATGGTTGGCAGTTACAAACCAATTTATTATTGGTACTGATCTTATTTTTTATATTCCTCATCGTGCTCTATGCGTGTTGGTATGGTTTAAAACAGATTTTCCGCCGTAATATTCAAAATCATTTACAACCTAAATCATTTCAAAAACTTCATCCTTATGAGCGACTCGGGATATTGTGGCTACTCAAAGCAGAAGCTTCTGAGCAACAGCAAATTATCTCGACCTATCAAGCTTCTGCACTTTTACATCCTTTGATCCGTGCGCAAATGTCGCTCAATCAAATGGACACAACAAGTGCTAAAGAGTGGTTAAAACACAGTAAAAATCCACTGTTTGAATTGGCGGAACTCCTTAAAATTGATATTGCATTGGTTGAAGGGAATCATGCTGAAGCCTTTGAACGTATTGAATTTTTAAGCGTACAACCGCTCTCGACGTGGTTACAACCTTTAGCAACTGCATATCACGCACAGCTTCAAAAAAAATGGTTGCAACTGTCGTTGCAATATCCGTGGAAAATGTTTGATGCCACGTTTCAGCCACAGTTTGATCAAGCGCAAAATGTATTATGGTTACAGGCACTTTTTCAATTTAAAGATCGTGCGGATGAGCGTGCTATAGATCAGCTTGGAGCATGGATTCAACAGCATCAGTCGGTGATTGCTGATTATCCTGTTGAGCATAAAATTATCTTATTAAAACTCATGGTGCAGTTTGAACGATTTGATTTACAGAGTTTTATTTTTGCAGAACAAATTTCAGCTGAGCGATTTGTGCCAGAGGTACTGTATATTTGGCTCGATCAGGTGTTTGAACATGCACATTTGGATATTGACGTGATCGCATCGAAAATCGAAGCGTGGTCTGCGCAATATCCTGCTCAGCCGAGCATCGCTTTTGCCAAATGGCATATTGCGCAAGCCGTAGGCAATATTGATGAGGCAAACGCATTATTAGCACAATATCCTGAAGATGCGTATATGGCATATTTACGGGTAAAAAGTGCGTTGCCATCAGACGATTTACAGCAAGATTTAAAACGATTACTTCAGTTTAGCGATCAAGATTTTAAATTTAACCTCTAGCATGACCTAAGTATAAGGACGATATTATGCAAGCTCAGACCTCACAGCGCTCAGCGATCGGTGAATTATCAGATTATCCCTTACATTTTCAGCAAACCGTCGCTTGGGGGGATATGGATGCGTTTGGTCATGTGAATAATGTGATGTATTACCGTTATTTTGAAAGTGCAAGGATTGAATATTTAGAGCAATTTAATATTTTTAATTATGATGTGATTACGGTAATTTCAAAAAGTGATTGTCGTTATTTAAGTCCTGTATTTTATCCTGATCAATTAGTCGTTGCGACACGTGTCGAAGAAATGAGAAATTCTGCACTGCGTATGCGCTATACCTTATTTAGCAACAGTCAGAATAAAATCGTTGCTGATGGTGAGGCGGTTATTGTGATTTTGGATGCCAAAACAAATACTAAAAAATCAATTCCTGAAGAGTTTAAACAACAGGTTATAGATTTTGAAAAACAAACAGGTCATGATGTCATTTTGCTTTAAAAAGTACACAGTGAAAGAACTGGCAGAGTAAAAAGAAAGCGTAGAGAAAAAGTAGAAAGAAATATGCCAAATGGGATTTATGAAGAATAGAACCCATTAATTATTTTAAAATTAGAATTACAAAACTCGAATAAACCAATTAAAAATAAAGTTATACACTTGTATTGAGATAATGTATTGAAATGCGTATTAGTTACACATATTTTATCGAAACCATATTTATCAATACCTGATTTGGTATTTAACTCGCATTAAAGGACGTCCTCATGGGAACCAATATTGACAACTTAGATTTAAATCAATTTAATCCAAATCAGTTAAAAGAGTTGACTGAAAAAGCACAACAACTCATCGAACAGAAGAACAAAGAAAAAATTGATCAAGCGTATGCACAGCTCGTTGATGTCGCAAAAAGCGTGGGTTTAACCTTAGATGAACTTTTGGCTCATGGTCAAAAGAAAAAGTCAAAACCAACTCGCAAAGTCGCACCACGCTATCGCAATCCAAAAGATGCGAGCCAAACGTGGACAGGTCGTGGTAAACAACCTCGCTGGGTGGTAGATGCGCTTGCAAAAGGCAAAAAACTCGACGATCTTGCTATTTAATTGTATCGAGTCTGATGGTCAGTTTAATGGTCTTTGTGACATCATTTTCTCTATGTGAATGTGCACCGTCATTAAAAAGTCATATTTGTCTTAGATAATCCTGAAAACCAAGCAACTGCTTGGTTTTTTGTTTTGTAATTCAATTAGGGTCTGTTGACATTTCACAGATGCTTGCGGCAATGGATGCTTTTTAGGCGATACTAGGCAGGAATGAGGAAATTTAGTCATTCTAAATAACTCATTTCTAACGACGTAGCGTCAAAAAGCATCCTTGTCCCGAAGGGTTATAGCTAAAATTGCCATAAACTTCGTTATGAAACTTGACAAGGGAGTGACCATTCTCTGCGTTTCATGCCTCGTTTATGTGATTTTAGCCTATGACGCAATGCATGGTTGAAATGTCAACAGACCCTATTCTGGTGTTGGTTCATTGCGCAAAATGTGCATAATGTGATGAACATTGCGGATCAATTGAGATTCATGGAAGTAAAGAAATTTAAATGATGGGCTGTACTAGAGTATCTATGTGAATGACCAATAAGAAGATTTTTAGATTTTGGCTGATGATGTTTTTCGGTCTTTTTGCACTATTTGTGCTATTACAAGTTCCTGCGACGTGGCTTTTGGGTAAGTTTTATCCAAACATGCGCTATATCCATAATGTAAATGGCAATATTTGGCAGGGTGAAGCAGATTGGTCATATCAAGATTTGCAAGGCACGATGTCATGGTCTACTCGGCCGTGGGAGATTCTGCGCTTGCGTGCGTCATCGAATATTACCTTGCACTCAGGTCAGACTGAAATCAACGCCGTTGTGGCATATGGTTTGGGTAAGAATATTTACCTGAGTGATGTCAATGGTGAAGTCAGTAGTGATACTTTGGCAAATCTGGTTGATTGGCAGTGGCCGAGCAGTAATATTAAACTGAAAGATGTGTCTTTAAAGTATAAAAAGCAACACGGCTATCAAGATGCCGAAGGACAACTGACTTGGGCGGGTGGCTTGCTGAATTATCCGATTGCACAGCGTCTAGAGCGGATTGATATCCCGCCATTGGTGGGGCAACTCAGTACTGAGAATGATCAGCTGAAACTTGCTGTGCAGGATAGTCAAAAACAGCGTATGGCAGACTTGAGTTTGGGTAAAGACAATATGCTTGATGTGCAAGTGACGCAACGGCTATTGCTGAATGCGCCGAGCTATCAGGGTAAAGCAGGCATGGATACGGCGGTGATTAGCACACGTCAGCCATTGGGGAGTTTGTAATGAAGCAGACGACTTATCTGTGGCGTGTTGCAATGGTGGATGCTGAGTATGACAAGTATGAATAGTATCCAACAATGGCTGAATCGCTTCGAACTGGAAAAGCTCAATAAAACTGCCCCAGTGATCTTTTTTATACTGATGCTATGGCTTTGTTGGCGGATGGCAAATTTATTTTGGTGGTTTGTCGCACCGACAAAGGCGCCAACGGTACAGTCTGTTGTGCTCGGTTCGCAACAGCAACGAATGCCTGATATCGTGCGTTTTTCATTATTTGAAGAACAGGGTCAGAACCCACAATCACAACAGGCTGATTTGCCTGTGAAGTTGGAAGGTGTAGTATTGGCGAGTCCAAGACATTTATCATCCGCTGTACTTCGTGTGAATAATAATGCCAGTAGCTATCGTGTGGGTGAAACGATTGAAGACACCAATATGACATTGGCAGAAGTGTATTGGGATCGTGTGTTTATTCGAGAAAGTAGCGGACAGACACGTGAAGTCAACTTTGGTGACGAAACCAGTACCGCAAACTTGCCACCAAGTGATATGCAGTTAAATAGCTCATCAAGTCGCACTTCAAATGCGTTGCCGAGTACGCAACCTAATCATGCGACAAGTCGTAATAATAATCGCTCGCCTGATCGTGCGATTGATCAAGCGATCGAAAAGCTCAAACAAGATCGAGAGCAATATCTGGGTCAAATGGGTGTCAATAATACCCAAAATGGATTTGAAGTGACCGATCAAACGCCACCTGCTTTACGTGTGAGATTGGGCTTGAAACCAGGGGATAAAATTGTTTCTGTCAACGGACAAAACTTGTCTTCAGGAGTCAATGAAGCACAGCTCTTAGAGCAAGTACGTCAAGCAGGACAAGCTAAAATCGAAATACAACGTGGTGATCAGACAATGACCATCCAACAAAGTTTTTAAGCACAGTGATGTGTAATTTAATATAAATGAGGCAAATGGTTCAAATGACTTCATCTTTTGCAAAGCGTCAACTTTGGGCTGCACTTGCAGTGGCGCCGATGGTTTTTGTGGCGTCACAAGCAAGCCATGCACAGACGTGGAAAATTAATTTGCGAGATGCAGATTTGACTGCATTTATCAATGAAGTGGCAGATATTACTGGCAAGAACTTTGCGGTCGATCCACGAGTACGTGGTAATGTTACGGTGATTTCAAATAAGCCACTAAATAAAGATCAAGTGTATGACTTGTTTTTAGGCGTGTTGAATGTCAATGGCGTGGTGGCAATCCCGTCAGGGAATACCATTAAGCTTGTCCCAGATAATAATGTGAAAAATTCAGGGATTCCGTTTGATGCACGTAATAATGCACGTGGTGATCAAATCGTCACTCGGGTGATTTGGCTGGATAATACCAATCCAAATGATCTCATTCCTGCACTGCGTCCATTGATGCCACAGTTTGCACACTTGGCGGCAGTACCGGGAACCAATGCTTTGATCGTGTCTGATCGTGCGGCAAATATTTATCAGCTTGAAACCATTATTCGCAATCTTGATGGGACAGGTGATCATGATATTGAGGCGGTTGCATTACAGTCGAGTCAGGCAGAAGAGGTGCTTGGTTTACTTGATTCAATGAGCTCTACAGGTGCGGCGAAAGACATTAAAGGCTCACGTGTACGTGTGATTGCTGATGCGAGAACTAATCGGATTATTATCAAAGGTGATACACATAGCCGTAAACGGATTCGTCAATTGATCGAAATGCTTGATGTGCCATCAGCAGATCGATTGGGTGGACTTCGTGTATTCCGTTTAAAACATGCCAATGCCAAAAATCTAGCGGAAATATTACAAGGTCTAGTCACTGGGCAAGCGGTTAGCAGCTCGAGTGGTTCTAATTCAAGTAATAGTTCAAACAATCAGATCAACTCGTTAATCAATAATTCAAACTCAAGCTCAAATAGTGCCAGTGGAACAGGCTCGACCATCAATCTTACCAGTTCAAATAATAGCAATCAAAATGCCTTGACCAGTTTTAATGCCAATGGTGTGAGTATTATTGCTGATGCGACACAAAATGCTTTGGTGGTTAAAGCAGATCCGCAGTTGATGCGTGAACTCGAAAGCGCCATAGAACAACTCGATATTCGTCGTCAACAAGTGCTGATCGAAGCGGCAATCGTAGAGGTATCTGGTACGAATGCGGACCAACTCGGTGTGCAATGGGCATTAGGTGATTTATCCAGTGGCGTCGGCTTAATTAACTTTGCCAATGCAGGAGCGAGCATAGCAAGTATCGCAGGAGCTGCTTTAGCAGGATCAACTGCGCAAGCTACAGCATTAAACGGCTTGAGTAGTGGAGCATCTATTGCGCTTGGTGACTATAATGAGAACAGCGATGGTACACGTAGCTTTTTTGGCATATTAGTTCAAGCACTTGAAAAGAGTAGCAAATCCAATTTACTGTCGGCACCATCAGTTGTGACGATGGATAATGAAGAGGCGTATATCGTTGTTGGTCAAAATGTGCCATTTGTCACAGGGTCGGTAAGTACCAATGGTGGAACGGCAAATCCTTACACGACGATTGAGCGTAAAGATGTAGGGATTACCTTAAAAGTCGTGCCACATATCGGTGAAGGCGGGACATTGCGTTTAGAAGTGGAGCAAGAGGTTTCGGCTGTTACCAATAGTACAGCTGCGTCGGATTTGATCACCAGTAAGCGTGCAATCAAAACCTCAATCTTGGCTGAAAATGGTCAAACCATTGTGCTTGGTGGCTTGATGCAAGATGACCGAGAAGAAGGGCGACAAGCCGTACCAGGACTTGGGCGTATTCCTGTAGTGGGACGTTTATTTCGCTCGGATAATGCCAGCACGGAAAAGCGTAATTTATTATTGTTCATTCATCCAACGATCATTAAAGATGCGGCAGATAGTCGTAATGTGACAGGTGATCGGTATAATCAGATCAGAAGTCTTCAATTGGCATTTGATACGGATGGAAGCTTTGCATCGTTGCCAGACACAGCGGATGATTTGTATGATCAGCGGATGACTTTGCCGATTGCCAAAGAACAGCGCACAGCAGATGGCAAGAAATATCAAACAGTACCAGTCACAGCTGTAAGTCAGCAAAATGGCGCAACAGTCGTGGATTTGCGTCCAACTACAACAGCACAACCGATCGTCAATACGCCAACGGCAGTGGATTATTCACAAGCTGAATATGCTCAACCACAAATCGAGCGAACCTCGAACACCACTACGGAAACGACAATTCGAGTGGATTAACGGAGTAGACGAATAGGGTAAGATACAATTTTTTGAAGCATCATGACTTATTTGTTTAGTGCTTGATGCTTTGGAAACTCGATTTAAAATATTCGAAAATCATTCAGCGAAGTTAAAAATAAGGTAAAGACATGAACTGGAAATTAGTCGCCAAAAGCGAACCAATCGAAGGGCAAACGATAGTTATTGATCGTGATATGGTCATTGGTCGTCATCAGCAGGCAGATATTGTCTTGCAAGCATCACATGTGTCACGTCGTCATGCTGCTTTATTGTTGAAAGAAGATGGTAAGCAACTGTGGATACAAGACTTAGAGTCTTCAAATGGCACATTTGTGAATGGTCAGAAGATCACAGAGCATCAACTGAAAAATCTTGATGAAATCAACTTTGAATCAATTTGCTTTCAAATCATTGCAGATGCTTTGGCTTCGAAAGATGAAGCAACAGTCGCCCCTGATCTTGAAAAAATTGTACCCTCTGATGCAGGGATGCCAACGCTTTCAGAGCGTGGTGATGTGGAAGTGAAGCAAGATGGCATGCCAAGCAATATTGGAGTACCAAAGCCTGCGCCGATTCCTGAGCATGTTGACATTAGTGCAAGTGTCGAGGCGAAGTCTGAACCCAAAGTTGTGCCAATTGAACAGCCTAAAAGCCGTGTGGAAAAAGCACAGACTGAGCAAAAAAATGCCAAAGTTGGTTTGATGAGTTTAATTGTCTTGGTGATTTTGCTTGTCTTAGCAGGGTTGTTCTTCTTCGGCCAATAAACGCCTTTTAAAATGACAGAGCTTTTGATGAATTCTCTTGCTGATCTATCGCAACGACAACTGATCCTATTTGATCTCGATGGCACATTGGTTGATTCTGCACGTGATCTGTATGCGTCAATGAATATGGCGCTCGCTGAGCTGGGTCGCCCTACCGTGACTGAGCAACAAGTGCGAACTTGGGTTGGAAAAGGTGCATCACAGCTCTGTAGTTGTGTGATTCAATATCAAGAACACGGCTTAAATCCTGAACTTCAGCAACAGCTTTTACAGCGATTTTTAGCAGTTTATCAACGCCATCTCTGTGTTGATACCGAGACCTATGAGGGTGTGCTTGAATTTTTTGACTATTGCCAATCTAAGCAGAAAACTTTGGCATGTGTCACCAATAAGCCGTTTGATGCGGCGCACAGTCTACTCAAGCAACTGAATATTCTAGATCGCTTTTCACTGGTGATTGGTGGCGATTCATTGATCAATCGTAAACCACACCCTGAGCCGCTACTACACACCATGCACTATTTTGAGCAAAAGCCTGCACACACTTTGATGATTGGTGATTCACGTAACGATGTTGAAGCGGCACGAGCTGCGCATGTCGATTGTATTGTGCTGAGTTATGGCTATAATCATGGTGAAGATATCCATGCCTGTTCACCACAGATGGTGATTGATTCATTGGCTGAGCTGATTCCACGTTAAATGAATGACTGGAAATTTTCAATTTATTTGCGTCATTTGCATCTTCCACTTCAAGACTTTTGAGGAAAATATGTTTAACACAATGTTGTGCCCAATCATGTTTCGATGGCGAGTCTTCGTCTGACCCCCATTTTTCGAATCATTTTTCAACATTGAGCAAAGACCATGACCTCACACAACGAGCTTAAAAAAGAACAACTTCAAACAGAGCAATTTCAACGCCTTGTCCAAGCAGGCTATCAAACCATTCCTGTATTTCGTCAGCGCCTTGCTGATACTGAAACCCCGCTCACCGTATTTGCACGTTTGCGTCAGCAGGCTTTGGCGTATTTATTTGAATCGGTTGAAGGCGGAGAAACATGGGCACGCTATTCGATTATTGGCTTGGGTGAAAGCACAATTTTTTCCTGTAATGCAGGGGTGATGAGTATTCAAGATGTGCAAGGGCAAGTCACGACACAACCTTGTAGTGACCCTTTTCAATATATTCGAGATTATCAAGCCCAGTTCAAAGTACCGCCACATGCTGAAATTCCAGAATTACCACAATTTACAGGCGGTCTAGTCGGTTATTTTGGCTATGACTCGGTGCGCTATATTGAGCCAAAATTAACCAATGTTCCAGAAGCTGATCCTGTGGGTTTGCCTGATATTTGGATGATGCTCTCTAAAACCGTGATCGTGTTTGATAATCTCAAAGACACCATGTTTTTGATCAGTCACGCTGATGCGACACAAGCAGATGCTTATGAAAAAGCACAACAACGTCTTGATGAAATTGAAGCCTTACTTGCTCAGCCTTTGAGCTTAACGGCGAAACCACATACGCCACCACAGTTCGAATCTTTAACGGGCAAACAAAAATTCTTAGATACCATCGAATCGGTCAAAGAATATATCCGTGCCGGCGATGTGATGCAGGTGGTGCCTGGGCATCGTATGGTGTCCGATTTTGATGGCGATGCGATCTCAGTCTATCGTGCGCTTCGTCATCTCAATCCATCGCCGTACTTATTCTTGGTACAAGGCTACACTTTGCACGATCAAAAACCTTTTCATATCGTCGGCTCATCGCCTGAGATTTTGTGCCGTTTGGAAGATGGAGTGGCAACAGTGCGCCCACTGGCAGGTACTCGTCCTCGTGGCAACACCCATGAAGAAGATCTAGCTTTAGAAAAAGACTTGCTTGCGGATGAGAAAGAAATTGCTGAACATCTGATGCTGATTGACCTTGGGCGAAACGATATCGGTCGAGTATCAAAAATTGGTAAAGTGCAAGTCACCGATCAGATGGTGATTGAACGCTATTCCCATGTCATGCACATCGTGTCCAATGTGCAAGGTGAAGTGCTCGATGATGTCGATGCGCTTGATGTGTTAAAAGCAACCTTTCCTGCAGGCACATTGTCAGGTGCACCAAAGATTCGTGCCATGGAAATCATTGATGAAGTTGAACCTGTCAAACGTGGTGTATTCGGCGGTGCCGTTGGTTATCTCGGTTGGCATGGTGAGATGGATATGTCGATTGCGATTCGTACAGGAATTATCCGAGAAGGCAAAGTCTATGTCCAAGCAGGCGCAGGCTTGGTGGCAGACTCCAATCCAGAATCAGAATGGAATGAAACACAAATCAAAGCACGTGCGGTAATCAAAGCGGTTGAATTATCATCAAATGGGTTGATTTTATAGGATTTCAGCGGATATCCTGCAAAAAACCACTTGCATCGTTTGAGAGTTTTGCTAAACTGCACACCGTTCTGATGCGAAACGTCATTGATATGTCATATAGATATTCACTGATGTTTAAATCAAAAAAGCCGGCATAGCTCAGTTGGTAGAGCAACTGACTTGTAATCAGTAGGTCCACAGTTCGAATCCGTGTGCCGGCACCATTTTTAGAAACCTTGTTTAAATAGGTTTTGTAAAATGTGTTAAGATAGCAACAGCAACGAGCTCTAATAAGAGTGAAAAAAGGTGAGGTTCCCGAGCGGTCAAAGGGAGCAGACTGTAACTCTGCCACGAAAGTTTCGAAGGTTCGAATCCTTCCCTCACCACCATTTTTCAACTTCGATTGAGTCCGAACTTCAATTTTACAAATAAAATGAAGTAACCAACGTCGTGCGGGAGTAGCTCAGTTGGTAGAGCGGCAGCCTTCCAAGCTGCATGTCGCGAGTTCGACCCTCGTCTCCCGCTCCATTCGAAGAGCATCGAAAATTGAAAACTACACTATGTAGTCTATTGCTCTTATAGCTCAGTGGTAGAGCACTCCCTTGGTAAGGGAGAGGTCTCGAGTTCAAATCTCGATAAGAGCTCCAGATTTGAAAATGCACAAGCTACTAAATAAAGATTGGTAGTATGCTGAAAACGACAGAATTTTATATCAAAGCAGGCTTTTTAGTCTGCTTTTAAAGTATTAGGCGTTCAGGTTTTTTTAATTCTTTTAAGAGCTGAACATATTTCAGTCGATGGCTGTATGATTGATTGTTTGAGTTGATTTGTCAGAGAGTCAATACATCAGGATCGAGAGTCTCGACGTAAGCGAGGAGTATCATCATGGCTAAGGCTAAGTTTGAACGTAATAAACCACACGTAAACGTGGGCACTATCGGTCACGTTGACCATGGTAAAACAACATTGACAGCAGCGATTGCGACAATCTGTGCAAAAACCTACGGTGGTGAAGCAAAAGACTACGCAGCAATCGACTCTGCACCAGAAGAAAAAGCACGTGGTATTACCATTAATACATCACACGTAGAATATGATTCTCCTGCACGTCACTACGCACACGTAGACTGCCCAGGACACGCCGATTATGTTAAAAACATGATTACTGGTGCTGCTCAGATGGACGGTGCGATTCTTGTATGTGCTGCGACTGATGGTCCAATGCCACAAACACGTGAACACATCCTACTTTCTCGTCAGGTTGGTGTACCGTACATTCTTGTATTCTTGAACAAGTGTGACCTTGTTGATGATGAAGAATTGCTTGAATTGGTAGAAATGGAAGTACGTGAACTTCTTTCTACTTATGACTTCCCAGGCGATGATACACCAATTATCCGTGGTTCAGCGCTTAAAGCACTTGAAGGTGATGCTGGTCAATACGGCGAATCAGCTGTACTTGCATTGGTTGAAGCACTTGACTCTTATATCCCAGAGCCAGAGCGTGCAATCGACAAAGCATTCTTGATGCCAATCGAAGATGTATTCTCAATTTCTGGTCGTGGTACAGTTGTAACAGGCCGTGTTGAATCTGGTATCGTTAAAGTTGGTGAAGAAGTTGAAATCGTTGGTATCAAAGATACAGTGAAAACAACAGTAACCGGCGTAGAAATGTTCCGTAAATTGCTTGACGAAGGTCGTGCAGGCGAGAACTGTGGTGTACTTCTACGTGGTACTAAGCGTGAAGACGTACAACGTGGTCAAGTATTGGCTAAGCCAGGCGCGATCAAGCCACACACTAAATTCGATGCGGAAGTATATGTACTTTCTAAAGAAGAAGGTGGTCGTCACACTCCATTCCTTAACGGTTACCGTCCACAATTCTATTTCCGTACAACTGACGTAACTGGTGCGATCCAGTTGAAAGAAGGCGTTGAAATGGTAATGCCAGGTGACAACGTAGAAATGTCAGTAGAATTGATCCACCCGATTGCGATGGATCCAGGTCTACGTTTTGCGATCCGTGAAGGCGGTCGTACAGTAGGTGCTGGTGTTGTTGCGAAAGTAACTGCATAAGTCACTGCTGTGATCTAAAGATATTTCAGGTCGGAAATGCGTTTCCGATCTGCTTTATAGGTCAGTAGTTCAATTGGTAGAGCGTCGGTCTCCAAAACCGAATGTTGGGGGTTCGAGTCCCTCCTGACCTGCCAAGCATAAGATTCCTGCTTTATGTAGGAGAAATTGTTCTATATAATAAGTCGCGAAGTTTACGACGAGTAAAAAAATGTCGAATGATAAATCGAATGATGCGTCTAACGGTGCGCCGATCCCTCAACGTAATAATCCTGCGGAATTAGTCAAGAATGGTTCGCCATTTGATGTGATATTGTGGATTGTTGCTTTGGCTTTATTGATTGGTGCGAGTTTGGCAAATCAATACTTGCCACAATATTGGGCACCTGCAAGTGATGTGTGGTTTCGCATTGGTGTGATTGCTGCTTGTATTATTGCGGCAATCGGTTTAATATACGCCACCCACCAAGGCAAGGGTTTTGTTCGCCTATTAAAAGATTCACGCATCGAGCTTCGACGTGTGACGTGGCCAACAAAGCAAGAAACCATCACCACTTCATGGCAAGTGTTGGTTGTTGTTATTGTAACTTCAATCGTATTGTGGTGTTTCGACTATGTATTGGGTATGTTGATTAAGTTATTTATCGGATAAGTTGCTATGAAACGTTGGTATATCGTTCATGCCTATTCTGGCTATGAAAAACAAGTCATGCGTTCGTTGAATGAACGTATTGCACGTAGCACAGTTGCCGATAGCTTTGGTGAAGTCCTTGTTCCTACTGAAGAAGTAGTGGAAATGAAGGATGGGAAAAAACGCAAATCGGAGCGTAAATTTTTCCCGGGTTACGTATTAGTTGAAATGGAAATGAATGATGATACTTGGCATATCGTCAAAGAATGTCCAAAAGTATTAGGTTTTATTGGTGGCACACCGGAGAAGCCAGCGCCGATCACGCAAAAAGAAGCGGATGCGATTTTGGCTCGTATTAATAATACAGGTGAGGCACCTCGTCCGAAGACCATGTTTGAACCAGGTGAAGAGCTGTTGGTAACTGACGGTCCATTCACAGACTTCAAAGGTGTGGTTGAGGAAATTCAATACGAAAAATCTCGCTTGACTTTGACGATTAATGTCTTTAATCGCCCAACTCAAGTTGAATTAGAGTTTCGTCAAGTAGAAAAAGCCAACTAGCTTTTTTTGCTGTATCGTTGCCCGATAAGTTCTTTTGAATGATTCGGGCTTTGTTATTTTGTATTTGTCGTGTTTTTTGTGGCAGATACATACAATTTGGGGAGCCTAGCGGCGTTTGTACCCAAGAGGTAATTGAACATGGCTAAGAAGATTGACGGCTATATCAAGCTGCAAGTTCCAGCTGGTAAAGCAAATCCATCTCCACCGATCGGTCCTGCGCTTGGTCAACGTGGTGTGAACATCATGGCATTCTGTAAAGAATTCAATGCTGCGACACAAAAAGTTGAACCAGGTCTTCCGATTCCTGTTGTGATCACTGTGTACAACGACAAGTCGTTCACATTCATCATGAAAACTCCTCCTGCTGCAATTCTTCTTAAGAAAGCTGCAGGCATTCAAAAGGGTTCAGCAGTACCTAACAAGAACAAAGTTGGTAAGTTGACTCGTGCTCAATTAGAAGAGATCGCTACGACTAAAGAGCCAGATTTAACTGGTGCTGATTTAGACGCGCGTGTGCGTACCATTGCTGGTTCTGCACGTTCTATGGGCTTGGAAGTGGAGCTATAAGACATGGCAAAGTTAACTAAACGTCAAAAAGCCATTGCTGCAGCTGTTGAAGCAAACAAAGTCTACACTTTGGAAGAAGCAGTAAAAGTACTTAACAGTCTTCCTGCTGCAAAATTCAAAGAGTCTTTGGATGTTGCGGTAAACCTTGGTGTTGATCCACGTAAATCGGATCAAGTGGTTCGTGGTGCAACAACTCTTCCTGCAGGTACTGGTAAAACTGTACGTGTTGCAGTGTTTGCACAAGGTGCTGCTGCTGAAGCTGCAAAGGCTGAAGGCGCTGACATTGTTGGTTTTGATGATCTTGCAGAATCAATCCAAGCGGGCAACCTTGACTTTGATGTCGTGATTGCTGCTCCAGACGCAATGCGCGTTGTTGGTAAGTTGGGTACGATTTTGGGTCCACGTGGCTTAATGCCAAACCCGAAAGTTGGTACAGTAACGCCTGACGTTGCTGGTGCTGTGAAAAATGCCAAAGCTGGTCAAGCACGTTACCGTGTAGACAAAGCAGGTATTATCCACGCTGCGATTGGTCAAGTTGGTTTTGAAGAAACTGCTGTACGCCAAAACCTTGAAGCATTGGTTTCTGACTTGAAAAAAGCAAAACCTGCGACTTCTAAAGGTGTATACATCAAAAAGATCACTTTGAGCTCTACGATGGGTCCTGGTTTGATCATTGATGTAAACAACGTATCTAACTAAGTTTCAAACTAAGTTGGTTTAGATAAAAGAATTTTAAAGCCCTGAGTAAAAATCAAAGCGCTGCTTTGATTTTTACGCAAGAAACGCTCTGTCGTATATTGCAAACTTAGGCAAACTTTGAATTGATGGGTGTAAACCTGTCAGCGTCAAAGACCTCAGGTGAAGTCTAATGTTTACATCAGATTTCTTAATCTTCGAGCCTGAGTAGACGCGGTGGTGTGATTGATGTCCTCCTCCGCGTGTGGGTCGCAAGACTGACAAATTGGGAGTGCACTTGTATAAGTGCATAAGTCACCTTAGGAGGTTTTACAATGGCTCTTCTTATCGAAGACAAAAAACAGATCGTAGCAGAAGTGAACGAAGTTGCTTCTAAAGCGTTCTCTGCCGTTGTTGCAGACTATCAAGGTTTGAATGTAGAGCAATTGACACAATTACGTGTTGAAGCTCGTAAGCTTGGTGTAACGACTCGAATTGTTCGTAACACTTTGGCAAAGCGTTCATTCGAAGGTACGCCATTCGATATTTTGAATGACAACCTAGTTGGTCCAACAATTCTTGGTTTTTCAACTTCTGAAGACGACATGGGTGCAGCTGCACGCTTGTTCGAAGAATTTGCAAAATCAAACAAGGCATTTGAACTCAAAGCTGCTGCATTTGATGGCAAGGTTTATCAAGGTGCTGAAGTAAGCGTAATCGCGAATCTTCCGAACCAAGAGAAAGCGCTTACTATGCTTGCATCTGTTCTTCAAGCTCCAATTTCGAAATTGGGTCGCCTAATGACGGCGCTCAAAGAGAAAAACGAGCAAGAAGCTGCATAAGCTTAAATTTAATCAATCATTTACACCATTTAATATCCATTTGGAGTTATTCTCATGGCTTTAACAAACGAAGAAATCTTGAATGCAGTTGCTGAAAAAACTGTACTTGAACTTGTTGAATTGATCTCTGCTTTCGAAGAGAAATTCAATGTATCTGCTGCAGCTGTTGCTGTTGCTGCTGCACCTGGTGCTGGTGGCGCTGCTGCTGCTGAAGAGCAAACTGAATTCACTGTTGAGTTGGCTAGCTTTGGCGCGAACAAAGTTGCTGTAATTAAAGCAGTTCGTGAAGCGACTGGTCTTGGTCTTAAAGAAGCGAAAGATCTTGTTGAAGGCGCTCCTTCAGCAGTTAAAGAAGGTGTTTCTAAAGAAGAAGCTGAAGAGCTTAAGAAGAAACTTGAAGAAGCTGGTGCTGAAGTTAAACTTAAGTAATGGCTTGGGGAGTTGGTTTTTTATAAATCAGCTCCAAAAAACGGCTGATGACTCTTGGGTCATCAGCCTTTTTGCGTTACAATGATCGGCTCGCTTTTTGATGAAGTCTCATTTTTTGCGCCGATAACGTGATTGTGTTGAATGTTTAGCAATGTTTTTCTATTTATTTTTCAGTAATTTGAAAGATCGTAGAGCATATTGCTAAACATTTTAATGTCGCTTTTGGTTTTTTGCAGCTTTGAAAAGCGACGGTCAGCCTTGACCCGTTGATAACTTCTGCTCCATCTCGTACTGCAGACGAGATGAGTTTAATGTCCGAGGAATCCAAATGGCATACTCTTATACCGAAAAGAAACGGATCCGCAAAAACTTTGGTAATTTGCCGAACATCATGGATGTTCCTTACTTGCTCGCTATTCAGGTGGACTCGTATCGAACGTTCTTGCAAGATGGCAAAACACCGAAGAACCGTGATGATATTGGCTTGCAAGCCGCATTTCGCTCTGTATTTCCAATTGAAAGCTATTCAGGAAATGCAGCTTTAGAGTTTGTCGAATATAGTTTGGGTAAGCCTGAGTTTGACGTGCGTGAATGTATTTTGCGTGGTTCGACTTATGCTGCACCGATGCGCGTCAAAATTCGTTTGATTTTGCGTGATCGTGATACCAAAGCGATCAAAGATGTACGTGAACAAGAAGTCTATATGGGCGAAATGCCTTTGATGACTGATAACGGGACATTCGTGATTAACGGTACTGAGCGTGTGATCGTATCTCAATTGCACCGTTCACCAGGCGTATTCTTTGATCATGATAAGGGTAAAACCCACTCTAGCGGTAAAGTGCTTTATTCAGCACGGATTATTCCTTACCGTGGTTCTTGGTTAGACTTTGAGTTTGATGCCAAAGACTTAGTCTATGTGCGTATCGACCGTCGCCGTAAGTTGTTGGCGTCTGTGATTTTACGTGCGCTCGAATATACCACAGAGCAAATTCTTGGTTTGTTCTTTGAAAAAGTACCTGTTTATGTTGATGCGTCAAGCTATCAAATTGACCTTGTTCCAGATCGCTTGCGTGGTGAGATGGCACAGTTCGATATCGCTGGCGAAGATGGCAAAGTCATTGTTGAGCAAGGCAAGCGTATCAATGCGCGTCACGTGCGTCAGATGGAAGCGGCAAACTTGTCTAAGCTTGCTGTGCCTGATGAGTATCTGTACGAACGCATTACAGCGGAAGACATTAGCTTAAAAGATGGTGAAGTGCTTCCTGCAAATACAGTGATTTCTCACGATATCTTAGTGAAAATCGCTGAAGCGGGTGTGAAGCAGTTTAACATCCTATTTACCAACGATATTGATCGTGGTTCTTACATCGCTGATACATTGCGTGCTGACATTACACGTGATCGTGACGAAGCCTTGGTCGAAATTTACAAGGTAATGCGTCCAGGTGAGCCACCGACCAAAGATGCTGCTGAAAACCTATTTGGTAATTTGTTCTTTAGCCCTGAGCGCTATGACTTGTCACCAGTTGGTCGTATGAAGTTTAACCGTCGTTTGGGTCGTCCATATGACGTGGGTACAGATCATAAAACACGCCAAGTCGAAGGTGTGTTGTCTAACGATGACATCATCGATGTGATGCGTACTTTGGTTGAGATCCGTAACGGTAAAGGTGTAGTCGATGATATCGATCACTTGGGTAACCGTCGTGTCCGTTCTGTGGGTGAAATGACAGAAAACCAATTCCGTGTTGGTCTAGTCCGTGTTGAGCGTGCGGTAAAAGAGCGTCTTTCTCAAGCTGAAACAGACAACTTGTCACCACAAGATTTGATCAATGCTAAGCCTGTGGCTGCGGCGATTAAAGAATTCTTTGGTTCAAGCCAATTGTCACAGTTTATGGATCAAAACAATCCATTGTCTGAGATCACGCACAAACGTCGTGTATCAGCACTTGGACCAGGTGGTTTGACACGTGAACGTGCAGGCTTTGAGGTGCGTGACGTACATCAAACGCATTATGGTCGTGTATGTCCAATTGAAACCCCTGAAGGCCCAAACATTGGTTTGATTAACTCGCTCTCTGTCTATGCCAAAACCAACGATTTCGGTTTCTTAGAAACCCCATATCGTAAAGTGGTTGATGGTGCGGTCACAGATGAGATCGAATACCTTTCTGCGATCGAAGAAGTTGGTACCGTGATTGCACAAGCGGACTCTGCGGTAGATGCTAAAGGTGCATTTACTGATGAAGTGGTGTCTGTACGTCATCAAGGTGAATTCGTGCGTATGCCTCCTGAAAAAGTAACGCATATGGATGTTTCACCACAGCAGGTGGTTTCTGTTGCAGCATCGTTGATTCCATTCCTTGAACACGATGATGCTAACCGTGCATTGATGGGTTCAAACATGCAACGTCAGGCTGTGCCGACACTACGTGCTGATAAGCCACTTGTGGGTACAGGTATGGAGCGTCACGTGGCACGTGACTCAGGTGTCTGTGTGATTGCAAATCGTGGCGGTAAGATCGACTATGTTGATGCTTCTCGTATCGTGATCCGTGTTCACGAAGATGAAATGGTCGCTGGTGAAGCAGGTGTAGATATCTACAACTTGATCAAATACACCCGTTCGAACCAAAACACCTGTATCAACCAAAACATTATTGTTAATCAAGGCGATGAAGTTGCACGTGGCGACATCCTTGCCGATGGTCCATCAACTGATATGGGTGAATTGGCGCTCGGTCAAAACATGCGTGTCGCATTCATGACATGGAATGGTTATAACTTCGAGGACTCGATCTTATTATCAGAACGTGTAGTGCAAGAAGATCGCTTGACGTCGATTCACATCCAAGAGTTGTCATGTGTTGCACGTGATACCAAATTGGGTTCAGAAGAAATCACTGCGGATATTCCAAACGTGGGTGAAGCAGCATTATCGAAACTTGATGAGTCAGGTATTGTCTACATCGGTGCGGAAGTGACAGCGGGCGATATTCTCGTCGGTAAAGTGACACCAAAAGGTGAAACACAACTGACTCCTGAAGAAAAATTGCTTCGTGCGATCTTTGGTGAAAAAGCGGCAGACGTGAAAGATTCTTCTTTACGTGTACCGTCAGGCACCAAGGGTACGATTATCGATGTACAAGTCTTTACCCGTGATGGTGTGGAAAAAGACGAGCGTGCCTTAGCAATCGAAAAAGCACAGCTTGATGCCTATCGTAAAGATTTGAAAGAAGAATTCAAAATCTTCGAAGAAGCTGCACGTGAACGTATGATCCGCCTACTGGATGGTCAAACATCGAACGGTGGTGGTACAACCAAACGTGGCGATAAGCTGACTGCGGACGTGTTGTCTGGTCTTGAGTTTGTTGAGTTGAAAGAAGTTCAAGCCAATGACGAAGATGTTGCTGAGCGTATGAATCAAATTTTGGCATTCTTACAAGAGAAGAGCCAAGAGATTGATGAAAAATTCGCTGAGAAAAAACGCAAAATCGCACAAGGTGATGAGCTTACGCATGGCGTACTCAAAGTTGTTAAAGTCTACTTGGCTGTGAAACGTCGTATCCAACCGGGTGATAAGATGGCGGGTCGTCATGGTAACAAAGGTGTTGTTTCGAACATCTTGCCAGTCGAAGACATGCCACACGATGCCAATGGTGTACCAGTCGATGTGGTGTTAAACCCACTCGGTGTACCATCACGTATGAACGTCGGTCAGATTCTTGAAACGCATTTGGGTCTCGCTGCAAAAGGCTTGGGCGAACAAATCGACAAGATGATCAAACAACAACGTGCAATGGCTGATCTACGTGATTTCTTAGACAAGATCTACAACAAAGTTGGCGGTGCACAAGAAAATCTGGATAGCTTGACTGATGAAGAAGTGCTAAAACTTGCAGGCAACTTGCGTGGTGGTGTTCCACTAGCAACCCCTGTATTTGACGGTGCAGAAGAAAGTCAGATCAAAGAATTGCTAGAGCTTGCAAGCTACTCACGTACAGGTCAGGTCGAGTTGTTCGATGGTCGTACAGGTGACAAGTTTGATCGTCCAGTAACTGTGGGCTATATGTACATGCTCAAACTCAACCACTTGGTGGATGACAAGATGCATGCACGTTCGACTGGTTCTTACTCGTTAGTGACGCAACAGCCGCTTGGTGGTAAAGCACAATTCGGTGGTCAGCGTTTTGGTGAGATGGAGGTCTGGGCACTTGAGGCTTATGGCGCTGCGTATACCCTTCAAGAGATGTTGACAGTCAAGTCAGATGACGTCGAAGGTCGTACCCGTATCTATAAGAACATCGTTGATGGTAACCATTATATGGATCCAGGTATGCCTGAGTCATTCAACGTATTGACCAAAGAGATCCGTTCTTTAGGTATCAACATTGAACTGAAAAATGGTGACTAAGAAATCTCCCCCAGCCCCTCTTTATTAAAGAGGGGAGCAAGTCCCCCTTTACAAAGGGGGATTTAGGGGGATTAGAGATTCCCAATTTCAGTTAAGAAACAATATTTGTGACCCAGTTGTGAAGTGTAAATCTCCACAACACACGGAGAAAAAAATTGAAAGACTTGCTCGATATCATGCGCAAAAAAACGGATAACGATGGTCAAACCCCATTTGAGTTTGATCGTATCCGTATTGGCTTAGCATCACCTGAAGTGATTAAATCGTGGTCTCATGGCGAAGTGAAAAAGCCAGAAACCATCAACTACCGTACCTTCAAACCTGAACGTGATGGCTTGTTCTGTGCCAAAATCTTTGGACCAGTCAAAGACTACGAATGCTTGTGTGGTAAATACAAGCGGATGAAATACAAAGGCGTCATTTGTGAAAAGTGTGGTGTTGAAGTTACCACTGCAAAAGTACGTCGTGAGCGTATGGGTCACATCGACCTTGCGTCACCAGTTGCACATATTTGGTTCTTAAAATCATTACCGTCCCGTATCGGTCTATTGCTTGATATGACACTACGTGATATCGAACGTGTATTGTATTTCGAATCTTATGTCGTGACTGATCCAGGCATGACTACGCTTGAGAAGTACCAATTATTAACTGACGAAGATTATTACAATGCTCTAGAAGAGTATGGTGATGAATTCGCAGCGAAAATGGGTGCAGAAGCGATTCAAGATCTATTGAAAGATATTGATCTTGAAGCAGAAATTGCTCGTTTACGTGAAGAAATTCCACAGACATCTTCTGAAACTAAACTGAAGAAAATGTCTAAACGCTTGAAATTGATGGAAGCGTTCAAAGACTCGAACAATAAACCTGAGTGGATGGTGATGAATGTACTGCCAGTACTTCCACCAGATTTGCGTCCGCTTGTACCACTTGAAGGTGGTCGTTTTGCGACTTCGGACTTGAACGATCTTTATCGCCGTGTGATCAACCGTAACAACCGTTTGAAACGTCTTCTTGACTTGTCTGCACCAGACATCATTGTGCGTAACGAAAAACGTATGTTGCAAGAATCTGTTGATGCCTTGCTTGACAACGGTCGTCGTGGTCGTGCCATCACAGGTTCGAACAAACGCCCATTGAAATCTTTGGCTGATATGATCAAAGGTAAGCAAGGTCGTTTCCGTCAAAACTTGCTCGGAAAGCGTGTCGATTACTCTGGTCGTTCGGTAATTACCGTAGGTCCTACACTACGTTTGCACCAATGTGGTCTACCGAAGAAAATGGCACTTGAGCTATTCAAACCATTTATCTTTGCCAAATTACAATCGACTGGTCAAGCAACTACGATTAAAGCTGCCAAGAAAATGGTTGAGCGTGAAACCCCAGAAGTTTGGGACGTACTTGCTCACGTGATTCGTCAGCATCCTGTGATGTTGAACCGTGCGCCTACACTTCACCGTTTGGGTCTACAAGCGTTCGAGCCTGTATTGATCGAAGGTAAAGCGATTCGTCTACATCCACTGGTATGTGCTGCATTTAACGCCGACTTTGACGGTGACCAAATGGCGGTACACGTTCCATTGACACTTGAAGCACAGCTTGAAGCACGTGCCTTGATGATGTCGACCAACAACATTTTGTCACCTGCCAATGGTGAGCCGATCATCGTTCCTTCTCAGGACGTGGTCTTGGGTCTGTACTACATCACTCGTGATGCAGTGAATGCCAAAGGCGAAGGCATGGTGTTTGCAGATACCCACGAAGTCAACCGTGCGCTTGCGACAGGTCAAGTGGCAATGCACGCTCGTGTCAAAGCACGTGTGCATCAAACGGTGATCAGCGAATCAGGCGAACGTCATCAAGAAACTTTGGTTGTTGATACCACACCAGGTCGTTGCTTGCTTTGGGAAGTGGTACCTGCGGGTCTGAGCTTCGCTGAAATCAACGTGGAAATGACCAAGAAAAACTTATCCAAGTTGATCAACTCTTGCTACCGTAAACTCGGTTTGAAAGATACCGTGATTTTCGCCGATCAATTGATGTATTTGGGTTTCCGTCAAGCGACTCGCTCAGGTGTATCTGTTGGTATGGAAGACATGGTCATTCCACCGACTAAAGACCAAATCATTGACAAAGCAGAAGCTGAAGTCCGTGAAATTGAACAACAGTTCGAACAAGGTTTTGTGACTGCAGGTGAACGCTATAACAAAGTGGTCGATATTTGGGCACGTACCAACGACCAAGTTGCCAAAGCGATGATGGACAACTTGTCATTTACCACTGTGAAAAACAAACAGGGTGAAGACGAGAAGCAAAAATCATTTAACTCGATTTACATGATGTCTGACTCGGGTGCTCGTGGTAGTGCGGCGCAGATTCGTCAGCTTGCAGGTATGCGTGGTTTGATGGCGAAACCAGATGGTTCGATCATTGAAACGCCGATTAAAGCGAACTTCCGTGAAGGTTTGACGGTACTTCAGTACTTCATCTCAACTCACGGTGCACGTAAAGGTTTGGCGGATACCGCACTGAAAACTGCGAACTCAGGTTACTTGACTCGTCGTTTGGTTGACGTGGCGCAAGACTTGGTGATCACTGAGCCAGATTGTGGCACTTTAGACGGCTTAGTCATGACGCCGCTGATTCAAGGTGGTGACGTGATCGAGCCATTACGTGACCGTGTACTTGGTCGTGTGATTGCGGAAGACGTGATCGTTGATGGCGAAGTGAAATTCCCACGTAACACATTCATTGATGAGCAAATGGCAGCAAGCTTAGAAGAAGCGGGTGTCGATGAAATGAAAGTACGCTCAGTGATTGCTTGTGAGGCAGACTTCGGTGTCTGTGCAAAATGTTATGGTCGTGATCTTGCACGTGGTCATATCGTCAATCCGGGTGAGTCTGTCGGTGTTATGGCAGCGCAATCGATTGGTGAGCCAGGTACACAGTTGACGATGCGTACATTCCACGTTGGTGGTGCAGCGAGCCGAACTTCGGCAGCCAACAGCGTGCAAGTACGTAACAAAGGTACGGTACGTTTCCACAACATCAAGACTGTACAACATGCCAAAGGTCACTTGGTCACGACTTCTCGTTCTGGTGAGATTGGTATTGCTGATGAGATCGGTCGTGAGCGTGAGCGTTATAAAGTGCCTTATGGTGCGTCGATCTTGATCAAAGATGGTGAAGCAGTAGAAGCTGGCGGTATCGTGGCAACATGGGATCCGCATACGCATCCACTCGTGACCGAAGTTGCGGGTAAAGCACGTTTCAGCCAAATCGCTGATGGTGTTACAGCAACCTCTAAGACGGATGATGCAACAGGTATGAGCACAGTAGAGATTCTACCTGTGACTTCACGTCCTGCATCTGGTAAAGACTTACGTCCTGCAGTGGTCTTGGATACTGTAGATGGCGAAGAGCAATTCTACTTCTTGCCACAAAATACCATCTTGACCGTACGTGATGGCGAAACCATCGGTGTCGGTGATGTAATTGGTCGTGTACCACAAGAATCGTCACGTACACGTGATATTACCGGTGGTCTACCACGTGTAGCTGACTTGTTCGAAGCACGTAAGCCAAAAGAGCATGCAATCCTTGCAGAAATCTCTGGTGTGGTGAGCTTTGGTAAAGAAACCAAAGGTAAAAACCGTTTGGTGATCACGCCAGATGATGGTGCTGAGATTTATGAAGAATTGATTCCAAAATGGCGTCAAATCAACATGTTCGAAGGTGAGCGTGTAGAACGTGGTGAAGTGGTGTCTGATGGCCCACAAAACCCGCATGACATCTTGCGTCTGAAAGGTGAAGTGGCATTGACCAACTACATCGTGAATGAAGTGCAAGACGTTTACCGCTTACAAGGTGTAAAAATCAACGATAAGCACATCGAAGTGATCGTCCGTCAGATGCTCCGTAAAGTCGAAATTACCGATGGTGGTGATTCGAGCTTTATCAAAGGCGAACAAGTTGATTACATCCGTGTGGTAGGTGAAAACCAAGCACTATTGGCGCAAAACAAATTTCCTGCGAAATTTGAACGTCAATTGATGGGTATCACCAAAGCATCGTTGTCTACTGACTCGTTCATCTCTGCGGCATCGTTCCAAGAAACGACTCGTGTCTTGACTGAAGCTGCGGTAACAGGCAAAGAAGATGATCTACGTGGTCTGAAAGAGAATGTCGTGGTGGGTCGTTTGATTCCATCGGGTACAGGTCTTGCGCATCATTTGGAGCGTCGTCGTCAAGAAGCTGAAGACGCTGAACAAGAGCTCGTAAATGACTTCTCTGAAGTAGATCAAGCCTTAAGCCAAGCATTCAATGAAGAGCAGTTCTAAGCGCTATTCTGAAATAATGCATTGAAATAAAAAGAGTCCTTCGGGGCTCTTTTTTGTTGTAGGATAAGGGAAACAAAACTAAGGAAGAACAAGAATGTCATATTGTCTATGTGACGCAATGGGATGTTGAAAATACCTTATATGATGCGGAGATTACTAAACGTTTATATATCAACTATGGTCAACATATGGTGAAGAACTTGAAAAAAATCTATTTAGCACCTTATGCACAGAATCAAAGCAATGTATTTGAGTATATGATTGCTCGTAGTAAAGAACAGGGACGGACAACAAATGACATAAAATTCCAACTGTCGCACAATCCATTTCTTTCGGCAGTACAGTTAAAATCGAAGTTTATTCAGTTTAGAGTATTGAATTTTTAGGTTGATAAAACATAAATGTCTATTATGAATATAACATAGAAAAAGCAATCCGAAGATTGCTTTTCATTGTTTGATTCTTAAACTTGGGTAGTTTAAAGTTTTCGTTTTTTAAACTTTACCACGTGAGATAAAGCCAACGATAAACAAGATCACTGCAACCACTAAGAAAATTACTGCAAAATCTTTAGATAGACCCGCAACACCACCGAATCCTAAAACACTTGCAATCAAAGCGACTACTGCAAAAATAATTGCCCAGCGAAACATAATAATACTCCCTATATAAAAACTTTTGTAGGTTCATTATAATGTCATTATGTGGTTGTATCTGTTGAACTTTGGTGGCTAATGTAGTTCATCTGAAAACAAACCGTATAAAAAGTGTTCTCTGATATTTTATGATTTTTAATGATATGAAAAGTATAGAAATGTACAATAGACAAGTCATTTACATCGTTTTCACTTGCGCAATATTCATCAATTCAGGCTTCAAGCTGTTACAATTATCCGTCAAATCTTAAAATGATTCTCCCGTATGTCGATTACTCCTCAAGGCTCATCAAACAGCGCGTTCGTACTCCGTCCAGAGTTTTGGCGTCACTATGCGATTGATCAGCTTAATCGTACAGAGTGGGAGGCCTTGTGTGATGGTTGCGGACAGTGTTGTCTAATTAAACTGGAAGATGAAGATACAGGAGAGGTTGCCTATACGTCGGTATCGTGCAAACTTTTGAACTGTTCGACAGGGGCGTGTAGCGATTATCCAAATCGACGTGATTTTGTACCTGATTGTATTCAGCTTACCTCTGAATTATTACAGCAAATCAAATGGCTTCCATCTACTTGTGCATATCGCCGTGTTTATGAGGGTAAGGATTTGCCACGTTGGCATTATTTGCTTACAGGTGATCGTCAGAGTGTGATTCGAGCGAAGAAATCAGTTGCGCATCGTTGTATCTCTGAAACGGAAGTTGATGAGGATCATGTTGATGAATATGTGATTCGTTGGGTGCGCTAGGATTTCAAAATTTTTGAAAAGCTGAAATAAAAAAATCAGATTGGCACAACATGAAGAATTGATGAAATTCCAACCTATTTAAAAGCTTTTTTGATCGCACAGCCTTTGCATTTTGGCGATTATGGCGGTCTACCACTGAAAATTCTGTGGAGTTTCTGCACTGTATTGACCTTATTTATCACCATGAATGGGGCGTGGCTATGGTGGGCAAAACGTAAGCAAAAGAGCATGAAAGGAGAGCAGAATGCAACTGTGGAGTAATTTAAATACTTTATGGTTGCTTTGTGTGATTAGCATGCTGGGTATTATTGGCATGCTCGTGGTCGACGTTATTTGGGATATTGTATTGCTGATTGTGACGGCTTTACCAATGATTATTGCTGTCTATCGAATGAAAAAATTAAAAGGCAAATAGAGTGCTCAGAATAAGAATGCACAGGTTTTATTAACATAGACTTCACAGTTAAAATCTAAAAAATACCGTATGCTGATAAATTAAAGAAGTAGAATTAATGGAGTGTCGCAAATGGGTAAAGTCAGTAAACAGCGTACAAAATACAATCCCAAATCTTTGTGTGTAAATCTTTGCATGGTCATGGGGCTAACAGTCACTGCGACATTGACAGCTTGCTCCTCGCCAAATAAATCTGCGCAAGCAACTAATCAAAATCTAGAAGCGTCTGCGAATGGTGTAGATTCATCGAAAATTAATCAAAGCTATGAAGTTGAAGAGGTTGCAACATTCGATGAGCCGTGGGCAATCAATACACTACCTGATGGAAAATTGCTGATTACCGAGCGACAAGGCAAGCTGAAACTATTCGATCCGTCGACTCGGCAAAGTGTTGATGTACAAGGCGTGCCAGTAGTTGCCTATGGCGGACAAGGCGGTTTAGGTGATGTGGTGATTCATCCACATTTTAGCGAAAATCAATGGGTTTATCTGAGCTATGCTGTACAAGGTCAAGGCGGTTATGGTGCAGAAATTTCCAGAGCTAAGCTCGACCTCACGAATCCGCAACAACCGAAATTAACAGGTTTAGAAAAAATCTGGGAACAAGTGCCAAAAATGTCAGGACAAGGGCATTATGGGCATCGTATGTTATTCGACTTTGAAGATCAGCTTTGGGTGGCTTCAGGGGAGCGTCAACACTTTGATCCTGCACAAGATATGAACACTAACTTGGGTAAAGTATTGCGACTGAGTGATGACGGCACACCTGCTGACGGCAACCCTTTTGCCAATCAAGGCGCTGTGGCAAAACAGATTTGGTCGCTTGGACATCGTAATCCACTGGGTATGGCACTTGATCTGCAAGGACAACTTTGGGTGGTTGAGATGGGACCAAAGGGTGGCGATGAGCTGAATCTCATCAAAAAAGGTGCGAACTATGGCTATCCGATCGTATCTAATGGTGATCATTACGATGGGCGAGATATTCCAGATCATGACACACGCCCTGAGTTTCAAGCACCTGCGATCAGTTGGACACCTGTGATTTCTCCGTCGAGTATGATTATTTATCAAAGTGAGCAATTCCCACAATGGCAAGGCAAAGCGATCATCGGCGGGCTATCTTCAGAATCCATCGTGATCGTTGATCTCAGCCAAGCCAAAGACAATATCGCCAAGGAGGTCCAACGCTTAGATATGGGTGAGCGGATTCGTGGTGTAGTTTCAGCCAATGACGGCAGTCTGTGGGTGATTGAAGATGGTTCAAATGGCAAACTTTTACATTTCACTGCGAAATAATTGCTTTGAAAAGTGATTGGAGTTGCTGAAACTGTTTGTAAATATCTGCGTCATCGCTGACAATGGATATATTCAATTTTATGAATTTAGCCTAACAATCCTGACAAAATCATCCTGAGTAGTTTGCATGTCGAATAGCACCATTCCATTACCCGAACGTATCCGACCACGAAGCTTAGATGAGATCATCGGACAAGATCATCTTTTGGGAGAAGGTGCGCCTCTACGTCAGATGATTGATCAGGGACATCTACCCTCAATCATCTTTTGGGGGCCTCCAGGTGTGGGGAAAACCACCATTGCCTTGTTGCTTGCGCAGGCGGTCGATCGACCTTTTGTCAGTCTTTCGGCGCTGAATACTGGGGTGAAAGAACTGCGTGAAGTGATCGCAGAAAGTGGTGATTTACTCACGCCAGTGGTGTTTATTGATGAGATTCATCGCTTTAATAAATCACAGCAAGATGCGCTCCTCGGCGCAGTGGAAAAAGGCAAAATTACTTTAATTGGCGCAACGACTGAAAACCCGTCTTTTGAAGTGAATAGTGCGCTTTTGTCACGTTGTCAGGTCTATACCCTGAATGCCTTAGATCATGAAGCGATTCAACAACTGATTGGTCAGGCGTTGACGCAAGATCAATTTTTAAAGAGTCGAGAAATGCGCATTGATGAATGGGATGCGCTGATTCAATTCGCTGCTGGTGATGCTCGAAAGGCTTTAAACCTAATTGATTTGGTAGCAAGCACTTTGCCATCCGCAGAAGATTTGGAAGAGCGTCAGGACAATGTAGTCAATGATGCTTTAGTGGTCAAGGTCGCCCAACAGAATATTGCTCGCTACGATAAATCAGGCGAACAGCATTACGATCTGATTTCTGCATTTATCAAATCCATTCGGGGTAGTGATCCCGATGCAACGCTGTACTGGATGGCTCGCATGCTGAAAGGTGGCGAAGACCCTGTGTTTATTGCACGGCGCATGTTGATTGCCGCCTCAGAAGATATTGGTAACTCCAATCCAAATGCGCTGCTCATGGCAGGCGAGTGTTTCCGTTCGGTACAAGCGATTGGTATGCCTGAGGCTCGCATTGTCCTTGGGCAATGTGCAGTGTATTTGGCGACTAGTGCAAAAAGTAACAGTACCTATATGGCAATCAATCGGGCGCTGGCTTTGGCAGAAAAAACCGCTGAATTGCCTGTACCGCTGCATCTACGCAATGCACCGACCAAACTGATGAAACAACAAGGCTATGGTGTAGATTATCTGTATCCACATGATTATCCTGAGCATTTTGTCATGCAGGACTATTTGCCACCCGAGCTGAAAGGTACAGTGTTGTATCAACGTGCGCTGAATAAACGAGAAGTGGAATCTGAGCGTTTACAACAACGTCGTTGGCAACAACAGTCGCAACAGCAACAATGATGATTGTTAAATAGATTGTCGATATAGATAACCTGAGTTCGATGGAATGTATTTTTATGATATTGAAAAGAAAAAATTTTTGGAGAATTCTTAAGGTGTATGATCGTATGTCGGAATTAACCTTCGGTTCGACCTACTTTTCTTTCGGGAAAAGTAGGCAAAACCATTTTGTCAGTCGCAAACTCGGTCATGTATTAAAATTTATCCAATGCTTCGAGAAACGTCATTTTGCTAATGTTGTCCTGACCTCGAACAATGCGACTGACGTTGCTACGAACCAAATAGATTTTACTCACCTTATGTTGAACTAAGGTTATAGAGATGTTTAACCAATTCGCAGAAATTTAAGGAAAAAATATGCTGACCCTACACCATTTACAATTTTCACGTTCGATTCGGATTCTTTGGGCGCTCGAAGAGCTTGGCATCGATTACGACATGCAATATTATAAACGCTTGCCAAATATGTCTGCGCCACCTGAGCTGAAAAAAGTACATCCACTGGGCAAAGCGCCTGTGATCACCGATGAAGGTTTGGTGGTCGCTGAGTCCGCTGTAATTTTGGAGCATTTGCAAGCCAAATATGATACGGACAGTCAATTTAAACCGCAGTCGGCAGAAGGCGTCAATCAATATAATTATTGGATGCACTATGCCGAAGGTTCATTGATGCCATTGTTGGTATTTACTTTGGTGGTCAGTCAATTGGGTAGCAAAAAAGTACCATTCTTAGCCCGTCCGATTACCAGTGCGATTGGAGACCAATTGCAAAAGCAATTTTCAAAACCACGTTTAAAAGAGCATGTGGCTTTTCTTGAGCAACATTTAGCAGAAAATGAATATTTTGCAGGTGATCAATTCAGCTTTGCCGATATTCAAATGATTTTTCCATTAGAAGGTTTATGTTCACGTCAAAGTGAATTGGCATTGCCAAATGTGGAAAAATATTTGGCTCGCATCAATCAGCGCTCTGCTTTGCAACGTGCGAAACAAAAAAGTCCTGACGGTGGCGAGATGATGAGCGCTTAACGTTTAAAACGCTCCAGATAATTCATTTAAAAGCCTGAGCATTTTAAAAAAATGGACTTTTTATAATGTAGGCTTTTAAGAGTCTAGGCTTTGCAGAAATTAAGGTGAGTTGGAAATTTTATGTCAGGCATTATTCAGTCCTTACTCGACACCGATCTGTATAAATTCACCATGTTACAAGTGGTGTTGCACCAATTCCCACAGGCGCATAGTGTCTACTTGTTCCGCTGTCGTAATAGCCAAGAAGCAGCCTATCCATTACGAGAATTAAAAGCTGAATTGGATCGAGAGTTGGATGATCTGTGTACCCTAAAATTCAGCGCAGAAGAGTTACAATTTTTACGCCAGTGGCGCTTTATCAAAAGTGATTTTGTTGATTATTTAGAACTGTTCCAACTCAAGCGCCGTTTTATCGAAACCACAGTCGATGATAATGGTGAGCTGGTGATTCGCATCGAAGGTCCGATGGTACAAGCCATGTTCTTTGAAATTTATGTGCTCGCCATTGTCAATGAATTGTACTATCGACGTTTGGATGTAGAGTCGGCGCATATCGAAGGTGAAAAACGCCTACAAGCCAAAGCAAAATTATTAAAAAGTTATGCCGAACAACAGGTCGATGGCGAGCCACCATTTTTGGTCTCAGATTTTGGTACACGTCGCCGTTATAGTTATGCGTGGCAAAAACATGTCGTGGAAACTTTAAAAGCGGCTTCACCGAATGTGCTTCGTGGTACCAGTAATGTCTATCTTGCTATGCAACTGGGCATCACGCCGATCGGGACGATGGCGCATGAGTTTCTTCAGGCATTTCAAGCGTTGGATGTGCGTTTGCGTGATTTCCAAAAGGCGGCACTGGAAGCATGGGTGCAAGAATATCGTGGTGATCTCGGCATTGCCTTGACCGATGTGGTCGGTATGGATGCTTTCTTGCGAGATTTTGATCTGTATTTTGCCAAACTGTTTGACGGTCTACGACATGACAGTGGCGACCCGTATGAGTGGGGCGACAAAGCCTATGCACATTATAAAAAACTGAAAATCGACAGTCGTACCAAGATGCTCACCTTTAGCGATGGCTTGGATTTAGAAAAGGCGTGGGATTTGCATCACTATTTTAAAGATCGCTTCCAAGTCAGCTTTGGTATCGGGACGAATCTAACCAATGATATGGGACAAAAAACATTAAACATTGTCTTAAAATTGGTGGAGTGTAATGGTCAGTCGGTGGCGAAAATCTCGGACAGCCCAGGCAAAACCATGACTGATAATGACACTTTCCTTGCTTATCTGCGCCAAGTCTTTGAGATACCATCCGAGCAAGGCTGATTATCTGATGGGCGATCATTCGCAGAAAATTGACTAATCATAGACTGATTTTGCGTAATTGCTTCTAAGTGACTATGTTATGATTTGGGGTTTTAGGGGCGAATCAAAATCACTATGAACGCGCTCGAAATGGTCGTATTACAAGGTTAGAACTATGAATGCAGATGTGCCGTTTGGCTTATTGGTTGAGCCAGAACAGTTTGCACCGTTTTTAGATGATCCGAAATTTCGGATTGTTGACTTGAGTCGTGAGTCGGTGTTCGAACAATTGCATTTACCCAATGCTATCTCGGTACGTCCAAGTGAATTGGTGCGTCATCATGAATTTGCATCTGGACTATTGCCTGAAAGCGATAAACTACAAGCCTTATTCGACCGACTTGGCATTACCGCAAATCATCATGTCATTGCCTATGATGATGAAGGTGGTGCATGGGCAGGGCGCTTGATTTGGAATTTGCACTGTGCAGGATTTTATCAAACCAGTTTATTGAATGGCGGTATTCACGCATGGCTTGCCGCAGGATTACCGACCTCGATTGATCAATATCAAATAGAACCTGTTGCAAATATTTTCCAAATCGATTTAAGTGCAAAGCAAGATTATCAAATTGAATATGACGAACTTGCGCAAATCGTCGCTGAACAAAACATTACAGCGCGAAGCGTACAGCTTTGGGATTGTCGAACTGAAGATGAATATACGGGTGTGCGCTTGGCTGCACGGCGTGGCGGTCATATCACAGGGGCGAAATTGTACGAGTGGAGTACTGCCATTAATCGCCAAGATCATTTAAAATTGCATCCATTGACACGGATTCAACAGCAATTGGATCAACGCGGATTTGACCTCTCTAAACCTGTGATTGTCTATTGTCAGTCCCATCATCGTTCAGGTTTGGCCTATATCATTGGGCGATTGCTGAACTGGAATATCCGCGCTTATGATGGTGCATGGAGTGAATGGGGCAATCGCATGGACAGTGCTGTCGTCAAAGGAGAATCTCCTGTTGAATAAGCCGAATACGAAAAGGTTTAAATCCCAAACCAAGCGCAATCCGCAAACAGAAGCCAAACTGAAAAAGTCTAAAACCATGATTGATCAAGCATTTATTCGTCTACAAAAAATCATCCCGCAACATGCGCTCAGTCGTCTTGTGGGTAAAGTTGCAGCCAGTGAGCAACCACTGCTCAAGACTGCGGTCATTTATGCCTTTAAACAAAAATATGGCATTGATCTCTCGATCGCCGAAGCAGAAGAAATTAGCCGTTATCCATCGTTTAATGCCTTCTTTACTCGGGCACTGAAAGAAGGTCAACGTCCGATTGATCATAATCCTAAGCATGTGGTCAGTCCTGCCGATGGAGCAATTTCACAACTCGGTAAGATCGAACAAGGCAAAATTTTCCAAGCCAAAGGGCAAAGCTATACCGTAGAGCAATTGATTGCTGATCCAAGTTTGGCTGAACCATTCCAAGATGGCGAATTTATTACCGTGTACCTTTCGCCAAAAGATTATCACCGTGTACATATGCCATATGGCGGGAAGCTCACTGAAACATTGTATGTCCCAGGTGAATTATTCTCGGTGAATCAAGTCACTGCGGAAAATATTCCAGAGCTCTTTGCACGCAATGAGCGCATGGTGTGTTTGTTTGATACTGAGCTTGGGCGTATGGCGGTGGTCTTGGTTGGAGCGATGATCGTCGCAGGTATCGAAACGGTGGCGACTGGACAAGTCAAACCAAATGGTCGTATCGAATTGCAAGAGCATGAAATGACTTTGGAAAAAGGCGACGAACTTGGTCGATTCTATCTCGGTTCAACAGCGATCGTCTTATTTGAAAAAGATAAAGTGAATTGGGATAGTCATTTCAAAGCCAATAGTGCGGTGCAAATGGGGCGTCCACTTGGGAAGACGAAGGGTTAATGTCAGGACTCATATTATTATTGATCGGATTGTTTGTGGGTTATTGGTTTGGTCGAAATACTGCGCCTAAACCTGAACCAACAAAATCCTATCACCGTCCAAAAACCTATACTTATGAACAGCGTCAACGTATGAAAGTGATTTATCAGTCTGATGCTGAACGGATTCGTGAGCTAAATACATTATCTTCAAATGACAGTATTTTTCTTCGCATATTGAAGCAAGAATTTCACCCAAAAGAAATCGTAGTGAAGCAAAAGCGATATTTTGTCGTGGATGCAGATCATTTCCCGATCGCTATTTTTGAATACCGAGATGGTTCGCAAGTCTTTAGAAATAAAGATATTGAAGATGGTTTGCCAGTATTTATGTATAAAGGATTGCTATCAAGTGATGCAATCAAAGAAGATGCGATAGAAATTCAACAAAATCTTCAGAAGAAACCAAAAGGGTTTAACAAATGAAAGCTGTAACTCTTTACTTTTAATTCATCAAACTTAGAATATAAATTCAAATAACAATGAGTAGTTAATAGTGAGCATTGAAGAGTTAATCATTATATTAATTGTGATGGTGCTAATTTTTATTGCAATTTCTTGGACGCAGAAAGATCAGAAGCCTAAACCTAGATGGGTAAACGATACACATGATAAAAATAAGCAAATATCCGACTTGAACTTATTATTTGATCGAGCTAGCAAAGAATTCCTGAATTTAAATGTTCGAAAACATGTTGATCGTATCATTATAGCTGAAAATGTAGGGATACGCAGAGAATCAAGAGAGCTTGTATTCATATCGCTTAAGCCAAATCGAAAGAAATACATATCAAAATAGGGCGATTTTTTAGTCGCTAGATACCCATACGTGCCAACAGGAAAGGAAATGCGAAAAGACTTTGCACGTATTACCAATAAATACTAATAAAAAAGCCCATATCATTCGATATGGGCTTTTTAGAATTTGGCGTCCCTACGGGGATTCGAACCCCGGTTACCGCCGTGAAAGGGCGATGTCCTAGGCCTCTAGACGATAGGGACTAATATGAGGCATGTTCTGACTTAGAAGATTTAACCTCTAAAACACTTTAATCATTTGTCGATATTAAAGTGGCGTCCCTACGGGGATTCGAACCCCGGTTACCGCCGTGAAAGGGCGATGTCCTAGGCCTCTAGACGATAGGGACGCAGAGTACAAGTGACTGCCATGATTTAAGACATGACATGAATCTGCTTGCTTAGAACGAGGTGCATTGTAATGGCATATCTTTGATGATGCAAACGATTTCAGAAGTCTGCATCGCCAATCGCATTATTTTTATACGGTGTTTGTCTAAGAATTATGCAATGCGATGGCGTTGTGAAAAACACATTGGGTTTTCAAAAATCAACCGTATTCAAAAATGATGCTTATTGCTTATAAATACTACAAGAAAAATGATTGCTTTCTTGTTCCAATCGACTTTTCTTACGGTGTTCTGCCGCTTCAAAACGACACTGTTGCACCGCATTTTCAATGACTAAAGGTGGAATCGCTTTAGGTTTGCGATGCTCATCGACGGCAACCATGGTAAAATAACAGGTATTGGTATGGCGAATGGTGCGTTGTTGAATATTTTGCGCTTCGACACGGATGCCAATTTCCATTGAGGTTTTACCAACAAAGTTGACACTAGCAAGGAAAGTCACCAATTCTCCAACATGGATCGGCTCTTTAAATAATACTTGATCGACGGAAAGCGTGACCACATAGCTACCACTGTATTGACTGGCACAGGCAAACGCCGCTTGGTCAAGCAATCTTAAAATCGTACCGCCATGAACATTTCCCGCAAAGTTTGCCATATCTGGCGTCATCAACACAGCCATTGAAAGCTCGGTCTGTAGGTTGGCTTGAGTGACTGGATCAAGTGTGGACATATTTTATTTTCCTTATCATCTTGGCGCATAGCTTGGGATAAGGTTGATCTTTGAGAACAACACTTTTTAACATCAATGCATTAACCACATTTTCAAATTAGAGTGGTTGAGCGCATCGCTGTGAACTGATTATACGCCGAAAATAAAATACCGACTGGAAAATATTGCATTCGTAGCGCATCTACGCTCAAAATAGATCATGCCCAAAACCTTTAAAATGCAAAGACATGGCTTGTCGTGCGCTGTGCAATAACACTTGCCGAAATAGACATTGCACTTTAGCATAGCAAAACATTGATAAAATAATTTCACTAGGAATACATCCATCACATGAGTAGCCTTGTCCATCACGCCACTGAAAACCGCTCTGTTGCTGAGTTTGCCGAACAAGCCTATTTGAACTACGCCATGTACGTGATCATGGATCGTGCATTGCCACATATCAGTGATGGTTTAAAACCTGTACAGCGTCGTATCGTCTATGCGATGAGCGAACTTGGGCTAAAAAATTCAGGTAAACCAAAGAAATCTGCTCGTACCGTCGGTGATGTGCTCGGTAAATATCATCCGCATGGCGATAGCGCATGTTATGAAGCGATGGTGTTGATGGCACAGCCGTTTAGCTATCGTTATCCATTTATCGAAGGTCAGGGCAACTGGGGCTCACCTGACGATCCTAAATCATTCGCTGCGATGCGTTATACCGAAGCCAAATTGTCCAATTATAGTGAGCTTTTACTCAGCGAACTTGGGCAAGGCACCTGTGAATGGCAAGACAACTTTGACGGCAGTCTAAAAGAACCTGTCACCATGCCTGCACGTGTACCGAATATTTTACTCAATGGTACGACAGGGATTGCGGTCGGTATGGCAACCGATATTCCACCGCACAATCTACGTGAAGTGGTTAAAGGCACGATTGCCTTGATTAAAAATTCCAACCTGACCGATGAAAAATTACAAACGATTATCCCCGGTCCTGATTTACCGACCCATGCCGAGATCATTACTCGCCCTGAAGAACTCTTAAAAATCCAAACCACTGGACGTGGTAGCTATCGCATGCGTGCGGTCTACACAGTAGATAAGCAAGCGGATAAACACGAAATCGTGATTCAGCATCTACCATATCAAGTGTCAGGCTCGAAGGTGCTGACGCAGATCGCTGATCAAATGCAGGCGAAGAAATTACCATTTGTCACCGATCTTCGTGATGAATCTGACCATAAAAATCCGACTCGATTGGTGATCGTGCTGCGTTCCAATCGGGTTGATGTTGATGCGATCATGAGTCATTTATTTGCTACGACCGATTTGGAAAGTAGCTATCGGGTCAATCTGAATATGATCGGTGCGGATGGTCGCCCACAAGTCAAATCAATTCGTCAGATTCTGCTGGAATGGATTGAGATTCGCACCGAAACCATTACCAACCGACTACGTTATCACCTGAATAAAATCGAAAAACGCCTACATATCTTGGCAGGTTTACTCATTGCCTACCTCGATATTGATACCGTCATTAAAATTATCCGTGAAGAAGATAAGCCAAAGCCTGTATTGATGGCGCATTTTGGTATTGATGATATTCAAGCCGAAGCGATTTTAGAACTCAAGTTACGTCATTTAGCACGCCTCGAGGAAATGGAAATTCGCAGAGAGCAAGATGAGTTAGCGGAACGTGCAGCAGTGATTCGTGAACAATTGGAAAACCCTGAATCACTGAAAAAACTGATGATCGAAGAGCTGACAGAAGATGCCAAAAAGTTTGGTGATGATCGTCGCTCTGAGATCGTCTTGCGTGAAGACGCAGTGCAAATTAAAGAATCTGACCTCGCACCTGCGGAAACAGTCACCGTGGTGATCTCTGAGGCAGGTTGGATTCGCATGGCAAAAGGCGAAGTCGATGCCACGCAGCTCAACTATCGTGCAGGGGATAAATATCTCGACTCGGCATCGGGCAAGTCCAATCAAAAAGTCTATCTGCTTGATCATACTGGACGAAGTTACGCATTGGCTGCAAGTGGTTTACCATCAGCACGAGGGCAAGGTGAGCCACTGACTTCAAAATTGAATCCTGCGACTGGTGCACAGTTTATCCAAGTGATCATGGGCGCAGATGAAGCTGCGACTGTGACTTTGAGCTCGCAAGGCTATGGATTCTTATCTGAGTTAAAGCAACTCGATACTTCTGCCAAAGCGGGTAAAAATTATTTATCTGTAACAGAAGGTTTCAAAACTATGCCGATTGCGTTTGCTCAAGGCAAATCACATTTGGCATTGCTCAGTCAGCAAGGTCGATTGCTCATTATTGATATTGAATCTTTGCCAAAGCTCAATAAAGGCAAAGGAAACAAGATGATGCAACTTGATAAAGAAGATGAACTACTCAGTCATATTGCTCTGAATTTGAGCGAAGATGTGTTAAAAATACAGGTGGGTAGTCGATTCTTGAGCTTAAAAGGAGAAGACTTGAAAGCCTACTTTGGTAAAAAAGCGACCAAAGGCAAACTTTTACCTCGAGGCTATCAAAAAGCACAGCGATTATTACTTGATATCTGATTCGGTATCAACGTATAGTCAAGGTATGCGGTAGATGTTTTTAAACATTTAAACAATAGCCATGGACAAGGTGAATTATTAATCTCTTAATCAAAATCTCCTCCATCAAAAAATTAAGCAGTTTGATGAGGCATCATTTGATTAAGCAAAAATTATTAGCATAACTTTGTCCATTGCACAGTAAGTAATCATATCTAGACAGATTGACTGGAAATACACAATCTGACTTGATGCAGGGAAATATTTTTGGGAGTAGTGGGTACTATGGACAAAGTTTGGTTAAAAACGCATGAGAAATTTGGAATTCCGTCAGATATTTCTATGCCAGCAGAAAATACATCGTTGATTGATATTTTCGAACAAAATTTTAAAAAGTATGGTTCACGTGATGCGTTTATTTTCATGGACAAAACCATGTCTTTCGCTGAACTTGAAGATCATAGCCGTCGATTTGCAGCATATTTACAAAGTTTGAATTTGCCAAAAGGCTCTCGCGTTGCGGTAATGATGCCGAACGTATTCCAATACCCGATTGTTCAAATCGGTGTATTCCTTGCAGGTTTGGTCTTGGTCAATGTCAACCCACTGTATACAACTCGTGAGCTTGAGCATCAATTGAATGACTCAGGTGCGCAGGTTTTGGTTGTTGTTGAAAACTTTGCCAGTGTCTATCAACCAATCCACGGTAAAACAACGGTGAAACACGTTGTCGTGACTGGTGTAGGTGACATGCTTGGTATGCTCAAAGGTACATTGGTGAACTTCGTACTGCGTAAAGTACGTAAGCAAGTGCCAGAGTGGAGCATTCCAGGTCACGAATCATTCAAATCTGCATTGTCAAAAGTGGCAGCAAGCAAATATCAACGTCCAACGGTGAGCTTAAGCGACACAGCGGTACTTCAATACACTGGTGGTACGACAGGTGTATCTAAAGGTGCAGAGCTTACGCATCGCAACCTCGTTGCAAACCTGCTTCAATGTGAAGGCATCTTCTCTTCAAAATTTGGTGAAGGTGATGCGGCAGAAGGCGATAAGATCGTTTGTGCGCTTCCGCTTTATCACATCTTTGCATTCATGGTGTGTGCGCTATACGGTATGTATAAAGGTCAAACTAACATCTTGATTCCAAACCCACGTGACCTACCTGCGGTAGTCGGTGAGCTTCGTAAATACAAGCCATCATTCTTCCCTGCGGTCAATACATTGTTCAATGCGTTGGTCAACAATGAAGAGTTTAAACAACTCGATCATAGCAACCTCAAAATGGCAATGGGTGGTGGTATGGCTGTATTGCCATCGACTGCGGATGCTTGGAAAAAAGTAACAGGCACAACGATCATCGAAGGTTATGGTCTATCTGAAACTTCTCCAGTTGCGACTGCGAACCCACCGATTAACGAAGAATTTACAGGGACAATTGGTGTGCCATTACCTGCAACTGAAGTGGCGATCTTGGATGACGAAGGTAATCCGATTGCACTGGGTACATTGGATAATGAAGGCAATCCACAATCAGGTGAAATCTCGATCCGTGGTCCACAGGTGATGAAAGGCTATTGGAACCGCCCTGAAGAAACTGCAAAAGTCATGACGAATGATGGTTACTTCCGTACTGGTGACATCGGTATCATGAATGATGAAGGTTACTTCAAGATCGTCGATCGTAAGAAAGACATGATCTTGGTATCAGGCTTCAACGTCTACCCAAGTGAGATCGAAGAAGTGGTGACACAACATCCAAAAGTATTGGAAGCGGCTGCGATCGGTGTACCTGACGAAAAATCAGGCGAAGTACCAAAACTGTTCGTTGTGAAAAAAGATGAAAGCTTAACAGCGGAAGAAGTATTGGCATTCACCAAGCAAAACTTAACGGGTTATAAGCAACCTCGTTATGTTGAGTTCTTGCAAGAATTGCCAAAATCGAACGTCGGTAAAATCCTCCGTAAAGATTTGCGTAAGTAATTCGCTTAAGCAAAATCAAGGCAATAAAAAAGCAGCTTCGGCTGCTTTTTTACACCCCAAATTCGATACTAGGTTAACGTGAGTTTTATGCAATATTGATCTCATTTAATTGAAAAATATAAAGTCTTTTTCGGAGTCGTACCGTTTATGATCATATGGGCAGATTAACCTTCGGTTCGACTTACTTTTCTTTCGGGAAAAGTAAGCAAAACCATTTGTCAGTCGCAAACTCGGTCAAGCACCGAAAACAATTCAATGCTTTGAAAAACGCCATTTTACTAAAGTTGTTCTGCCCTCGAACAATGCGACTGACGCTCCCACGTAGCGTACAACTTTTACTCACCTGATGTCGAACTCAGGTTAATTTATTCGTGATTTAGACATCATAAAAAATGGAAGAAAATTATTTAGTCTGACGATTCATCATTGCACGTTCAAACATTGGGCGTGACAGTCCAATCAGCGAGATAAATAAAACCATCGAAAGCAACTGACGCTTTAACCCACCGACATTAAACTGCATGCCATAACTCAAATAATTATCCACCAAGCAATACAGCAAAACGACAGCTAAAGTGAGCGTCAGCGACTTCTTCTTAATCCCCACCATGACAAAGCTGATACAGAGCACAAACGCCGTGCCAATCGTTGACCAAATATTCCAATTGGCAAAGACCACACTGAGCAAGATCGCCAAGACAGGTAGAACGTACCAAAGAATACGGTCAAGTTGCTGACTGTACTTTTGTTGCGCAGCAAGTGCCTGTTCAAGCGCTTCTTGATGACTTTGTTGGTCTGTTTGTTTTGAGTGCTTTTGTTGCGCATGCTGTTGAGGGTTGTGTTTAGTCATAGAGCTGAGCCATTCAAGATGCAAAAAAGTATGCGAAGAAATGCGAATACAGAAAATAAATATCGAAAAATCGAGATCATGGTATCATGCCTCGATTGAATCGGTCACTGATTCACATTGAAATTCAAAACAGATTCTTGAGGATAGACATGCATAGCTTAAATATCGTGATATTGATCATTTTAGTTGCATGTTTATTGCCTTATGTTTTTGCATTTATTGCACGATCCACATCGAGCTATGATCCAAAAATTCACGATAGCCACCGCCAAGTGGTAGAGCAGTCGCAAGGCATCACCAAGCGCGCCGATGCCGTTCAGAAAAATAGCTATGAAGGCTTGCCGTTATTTATCGCTGCGATGTTGATTGCAGATTATTTGGTTGTGCCTGATATTTTTGTCGTGACGTTGGGGATTGCATACCTGATCTTGCGTATTATTTATGGGCTATGCTATTTGGCGAATTTTAACCGTCTGCGCTCGGTATTTTGGGTGCTGGCGACTTTGTGTCCAGTTTGTCTTTTGATGATCTGTATGCGGATTTAGTCCAAAGATCATGACAATTCTTTGCGTAATTGACAGCGCATTCAATTGAGATTTAAGTATAATAGGGCGACTAAAAATTTTAGGTGATAATGTTCTGCAATTCTCGAAATCTGATGATTGCAATGTGTTATCGCAATTTAATTCACCACAGATAAAGAGTGAGCTATGAGTTACAACAATATCCCACCAGGTAAAGACGCACCAAACGACATCTACGTGATCGTTGAAATCCCTGCCAATGCTGCACCGATCAAATATGAAATTGATAAAGATTCTGATGCATTGTTTGTAGACCGTTTCATGGGTACAGCAATGTTCTATCCTGCGAACTACGGCTATGTGCCAAATACATTGTCAGAGGATGGTGATCCGCTAGACGTGTTGGTGGTTACACCGCATCCAGTGGCTGCAGGTTCGGTGATTCGTTGCCGTCCAGTGGGTAAATTGAACATGGAAGATGACGGTGGTATTGATGCGAAATTGATCGCTGTACCACACGAGAAACTTTCTCCACTGTACAAAGACGTACAAGAATATACGGATCTTCCGCCATTATTGATCAGTCAAATCGAACACTTTTTCTCTCACTATAAAGATTTAGAGCCTGGTAAATGGGTAAAAATCAGCGGTTGGGAAAATGCTGACGTGGCAAAAGCTGAAATCTTAAAATCAATTGAAGCTTATAAAAAATAAGCTGAGAGAGATTTAAAAAAGACCGCTAAATGCGGTCTTTTTTATGGGCTTAACTCAGTGATTTATTGTTGATTTCACTCTTTTGGCAAATCTTCAGGTGTATTCAACTCTTGACGCTCAAGTTGAATATTTTGGAAGTCTGCACCCGACGGTGCTTGATAAGCCCGTAAACCAAATTCACCGATGATGGCAAATAAGTGGTCGAAAATATCCGATTGAATATCCTCGTAAATATTCCAGTTAATGGTATTGGTGAAGCAATATAGCTCGAGTGGTAGGCCTTGCGCAGTCGGTTGAAGTTGGCGCACCAAGAGCGTTTGATCTTGGGCGATGCCTTCATGCTTTTGCAAATAGAGCAGCATATACGCTCGGAAAGTCCCAAGATTGGTCATACGGCGTTGATTAAATAACTCTGTGACACTGCTATTCCATTCTTCCAGCTCATGGCTCTTTTTATCGATATACGTTTCAAGCAACAAAAAGTTCTTTAATCGTGCAATATCATCGTTGGATAAGAAATGCACACTACTTTGATCGACATAGAAGGCACGTTTGATGCGACGACGCCCCAAGTCCGTCATGCCACGCCAGTTTTTGAAGGTATCCGTCACCAGTTTATTGGTCGGAATCACGGTATAGGTTTTATCAAAGTTTTGCACCGTGACGGTGTGTAGTGCGATATCAATCACCGTACCATCTGCGCCGAGACTGGGCATCTCAATCCAGTCGCCAATACGAATCATGTCATAAGAAGAGATCTGAACACTTGCGACCAGTGACAAAATGGTATTTTGAAACACTAGCATCAATACCGCAGCCATCGCACCGAAACCAGCCAGCAAGGTGAATACATCTTTTTTCAAAAATGTACCGATAATCATCAAGCCACATACAATATAGATGATCAGTTTGATCAATTGCAGATAGCCTTTAATCGGCTTATTGGCTGACTTTGGATTGTGTTGATAAGACAAATTGAAAATATTTAAAAAGTCACTAATCGCTAAGGCAATCGTTAAGAAAATCCAAGCTTGTGAGAGCATTTGTACCAATTGAACGACTTTTTCTGAAAGATGAGGTACAGCGCCTATGCCGTTGATGATGACAATGGCAGGGACGATATTGGCAATACGTCGAATCACGCTATGTTTTTGGAATGCTTCACTATTCTTGGCAAAAGAAAATTTGGAAATCAGCTTGCGCAGTCCAACTACCACAATTTTTTTGCTAATCAAATACGCAACTGTAGTGATCAAAATCAAAATTGCCAAAGAGTTCGACATCTCTAACCACGGATATTGATCAATCCAGTCTTGCAATTTCAGCCAAATCTCTTGCACAGCACACTCCACATTACGAATTCTTATCAAGATTTAAATTCAATCGAAAATCCGATAAACACACATTTCATCATTAAGTCGCATAGCTTAAACGATCTCTGTGTGAGTCCGATAATATTTGTCAAAAAGCAACAAAAAAAAACAATATAAAAAAACTCTAAAGCTAAATAGCACTACTGGCAGAGCATGCATTACATGGAAAATGTGAATTTTAGCTATACCTCAGCGCAGGGTTCAGACACTATCAATATCAATCAAATTCATGTTTTTATTAATTTTTAGGAGTTCTAAATGACTGCGCAATCTGTCATTTTGCCACTACCTTCCGATCATGCCCGTTTTATCGTGATACGCTTGGGACAATTAACTGTAGAACAACTCAAACAGCAACTGAACCACCTCATCAATACTCGAGATCGACTGATTACACAACATGCCAATGCTGAAATTAAAACTGCGATCGTATTCTCTCCAACGCTATGGCAACAACTCCATAGTCAAATACCTGAAAACTTTCATCAACTTGAGCCGATCCAAGGCGCCTTTGAAATGCCTGTTGATGCTGGCGACGTATTAATTCACGTGGCAAGTAGCAAGGCAGATATTTGCTTTGTACTGAGCCAAGCCTTCTTTCATGGTATTCGTGAGCAAGTGGAAGTGCTTGAAGAGCGTACCTGCTTTAAATACTTGGATAGCCGTGATTTAACGGGCTTTATTGATGGCACGGAAAATCCACAATTCAAAGATGACCGTGAAGAAGTGGCACTACTGGGTAAAGACGCAGGTATTTTTGCCGATGGCAGTTTTGTTGTTGCACAGCGTTATGTGCATGATTTGGATAAATTCAATCGGTTAAAAGTCGATGCTCAGGAAAATGTTTTTGACGATCAAAACTTGAAAGCATCGAGATGGAAGACGATGTGAAACCTGACAATGCGCATATCGCCCGAGTGGTGATCGAAGATGATGAGGGTGAGGAATTAGAAATCGTGCGTCACAGTTTGCCCTATGGTGACGGACACGCTGAACAAGGTTTGTTTTTTATCGCCTACACCAAAGATTTAAATATTATTGATCAAATGCTTGAGCATATGTTTGGTACTACAGGGGATTATATTCACGATCGTTTGTTGCATTTTACCACGGCGGTCAATGGTGGCTATTATTTTGCACCATCAGATGAATTGCTTGCTGAAATCATTGATGAAGATTGATTTGGTAATTCACTGATAAAAATGTAAAAGGAGCTGTCTCAAAATCCAATTTTCAACCCCACCTAACCTCCCCTTTAAAAGGGGAGGAATTTAGCCATCTGATTTTATTGAGCGGTTTTCCCCCTGTGAAGGGGGAATTAAAGGGGGGGTTATAGTTTTGAGACAGCTTTTTAACTTTTGGGAATCAAAAGCTGAATTTGGCAATTTTAAACTTTAGAGAAATCAACCAAGCGTGCGGTGATACGACGCACAATCGGTAATAAAATTAAGACTGCAGGAAAAGCCACACACCACGAAAAGAACCATGCCGAAATCCAAACTGTCGCAAAATGATCTACAAAACCAATATTGTGAATAATATTGATCAATGAAATCAGCCCACTCATCATAAATGACAATATGAACGGAATCACCACCGCAGCATATTTGGCAGGAAGTTTTGGCACGCTGCCAAAGATATAAGGAGATAGAGACATAAAGCGGATCAAATCAAAAAAATGGACTATTCTAACCATATTTACAAATTTAGCCAAAAATTAACCAGAAAAAAAACCATCTCAAATACTGATCGCATGCTCTTCACTCTCCCTTTGTACTGCAAAATTTGCTATATTTGCTTTCTTTTTTGGCAATATTCCGAGCGGTTATGAACACGGCAATCCAAAATGCACTGGCGCAAGCAGTGGCAGCACTTCAATCAGAAAATATTCTCCCACAAGATTGGCAAAATAGCAGTGTGTTGACCCGTACCAAAGACCGCAGTCATGGCGATTTTGCCTCGAATATTGCGATGGTGGCGTCCAAAGTTGCAGGTATGAAGCCACGTGATTTGGCAGAAAAAATTCTAGCAAATCTACCAACTGTTGCTGACATCAGTAAGGCTGAAATCGCAGGCCCTGGCTTTATCAATTTCTTTTTAAATGCAGATCAACGCTTTGTGGTGCTAGACACCATTGCAACGCAAAAAGATCAATACGGTCGTAGCCAAGTCAATCAAGCTGAAAAAATCCAAGTCGAGTTTGTATCTGCCAATCCAACATCAAGCTTGCATGTCGGGCATGGTCGTGGTGCTGCCTATGGTATGACCGTGGCGAATTTGCTCGAAGCCACAGGGGCGACTGTTGACCGTGAATATTATGTCAATGATGCAGGACGTCAGATGGACATCTTGGCGACTTCGACCTATTTGCGTTATTTAGAATTATGCGGTCAAACGCTGGTTTTCCCAAAAAATGCTTATCAAGGCGACTACGTCAAAGACATCGCACAAAGCATCATTGATGCCGATCAAGATAAATACGTTCGTACCGTTGCCGACGTCTATGCAGAAGTGCCTGAAGATGTGCAATATGCTGAGGAGCTTAATGCAGAAGGCAATAAAGTCGTGCTGTCTGGTGATAAAGAAAAGCATATCGACGGTTTAATTGCCAATAGCCAAAAGTTACTTGGCGCAGATTATGCCGTATTCCATCAAGCGGCGTTAAAAGCCATTTTGGATGATATTCAAGATGATTTAGCAGATTTCGGCGTGACTTTTGCCAAATGGTTTAGCGAAGCCTCACTGATCGAGAAGATTGATGAAGCCTTAGCGGTGCTCGATCAACGTGGTTTTCTCTATGAAAAAGAAGGCAATATTTGGTTTAAATCGACTGAATTCGGTGATGAAAAAGACCGTGTGGTAAAACGTCGTAATGGTCAAACCACCTATTTTGCCTCAGATATTGCTTATCACTTGGATAAGCTACAACGTGGCTATACCCATATCGTCGATATTTGGGGCTCAGACCATCATGGCTATATCGCTCGGGTGAAAGCGGCGATTGATGCACTTGGCTATGATTCATCGAAATTGACTGTGCTTTTGGTACAGTTCGTCAGCCTATGGCGTGGCGGTGAAATGGTGCAAATGTCCTCTCGTTCAGGGCAATTTGTGACTTTGCGTGAGCTTCGTCAGGAGGTCGGCAATGATGCGGCACGTTTCTACTATGTGATGCGTAAGTCTGAGCAACACATTGATTTCGATTTGGATTTAGCAGTTTCACAAAGTAAAGACAATGCAGTGTATTACATCCAATATGCCCATGCTCGGGTCAATAGTATCTTGAGTAAAGCGCCTGAGAAAAATATCAGCTTTGATCAAGCTACAGCTCGTGAACATTGTGAATTACTGACTTTACCAATTGAAGAAGAGATTTTGGCGAAATTGGCAGCTTATCCTGAGATTGTGATTCGTGCGGCCAATGCCTATGAACCGCATCAGATTGGCAACTATCTCAAAGACTTGGCGGCATTATTCCACGGTTGGTATGCGCAAGACGGTGTGAAATTCTTGGATGAAAGCAATATTGAGCTGTCACAAGCACGTTTATTATTATCTGTGAATGTACAGCAAGTCTTAAGAAATGGCTTAACCGTATTAGGTGTCAGAGCCCCTGAGGCAATGTAACAAAATATTTTACTTCACCCGAATTTTATTTAAATTCTGTAATATAGATGAAATGCTTAGTCAATTACATTTTCGCATTGAAATAAGTTGTCAATCATTAAGGTTTTGGGGTTGTGATTACTCGATTTGAGTAGATACATGTTTTGAGACGCAAGTAAAAAATAGAGGATAGTCAGTGTTTGGTAAAGCCCCTCGTGGAGTATCGCAACGCCCGAAAGCACGTGAAAACACCCAAGCGATTCCATCGTGGCTATGGCTTGTGGTTTTGGTTTTGGCGGGTATTTGTGTTGCCATTTTCTTATCGCTATGGAGTCCGTGGAAGCCTGTTGAGCGTAAAGGTGCGACGCAAGGACCAATGGCGGTCAATGATCAAGATACTAATAAAGACTACCGCTTCTATGACATGCTACCACAGCAACAAGTCACTCCAATTCCAGATCAAGCTGTACCTGAGCATCAAATCGAACAGCCTGTAGTCGTCGTAGAGGCGCCAACACCATCACGTTCAGAAGATGCGAGTGAATCGGTCAGTGATCCTTTTGATGAAAATTATCAAACAGCAACCATCACTGCAGCACCTCGTTTTATCTTGCAAGTGCGAAGCTATGAAGATCCTGATAGTGCTGATGCACGTCGAGCTGAGATTGTTCTCAATGGTTTATCTGCCGAAGTAGTAATGACCAACGAAGGCGATCAAGTTTGGTATCGAGTGATCTCAGGGCCATATGAGTCGAAAGAGTCTGCGCATATAGCACAGCAAACTTTACAACATGCAGGCATTGATTCGATCATTGTGAAGCAACCGATTCGAGCGAGTCATTAAAAATTCTACTTTATCGAAATAAAAAGAACCCTGCCGAAGCAGGGTTTGCGAAAACGGTTATCGGATTCTTAGTTCCATCATTCTTTTTAATCTACTCAAACCATCTTTATTCGATATAAATTAAGCATTTAATATGCCAAGACGTATTTAGCGCCAATTCTCCATTAAAAAATCCTGTCTTGAAGTAAGACAGGATTTTTTTATCGCAAGGCTAATTTTCTAGCCTATGCTATTTACAACTTAGAATGCTTTAGTAATTGTAAATACAGCACCAGTCTCTACACCACGTTTGTACGGGTTGGTGTCGGCGTCAATATTTGTGCCGACAGCAGCAAGCTCAGCTGACAGGTCTTCAACAGAAGCAAAGCTGTAAGTCACACCAACTTTCCAGTCGATGTAGTTATCATCGCCACTAGCGTTATCACTGAAATCATAATCGTCAGCAGTGGTATAACCTAAGCTTGCTACACCACCGAAAGATGCGCTCAATGGCATGCTATAAGTCAGGTTTAAATACCATGCATCAGTATCTAAGCCAAAAAAATCATTAGTGAAATTCACGCTTGCAAGCAAACTGTCACCAGCAGTGATGGTGTCTGCAAAACCTAGACGTGCATACAGCTCAAGCCAATTAAAATCAGAAGCACTTGGATAGCCGTAGTACCATAAACCGACATCTAACACAGGTTTAGACGCCAACGAGCCAAGTTCAGTGCTATAACCTACATATGGATCGAGCTCTAATGAGCTACCAAAGCCGACATTCGAGCCCCAGACACCTGCGTATAAGCCAGAGCTATGGGTTAATCCATAACCAACTTGAACGGCAGGGTCGCTTTCAGTTTGTGTCATACCACGATAGCGGTAATCTGAAGTCATTGCTGCAGTACCAGAGAATGACAAATCGCTCTCAGCTGCCATAGTCAAGCTACTTGTGCAAGTGAGTAAAGATGCAGCCACTAATGTAGAAAGTTTAAAGTTCATGTTGGTATTCCCCCAAGCTGTTTATTACAAATGTTCAAATCGAAATGATTTGACTCTGAACCTGTTATGTAAATAGCAAAGGGCGTGCCAACTTTATTAAGTTGCTGATTTAATTTATTTCTTTGCAATAAAACTGCAATAACTTACAAAACCAACTTTGAAGCATTATTATGCTGCCCAAATATTGGGCAATTTATTGATTTTGCACCAAAACAAATCAAACTGTATCAAATTGTTTGTAAATAAGAGTTATTCTTGTACGGGGGTATATTCTGTACGATGCAATAAAAAACCAACCGCATTGGGTTGGTTTTTTTAAGTATATCTTTTGATCAAAGCATGAAAAATTATTTTTCCATATTGCTCAAAATTGAGGTTCTGACATCATCCAGTGTGGCATTGATGGTGAGCATCACGGCATCGGCACATTGTTTGATCGCAGTGTCAGGATCTTTAAGACCGTTACCCGTCACTGTACAGACGATCACCGAACCTTCGGCGATTTTACCTGCTTTAATATCACGCATTGCACCGCCGATTGAAGCCGCCGATGCAGGCTCTACAAACACACCTTCATACATTGATAGCATGCGCTGTGCATCTAAGATTTCTGCATCAGTTAATTCATCAAACCAACCATTTGAGTCACGTACCACAGCTTTGGCATGATTCCAACTTTGTGGATTACCGATGCGGATTGCCGTTGCAACAGTTTCAGGCTGTTCCACTGGCGCACCACGTAAGAACGGCGCAGCACCTGCGGCTTGATAGCCAACCATGGTTGGGCGACCTTCAGGTTTTGGTCCTGTGAATTGATCCGTAGTCGCATCATAAACCACTTGTTCAAATTGATCCGCAGACTGGTTGGCAACTGCTTCGGTATAGCCCATCCAGTGCGCAGTGATATTTCCAGCATTACCGACAGGCAAGCAGTGATAATCTGGTGCACGACCGAGTTCATCCACGATTTCATAAGCAATGGTTTTTTGACCTTGCAAACGATATGGATTGATCGAGTTTACGATGGTTACAGGGGCTTGATCTGCAACTTCTTTGACTAAGCGCATACCATCATCAAAGTTACCACGGATTTGCATGGTGATCGCACCGTACATCATCGACTGAGCCATTTTCCCCATGGCAATTTTGCCTTCAGGAATCAACACATAGGCTTTAATGCCAGCACGTGCCGCATACGCCGCAGCAGCTGCTGAGGTATTACCCGTCGATGCACAGATAATCGCTTTTGAACCTTCTTCAACCGCTTTGGTCACCGCCATGGTCATGCCACGGTCTTTAAATGAACCTGTTGGATTCAGACCTTCGTATTTGACATAAATCTCGACATTCTTGCCAATCAAACGTGGAATATTCTCAAGTTTGATCAAAGGCGTGTTGCCTTCACCGAGGGAGATAGCACGAGTAGTAGCAGATACAGGCAAACGATCACGATAGCGATCAACAAGACCAGTATAACGATTGGCATTCGACATGATGATGTTCCAATGAGTTGCTTTTAGTCATTGAGGCGAGTTTTCTTGAGTTAATGAAAAGCAATCGCCTCGACTTGGTATGTAATAAACGAATAAATTAACTTTCTAAAGATTCTAAACGAATTCGAACGATTTCGCCATGAATCGCAGGGAGCGCTTGGATTTTTGCCAAAGCTTCATCCATGATCGATTCTTGGATTGGATCAGTCAAAATCACGATAGGAATTAAATCTTTTAAGCGAGTTTGTTGCATGATCGCATCAATACTAATCCCTGCACGGCTCAAGATCGTGGTGACATCTGCAAGTACACCTGTTTCATCTTCGGCATTGACACGGATGTAGTAACCAGTGGTCATTTCTTCACGGCTAAGGATTGGCAAATCTGACAAGGCTTCAAAAGCAAAATGTGGAATCGTACCTGAGCCATCTTCGGTATAGCTAATGTCACGCACGATATCGATAATATCGGCAACTACAGCAGAAGCAGTCGGACCAGCGCCAGCGCCTGCGCCATAGTAAAGCGTTGGACCAACGGCATTTGACTGAACGAGAACGGCATTTTTAACGCCATTTACATTCGCCAAAAGTTCTTCTTCAGGAATCAATGTTGGGTGTACACGAAGCTCAATGCCTGTTTCAGCGCGGCGTGCTATACCTAAATGTTTGATACGATAGCCAAATTCTTCGGCATATTTGACATCTTGAGCAGTGATTTTGCTAATGCCTTCGGTATAGACTTTGCTAAATTGTAGAGGCATACCAAATGCAATCGACGCCAGCATGGCAAGTTTGTGCGCTGCATCAATGCCTTCCACATCAAAAGTCGGATCAGCTTCTGCATAGCCAAGCTCTTGTGCTTCTTTGAGCACATCGGCAAAAGCACGACCTTTTTCACGCATTTCTGTCAGGATAAAGTTACCTGTACCGTTGATAATGCCTGCAACCCAATCAATGCGGTTTGCAGCCAAACCTTCACGAATCACTTTAATGATTGGAATACCACCTGCAACCGCCGCTTCATAGGCGATTTGCACGTTGTTGTCATCAGCAGCTTTAAACAGTTCATTACCGTGTTCTGCAAGTAATGCTTTATTTGCAGTGACAATATGCTTACCGTTTTTAATCGCTTCCAATAGCACTTCTTTGGCAGGATGAATACCGCCCATGACTTCGATCACGACATCCACATCAGACTGACGTGCGATGTGAAGTAAATCTTCAGATTGTTGAATGCTTGGATCAAGGTTTAAATCTGGACGAGGACGACGTGTGCCGACATGGGTAATTTGAATTTCTCGACCTGTACGGCGTTTAATCTCTGCGGCGTTGATTTGTAATAATTCAAGAACGCCACCACCGACGGTACCCAAACCAAGTATAGCCAGACGAACTGGTTTCACGTCATACTCCAAAAAACTATTTAAAAATTGTTGAAATAATAGCGAAAAAGCGCCCTAGACTCTAGGGAAAGATCGCTTTAGTTTCACTTTTTAAAGCTATTTTTTAAAAAACAGCATTTGAAACTAGCGTTTTTCATTCAAGCGCTGTAACAGAGCATCAGGCTCAATGTAGCCTGCCAAATAACGGCCATCTTCACTGTAAATCGCAGGCGTACCATTGACACCGATCTTCGTGCCAAGCTCGTATTGTGCCATCACAGGGTTTTGACATTCATTCGCCACCACAGGAAGTCCTGCAATTGCAGCGTTAAAGGCTGATTTTCGATCTTCGCTACACCAAATACTTTGCATGGTCGGGAAGAACTGCTCACCACGAGGCCAAGCGATATAGCGCACTTCAACGCCTTTGCTGTTAAATTCATCCATATGTTCATGCAACTTATGGCAATACGGACAGCTTGCATCGGTAAAGACATAAATCACATGCTTGGTTTTACCTTTAGCAGGGTAGACAATCAAATCTTCTTTTTTGAGTTTGGCGAATTCAGCTTTGTTGTCACCTGCTTGCAAATCTTCACTGACATTATGAATTGCACTTTCACCAAGTCGAATCATGTCACCTTGAAAGATATATTTGCCATCGCTACTTGCCAATACCGCAGGGAAACCTTCTAAGGTTACCCAAAACCAGTTTGGAATCTCAGTGGATTTGACATTGATGATTTTTGCGGTCAGTCCTGCTTTATCAAAGTTGGCTTGTAGGTTTTTGATGAAACGTTGCTGTGCATTACGCTCAGTCAAAGTTGATGCTTCGCCAGAAACAGGCATCGTTGCAGTGATTTCATTGCTATCAGTGGGCTCTTGATCGTTCTTCGAACAAGCAGTTGTCGCAAGCAAACCACCCATCAATACTGCGCTGAGCGCAAATTTCAACAATTGCATAAAATGCCTATGAATCAAATTCAAATTGGAATGAGCGCATAATATAGCAAAAAGCAGGAACACTGCCTAGAGAATGTACTTTTTAAATCGTCAAAGCATGTCCTAAAGAGATACCTTTAAAATATCCTCTTAAGATTTAGTCAAAATGTTGAAATTCCCAAAAGCGATACGTTGATGATCGCTCAAAAGTGCTGGGAATTCCCATTTTTTGATGCCTGATTGAAAATAACGCTACTCTAGAATACCTATGATATATCCTCCCCAAATAGAATAATCTTTGCAAGCAGGTGATGGGTTTGAAATTCGTTTGGGATCAAATCCACCATGACCACCTAAGTCCAAGCGTTGACCAAGTTGATATCTTTGACCATCAAAGATCAGCGTTTGGTTTTTGCTATCCCACTGTGTCTGCCATTGACTTTTATCCTCACTAATAGGTAAGGCTAAAGCCATTGATGTTGTAGAGTCTTTATCTAATTTAATGACGAGACAATTATTTTCCACACTTAAATATCCAAAGTTTCTCGCAGTAGTTAAAACGGGATCAACAACTGGTACATTATATCGCAGAATAATTGGGCTATTATTGTGTTCCTTCGCCTCATTTTGCTTGATATTTTCAGTCATAGATGGACTTGAAGGTTGGCAGGCAGCGATAAACACAATACTTAGAATTATAGTGTCTTTAATTTTTAACAATTGTCGCCCCCACTAAACCTGCATAGTCTAAGCTAGTATATACGACAATCTTGGTTTGTTTTTTAGCATTATCAAACCATGCGCACCCAGATTGAATACCGTAAGCAGTCGTATACGCAAACCATGGACCACCACTATCACCACCTACACATCTTAATGTTCCAATACCATCAGTAGAGGGATTGTAGGTTGTTCCTCCGCCACTTTTTGTGTTTTTAACAATAACATAAGTATTTCCACCAACACCATCACTACCTTGCCCATTGATACTACTTACCTCACCACAACTTTGCATTAAAGTTTGGTCTGTTGGTGAAGTTTGTCCTAGGTGACAGATATAGGATCCTGTGACTGTTCCACTAGCAACGCGCGTCCCTGATCTACTTTGTACTGCTGATACTGTGCGAGGATTTGCGGTATTATCTGCATAAAACTGCCCTGTTGAAGTGGCATGTGATGCTGTAATAAAACCTAAATCTCCTCGGCTATCGAAAATAGAAGAAACAGTAGTCACTGGATATTTAGATCCATCCTTATCTGTATATGACAATGGAGTATTATCTTTTAGGCAATGTCCTGCTGTAAGTACGCCTTGTTGCCCTGATGAGTGTTTTGCAACAAACCCTGTCATACAATGCAGATTGCCATTATCGGTCTTAACAAGTTTTGAACCACCTCTAGTATGTGTTGCAACAATACCTGATGGAATTACCTCAACCGTAATAGGCATATTGAGGATGCTTTCAGCTATTTTTTGTACACTTCCATTATCCGCTTTAACATATAAAGTAGCCCCACCAGTCACTTCGTTGTCAGCAATCATTTCAAAGGAAGGTATTTTTGAAAGAAGATTTTGCTTTGCTTGCTCTAATATTTTTAATCTCTCGTCTTTATTGTGTTTGGCATTACCACTAAACGAAACTTTGGCTGAAATATTTTGACCTATCTTGGCTTGTGCCTTGTTAAGACTTTCTGTAGCAATACCTAGTTTTTTAAGATTACTATTTAAATTGTGAGTTAATATGTTTTTAACAGATGTTGATGCTTTTCGAATGAGCTCTACATCACTTGGTACATCATTTCCAGTTAAATTAACCTTTAGACCAAAATCTTTACCTTGATCAAAGTATATTCCAGATATTTTTGTCCCATATTCTTGTTGTAGTTGTTTAATTTGATCTGAACTATCATGCATGATCAGTATTCTTCTCATTGCCTCATCTTCTGAGACACCATATGATTCTGCGTAATATTTAGCATCAATGGCAAGCGCTTCTGCTGCACTTAATGGGGTTGAATTTTGATCACTAGCATATGTAGTGACTGGCGAACATATAGCTAGGAATAAACATATTCTTATATTGAAAGAAGTCACAAGAAACTCCATAATTTTAATAATCTGTGTAGAAAAACTCTATCTTAACCTGCACCCTTAATTTGTTAGTTTTGTGTTAATTTGTATTAATTTTTTTGAATCAATATTGTTAGGCTGAAAACTACAAATAAGATTGTAGTAGTCAATAAATTAGCCCCGAGGGTGATGTTGTTTATGTAATTGTTGCATCCGTGCTTGGGCAACGTGGGTATAAATCTGTGTCGTGGACAAATTGGCATGACCAAGAAGCATCTGCACCACCCGTAAGTCTGCACCATGATTGAGCAAGTGCGTGGCAAAGGCATGACGTAAAACGTGCGGTGAAATGTCTTGTTGAATATTGGCTTGCAGGGCATAGCGTTTGATCGCATACCAAAAGTTTTGGCGTGACATCACACCGCCATGTTGGGTGAGAAAGAGTGCATCGGTGGAATGTTTGTAGAGTTCAGGTCGTGCGTTTTGTAGATATTTTTTAATCCAATCAATCGCAATTTCACCAAGTGGCACAAGGCGTTCTTTGTTACCTTTACCTTTGATACGGACAAAGCCTTGCTCGAGATTGAGCATTTGGGTTTGCAAGCCAATTAGTTCGCTGACACGAAGCCCACATGCGTACAGCACCTCAAGCATGGTGCGGTCACGCATTCCTAAAACCGTTGAAGTGTCAGGTGCATCAATGAGCTGTTCGACTTCAATATTGGATAAATTTTTTGGTAATGGTCGCCCTTGACGTGGTGTTTTTTGCTCAGCCAATGGATCATCTTGGCGAATACCTGTTTCACGTAAAAACTTAAAAAACTGTCGTAATGCAGACATGGCACGTGCAATCGAACGAGGGCTTTTGTCTTGTTCGGTCAATTTTAATAAAACGGCTTGAACGTGTTCTGCGCTCCAATCAGGAATTGCCACGTCACTACATTTTGCACAGAGAATCAGATCAGATAAATAAGCATTACGAGTATGTACACTACTGCTATGGCTGATCAAATAATCACGAAAACCCTGTAAATAGCTAAACTCTGACGGAATGCTGACAGGTGTAGGTGTGCGGACTTTTTTGGCATTCAGCATAAATGATTCAGCATAAAATAGTGTTCAATCGGAAAAATGAAGCGTATGAAGAATTGAGCGATGTAAAAAGTGTTCACTCAAAAAAACAGGTTAAGAGAAAGTCAGCGTTAGTGCAATTCAAAAATTTAAAAATCGCTTTGCACATTAAATAAAAACAACGTGCATCAAAATTGTGCAAAAAAACAAGCATTCTTTGTTAAGCTGTAATGGAAAAAATTCTCATTTTTATTTATACTGTGTGATTAACATTTTACATCCATCCAAAAGGCTGTGCCGTGCGCTTATCTCAACTCAAATCCAATCAAATTGCCCGAATTACCCAAGTACATCATCACTTGGTTGAAGAAGTTGCTGACGGAAAAGATGCGATCGCAACGCGTTTAACCAGTTTGGGCTTTGTTACAGGCGAAGAAGTTGAGGTGCTGGCTCGTGGTATTTTTGGTGGAGAACCATTGCTGATCAAAATCGGGTTTACTCGATTTGCACTCCGCAGTAATGAAGCAGAACGTATCGAAGTGGAATTGGTTTAAGGAACACGAGCATGAGCGAACAAACCATGAATGAATTGCTACGTGTCGCCTTAGTCGGCAACCCAAACTGTGGTAAAACCTCACTCTTTAACCAACTGACAGGCACACGTCAGAAAGTCGCCAACTACGCAGGGGTAACGGTTGAGCGTAAAGAAGGGCATTTTAGTCTACCGTCTGGTCGTAATGTGCGGGTTTTGGATTTGCCGGGTGCGTATAGCTTGGAAGCGACCAGCCCAGATGAGGCGATCACTCGTGATGTCTGTCAAGGCGTGCTGAAAAGTGAAGCAGAGCAAGATGCGCTATTAGTGGTCATTGATGTGACCAACTTAAAGCTTCATTTGAATTTATTATTAGAAGTCGTGGCATTACAACGGCCAATGTTGATCGTCTTGAATATGATGGATGAAGCTCGTCGTCGTGGCATGCAGATCAATGCCCAAGCATTGTCTGAGAAGCTTGGTGTCAGTGTGGTTGAAACGGTTGCAGTGCGTACAGGTGGCGTGCAAAACCTGTTGAGTTCTTTAGATAAAAGTGACTTTAAAGTCCCGACCTATCAAGTACAGTCGAGCATTCACGATTCGATTGATGAGCTACTTGGCGTGACCGTGACTTCTGCTGTACAAGAAGATAGTCGTACCACATTCTTAGATAAATTATTTTTACATCCTGTGTTGGGTTTGCTCAGTCTTGCAGTGCTGATGTTTGTGGTTTTCCAAGCGGTTTTTGCTTGGGCAGGTCCATTTATGGATGCCATTGAAACCTTCTTTGGTTGGCTTGGCGAAGTGATTGGCGCAAATATTTCGCATCCATTATTACAAAGTTTGGTGGTTGATGGGATTATCGGCGGTGCAGGTGGCGTGGTCGTATTCTTGCCACAGATTTTGATTTTATTCTTCTTTATTTTGATTTTGGAAGAGTCGGGTTATTTGCCACGTGCTGCATTTTTGCTAGACAAGCTGATGTTTAAAGCAGGTTTAAGCGGTCGTGCTTTCATTCCATTGTTATCAAGCTTTGCCTGTGCGATTCCTGGGATTATGGCGACACGAACGATTAGTGATCCACGAGATCGTTTTACCACGATTTTGGTTGCACCGCTGATGACCTGTTCAGCACGCTTGCCAGTGTATGCACTACTCATTGCCGCATTTATTCCTCAGCAGATGGTTGCAGGGATTTTCAATTTACAAGGTTTAGTGCTGTTTGGTCTGTATATGGCAGGCATTGTCAGTGCGTTGATTGTCAGTTATATCGTCAAATTGTTCCGCCGAGATAAGTCTGAGCATGCCTTAATGCTTGAGCTACCGAGCTATCGTATTCCTGATTGGAAAAATATCCTAATCGGTGTCTATGAGCGCGGCATGATTTTCTTAAAGCGTGTTGGTGGGATCATTTTTGCCTTGTCGATTTTGCTGTGGTTTTTGTGTACTTTCCCACAACCGCCTGCCGATGCGACCATGTCTGCGATTGATTATAGTTTTGCAGGGATGCTTGGACATTGGATGCAACCGTTCTTTGCGCCGATTGGTTTTAATTGGCAGATTTGTATTGCCTTGATTCCTGCGATGGCGGCACGTGAGGTTGCAGTGGCGGCACTGGGCACAGTGTACGCATTGTCGGGCAGTGAAGATGTACAGGCGGAGAGTTTGGCACAGTTGATTAGTGCGGATGGCTCAGGCTGGTCGTTGGCAACGGGATTGGCGTTGCTAGCGTGGTTCGTATATGCACCACATTGTCTAGCGACCTTAGCAACGGTACGTCGTGAAACAGGCTCATGGCGCAATGTGGCGGTCATGACGGTGTATTTATTCGGCTTGGCATATTTGATGTCGTTTTTTGTTTATCAAATCGCCGTGCGTGTTTTTAATTTAGGTTAATTGGAAGTGAAAACTTTCACAGTACGATTTACCTAAACTCTGTTTGGAGAATGGTCATGGGAGAGAAATCATGATTGAGATGCTGATTATTACGCTACTGGTATTGTGGAGTGTGTTGGTCGTATTTAAGAAAGTTTTTCCAAATACGGCAAAGAAAACATTTTCTGTGCTTTCCAACTTTAGTCAGAATCGAGGATGGTCTACCCTTGCAAAATGGCTTGCACCCAAAGCGCCCGTTGGCTGTGGTGGCGGGTGTGGTTGTGATACCGAGAACGATCCAAGTGATGGGAAATCAGCCCAAAAAATTGAAATCCAAACGGTAAAGTGGAAGTAGTTTTTGTAAATCCGTGAAAAAAGCACAGATTTGTTGTGCACATTTCCTAATCTTGTTTACAATCTAAGCAATCTGTTGTGTTCACCTATAGCGAATCGTTGCGCTGAATTTCACCGACGATATGAAAAATTTGACATGAAAAAACTGCCACTGATCTTGATCATGATGAGTTTGTTCATATTCCAAAGTGCTTGGAATGTGGCGGCAGCGTTTTGTCAGCATGAAAGTGTCGATTTGTCACAAGTTCATGAAACGCATTTTGGGCATCATCAAGTCTTAGAGAAATGTCTAAGTCATACAGATCAAAGCCATTCGCATGATCAAGTCAAGCAGAGCAATGATACGCAAAACAAGTTCAGTGAAAATCAGCTCAGCGAAAATCAGCTGAACCTTTCCCAAGATCATCATGATCATTTGCCATCTATGGGTCATCTGTTGATCCAAGACACACTTGCAGAGATTGTGCAGTCGAATGCGTTTCAGATGAGCCGTACACCACAGTTTGTTTGGAACAATCTGTATCAATCTCCCGATCTAGGTGCGATCACGCCACCACCGCTTTCATCCCCGCTACAGGTGGGGTAGCCTCAACATTCCCACCACGACGTTTTTAACCAAGTTAAAAGCAGTTTCGTATTAAAAAATTGTGGGAATACATATGAAAGTTTTCAAAGATCAAAGTCGAACCTATGCTTTCAAGGCATTGTGCATGGCTATGGCTGTAATCTGTGCATCAAATACTTATGCAGACAATACAGAGATACCAAGCGATTCGACGAAGAATCAATCCATTCAAGCTTCAATTTCAAATCAAAATGCACAGACTCATAGTCTGAGTCAGGCAATAGATCAAACACTACAATATCAGTTGCAAACAGGGTTATGGCAAACACAACAACAGATTGGTCAAGCCAATCTTGCACAAAGTCAACTGTGGCAAAATCCAAGTCTGAGCATTCAACAAACTGGTTTTGCCAATGATCAAGAGCGTGAGCTGAGCATCGGTATTGCACAGCCTTTAGATATATTCGGTGTACGTCAGGCAAGGCGTGATCTTGCCAAGCTGTCTTCCGAGCAGATTGAGCTTAATGAAAAGATCTATCGTGCCAAACTGGAATTGATCGTCAGTCATCTTTGGTCAGAAACGGTGATTGCCGAATTAGAACATCAGCTGATCGAGCAACAACTTGCAACGAGTCAGCACATCTTAGATGCCACACAAAAACGCTACCAAGCAGGTGCAATTGCACAAGTCGATGTCGATCGCATCAAAATGAATGTGCTGTCTGATGCACGTCTAGCGGTGCAAGTCACACAGCAGTTGCAGGCAGCCAAGCAGAATTTATCCACACTTTGGGGGGAGCGATCTTTAACTCAAAATACCATGAATGCTTCTGCATTAGCCGTGGAAAATATCTTCCCAAAATGGTCGAAAGATCAAGTCTTAGCACAGTCGAAAAACAATTGGCTGATGCAAAATCTGCAACTACAAAGCAAGCAAAGCTATGCCGAGCTTGCAATGCTCAAATCTGAAGCTCGTCCTCAGCCGACTTTGCTATTGGGTATGACCCAAAACAAATCGCCTGAGCAAGAGAGCAATACTCGACTCAACGTCGGCGTGGAAATTCCGCTCAATATATTTAATCGCAATCAGTATAAGACAGCGATGGTGCAGGCAAAACAATCTAGCCTTGCACAGCAACAGCGTTATCAGCTTGAGCAAGCCGAATTGAAATTACAGACTTTGCTTGATCAACTCAATGGACTTTACAAACAGTTTCAGCAGGTCGATCAAGTACAAGTGCCTTTGGCAGAGCAAGTGCAACAGAAAGTCATGGTCGGTTTCCGAGCAGGAAAATTCTCCGTCACTGACGTACAGCAAGCCACGCAACAGTTGCAACAAACACGTTTGCAAAAAATCGAGCTACTGCGTCAAGCATGGCAGCGCTTTATCGAGCTACAAAGTATCAGTCAGGGCTTTGAAGCCGATGAGGTGACACAAGCGGATGCGATGTACACGATGAATCAAACCTTTTGGCAAGCGATTCAAAATAATGAAGGCATTGGGGCGGGAGAATAACAATGGATATTCAAATGAAAAATTTAAACATGACAGCAAAAACATCGCAGTTTGGCAAAGCCTCTCAAGCGCTACTCATTGTATTGGTGATCGGCTTAACCGTGGCTGCGATTAGCGCATTCTTGTTATTTTCAAAACCTGACACCGCCTCAGAAGACAGTCACGGTCAAGGTGCAGAAGAGGCGCATGCGGAAGAAGGGCATTCTGAGGGTGAAAATTCAGAAGACAGCCATGCAGAAGATAGCCATTCAGACGAGAATCATGCTGAGGAATCAGCTACAGAAGCAGGACATACTGAAGGTGCAATTGAGCTCACGACCGAACAACTGAAACAGCAAGGCGTAAGCATTGCAAAAACAAGTCTAGGTATGGTAAGTCAAACCACAGCAGTGCCTGCAATGCTCGTTGCCAATACCGATCAGCAAGCACATGTATCCTCGATGTTTTCAGGGCGTGTCGAGTCGGTCAATGCCAATCTTGGGCAACGTGTCGGCAAAGGTCAGCGTTTAGCGACCATTGTGTCGCCTGATTTGGTTGGACAACAGTCCAATGTGCAACTGGCACAAAGCAATCTGCAACTCGCTCAGCAGGAATATAACCGTGAAAAACAACTGTGGTCGCAAGGTGTATCGGCAAAGCAAGACTATCAACGTGCCGAAAATGCTTATCGTAAAGCGCAGATCGAACTTAAAGTCGCACAAAATCAGATACAGGCGTTAGGGGGTGCAAAAAGCTCGAATGGTCGCTATACCTTGACTGCGCCAATGTCTGGGGTGATCTCGAATAAAGACATTATGGTTGGTGAGTATGTGCAACTTGCAGATCAACTCTTCGTGATTGATGAGCTGAGTCAGCTTTGGCTTGAGTTTGTTTTACCATCACAGCAGAATATTCAACTTGCGCCAAATCAGCAGATTGAATTTACCGTATTACAAAATGGTCAGACTTATCAAGCACGAGTGCAGACACTTGCCAGTCAAGCTGATCAAGCCACAGGTCGCCTACAGGTTCGTGCGGTGGTGTTGTCCAAAGATATGGCACTGCGTCCAAATCTGAAAGTCAGTGTGAATCTGCCGACGTCATCGAGCAAACAAGTGCTACGTGTACAGAAGCAAGCGGTGCAACAGATTGATGGTAAAAATGTGGTGTTTGTAGCGACACAGCATGGGGATAATGTGGAATTTTATCCACAAGAGATAGACTTAGGGAGCTTATCTACAGTACAGCAGTCAAGCGATCAACAATGGGTTGAAGTTCGTAAAGGATTAACAGCAAATCAAAGCTATGCCAGTCAAGGCAGTTTCTTGCTGAAATCTGAACTGGAAAAAGGAGAGGCGGCACATGCACACTAATCCTGACTCCGAAACTCAAGACAAGAAAGCAATTCAAGATCAGCAAAAATCTAAAGATGACTTTCACGATTTGCCAATAGAAGGTTGGTTTGATCGGCTGATTCAATTTTCCATCAACAATGCCATTTGGGTGATGTTATTCGTCGTGGCATGGATCGTTGTTGGTGTATGGAGCTATCAAAAACTCCCGATCGACGCTGTACCTGACATTACCAATACCCAAGTGCAGATCAATAGCCAAGCCAATGGCTTTACGGCATTGGAGATGGAGCAAAGGGTCACTTATCCGATTGAAACTGCCATGGCAGGTATGCCAAAGCTGGAATATACCCGCTCGATTTCACGTTATGGCTTGTCGCAAGTGACGATCGTCTTTGAAGATGGTACGGATATCTATTGGGCAAGACAGCAAATCAATCAACGTCTACAAGAGGCGCAGGGTGATTTGCCTGAACAAGTCGAAACCAAAATGTCACCGATCTCCACAGGATTGGGTGAGATTTATCAATGGGTGTTACTCGCAGAGCCTAATGCGAAAAAAGACGATGGCACACCATACTCGGCGATGGATTTACGAGAGTTGCAAGATTGGGTGGTGCGTCCACAGCTACAACGTGTTGAAGGTGTGGCGGAGATCAACAGCATCGGTGGCTTTAATAAAACCTACGTAGTGTCACCTGATTTTAATACCATGCAACAACTGCAAATCAGTCTTGCCGATTTGCAAACCGCATTGTCAGAAAACAATGAAAATCGTGGTGCAGGCTTTATCGAGGAAAATGGTCAGCAGATCACCGTGCGTGTCCCAGGTGTATTGGGTTCGGTCGATGATATTGCCAATGTGGTGGTGAGTGAGCGTTCGGGTGTGCCGATTCGAGTGGCTGATATTGCTTCGGTGTCGATCGGTCATGATCTGCGTACAGGTGCAGCCACTTACAACGGTGAAGAAACCGTGATGGGTGTAGCGATGATGATGATGGGCGAAAATAGCCGTAGCGTCGCCATTGATCTCGATCAAAAAGTCAAAGAAATTCAGCAGTCTTTACCCAAAGGCGTAAAGATCGAAACGGTCTATAACCGCACCACATTGGTGGAAAAAGCCATTAAAACCGTACAGAAAAACCTTGTCGAAGGGGCGATCTTGGTGATCGTCATTCTGTTTGTTTTCCTTGGGAACTTCCGTGCAGCATTGATCACCGCCTGCGTGATTCCACTGTCGATGTTATTTACCTTAACAGGCATGGCAGAGCAAAAAATCAGCGCAAACTTGATGAGTTTGGGCGCACTGGATTTCGGGATTATCGTCGATGGTGCAGTGGTGATCGTGGAAAACTGTATTCGACGATTGGCAGAACAACAAAAGCATCTCGGGCGAATATTGACACGGCAAGAACGCTTTAAAGAAGTCTTCCTCGCTGCCAAGCAAGCACGCCGTCCATTGATCTTTGGTCAAACCATTATCATGGTGGTGTATTTGCCGATCTTTGCTTTGACAGGTGTGGAAGCGAAACTCTTTCACCCAATGGCGTTTACTGTGGTGCTTGCGCTACTTGGTGCGATGATTCTTTCTGTGACTTTCATTCCTGCTGCAGTGGCGTTATTCGTCAAAGGTGAAGTGAAGGAAAAAGAAAGTCGTTGGATGGCGTGGTTGAAACAGCGTTATCTCGCTGTTTTGGATTGGGCGTATCAGTTTAAATATTTTGTCGTGGCAACGGTGAGCTGTGTACTGGTTTTTACCGCAGTGCTGTTTAGCCAAATGGGTAGTGAGTTTGCACCGCAGTTGCAAGAGGGCGACTTTGCAGTACAACAATTGCGTGCGCCAAGTACAGGATTAGATCAGTCCTTGATCATGCAGGAAAATACTGAAAAGTTGCTCCTGAAAGAATTTCCTGAAATCAAAGCGGTATTCTCTCGTACAGGGACGGCAGAAGTTGCCACCGATGTCATGCCACCGAATATTTCCGATGGTTTTATTATCCTTAAGCCAAAGTCTGAATGGGAAAATTCGAAACAAAGCCTCGATGATTTACGCAATCGCATGCAGGCTTTCCTTGCCACTTTGCCGGGAAATAATAGTGAATTTTCACAACCAATCGAGCTGCGTTTTAATGAGTTAATCTCAGGTGTGCGTAGTGATATCGGGGTCAAATTGTTTGGCGATGATATGGAAGTGCTTGGTGCAGAGGCAGAGAAAATCGCTGATAAAATCAAGCAAATCTCAGGTGCATCAGCGGTCAATGTTGAGCAAACATCGGGTTTACCACTACTCAATGTGGCAGTGAATCGTGATCTCGCAGGGCAATATGGGCTGTCGAGTCGTGATATTCAAGACATCGTATCCGCAAGTATTGGTGGTGAAAATGTCGGGCAAATGCTACAAGGGGATCGTCGTTTTGATCTCGTGGTGCGTCTTGATGATGCACAGCGTAATGTGGCGCAATTGGCGCAACTCCCGATTGCATTGCCAAATGGTGGTTTGATCCAACTGCAAGATGTGGCGCAGGTTGAAAACATCATGGGCATCAACCAAGTCAGTCGTGAAAATGGTAAAAGACGAATTGTTATTACAGCCAATGTCGAAGGACGTGATCTCGGTTCATTTGTGGCAGAGATACAAAGTACCTTATCCAAGCAAGAGTTGCCGTCAGGCTATTGGCTTGAGTACGGTGGTCAGTTTGAAAATCTCGCTTCAGCAAAAGCACGTATGCAGATCGTGATTCCACTGGCATTGATCATGATTTTTGTTTTGCTCATGGCGGTATTTTCCAATGTCAAACAAAGCCTACTGGTCTTCATGGGCGTACCGTTTGCCTTGACTGGTGGCGTTGTGGCGCTGTGGCTTCGTGATATTCCGCTCTCTATGTCGGCAGGGGTTGGCTTTATAGCCTTGTCAGGTGTAGCAGTGCTGAATGGCTTGGTGATGCTCAGCTTTATGCGGGAGCTTCGAGAGCAAGGCATGTCGATCGTTGAGGCGACGTGGCAAGGGGCGATTCTGCGCTTACGTCCTGTATTGATGACGGCGTGTGTGGCATCGTTTGGTTTTATTCCGATGGCGATTGCCACAGGGACAGGTGCGGAAGTACAGCGACCATTGGCTACGGTGGTGATTGGTGGGATTATTTCATCAACCTTACTGACTTTGGTGGTGTTGCCAGTGTTGTATCGGTGGATGAATAGTAAGGCGGAGCAATCTGTCACTGCGAAAACTTAAAAGGCTTTAAACACAATTTAAGCAAAAATAAACCTCACAGATTCGGATTGGGTCTGTGGGGTTTTTCTTTGGGAAATGAATGGTTTAAATTTGAAAAATTTAACGATATAGTAGAAAAATCAATGATGTTAACGCACTGTTTGGACTAAAAAAGGATAATAAATTGAGTCAGATTTGTAGTTTCAGAAATTGTAAAAATGAATCTTATAAGCATCATCAAGAATGTGTCTTGCATTGTACTAAAAATACTTATTCAGAACGAGATTGGGATTGGGATTGGGATGATGATACTACTTTTTGTTCAGCATTAGTCGATTTTATTATTAGTAATAGTCGGGATTTACAAAATGCTTTAAATTCAGATGGATTTTATAATTTAGATGAATTAACACAATTCTTAAAAGATGATCTATATAGGTCAACAGCTTTGGGATTGTGTGAGGATACAAGAATACAAATTTTTGGCGTAAAGTTTCCACATAATTATGATAGTGATCCAAAATTAGATTTCACTAACATCCTTACGAAGTTTAAATCTATAAGGTTTAACGTATGTGAGTTTTCATCACCGTCGTTGGACTTAAAAGATACGCCACACTTTTATCAAAAATGTACTTTCTTTGATGAATGGACTATAGGAGAGCCTAAAATTCAAGAAAAGGTTAATGGCGTATTATTCTGTGAATGTGAGTTTAATAAAGATGTCTTAGGACTTCATGACAATTCAGGAGGTTATGAATATGTTGTAGAATTCTCTTTATTTAAAGACTGTGTTTTTAAAAGTAAAATTTCATTAGAAAATATTAATTTTTCAAGACCTATATTTAAAAATACTAAAAATAAAAATTTTGAATTGAATAATTTTGATATTTCGAGATGTACGGTTCAGGATAAATTCATTCTTAATAAATTGAAAGCTAAGTCTTTGAAAATTGAAGATACAGAATTTTTATCAAAACTTGAGTTGAAACATGGTGATATTGATAAAGTTAAAATTATTAATTCCAACTTTAAAGGATTGTTTGATGCTTATTGCACCCAATTTGATCAATTTTCTGCTTCAAAAAGTATTTTTAGTGATTTTGTCGGATTTGAGAAGTGTAAATTCGGAAAGCCAAGCGATGAAAAAAATGTAGCTCAATTTGAATATGTCACTTTTTTGAGTTTTACCAACTTTCGAAATACGGTTTTTCATCAAGGTTTAAACTTAGAAGATACCAACCTCAAAGAAGCACCGAACTTTTTGAATGTAAAATTTGAAGACGGGATAAAAAATACCGATCGTGAAACTTTCCGAATTATAAAAAATTCTTTTGATAAAATTGGCAATCATATTGAAGCAAATAAGTTTTTTGCTTATGAAATGGATAGGCATCAACAAGACTTAAAGGACGAATCTATTAGTCAAGAAAAAATCATCTTTTGGCTCAATAAATATTCCTCAAATTTTGGGCAGAGCTACTTGTTACCTATTTTTTGGCTTTTTATGTCATGGGCAGTGTATGCGCTCATTACAGCACAATGGGCTACAAATTTACTCATTGAACATTTTCCAAAGGTTCATGGCTTGATTGCTTGGATTAATGACTTTTTCAATGATTTCTTTAAAAATGCGATTCCATTTAACAAACTTTTAGTAAAGGATTTAGAGTTTATTAGCCTGATTTTTTATGTGATCTGTGCAAGTTTGCTATGGCAAACCATCGTCGCATTGAAGCGACACACGCAACGATAAATAATACTTTGAGCAAGCCTTACATAGCAAGCAATGTAAATAATTGTAGGTAGAACTAGCGGAAACAATTCTTTTTATTGTATTTTATGGTTAACGACAAATACCCTTTTGTCGTCAGCTCTTTGGATGGAACCAAATTTTTCTATGAACATTCTCATTGTTGATGATCATCCCTTATTTCGACATGCTTTGATCCAAGCAGTTCGATATAGTCTGCCACAAGCTTCTATAAGTGAAACGGCATCGGTTGCCGAGTTGTACCAACGCCTAGAAACAGGTGCAGAGCCTGATTTGGTGTTGCTCGATTTACATTTGCCGGGTGCATCGGGTTTTTCTGCTTTGGTACATGTGCGTTCGCAGTTTCCTACGATTCCGATTATCGTCGTATCGGCACATGAAGAAGCCAATATTATTCAGCGTTCGATTGCGCATGGTGCAATGGGTTATATCCCAAAATCTGCGCCACCTGCCAATATTGGCGAAGCGATCAAAGCGGTTTTAGAGGGTGATATTTGGTTGCCACCAAACTTGGCACATCATCCGAATGATCCACGTGCAGCCAGTGAAACTGAGCTTGCCGATAAGATTCAATCACTGACGCCACAGCAGTTCCGTGTGTTGATGATGGTGGCGGAAGGTTTGTTGAATAAGCAAATTGCTTATGAGCTAGATGTGTCGGAAGCGACGATTAAAGCGCATGTCACGGCCATCTTCCGTAAGCTTGGCGTACAAAATCGTACGCAAGCAGTTTTAGCGATTGGGGCATTGACCATCGAAGAGCCGAAGTTCTAAAAATATTATTCGTATTTTAATGCACTATCAAATGACATCTTTAGATTAGCAAATTCAGTTGCTGATAAGCTTTATTCCAGTATTAGAAAACGAGTCTGTCTAAAAACTATAAAACCCCCTTTAATTCCCCCTTCACAGGGGGAAGACCACTCAAAAAATAATGGTTAGAATTCCTCCCCTTTTTAAGGGGAGGTTAGGTGGGGTTGAAAATTGGAGTTTGAGACAGCTTCGTTTTTTATGAGGTTGATGACTTCGTCCCCAAACCCCTCAAAGCATTTTAATAAGACAGCTTTTATACAAGATAGTCTTGTTTTGCACGTTGATCAGCACAGTTTAGCGGATTCATTGCACATTCCAGTTCGTCGATTTGTGCTTCAGTCACCAAGCCTTTTTCAATAAAGAATTGTGCCACTTGCTCATCTTGCATGCTCAGGAATACAGGGTCATAGACACCAAGCTGACTAAATAGCAGAGCCGTTTCAAGGCAGTTAAAACGATCCAAATACACGCTGTCTTCATAGATCAAGAACAAATGTTCATTCTTCGACTCGCTATCGACACGTAGTGCTTTGGCAAGCGTATCAGGTTTGGTTTTAATCCAAAGCAAGTCGGATAGCTCATCGAACTGAACAAGGTCAACGCCAAGCTGACCAGTTTTGACCAAGCCCAGCCACACTTTAAACACGAGTACCGCACCACCACGAAGGAGCATGCTCCAAATCTGATGACGTGTATCGTGATCAAGTTCTTCAGCAGCATTGCTGAGAATTTCGATAAAGCGTTCTTCTTGTTTTGCCAACTGATCAAATAAGCCCAAACCTTGTGGGTGAAACGCAGCAGGCGCAAATACATCAAAATTCAGTCGTTTAAAGACGGTGAGTGCAAGTGGAATCGCACTTTGATAAATCGTGTCAAGTGCGGTGATTTGCGCAGGCGTAAGTTGTTGCTGTGCAGATAGGCTTTGCCAGTCGATCGAAGGCAAGATTGCATTTTCTGCATATTGACGTTGTAGACTTTGCATCGCTTCTGGATGGCGGTTTGATTGGATATGCATGATGTTGTTCCTTTTGGCGGGAGAATCTTGTTGTCTTAATTGTTGTATTTGAAAAAAGTCAATAATATTAGACTAAAGTATAAACTACGTATTTTCGAGTATTTTAATATTTTGAAATCATGAACTTAGCATAATTGTAAGAAAGTGTACAATTGTTCACTTAGGTAAAGAAGCACTTTTGCCATATCTAAGCTTAAAAAATTGCTCAAACAACGGATTTGTTGATTGGATCGACAGAAGTGCTGAACAAAAATGTCATTATTCAGCAATTTTATCTATGATTCATGGATTTTGCAGTTTAATACTTGATAAGAATGCTCGAAGTGCAGCAGGTTTTAGTGGCTTTTTCAGTAAGGCAATGTTCATTGCTTTGAGTTTTTCAGGTAAGTCAGGGTCACTATCTGCGGTGATCAGTGCCGTTGGGATAAGCTTTTGCTGATGGTTTTGGATAAAGTCGAGTCCATATTGCTCATCATTGAGATGTTGATCAATCAGCCACACATGGATTTCATGGGTGTTAAGCACGTCTAAAGCTTGGGTGGTATCTAATGCGGTATAGATTTGATAGCCCCATTTTTGCAGTAAGTTTTGCATACCGTCTAAGATGGTTGGATCATTGTCCAAGCATAAGATATTTAAAGATTTTTGTGGTGCTGTGAAGTTGCTTGGCGTTGCTTGTTGTATCTCAGGTGCCACCACCGTCGGTACTTCTAAAATAAAGCTTGAGCCTTTACCGACTTGAGAGTTGACTTGTACTAGATAGCGCAGTTGATTGGTCATACGTTCGACGATGGCAAGTCCTAGCCCTAAGCCTTGCTCACCCCACGGTGACTCGTGTCCACCACGTTCGAATTCTTTAAACAATTTGTGTTGTTGTGCTTCAGGAATCCCAGGTCCTGTATCCCAAACCCCAATACGAATATGACCATCTTGATTGGCACTGCGTAATACACCGACCACTACACGCCCTGAAGCGGTATAGCGCAAAGCATTGCTGACAAAGTTCTGTAATATACGACGTATCCACTGCGGATCGGTATCAATCCAAAAGTGCGTATCATGAATGTGAAGCCGAATCTGCCGTTGCTCTGCGATCGCACTAAACTGTAAACGCAAATCGCTGAGTAAATCTTGCAGATTATAAGCACGTCGATTTGGTTTGATCGAGCCACCTTCGAGTTTAGCAATATCAAGTAATGCAGAGAGCATACTTTCTGCACCAAACAAGGCACGATCGAGTTGTTCCAAAGTTTTTTGATCATCAGCGTGAAAAGCACTTTGTTCTAATGCCGCACTAAATAGTCGTGCGGCGTGCATCGGTTGCAAGAGGTCGTGACTTGCTGCCGCAAGGAAGCGACTTTTTGATTTATTGGCTTGGTCTGCTTGTTGTAGCGCAAGATGTTGTTCATCTAAGGCGTGTTCAAGCTGTGCAGTACGCTCACTGACACGTGCTTCAAGGATGGCTTCATTTTCACGGAAAGCGGTAATGTCTGCATAAGTGGTGACAAAGCCACCGCCTTGGATTGGATTACCTCGCATCTGTATGACTCGACCATCTTCTCGAATTCGCTCAAACTCGTGCGCACTGCCTTGTTTCATCCAGTTGATCCGTTTATTGACGTGTTCTTCAACTTCTCCCGGACCACATTCGCCACGTTCTGCATTGTATCGAATCAGGTCGGCAACAGGGCAACCGACGTAGACCAACTCTTTGGGATAATCAAACAGCGTCAGATATTGGCTATTCCATGCGACGAGGCACATATTGGCATCGACTACGCTCACCCCTTGCGTCATATGGTCGATCATGGTCATGATCAGATTTTGGTTAAACCGTTGCCACTGTGAGGCTTGATCGAGAATATTCGCCACTTGTCCAAGTGCTAAGCCATTATCCACCAGTGCTGTGGTCAACAGGGTGCGTGCCGATGCTGTGCCAATCGCACTGGCTAAAAACTGCTCGCTAAATCGCCACCATATGCCATTGGCAAGTTGTTGTGGATCTAGGTAAAGCATTTGCTGTCGTGCGAATTGCTCAAAGGCATTCTTGGTGCTTCGGTCTCCTGCGATACGAGAACACAGTGCGATCAGATCGGCGATTTTTAAACGAGAAACCTGTTCATTGGCGAGATATTTGAGATTCGAAACGGTTTCTACCGCTGTGCTTTGCGCAGGTGTTGTGGGTACAGTTGGTAAGGGTTTCGCATCGTAGAAGAAAAAACTTTCAGCTTGGATTTGCTCTGCCACACTCGGGCGATAAAGTCGTGAAAAGCGGTAGTAGCAAAACATATTTGCACCCAATGACCACAGTACGCCATGCGTAAGCGGTGCAAGTGAGCTAAAACCAAATAATGCCTCAGGTCGTAACCATGCTTGATGATAAGGACCATGATCAAGAATATGTTGACCCCATGCAAGATATTCAGTCGGTAAACTGCGTAACACAGTTGGCATGAGTAGGGTATAGACCCAAACACTAAAGCCAACGAGTAAACCAATATATACACCTTGCTTACTGCCACTGCGCCAATACAGTCCGCCGATCAATGCAGGAGCAAACTGCGCCACCGCACTAAAGGCAAGCAAGCCAAACACAGAGAGTTGATTGATATCTGCAAAGAAGTGATAAAAAGAAAAGCCCAATAACATGACGACCAAAATGGAAATTCGACGCACCAATTTCAACATCTGTGGCATACGTGGATCATGACGAGAGATGATGTTAAAACGCCATAACACAGGCATGATCAAGTCGTTACTGAGCATGATCGACAAGGCAACAGAAGATACCAGTAGCATCCCCGTTGATGCAGAAAATCCACCTAAGAATGCAAGCAAAGTGAGCCCATCATTACCATAGCTCATCGGGAGCATTAACACAGCGGCATCAGCAACAGGAAGTACATTGCTCGGTGCATGAATCGCCCAACTGGCAAGTGGAATAATCGCCAAAATGATGAGAATCAAATACGCACCAAACCAACGCCGTGCGCCATTAATATAGTTTTCATCTTTCAACTCAACCACAGCAACGTGGAACTGACGAGGTAGACAAATCATTGCCAATGCGGCGAGTAGCGTCTGAATCCAAAAGGTATCAGGCACACCGACCTGTTGTACGAGATTGACCGTTTCAGCAACGTCACGACTGACTTGATGCAGATTGTCTTTTGATGCAAATAAAAAGAACACTGCCACAGCGATCAACGCAAATAGCTTGACGAAAGACTCGAACGCCACAGCAAGCATTAAACCGCCGTGTTGTTCGGTATTGGCGATGCGCCTCGTCCCAAACAGCATGGCGAGAATGGCAAGCAGACCAGTCAACAGCAAGACGCTATTGGTCACAGCAAATGGGCTACTGTGTTGCTCAAGAATGATATTGGTACTCATGGCGATGGCACGCAGTTGCAATGCCAAATAAGGCAAAATTGCCAAGACCGCAAGTAAAGTCACCAATGTCGCAAGCGAGCCCATCTTGCCATAACGTGCAGCGATAAAATCGGCAATCGAGGTCACCGTATGATACCGACGCACACGTCCCAAACGTCGCCAGATATCATAGCCAAAAATCAAAAATAGTAGCGGACCGAGATAGATCGGGAGATAGATAATACCATCACGTGCCGCCGCACCAGTTGCGCCATAAAAGGTCCAAGATGAGCAATAGACCCCGAGTGTTAGACTAAAGAGAATCATCCGACCACGAGGACTCAATCGACTGGCATGGCGTTCACCATAAAAAGCACACGCAAATAAAATAAGTACGTAAATAGCTAATATACCTAGAATTAATCCTGCATTCATCCGTGCTTCGCCGAGTCTGATTCCACTACATCATACCTGAAATTTGCATAAAATCGTGCCTGTATACTGTTGAAATCTCGACCAAAGTCTAAGTGAACAGTTGCTTAGCAGTTGCTAACGTGGCTTACATCAAAAAAACCAATGGCATTTGCCGTGAAGGAAAAATGACTAAATTTTAGTCATACACGTTAGGAGAAATGAGATATGGATGATGCTCATGTACAGGAAATTTTAAGGAACCCCAAGTTCCAAGAGTTGGTGCAAAAACAGCGCAAGCTGAGTTGGGCGCTGACCATCTTAATGTTAGTGATTTATTTCGGCTTTATTTTATTGGTCGCTTATAACCCTGATTTTTTGCATAGCTCATTTAGTGGTGTGATCACGTGGGGGATTCCGCTCGGTATCGGTGTGATCGTCGCATCGTTTGTACTGTGCTGGGTGTATTCCGTGATCTGTAATAAAGCATTTGATCGTTTGAACAGCGAAGCCATTCGTGAAGTGAATGAAATTTTGCATACGCAGAAAAATGCAGCTTCACAAAACAGCGCAAACAAAGGAGCTGAATAATGATCAAGGTCAATAATACTTTGAAAATGATGCTCACCACAGCATCAGCAAGCATGATCAGCTTGAGCGCATTTGCAGCGCCAACGGTCGGTGAAACTGAAAAACAGGCGACCAACTGGATTGCCATTATCATGTTTGTGCTGTTCGTCGGTCTGACACTATTTATCACCAAATGGGCGGCAAAACGTACTCAATCGACCAAAGATTTCTATACCGCAGGTGGTGGGATTACAGGTTTCCAAAACGGTCTGGCGATCGCAGGGGACTTTATGTCGGCGGCATCCTTCCTCGGGATTTCGGCGATGGTGTTTAGCTCGGGCTATGATGGCTTGCTCTATTCACTCGGCTTTATGGTCGGTTGGCCAATCGTCCTATTCTTGATTGCGGAGCGTCTGCGTAACCTCGGGAAATATAACTTCTCCGATGTCGCATCATTCCGTTTGGAAGAGCGACCAGTACGTGCGATGGCAGCGGTGAACTCATTAGTTGTTGTCGCATTCTATTTGATTGCACAGATGGTTGGTGCAGGTCAGTTGATCAAATTACTATTCGGTCTAGACTATAACATCGCCGTGGTCATCGTTGGCTTGCTGATGATGGCGTACGTGATGTTCGGCGGTATGCTTGCAACGACTTGGGTACAAATTATCAAAGCGGTAATGTTACTTTCAGGTGCGACATTCATGGCATTCATGGTGATGAAGCATGTTGGCTTTAGCTTTGCGGAAATGTTTAACCAAGCCATTAATGTGTTTGGTGAAGTGCATAACAAAACCACAGAAGAAGCCACGCAAATCATGGGGCCTGGTGGTCTGGTCAAAGGACCACTTGATGCGATCTCACTTGGTTTAGCCTTGATGTTTGGTACAGCAGGTTTGCCACATATCTTGATGCGTTTCTTTACCGTAAAAGATGCGAAGGAAGCACGTAAATCTGTGGTATTTGCCACTGGGTTTATCGGATATTTCTACCTATTGACCTTTATCATTGGTTTCGGTGCGATCTTACTGGTTGCGAATAACCCTGCATATATTGATCAAGCAAAAACTGCTGTCACAGGTAGCTTGCAGTTGATCGGTGGTAGCAACATGGCTGCGGTACATTTGGGTCATGCGGTTGGCGGTAATATCTTCTTAGGCTTTATCTCTGCGGTTGCTTTTGCGACGATCCTTGCGGTGGTTGCAGGTTTGACTTTGGCAGGTGCGTCTGCGGTATCGCATGACTTGTATGCTAATGTTTTCAAACGTGGTCAAGTGACAGAGCAACAAGAGCTCAAAGTATCTAAAATGGCAACGCTTGGCTTGGCGATCTTCGCTATGCTACTTGGTATCATGTTTGAGAAACAAAACGTGGCATTTATGGTTGGCTTGGCATTCGCAGTTGCTGCATCTGCAAACTTCCCAGTATTGATCTTGTCAATGTTCTGGCGCGGTTTAACGACTCGTGGTGCGGTCATTGGTGGTTGGGCTGGTTTGATCAGTGCTTTGATTTTGATCTTCCTGACCAAAGCGGTTTGGGTGGATACTTTGAAGCTTGGCGAGCAAGCACCACTTGATATGAGTAATCCTGCATTGTTCTCGATGTTGATCTCATTCTTTGCATGTTGGTTCTTCTCGATCACTGATAAATCTGCTCGTGCACAGCAAGAGCAAGCGAAATATGATGCGCAGTTCGTGCGTTCAATGACTGGTATTGGTGCATCAGGTGCGTCAGATCACTAAGTCTGAGCAGTTGAACTTGCAATAATTTCAATATTAAAAAAGCCGATACACAGCGATCGGCTTTTTTGTGCTTAAAATAAGTCAAAATGGCTGAGCATCATTGGATAGACAATCATGTCAAAACTCGAACAAAATCTTAAAAAAATTGCCAAAAATCCCTTAGCGATTCGATCGCTATACTTCGAAGGTTATGATGATGAAATTCCTGATCAAGTCGCACAGTGCATCAACCTTGAAAAACTCGATATTGCTTATTCCGATATTTTCAAGATTCCCCAGTTTGTCAGTGAATTTGCAAAACTGAAATCATTCAATTTTTGTGGCTGTCGAGATTTAGACTGGATCAGCAATCTCGTCGAATATCCCGCTTTAACAAGTTTGGGCGCACATTGTAAAAGCATCGCACACGTTGAGCAGATCGCTGAATTAACGCAGTTGGAACATCTGACGATTACAGGAAATGTTGATCAACTTCCTCAGCGTTTGAATCAACTGAAAAAGTTGCAGTCCTTAGAACTGTTTGCCTTGCCGATGAAAACGTTGCCAAGCGTATTGGCTGAATTGCCCAATTTAAAGATTTTATCTGTGAATACAGGTGGTGTGAGTCTCGATTTTGATCAAGTGATTGATGTGCTGAAAGATTGTGAAAAACTCAGTGCGCTGAAATTGGTGACGCCAAAACTCATGCTGAACCAGCGTATTGCTGAACTGAGCCAATTGAAAAAACTGGATTTATCAGGCAATGGCTTGGAAAACATACCTAATGCATTGTACCAATTGCAGCATCTGAACGAACTGGATTTGGGCATGAATCAATTGCGGAATATTCCCAAAGGAATTGGGCAATTGTCCAAATTGAAAGTGCTCAAGCTGAATTCCAACTGGCTTTATAAAGTACAATTAAACAATCTTATGGATGAATTACACCAATTACAACACTTGAAAACTTTACATCTGTGGTCATGTCAGAGCTTGAAGCAGTTGCCCGAAAATATTTCCGCATGCACGGCATTGCAAGCGCTTGATGTGGATAATAATTTACTCAAGGATGTGCCAGAATCCCTCTATCACATGCATTGGCTGAAAAAACTACGACTCAGCACCAATCCGATCGCGCCTGCAACACAACAGCGCTTACAAGACTGGGCGACATTACATGAGATTCGACTCAGTATAGGATAGTGTCATTTTCGCCAACGTGGAAAAATCCAACATTTGGTTTGCATTGTTTAAAATTGGTTAAAAAAGCCAAGACGAAAAAAATACCGCTCGAAAGCGGTATTTAGGATATTTGCTGAGATGTTTTTTATTAGATGTCTTTAAGATCAACACCAATACGAGTTGCAACTTCTTCATAAGCTTCAACGACACCGCCTAAACCTTGACGGAAACGGTCTTTATCGAGCTTCTTCTTGGTATCTTTGTCCCATAGACGGCAACCATCTGGAGAGAACTCATCACCAAGTACGATGCGATCGTGGAATACACCAAATTCAAGTTTGAAATCCACCAAGATCATATTGCCTTGATCAAAGATTTTAGTTAGCACATCATTCACTTGATAAGTGAGTTCTTTCATTTTTGCCAATTGATCAGCAGTCGCCCAACCCAGCGCAATCGCTTGTGACTCATTGACCATTGGATCGCCCAAAGCATCATCTTTAAAGAACAACTCAAAAGTTGGCGGTGTAAGCTGTTTGCCTTCCTCAACACCAAGACGACGGCACAATGAACCTGCTGCATAGTTACGAATCACACACTCTACAGGGATCATGTCGAGCTTTTTCACCAAAACTTCGTTCGGGCTAAGCAATTCTTCAAAGTGTGTTTCGATACCTGCATCAGCCAATTTTTGCATGATGAATGCGTTGAAACGGTTGTTGACTTTACCCTTGCGGTCAAGCTGTTCGATCTTTTCGCCGTTGAATGCTGATGCGTCATCACGGAACACCAAAATCAGGTGGTCAGGATTGTCGGTTTCATAGACTGATTTTGCTTTTCCAGTATAGAGCAAGGCTTGTTTAGACATGGGTTAACCTTAATGTAGTGAGGCGTCAGTGGCGTACGGTTTAAGCCGGCCAGTTTTGATAGATCAGGGCAAGGATTTCACTTGCAACATCACTATCTGCAAAATTATTGTCCGTATTATATACGCCTACAGTATTACTTGCACCTGATGGGGTTAAACGAAGTTGATAATTTTTATCTTGATAGCGAATCTGTGTGACGTTACTGGTTTCACCATTTTTTGCATTCAGGTTAGAAGCACTCACAGCAGCAACCACATATTGCCAAACTTCATTGGCACCACCATCGACTTTGAGTAATGGAATGCCATTACCATCTTGTACCAGTTGTGGGCGTGATGGTGCTGCACCAGTACTTGTTGCAGTCGCCGCTGCGACTGGCTCAGGACGAGGCAGGTCAAAGCGATTGCCTTTTTTATTGCTGAAGTTTGGTGCTTGCTCAAGCGCGCGTGGATCAACCTCAGGCGCAGGATATAGTGCATGTTGTGGACGCATTTGCAGGCTTTCAGGGACTTTTAAAGGTGGCACTGTTTTTGCCGATTTATAGTCCAAAGAACTGTTGTCCATCGCAAGACGAGAACAACCCAACAAACTCATCGATACCAGTCCAAGTACGACCACAACACGTAACTGCATAATTTTTCGCTCTATTTATTTCGATTTACGTCGATTCAATTGCCATTAACTCAATTGTCATCATCAGCTTAACATGACATGAATCATGTAGATTCAATGATGTGCGTTGCCTGTAATGCTTCACGAATTGGCGTGCGATATTGCTCTGCCAAAGGCGTTAACGGGAGGCGAATACCTGTACCCATTTTGCCCATTTCATGTAGCGCCCATTTTACAGGGATTGGGTTGGATTCACAGAATAATATGTCATGCAATTGTGCGACTTGTGTATTGAGGCGATGTGCTTCAGCTTTGTTATCACTGAGTGCAGCTTCACACATTTGACTCATGGCATGTGGTGCAACATTGGCGGTCACAGAGATGTTGCCTTTTGCACCTGCAAGGATTAGCTCCCATGCAGTTGGGTCGTCGCCTGAATAGACCACCATGTCAGCGACATCTAAGTGGTGCATCAATTGAATGCCACGTGGGATATCGCCTGTGGCATCTTTGACACCAATGATGTTAGGAATTTTTGACAAACGCACCACGGTATCATTGTCCATATCTACCCCAGTACGACCTGGGACATTATAAAGAATCTGTGGAATATCAACCGCTTCAGCGATGGCTTTATAGTGTTGATACAAGCCTTCTTGAGTTGGTTTGTTATAATACGGCGTGACCAAAAGTGCCGCATCTGCGCCAACATCTTTTGCCGCCTGTGTCAGTTCGATCGCTTCACTGGTCGAATTTGCACCTGTGCCTGCGATAATAGGGATGCGTTTGTCTGCAACACGAACGATCTCAGCGATGACTTTGATGTGTTCATCCATACTTAAAGTCGATGCTTCACCAGTGGTACCAACAGCGACGATACTGTGCGTACCTTGTTCGATATGCCATTCTACAAGCTGCTTTAGCCCAGCCCAATCCACGTTGCCATCTTCTAACATTGGGGTGACAATTGCGACGATTGAACCATGAATGGTTGTTGCTAGCTGAGTCATTTTAAAACACGATCCTATAATGACATCCGAAACGAAGCTATTTAATCACAGCCGAAGTGTGCTGACGACGAGACCAGAATAATAACCAGTAACAGAGTTCTCGTGCGCTAAGAAGCGGATGCTTTTCATTTAAAAATTTTTATGTAGATCAATACGCAGTGATAAAGTTTGAATAAATCAAAGCGAGTGTTGATTGATCACAATGACCTTGAATTATGAACTATGCCGAGTTGAAGAACAATAGTGTTTTTGCATGTGCAGTGTTATCAAATATAGTGATCAACAGGATGCTAAAGGTGAAATCTAATAGATAAAACTGTATTCAAAAATTGACAAAGGGCTTTTCGATAAAAGCCCTTTGCATGTCATGAACAGATCAGTTTAAAGCATAAACAGAATTTGCATTTCACCGACCAAGAAACCAAGCACTGCACCAACGATGATCAGTGACCATTCATCTTCTTTGAATGCAGGACGCAGCATGCCCTCAAACTCTTCTGGTGTCAGGCGCTGCATACGTGTGATTAATGTATTACGGATATCCATCGCATCTTCTGCATAAGATTCCATCGACTTCATCGTTTCAGGCAGACGCTCCATGATACGCTCAGAAACTTTGGTTTTGAGCACTTGGTACTTTGCACCACCAATGGCATATACCACGAGCGGACGAATGATCCCTGCTTCAATGTCGATCTCTTGACGGACATGACGATTGACCAGGTTGATCACGCTGTCTGAGCGAGGTCCTGTGAATAGCTCTTCGATCAAATGACGAGAAGTTAATAATTGCTTAGAAATCAATGCAGCATAGTCTGCGGCAACTTCATTTTGACGCTTTAAGAACAAACCCTGCCACGTATAGCCTAAGACTTTCTTAGGTTTCAATGGGCGAAACATCATCTGCAAAGCAAGCCAATCACTAAAGAAACCAACAAAGCCACCAAACATTGGGAGCATCCACGGATATTTACCCTGTGTCACAATCCAGCAGGTCATCTGAACCAAACCGATGGCAAAGCCAAAAACAAAACCGACATTCATAAAGAATTTAAATTCTTCTTTACCGACTTTTTTGAAAATTTCATTTAACAGGCGTTTGTCTTTGAGTAAGTTGCTGACCACCATATGTTTGATGTCGAAATATTGCACAACATCTTTTTGAATCTCTGCCATCACTTGTTGCACGATATCAGGCGCTCGTGATTTTACACGGTTAATCAGCTTTGCTCGTGCGAACTCTGGCATACCTTCCCAAAGTCCAGGATGTTGCTCCTGCGCAACCTCTCGGGTGATATCTTCAGCGGCCGCCATAAGAGGGGCTTCGATTTCTTTTGCGATGCGTTTTGGATCAAGTCGAGCAAAAATTTCCTCAGGTTTGATCAACTTTGAGGTCATGAGATCGACAGCAACGGTTGCCATTTTTTCGGCTTTGCGTGGCACGATGCCTTGCCAACCAAAAATCGGTTTGATGCCTTTAAACTCCAGTGGAGAAAACATCATATGAATCGCCACCACTTTCGTCACATAGCCAATAATGCCACTAATGAAAGGGATGGAGATGTACAGCCAAAAATGTTGCTGAAAGTCAGCCCACATGGATTCCAACATTTTATTTTCCTTAATACACTGGGCGTAGATGCAACATATGCACAAGTGATAGAGCCAATGTCCACAATCAAATAATCGAGCCAAGTGATGTGAACTAAATATCTTGCATGATCAAATTGGTGATTTTAACAGCAAATTTATCTAAAGAAACTAACGTAATTAAATATAGTTCTACGATTTTTGGTCAATACATTGCAACAGCACGAGCAGGATTGATCATTGTGCAGCTCTATAAGATAGCGCCTCACTAATGTGCATGGTGCTAATTTGCTCAGACTGTGCAAGATCTGCAATGGTACGTGCAACACGTAAAATACGATGATAGCCACGTGCGGAAAGCTGTAAGCGTTGCTGTGCCATCGCAAGAATATTCTGACTTTGCGCATCGAGCTGTACGTGTTGGTCGATTTGTTGCGGTGTGAGTCCTGCGTTCAGATAGCCTTGACGTTGGAGCTGTTGTTGATTGGCTGATAAAACACGTTCACGTACCGACGCAGAGTTTTCACCTGCTTGTTGCTGTTGAAGCTCTTGCGCAGACAGCGGTGGCACTTCAATATGCAAATCAATTCGATCAAGTAAAGGTCCTGAAATTCGATTTTTATAGCGTTTGATTGCTTCGCTTGAACATTGGCAACGACTATCTTGATGGAAGGCGTAGCCACATGGGCATGGATTCATCGCTGCAATCAATTGAAAATTGGCAGGGTAGCAAATCTGTCTTGACGCTCTCGAAATTACGACTTCTTTTGATTCCAAAGGTTGGCGTAAAACTTCTAATACTTTGCGATCAAATTCAGGTAACTCATCCAAAAACAATACACCTAAGTGCGATAAGGTGATTTCACCCGGTTTTGGATTGGAGCCACCACCGACCAATGCCACCGCAGAGGCTGTATGATGTGGCGCTCGAAATGGGCGCACGCCAAAAGCATGATTTTGATTGGAAATCGAATAAATGCTTGCAACTTCTAAACTTTCGCTATCGGTGAGTGGTGGCAAAATACTTGGAAGACGTGAAGCGAGCAGAGTTTTCCCAGTCCCTGGTGGTCCTGTAAATAGTAACGAGTGTCCGCCTGCAGCGGCAATTTCTAAAGCTCGGCGAGCTTTCAGTTGTCCTTTGACATCTGCAAGGTCAGGCAAATTATCAAGTAAAGTGTGATTCGGCTGATAATGGTGCGCAGGCTGTTGTACTGTTCCCGTCAAAATATCGCAAACGGTTTTTAAGTTACTGGTCGCATAGACCGTTAAATCTTGGATACAGCAGGCATCATCGGCATTTTGTTCAGGGAGTAACAATTGTCGTCCTGAGCTTTTACAGGCGTGGGCAATACTTAGAATCCCTGAGATTGGACGAAGTTGTCCATCTAGGGCAAGCTCACCAAGTAACTCAAACTGACTTATACGATCATCAGCGATTTGTCCTGATGCAATCAAAATCCCAACCGCAATCGCCAAATCTAAACGTGAACCATCTTTGGGTAAATCGGCAGGTGCAAGGTTGATGGTCAGGCGTTTATTGGGAAATTGAAAACCACTATTAATAATTGCAGATCGGACACGATCTTTACTTTCTCGAACAGCGGCTTCTGGCAAACCGACAATGGTTAGGGCAGGCAAGCCTTGACTGGCGTGCACTTCAACTTCGATTAACGGTGCACTTAATCCGAGTACACTGCGTGAATAAACTTTGGCAAAACTCATTTATTGTTCCATTATTGTGCGTTTTTATAAAAATTGCTGTGTTTTTTGATCGATGTTGGCGCAATTGTTACTTTTTGAGTTGATTTTGCAACGTCTCTAATTGCTGTTGCAGGGCATTCATACGTTGATTGGCTTGTTCTAGTGCAATTTTTTGGCGTTCAAGCTCTTGTTTCGATACCAAGTCCATTTTTTCCACCATTTCTGCCAAAACTGCACGGATATTGTGCTCAAGGTCTGCTTTTGGTGCGGCGATTTGTTCTTTTAAAGCCTGAACGAAGCTATCTAAAGTTGGTGTCATGGTCTTCATCAAAAAATATTCTGCTCAAAATCAAGATACAATAAATGTAACTGAGATGATAGTTGTAAGATGGATAATTCAAAGAATACTGGTAAACTGTAAGGATAACATAGCTTTAAATTGTGCGAACTTTGGAATTTCCCCAACCTTTCTTAAGTTTGGCACGAAAATTGATATGTAAAAACCACTATTGGTATGAGTAAACCCAAAGGAAGATAACATGAAGCTCGTAACAGCAATCGTTAAACCGTTTAAGCTTGATGATGTCCGTGAATCACTTTCAGAAATCGGTGTGCAAGGTATCACTGTCACTGAAGTTAAAGGTTTCGGTCGTCAAAAAGGTCACACAGAACTTTATCGTGGCGCAGAATATGTGGTTGATTTTTTACCTAAGGTAAAAATCGAAATCGCAATCAAAGACGACATGGTTGATGGCGTCATTGAAGCCATTACTCGTGTGGCAAGCACTGGCAAAATCGGCGATGGTAAAATCTTTGTTTCTAACCTAGAACAAGTGATTCGTATCCGTACTGGTGAGACTGGTCCAGACGCAGTCTAAAACAACATGGCATGACATTTGCACAGACTAGATTAATCTCTAGTAAGTCAAGTCAGCACAACGTAAATTAAAGGTTGGGGGATCTAATGAATAAATTGCTACTGGCGTTTGGTCTATCGACTGCGCTACTCGGTACATCTCCAGTATGGGCCGAATCCGAATCTACAACTGCGCCAACTGAAGAAACAGTTTTGGCAGTTGAAACAACAGAAGCTCCAGAAATGGCAGCTGTTGAAGCGACTCCAGTGGAAGCGGCTGTTGTTGAAGAAGTTGCACCAGCGGAAGAGGAGCCAACACTTGATACAGGTGATACAGCGTGGATTTTGACATCTACAGCACTTGTACTTTTGATGACTATTCCAGGTTTGGCACTGTTCTATGCAGGTATGGTGCGTAAGAAAAATGCTTTGGGCACAATGGCACATAGCTTGACGGCAGCTGCTGTGGTGAGTATTGCATGGGTTGTGATCGGCTACAGCTTGGCATTCACCGAAGGCAACAGCTTTATCGGTGGCTTTGATAAGATGATGCTCTCTGGTATCACGACAGATGCACTCAGTGGCACGATTCCTGAAATCCTATTCGTCATCTTCCAAATGACCTTTGCGATCATCACTGTGGCGATCATCAGTGGTTCAATTGCAGATCGTATGAAGTTTAGCGCATGGCTTGCTTTCATCACCATTTGGGTCATCGTTGTATATGCACCGATCACACATTGGGTATGGGGTGGCGGTTGGTTAGCGAATGACGGCGCACTCGACTTTGCTGGTGGTACGGTTGTACACATCAACTCAGGTGTAGCGGGTCTAGTTGCGGCATATATGCTTGGTAAGCGTATGGGCTACGGCAAAGAAGCAATGGCACCACACAACTTGACTTTAACCGTAGTCGGCGCAAGCTTACTTTGGGTGGGCTGGTTCGGTTTCAACGGTGGTTCTGCTTTGGGCGCAAATGGTTCTGCAAGCTATGCGATCATTGTAACGCAAGTTGCAGCGGCAGCGGCGGCACTATCATGGTTGCTTGTTGAACGTATGGTACGTGGTAAAGGTTCTGTACTTGGTGCAGCATCTGGTGCGGTGGCTGGTCTTGTGGTGATTACACCTGCGGCTGGTTTCGTTACAGTTGGTGGCGCATTAATCATGGGCTTGATCGGCGGTGTAGTGTGTTTCTGGGGTATCAGTGGTCTAAAACGCTTGTTGAAAGCAGACGACTCGCTTGACGCATTTGGTTTACACGGTGTGGGTGGTATCGTTGGTGCGATCTTGACCGCAGTATTTGCAAGTGAATTCATCATGGGTGAGAACGCACCTACTGATATGATGCATCAATTGTGGGTACAAACTGAGGGTGTATTGGCAACGATTGCATACAGCGCAGTATTGACCTTCATCATCTTGAAAGTAATCGACTTGATCATCGGTATCCGTGTGGAATCTGACGATGAGCGTATGGGTCTTGATCTTAGCCAACATGGCGAACGTGTAGAGTAATTCTCACCACGTGCAAGATTCGAAACTAAGAAAACTCCGCTTCGGCGGAGTTTTTTTGTGGGCAAGATTTTGTTGTTTTTAGTCTGATGACTTGAATGTTGCACGATCACACAGCATATAATAATTCTCGTTGAAGCCATGATGTAAATTGAGTGAACCCAAACGCCAAAACCCATATTGAAAATCTACTGAGCAACATGACCACCTTGCCAGGTATTTATAAAATGCTTGGTAAGGATGGTGAGCTGTTGTACGTGGGTAAAGCCAAAAATCTTAAAAATCGCATCTCTAGCTATTTTGTCAAAACCATTGAACATCCTAAGACACAGGCGCTGGTATCACGGATTTATGATATTGAAACTTTGGTGGTGCGCTCAGAAACTGAAGCCTTATTGCTCGAACAAAATCTGATTAAACAGCATCGTCCGCCGTATAACATCATTCTTCGTGACGATAAATCCTATATTTATATTTTTGTTTCAGCGGATAAGCCGTATCCACGCATTGCCAGTGGGCGAGGTAAGGGCAAGCATCAAGTCGGTAAATTTTTTGGCCCTTATCCGAGTGCCTATAACGCAAGAGATATGCTCCTCAGTTTACAGAAATTATTTAATGTACGGCAATGTGAAAATTCTTTCTTTACACAGCGCAAGCGACCGTGTCTGCAATATCAAATCAAACGCTGTTCGGCGCCGTGTGTCGGTCTGATATCCCCTGAAGAGTATGCACAAGATGTGCAAAATTCGATTCGCTTTCTCAAAGGTGATACTAAAGAGCTGAACACCGAGCTGATTGCAAACATGGAGCAAGCCGCTGAAAAGCTTGAATTTGAAAAAGCGGTATTTTATCGAGATCGTTTAGGTTTGCTGCGGGAAGTGCAGTCACAGCAAGCGATTTATAAGATCAAAGGCGAAGCGGATATTTTGGCGATTGCGTTTCAGGCAGGGGTGGTGTGCGTGCAAATCATGCATGTGCGTAATGGTCGGATGCTCGGTGGCAAGAGCTATTTTCCTGATATGCAAGGCAATGATGTTGCGCAAATTATGAGTGATTTTATTGCCAATTTTTATTTTCAGGTGGCTGATGAAATTCCTAGCGAGTTAATCGTCAATGTACGACTGCCTGATCAAAAACTATTAGAAGATGCGCTCAAACAGCATTTTGACAAGAAAATTCAGATTAAACATCAAGTCCGAGAAATCCGTGCCGAGTGGCAACAGCTCGCCGAGATGAATGTGCAACATGCGATTAAAGGTAAACTTGCCAATCACTTGGAGTTGAATGAGCGTTTTCATCAACTAGAGCAAGTGCTTGATCGACCGATTGATCGGATTGAATGTTTTGATATTAGTCATACGATGGGCGAGTCGCCGATCGCTTCGTGTGTGGTGTTTGATCAAGGCGGTGCTCGTAAGCGAGATTATCGTCAGTTTGCTATTCAAGACATTACTGGCGGTGATGATTATGCAGCGATGCGTCAGGCGCTCACTCGTCGCTATAAGAAGAATATGTTGCCTGATTTATTGTTGATTGATGGCGGTAAAGGGCAATTGCATATGGCTATGGAAGTCATGCAAGATCTAGGCTTAGATGCCTTTATGGTCGGTGTGTCCAAAGGTGAAGGGCGTAAACCGGGTTTGGAAACTTTACACTTTACCGATGGCACGAAAATCCAATTGGCAGAAGATCACAAAGCCTTGCATCTGATTCAACAGGTGCGTGATGAAGCGCATCGTTTTGCCATTACCAAGCATCGTGCTAAACGTGATAAAAAACGGGCAGGCTCGGTACTTGAAGTGATCCCAGGTTTGGGCGAAAAGCGTCGTCGGGATGTGCTCACCCATTTTGGTGGTATACAAGGCGTACTTCGTGCCACTGAAAAAGAGCTGATGGCGGTGAATGGCATTGGTAGTGCGATGGCTCGGACGATTTATAAAGTATTGCATGAATAACTGTTGCATAAATAATTGTGAAAGCTCAGCGTATTCCATTGACCAAAATGTTCAAACGATCTAGACAAAATGATCATTCACAAATGCGATGGGAATTGTCACTATTTATGCACTTTGTTGTATTTCTTTTTGGTAATTTATGAATTTTGATCAAGCATTACAGCTGATTTCCCAGACGGATACCTTTGATATGCCAACAGGTTGGGGGCAGGGGCGAACTGTTTTTGGTGGCTTTGTTGCAGCGTTACTCATGGCAAGAGCGCAAGTGGTGTTAGGTGATGCAGATCGCAAACCACTCAGTGCCAGCTTTACCTTTGTGGGTCCTGTGCAACATCAGATTTCAAAAATTACAGTAGAAACTTTACGAGTTGGCGGTTCAGTCACTACGCTAGAAGCTCGACTATGGCAGAACGACCAAGTGCAGACCATCATGGTCGCAAGCTTTGGCAAAGCACGGCAATCTGCGGTGAGTATTGATGCTTTACCTTCAATACCGAACTTTGCGGAGCGCAGTACCTTAGTGAAAATGCCTTATGTCAAAGAGATGATTCCAGAGTGTTTTCAGCATTATGATCTGTATTGGGCAGAAGGCAGCATGCCATTTCAAGCGGGCGATTCGGCGGACTTTGGCGGTTGGTTTCGCTTTAAACCTGAAGTGAGTCAGGTGGCAATGCAAGCACCGCATTTGATTGCTTTGGCAGATATTTGGCCACCCGGTGTCACAGCGGTGTGTCGTAAACCATCACCTGCCAATTCATTGACATGGCACCTCACTTTTATCGGTGATGACAAGTTAGAAAGCAATGTTTTAAAGAGCAATGCTTGGCTACAATATCGAGAGCATACAGAGTTTGCACAACATGGCTATGCCACAGAGCAAGCGCAGATTTGGGATGACGCAGGAAATCTATTGTTGCTCAGTCGGCAAACCGTCACAGTATTTGCTTAACTTATGTGGTTGAATTGTTGAGCAGGCTTTTTAAAAACGGAGCATTTTGAAAGCGTGCACAGCTCGACAGTTTTATCAATATGGTATAGAGTGCGTACAGCATGATAGAAAATGCATGCATCATTTTTTCTTGGGGAAGGCGTCGCAGGCGGTGTATATGACAGGTCGTATCCTGAATATTCCAAATATTTTAACTATTGCTCGAATCGTCCTTATTCCAGTTTTTCTTTTAATCGCTTATTGGCCTCCTGCTCTCGAGATTAATGGTCACGAAGGAACAATGTTCCGTCATGGTTTATTGACAGGGATTTTTGTGCTTGCGGCGATCACAGATTGGTTCGATGGCTATCTTGCTCGTGCTTTAAATCAAAGCTCGGCATTTGGTCGTTTCCTTGATCCTGTAGCAGATAAGCTGATGGTAGCAGCGGCATTGATCGTCCTTGTGCAATGGCAACCGACCATTATCATGGCATTTGCGGCGATTGTGATTATTTCTCGTGAAATCACCGTATCTGCACTGCGTGAGTGGATGGCAGAGCTTGGTGCACGCACCAATGTGGCTGTATCTACGGTCGGCAAATATAAAACCGCCTTTCAAATGATTGCGATTACGGCATTTTTGCTCAATTGGCAACCTATAGAATGGATTGCCTATACGTTGTTGTATACAGCCGTGATTTTGACCTTGTGGTCGATGTTTATTTATCTTAAAGCGGCTTGGCCATATTTAAAACAGCCTTGAAATGCTTCAAAACATGTGGTTGATCAATTTTAATCCGCCACACTCATACCACAGCACGCTATACAGAATTCGCTAAAATTATTTTAGAAAAAATAACTTAAATCATTGAGAGGTTTTAATGTTTCCGATTTTTTATCTCAGTAAAAAAGCATTGAACTATCATTATGATCAAAAAGACATCGTGATACCGTGCCAAGCGATTGATAAATATAGAAAGAATCTTCAAGAAATCAAACAACGTAAATCGTGGAAGAATAGCGGTGCAGGTGCACAGTTTATGGGCGCATTTCCACAGCAAGAAAACAATGAGGCGATGATTTTTGCCACAGATGTGCTGATCGCATCGTCGGAACGAATTATTTATAGTGCTTGCCTGCAAGATGGTACGGCGATTTACTCCAAATCACTCACAGATTTTAATGAGCCTGAAGCACTGATTTTACGTAAAAATGACTATCTCACTTTTGATATGGACATTGATCGGGTCAATCAACGACTGGTGCTGTCAGGTGCTGATTTGAATGGTTATGTGCAACATTTAAGCATTTTAGCAATTGATGATAATCGCATTCAATATATTACCGAAGGCGAGTGCGTGGATGCGCATCCGTGCTTTGATCCCCAAAATCCTGATCTGATTTATTATGATTCGTGTGGTTTTGGTGCGGATGATCGAGGCTCGATGCGTCTAGGACCAAAAGAAATTTGTCGTCTAAACCTAAAAACAGGCGATCTCGATAGCATCCTTGCCTCACCTGAGTTTGATTATTTTAAACCGCAGGTTGATACACAGGGCAATCTGTACGTGCTTCGCCGACCTTATCAATATCGCAAAGCCAGTACGTGGAGTTTAAAAGATATTGCCTTGATTCCTGTGAAAATTTTTAAAGCAGTTTTCAGTTGGTTGGACTTTTTTACCCAGCGTTATACAGGGGAGTCGTTAAAAACTTCATCAGGCGCAAATCCTGCCAAAGCACAGCAAAAGTCTGAAGAAGATATTTTTATCGAAGGCAATCTGATCAAAGCACAGCAGACCACTGCACAAAATGCCAAGTCAGGTGAAAAATTCCCAGGACTAATTCCAAACAATTGGCAACTGCTTAAAATTGCCGCTGATGGGACGCAAACGGTGTTGAAAAAAAGTGTGATGAGTTATGTCATTAAAGATGATCATATTATTTATTCCAATGGACGTTTTGTGGTGCAGATGAATCCTAATCAAAGTGAAGTCAAATTGGTTGAAGGGCATTTGATTGATAAGATCGTGTGTTAATGATTTGAGCTTTGGTGCCTTGAATTGGCATGAAGTTTTATCATTTAAGGCGTAATACGGTGTGGTTCACGATACCAACTTTCTAATAATAAGCCTGCGGCTAAGCTATCTGCCTGAATATGCTTGGCTTGACCCTGCGCGTGTAGTTTCATCAAGTCTTGCCGTGCATCTCGTGTGGTCAGGCGTTCATCGACCATCCATGTGTCGATATTGGTTTGATGGCGTAGACGACGAGCAAACTTCCTTGCTCGACGAGATAAATCTGATTCAGAATCATCCATGTTGAGTGGTAAACCGACTAGAAATAAATTCGGTTGCCATTGTTTGACGATTTTGAGTAGATCATCCCAGTTCGGGATACCATCTTTCATGGGGAAGAGTGCCAGTGGATTGCTGTTTTGTATCAAGCTTTGCCCGACAGCGATGCCCATTTTCTGCGTACCAAAGTCAAATGCCATAATGGTTTGTGCAGTTGCATTCATATCTAATATATCTGAATCAGGCATGACCAATCTCATCAGCAAGCCAACTTGGATTGACGCCGATTTTTTCATAAGCCGCATTCCAGCGCAGGTCGTACGGTAGATTAAAAATCAAATCCATATCTGCAGGGCAGACCAGCCAATCTCCCCGAGCGATTTCATCTTCAAGCTGTTGTTTGCCCCAACTGGCATAGCCCAGTGCGACTTGATATTGATCGACACCTTCATTGTGGGCGATGGCATCGAGAATATCCTTACTGGTAGTGATGCAGACATTTTCCCCCACAGCAATGGAAGAATGCCACGTTGGTTGTCCTGTATGGAGTACAAAACCCGCCTCAGGACGGATAGGACCACCATGAAGTACCGCATGTGGATTGACATGATCGGCATCAATATCAAGATCGTTGAGCAGTTCCCGAATCGGTACAGCAGATGGACGATTTAAGATAATACCCTGTGCGCCGTCCGCATCATGACGTGCCAAATAAATCACACTTTGGGCAAAAAAATCATCTGCCAAATGAGGCGGTGCGATTAAACAACGATGTTTTAGATAGTGTTTAGAATGTTGTTTTGCCACCCATTCAATCTCCTATTTCATGAATTTTAAATATTTATCGAAATGAAAAGTCTATCTTTCCAACATACTCGACGTGGCTTAGAAAGCCAATGATTTTTGGTCATCTAAACCTCAAATCATATAGAAAACCCGAATAGTGAATAAAAAACAAACGGCAATGGATGCTCAATGCAATTTTGATTTTGAGGAAAACTTGAGCTCTCGAAGTTGCTTGGCGTGTTGCAGTGTGGTGTCGTTAATCTCTACGCCACCTGACATGCGTGCCAACTCATGAATGCGCTCGTGCTCATCCAAAACGAGAATGGTACTACTAGCAGGATCGGTTTGTTGTTTTTTGACCAGTAAATGCTGATCCGATTGCGCTGCGACTTGCGCTTGATGAGTAATACAGAGGATTTGTACATGATCGGCGAGATTTGCCAAAAGCCTTCCGACGATCTCTGCTGTCCCGCCACTAATTCCGACATCAATCTCATCAAATACCAAAACTTCGGCATCGGCTTTGCTGGCGTTCATGACTTGCATCACTAGCGCAATACGAGAAAGCTCACCACCTGATGCGACACGTGCCAAAGGCTGCGGTGGAATACCTTTGTTGGCAGTAAAAAGTAATTGGATTGCACTCAAGCCTTCTGCATTTGGTGTGTCAAAAGGTTGAAAATCAAATTTGAATAATGCTTCAGGCAATGCCAAAGGTTTGACTTGCTCACTTAATTTCTGCGCAACATCATCTGCAACGGCTAAGCGTGCATCATTGAGTTGCTCTGCGTCATTTAAGAAAGTCTGTTCAAGCTCTGCGACATGTTCAGCCAATTTCTCAGGATTATCGAGAAAATTCAGTTGTTCTAATTCAGCTTGCCAAATGGCTTGTTGTGCGATGAGTTCATCAGGTTGAATACGATATTTACGTGCAAGGCGATGGAACTGTTCAAGCTGTTGATTCAGGGTTTCCATGCGTTCAGGATCGAAACTTTGCCGATCGACAAATTGACGTAGTGTTGCACTGGCATCTTCCAGTTCACTTTGTGCATTGACGATGCTGTTGTAGACCTGTTCAAGCTGTGGACTGCGAGATTGTTGCGCTTCGGCACGGCGTAAAACATTGCCAAGTTCTTGAAGTAAATTTTGCTCTGACTCATCCAGTGCATACATGATCGAGGCACAGTCTTGCATCATGGTTTCGTGATGGCTCAAGCGATCGTATTCTTGCTCAATCTCTTGATAATTAATCTCTAATAATGGCTCGACATCTTCAAGCTGTTGCTCAAGTTGAGCGATCTGCGTGGCACGAGTATGCTGTGCATCGAGTGCGGACTGATATTGTTTTGCAGCCTTTTGCCAAGCGTGGTAGGCGCTTTTCACTTGTGTTGCCTGTGCTTGCAATCCGCTATAACGATCTAGCCAACGCTTCGGATAAGGTGGATCGAGAAGCTGTTGCTGACTATGTTGGCTATATAGAAGTACCAAGAGGCGACCTAAAGTTTTCAACTCTGTTAGGCTAGTTGGGCGACCATTGATCCATGCTTTGCTACGACCTGTAGAGAAGATCACTCGACGAATCACGATCTCGCCTGACTCATTTTCGAGTTCATGGTCTTCGAGCTCATGCTCTTTGAGCCAAGTTTGTTCAGGACTATTTGCTTGATAGGCAAATGTTGCAATGACTTCGGCTTTTTCTTTGCCATAACGTACTTGTGTGGCATCACTGCGTTCGCCCAAACACGCTGAAAGCGCATCAAGCAATAAAGACTTTCCTGCACCAGTTTCACCTGTTAGGACGTTGAAACCTTGATGAATTTCAAGTTCAAGATGGTCGGCAAGGGCAAAATCAATAAGTGTGATGTGGCTAAGCATAGGCGAGTAATTTTCTAAATACGGATTGTGATTGTGTGAGTTTTTGGATCGGTTCTTTGGATGAGCAATCGTTCAGACTGCCTAAACCAACCACTTTATACTACTGTATTTTGTTGAAAAAATGATATGTCCAGCTGTGAAGATTTGAAAAATTCACAGTAAAATTTACATTCGTTACTTTTATTTAATCATTCAAATGAAAAACTGCCCACGTATCATTTTTATTATCCCAATAGAATAATTCTGCGGTGATTAAGTCTTGATGCTTGATCCATTGATCTTTACCCACTTTATCCGAATAGCCTGAGCTGATGAATAGGGCTTCGTCGGTGATCTCCATCACCCAACCTTGAATGATTGAGCCATTTGCTAGTTGGATTTTTTGTTGATTGCCTGCTTCGGCAAATGCAATCAGACGCTCAACGAGCTGTTCAGTATTCATATCGTTTGATTTTTAACAATTGGAAATTCTTTAAAGGGAGTTTTGTAAAACTTAGTGAGTAGAGCAAATCTCAAGGCGCACCTCGCACAGCAACCGCAGTGTACAATATCGTACATGAGGATTGCGAGCAAGGAGCAACGTAGAGATTTGCCTACGCAGGTGGTTTTCCGAAGCTCCCTATCGTAAATAAGGATATGGATTCACAGCATTACGCCCTTTACCACCCAAATAAATCCCATAATGTAAATGTGGTGCAGTACGACTTGCATTGCCTGTGCTACCAACATAGCCAATCAAATCACCTTTGCTCACGCTATCACCGACTTCCAAGCCACGTTTGTGCTTTTGCAAATGTGCATAATAATGCCACGAGCCCGCAGGTCCTCGAATCCAAATCACTTTGCCACCTAAGCGATTATCTTTCATATCAGCGATGATGCCTGATGTGGTGCTAAACACTTTGGTGCCATGTTCTGCCATGATATCGATGCCTTCATGAGTTCGACCACTACTGCGTGATGCGCCCCATGTGTCACGTAATGCCTTGCGAGATACACCATTCACAGGGACAGGAAGACGAGTTGCCAAGTTTTGGCGTTGCAGTTGTTGCACTTTGGATGGATCAAGTGGCGTGCGCTTCACTGGTTTTGAGGCACAACCAACGACCAATATGGCTAAAGTAAAAACTGTAAAAAGATGAATCAGTCGCTTTTGAATCTTGAAGTGATAAATTTGAAAAAATCGCAACATGATTTGAACATCCTTATTTCTAATTTGGCAGTATTTTGCCTAACTCTCTCTGAAATGGTTAACGACTTTTTGCATCGCAGTAGGAATCGCTACACTTTCTAGGTCTTGTATAGCATAAAATTGCGCTGAAAATTGTTGCTGTAATTGTTTCGCTTGATCTGCTGCAACGATAAAACGATGACAATTTAAAAGCCAAGTAAAATGGGTAAATTGATGTTTAATCTGCACGGTATCAGATGCTTGTAAGTTATATTTTCCAATCAGAATTTTAAATTCATCTTCCTGCGCATTGGTTTTCTCACGACTTTGCTCAATGATTGGTAAACAATGTAGTCCACCCCAAATGCCTTGCTCAGGACGTTTGTACCATAACCATTGATTCTTAAACTCAATAATCAGTACATCCGCATGTTTAATCGGGACAGCTTTCTTAAATTTTTTCTGTGGAAAATCAAGCACTCGATCTTGTGCGAAAGCTTGGCAATCTGTCTGCATCGGACAGTACATACACAGTGGTTTTTTTGGTGTACATAATGTTGCGCCAAGATCCATGATTGCTTGCGTATATTCTGCATGATCGGCTTCGGGGACGAGTGCAGTGGCAAGTTGCCAAAGCAATTTCTCATTTTTTGAGCTACTCAAATCACCTGAAATGGCAAAGAAACGAGATAGCACACGTTTTACATTGCCATCTAGAATGACACCAAATTGTTCCAAACCGAGTGACATCAATGCGCCTGCGGTTGACCGACCTACGCCTGAAAGCGCCATCCAACCGTCTAGATCACGTGGCAAACTCCCTTGCGAAATCAATTGTTGAGCGGCTTTATGTAGATTGCGAGCACGTGCGTAATAGCCCAAACCTGCCCAATACGGTGCAACCTCGTCCCATTCTGCTTTTGCCAAATCTTGCACCGTCGGAAAACGCGCCATAAAACGATCAAAATAACGTAACACAGTTTTCACTTGAGTTTGCTGAAGCATGATCTCCGATACCCACACTTTGTAGGGATCATCTTTGACTTGCCACGGTAGATCGTGGCGACCATGCTGTGCAAACCATTTCAGTAAATTTTGGCTAAAAATCTGTTGATAATGCGCACTGTCTGTAGTAACGTTGGCAACAAGTTGTGCGAATTCATTGTTTGGATTTTCTGGCTGAATAAGGCGATTTGGCATGAATTAAAAGGAAATTGCATTGATCAAATGAAATATTGGTAAAATTTTATCATGCTTTAAATAGAGAAATTGAAATCATAAAAAATGAGCATAAAAGACCGCACACACAAAAACGGGCGCAAAAAACCGAGCATAGTGCTCGGCTTAGATTATCTGTGATTCTATAACATAAATCACTTCAAACTTATTTTAAATCATCATCGCCATCAATCACGAAGCTAACGATCATCATCACATTGTAGCTTGTGATGGTGCCATCTTTGATACGGACTTTTTGCTCTTTGATCCACGCACCTTCTACATTTTTCACCGTCTTATTGACACGTGCAATACCTTGCTGAATAGCATCTTCAAAACTCTTGCTTGAGCTACTACTGATCTCAACATTCTTAGCAACTGACATGATACAACTCCTTGTTTTATGATCAAAAAATAAAAATCAGAGAATGAGTTAAAAATTGACTGTTTAGATATGTGTTGAAGTAATGCCAAGACATTTCATCTTGGGACAAAACAACGTGGTACAAAAATTAAACTAACAGGAATTGCAAAGTTTTAAAAAATATAAGATGTAAAGGGCGTAACAATGCACAACAGTTGTGCTGTGCTTTGGTAATTTTTTAACCTGAGTTCGAAAAGTTATGTCGTGCATGGTTTTAAAAAGCTGAGCATTTTAGGCAAGGTCTTGAGGTTTATACTCGTATTACTGGATTAACCTTCGGTTCGACCTACTTTCCTTTCGGGGAAAGTAGGCAAAGCCATTTGTCAGTCGCAAACTCGGTCATACACTAAAATTTATCCAATGCTTTGAAGAACGTCACTTTGCGAAATTTATCCTGTCCTCGAACAATGCGACTGAAGTTACCACGAATCAGATAGATTTTACTCATCTCATGGAGAACTGAGACTACTCAAAAACGATCAATTTTAAAAAAATCAGGCGAAAAGCCTGATTTAATGAACTGCATTAGGTTTCGACGATTCCTGCCATTTCATACATTTCTTTACTTTGCACATGTTCGTGGTCAGCTTGGGTAAGATTTTCGATACGCTTCGTCGGTTCAGACAAATTCTCAGGATAAAACCAGCGTGTGATCTGTTCAGCGACCTGTGAGTGGTACTGAATTTCCATATGGTTTAAACCATAGAAAACCGCTTTGTGTGGCTCAGGCACATTCAGCTGATATTTTGGATTTGGATGTTCACCGAGTGCACTACTGACACTCACCAAATAGTCGCCAACCACTTCTAAAGCCTTGGATTGCTTTGGCTTGGTTTCAATAGTGCCAGCGACCAAGAAGCTATTAATACGGCTTGGTAAAGGTGCTGTTTTACGCACATCGGTCAGCGTACCTGTACGGACTTCAAGGTGTTCCCAATCGTCATCACGAACACTGCCGTAGCGTAAGTCTAGAATACCGTCGCTTCGAATCTGTGTAAGGCGACCAATACGATTGAGAATTGGAAAACGACCCAAGCGATCTTGCAACATAAAGCCTAGACGTTCTAATACTGCGCCATGATGCGGCGAACCGATACAGACCAAATTGCCAACTTTGTTGATCCAATGGTGGACATTTTGTTTACCATAGAACAATGCACTACGTGAAACTAGACCACCCATACTGTGACCAATCAGATCGATACTGGTAATCTCAGGATTGCGTTGCAATAAGTCTTCGATTTGACGCGCAAAGGTTTTACCATTGGCAGAGATACGGCGTCCAGTGTTGTAGTTCAGATAAATGATGGTGTTGTTATCACGCTGAGCAAGTAGGTGCTCACCAATGCCTGCGTGACTACCTTTCGCCCAAGTCAGGTGATTCATACATAGACCATGTACCAAAATGACCACACGACCTTTCAAATCACCTTTTTGCAATTGCCCATAGTGATCATAAAACACCATTGGTAGGGCGATCGGGTTGTGATGACTACGCAGATAGTTACCCATCACACCATTAATTGCACCAACGACATAATGCATCGCAGGCGACATGGTTTTTTCTTGAAGCTTTGGAAAACGAAAATTGATATGACGCAAAGCAGGCGCCAGGATGTGCGTCCCATAATTTTGCGCAAAACTATATCCATGATGAAATAAGGTTTGCACCAGTGGCTTTTCTAAGATTCGGTTGGATTGTTCTTGAGTAAAACCGAGGGTTTTGAGCAAGACCTCACGATGAATCATCTGCATCGTATCGTGAATGCCAAGTAAGTTCACCGTGACTAACTGTGCCAATCCTTCTAGGACGTCTGCTTGATGAGGTGGGGTCGAATCCCAGCGACAGTAGGTTTCTTGTAGCGGTGTTAAGCTTGCCATAGTATTTCCTCGGCGGGGTATGTGCTTTTGCACGTCCTTTATGCAAAGTCACAAATCTTATTTTCGATCTGTTCAATTTCTTTTATATCGCATTCACTCCGATCATAAAGTGATTCTTGTTAGACAATATCTCTTGTCAAAATGACAAATTACATTGATCAACATCTATGCGATATGTTGCATATGCTTGAATATAACACGTTCTCGGCATTCGGCAAGTTCGACTAAAGTGTTTATGTAAAAAGAGAAATTTGCCTGAACAATAATGAAAAATAACCGACAAAAAGCGCAATAAGCAGTCATAATTTGTCGTGATAAAACGAGCAAATCGCACAAACACTTTTAAAAGCCTAAGAATTACTGTAAAAATACGCACAGTGTTTAAAAACAATATTCGCCTGCTATCTTTTTCTATCCATTAAGGGACAACGATAACGTGTCATATACCGCCCAATCGCTCGAAGTCTTATCTGGTCTTGATCCTGTACGTCGTCGTCCAGGGATGTATACCGATACCACTCGGCCAAACCATTTGGCGCAGGAAGTGATTGATAATGCGGTCGATGAGGCACTCGCAGGACACGCTAACAAGATCAAAGTCATTGTCCATGCAGATGGCTCGCTCTCCGTCGAAGATAATGGACGTGGTATGCCTGTTGATATTCACCCTGAATATGGGCAAAGTGGCATTGAAATTATTCTAACCAAACTGCATGCAGGCGGTAAGTTTAGCGATAAAAACTACGAATTCTCAGGTGGTTTGCACGGTGTCGGTATTTCAGTCGTCAATGCGCTCTCTACGCAAGTTAATGTCACGGTTCAGCGTGATGGCAATCTCTATAAAATGGACTTTGCCGATGGCGAGCCGACTCAGCCATTGCAAGTGTTTGAAGGCAAAGCGCCAAAACGTGCCACTGGTACAACGGTTCATTTCTTACCGAATCCAAAATATTTTGATAGTCCGAAATTCGCCTTAAAAGTCTTAAAGCACAACCTCAAAGCCAAAGCGGTACTCGCTGCGGGCTTGCATATCGAATATATCGATGAAATTAACAATGAAAAAATCGAATGGCAATTTGAAAATGGTTTGCTCGACTATCTTCGAGATGAAGTACAAGACCGAGATATTCTGCCTGAAATCCCGTATGTCACCAGTGGTAAAGTTGATAAATCGAGTTGCGAATTTGCTGTTTGCTGGAATGTCGAAGGTGGTGAAGCCGTCCAAGAAAGCTATGTCAATTTGATTCCAACGGCGCAAGGTGGTACACACGTCAATGGTCTACGCTCAGGCATTACCGATGCACTGCGTGAGTTTTGTGAATTGCGAAGTCTGCTGCCACGGAATCTAAAAATTTCTCCTGAAGATGTCTGGGATGGCGTAAATTTTATTCTATCTTTGAAATTCCAAGAGCCACAATTCTCAGGGCAAACCAAAGAGCGTCTATCAAGCCGTGAAGCCGCAGGGATTGTACTGAACATTGCCAAAGATGCTTTTGCACTGTGGTTGAATCAATATCCAGAGATTGCCATACAGCTTGCAGAGCTTGTCATTGCCAAAGCAGGACGACGCTTAAAAGCCGCAAAAAAAGTTGAACGTAAAAAAATCACTTCAGGACCTGCGTTACCAGGGAAATTGGCAGATTGTGCAGGCTTAACTCGTGAAGATTCAGAGTTATTTATCGTCGAAGGTGATTCGGCGGGTGGAAGTGCCAAGCAAGCTCGCGATAAGAATTTCCAAGCGATTATGCCAATTCGAGGCAAGATTCTGAATACATGGGAAGTCGCTTCTGATGAAGTCCTTGCCTCACAAGAGGTACATGATATCGCCATCGCCATCGGTGTCGATCCTGGCAGTGATGACCTATCCGAGCTACGCTATGGCAAAGTCTGTATTCTCGCTGATGCGGATTCGGATGGATTGCATATTGCAACTTTGCTCTGTGCGTTATTTGTGCGTCATTTCCCAAGTTTAGTGGAAGAAGGGCATCTATATGTCGCTATGCCACCGCTGTATCGGATTGATATTGGTAAAGATGTGCACTATGCGCTAGATGATGATGAGCTAGATGGCATCTTGAAAAATGTCAAAGGCAATAAAAATCCGCAAATTACCCGATTCAAAGGATTGGGTGAGATGAATGCGATTCAACTGCGTGAAACGACGATGGATCCCGATACACGTCGTTTGGTGCAACTGGATTTGGATGATATTCACTTTACCGCAAGTTTACTGGATAAGCTACTTGCCAAAAAGCGTGCACCAGATCGTAAGCAGTGGCTTGAGCAAAAAGGCAATTTGGCGGATATAGGGATTTGAGTTACAACAGGATTCTCTGTGTTTTAACGCATTATCACCAATAACACTGCAACAAGGAAAACCACCACAGCAATCATCATCCATTTATTGCTCGACGATTTGGTCATATCCTCTACACCTGCATGCTGTTGCACAGGTTCAGAGTCCCCATGTTGTGCGGATTGAAAGCTAAAACTGCCACTTTGATGATGCGACGTAATCGTCTGACCTTCTTCGTGGTTTTTAACATCATTCATTGCTTTTTTAAACCAATGATCTTGCTTGGCTTTATCTTGAAAAACTGCTTCAATATTTGCAAAACTTTTATGATAAAACTGCGCCATGATTTCATCCCATCTAGGATGTGTTTCATCAATCTGTTCTTTGCCACCATTTTCAAAAATCACATAAAGCTGACGTGTGGCGTGTTCAATGCGCAAAGTTTTGAATTCAATTGGCGCATGGGTTTCATACAGCTCCAGGAGTGAATTATCAGAGCGAGCAAGTTTTTTCTAGATATAGTGCAATCTCAGCAACTCAGCCTGCATTTGCTTTAGTGAACTTGATGGCGAGCTACCCTATCAATGAAAAAAACTGACTGTTTCTGCAAATGCTTATAATGTCTTAGATGAAAAATATTATTCGTATGTGACCGCAACATCGAATCGTTATGGTGAACCACGTAATTATGCGCTGACGCTACGTTAAAAGTTCTAACATAGTTTTGATTTAAACTGAACATGCAAAATACCCAAACCACAGTGTTTGTGTATTTTGTTTCACTGTGATGAAGAAATGAAAGGACTTTTAAGTAAATCAGACTAAGCAGTTCTGTATAATTACTAGACATTTTTCACAGTGACCTATCATTAAAACATTGCTCACTCTTGTCAGGTGAATTGCCATGAGACTCCAACAAAACACGCTTCTCTCTCTCGCTTTATCTTTTGTTGCAACTTTTGCGACAAGCCAAGCATTTGCAGGTGCTGCAGACGGTTATTGGGCTTTTGATAAAGTCGAAGATGGCATTGCCAATGTGACTGAGCTTCGTAATGGTAAAATCACCATGTATGCGTTCGACTGCGAAGATGACTCAAACGAAGCCATTGACCAAGAAGAATATGACTACACCGTAAACGGCAAAAATGTCGAAATCCGTGAAGATGGTGAAGTGGCGCAAACTTTGACCATTCATACCTTGAGTGCGACAGATTTGATTCTTGAGCAGAGTTTACCAGAGGGTAAATCTGCACAGCTTAAATATAAGCGTGTTGAAAAGTTGGCACCTGTTTGCTCATAAGTTTTCTAAATTAATGCTCAACATAATGTTGAGCGCATAAAAAACCACAGCCGATTCATCGTGCTGTGGTTTTTTTGATTATTAACTCTTAGAAATAAAAACTCTTAAATTCCATAATGGCTGCGATACGCCTGCATATTTTCCAAAGACGACGTTTCACCTTTTTGCTCTAAATAATCCATCAAATCGGTCATGGTAATCAAAGCATGCACTGGAATATTTAATTCTTTTTGGACTTCTTGAATCGCAGACAATTCACCTTGACCACGTTCTTGACGGTCTAATGCGACTAAAACGCCAGCGATTTCAGCACCTGCATTTTTCAAAATCGTCACCACTTCACGAATCGCTGTGCCTGCAGTGATCACATCATCAATGATCCAAACTTTTTTCCCTGCAACGCTTGCGCCCACCAAGACACCACCTTCGCCATGATCTTTGGCTTCTTTGCGGTTAAACCCCCACGGCACGCTTTTTTGATGGTTCTGTGCCAATGCCACAGCGGTCGCTGCAACAAACGGAATGCCTTTGTACGCAGGTCCAAAAATTACCTCGACACCTTCACATTGCTTGAGTTGGTCGGCATAACCACTGGCAAGTAATGCCAAAGCCTCACCATCATTCAGTAAGCCCGCATTGAAGAAATATGGACTAACACGACCTGACTTTAAGGTAAATTCACCGAACTTGAGCACACCACGAGATAATGCCAATTCGATAAATGCTTGGGCTTGAAAGGTATTCGTGATCGTCATGTGCTATGCTCCAATTTTTAACAATGTGAATCTGAAATAAGGATACTGCTCGGCATGATACCAAAGGATAGCTATCCAAGTGAGACAAAAATTTTACGTGTCGTTTCAATCAATGTGAATGGACTACGTTCTGCGCATAAAAAAGGCTTTTTTGAATGGCTTGAACAGTCCGAAGCCGATGTGGTCTGTATGCAAGAAACACGCATTAGCGAACATCAATGGACAGATGCCTTTAAACCTGAGGGTTGGCATGTGCACATGTTTGAAGCGCAAAAAGCAGGCTATGCAGGCACGGCGGTGTATAGTCGTCTGCCTTTTGTCAGCGTCACTAATGGTTTAGGTTTTGAGCTTGCCGATACACAAGGACGTTTTGTCAGTGCCGAGTTTGATTTAGGTCTACCTGAAAATGTTTTTATCTGCTCATTGTACTTGCCATCTGGCTCATCGGGTGATGAGGCGCAAGCTCGCAAAGATCATTTCCTTGAGCAATATCAACAAATATTAAGTGATTGGCGCAAACAAAATAAATCCATCATCGTCTGTGGTGATTACAACATCGTGCATAAGCGCATCGACATTAAAAACTGGTCAGGCAATCAAAAATCGTCAGGCTGTTTGCCACACGAACGTGCGTGGCTAGATCATATTTATGATGATCTCGGTTATGTCGATACTTTCCGTGTGGTACGTGATGAAGCTGAGCTGTATTCGTGGTGGTCGAATCGAGGTCAGGCTCGTGCCAAGAACGTCGGTTGGCGGATTGATTACCATGCTTGCTCGCCAGATTGGAAAGATCGCACAGTCAATGCTTGGGTGTATAAAGAACAATGGTTTAGCGACCACGCACCTGTGATTATTGATTATAAGATTGCTTAACGCAGATTAGTTTTATTGGCTATTTGCATTATATGGTTGAAATTAGTTGTGTGATTCATAGACATCATTTCAATATAATGGGTGTCTATGTGTGATTGAATAGCACGAACCGCCCATTTTTTTAATGGGAAGTGCATGCCATCCATGTTGATGACAGGGCATTTTTTATCGATGAAGCGTTTTTATCCACTGATTCAGCCAATAATCTGCACTGAAATATCGCCCTCCACCCAGCACAACCAACGCGAGCAGCATAATCAAATAAGTTGCAGCAAATTCGATTCCATTATTCAATATGACGAATGAACCGCTCGATGTAAGCCAATCATAATTTCCATAGTTTTGTAAAATTTCGCGTGCCTTTTCTAATTTTTCTGTAGATGCCAAGACTTGTGCATTTGCAAAAGGAGCATGTGCATCTGCGATTGCTTGCCAACCATTTGGGAGATGTACCGTCAAAATCGCAACGAGCATCGTAATGATCAGTGGAATACTGATTAAACGGGTAAATAGTCCAAGCGCTAATAATATTGCACCACCCAGCTCAGCAGAAGTTGCTAGTGTTGCCATCAGTGTTGGAAACGGTAAGCCTAAGCCCCAATCGGGATTGCCAAACCATTCAACGGTATCTGTAAAATGAGCAAGCTTGTTAGAACCTGCCATCCAAAAAACTGGTACAAGAAATAGCCTTAACGAAAGTGCTGCAATTCCGTCGAAATGTTTTAAATACGTACAGAAATTCTGATAGCGTAACAATAAAGGATAAATAAATTTATTCATGAGGATTTCACACCGACTCGTATTGAATTGTGATTAGTCGGTTGAGGATTTGGTTTCTTACAAGAAAAAAATTATTTTTTAACTGTAATAAATTGAGTGGTCGCTCGTCTAATAACATGTACCTGAGTACAAAACCCCAAATTGATTTAAAAGGAACTTCAAAATGAATAAGTTAAATTCGATGACTTCAGTCGCTGCTTTAGTTGCTCTATCTATGGTTGGTGCAGCAACCCAAGTTTCGGCAGCATCGACGACGACTGAAACACATGTGACTAAAACTGCAGATGCAAAATGTGGTGAAGCGAAATGTGGTTCAGATAAAGCGAAAAAACAACACAAAACTGCAGATGCAAAATGTGGTGAAGCGAAATGTGGTTCAGATAAAGCGAAAAAACAACACAAAACTGCAGATGCAAAATGTGGTGAAGCGAAATGTGGTTCAGATAAAGCGAAAAAACAACACAAAACTGCAGATGCAAAATGTGGTGAAGCGAAATGTGGTTCAGATAAAGCGAAAAAACAACACAAAACTACTGATGCAAAATGCGGTGCAGATAAAAAAGCTGCGGATGCTAAATGCGGTGCAGACAAAAAAATGGCTGATGCAAAATGCGGCGCACACTAATCAATTAAATGATCGGTGATGACAACAACTTTATAACGTTGTTGTCATCATTGAAAAGGAATGCAAATGGTTGCTTTCACTGGTGCTGGACTGGGTTTAAGACGTGATTTTATTGATACGTTTTTACAAGCAGACCAACATCCTGATTTTATAGAAGTTGCACCTGAAAACTGGATGGGTTTTGGTGGGCGACATGCAAAGTTATTGGCGCAATGTTTGGAAAAGTCGCCATTAGTTTGTCATGGGCTTTCCTTATCTATTGGTGGGCCGCATCCACTTAATCTTGAGTTTGTGCACCGAGTACGAGATTTTTTAAAACAACATCAGGTACTGACTTATTCCGAACATTTGAGTTATACCAATGATGGTGGTTATTTATATGATCTATTGCCGATTCCGATGACAGAAGAAGCAGTGGACTATGTGGTTGAACGGATCTTACGTGTACAAGATATTTTGGGACAACGTTTAGTTTTGGAGAATGTTTCAACTTATCTCATGCCGAATGCAGAAATGAATGAAAGCGATTTTGTTCGTGAAGTGATGACACGTGCAGACTGTGAATTATTGCTCGATGTAAATAATGTCTATGTGAATAGTAAGAATCATCAAACAGATGCATATGCTTTTATTGATGCGATGCCGAAAGATCGGATTCGATATCTACATATTGCTGGTCATGAACAAGTCAGTGATGATTTGTTGATTGATACGCATGGGGAAAATGTCTGTGATCCTGTGTGGGAATTGTTGGCATATACCTACCAAACCTGTGGTGTAAAGCCGACCTTGTTAGAACGTGATTTTAATATTCCGACGTGGCAACAACTTCAGCATGAGCTAAATATAATCAAAGATCTACAAAACCAATTTAGCTATCCACAATCACTTCATACCAAAACCTTAAATATTATAAATGAGGTAAAAGTATGAAGATGAATGAACATCCTTTGCAGCAAACTCAGCAGGCATTTTGTGCGTGGATTCGTGACCCTCGATCAGATCTTCCTGCAGAATTTGTAACAGAGCGAATGCAGGTTTATCGAACCTTATTGTTCAATAATGTCAGTTCATTTATTAACTTGGTCTATCCGATTGCCCGAACGTTATTATCTGAAACGAAATGGCAGTCTTTGCTGCAAGATTTCTTTCAAAATGCTCAAAATCAATCACCATTTTATAATGATATTTCGCTGCAATTTAGAGAATATCTTGATGAGCAACAACATCCAGTTTTACAAGAATATCCGTGGTTAGCGGAGTTATTGCAATTTGAATGGCTGGAATTGTATTTAGATACGGTTGAAATCGAAGAGAAAACTTTCTCACCAGCGTCAGCTTGGCAATTGAATACACACATTTGGATTTTGGTTTATCAATATCCAGTTTATCTTTGGACAACGGAACAACAGTACTTTGAGCATTCACCGAGCGCAGTAATGGTTTGGCGAAATCATCATGATCAGGTTTGTGTTGAACCATTATCTCCATTATTCGCTTGTTTGATTGAACAACTAAATCTTAAAGCACTGACAGAACAGGAACTTAAGCAGTTGATATACACCACAGTGCCAGATTTATCTGAACAAGAAGTAGAGCAACAGCTGAAGCTGTTATCTGAACGATTCACCGAGTTAGATTTATTGTATATCCCAGAACAATAGGATGAGGTCAGGAGATGGTTCAGGCTGCTACCAACAATGACGAGTTCATTCAACAACTACAAAATCCTGTTTTCTTGCATGATTTAAGGCAGCAAATGATGAAGTTTGCAGTATTGCAGCTTTCCTCATTTCATCAAGCGGAAGACGTGGTGCAAGAGGCTTTAGTGAGTGCTTTGCAGCATGTTGAATCATTTTCAGGGCGTGCAGCATTTAAAACGTGGGTGTTTGCGATTCTGAAAAACAAGATCGTTGATTTGATTCGACAAAAAACACGTCTGGTTAGCATGAGTGAGCTATTTCATGATGATGACAGCGAGTTAAGTGTGGATGCGCTGTTTGATGCTGCTGGACATTGGCAAAAATCAGAGATGCCAAAAGCATGGCAAAATCCTGAAGAAATGATGGAGCAGCAAGATTTTTGGATGATTTTCGATGCATGTTTGAATCATTTACCTGCCAAGTATGCACAAGTGTTTATGTTGCGGGAAATGATAGAACTCAGTTCTGATGAAATATGTGAAAAGCTGGAACTTACGGTTTCGAATCTCAATGTTTTAATGTATCGCAGCCGAGCAAGACTACGCGAATGCTTAGAAAATAAATGGTTGCTTCAGGAGGATTGTTCATGTTGACGTGCCGAGAAGCGACTCAATTGCTTTCAGAAAAACAAGATCGAATACTGAATTTTAAAGAGATGAGTGCTTTACAGTTTCATGTGCTGATGTGTAGTTCGTGCCGACGTTTTGGTAAACACATGAAGAGCTTAAGTTTATTATCGAAACAATATAAAAAGTTTGATGAAGAACAGAAAGATTAAAATAAGAAAGCCTCATATTTCATGAGGCTTTCTTGGCTTAATTTGAGTCAATTAAAAGGTTTATTAAAAAGCTAAATTCACTTTCAACCTTATAATGCAAATTTTAGAAATGATTGGCTTAAGTAGTTCAACCTTAGATTGCCAAAATTAGAGTTTGGTATGATAAAAATAAGGCGAGATTTAAAAAAATCCCACCTTAAATTGCAAATAGCCGTTTTATTAAAACTGATGGTTGAAATGTCACCAGATGCGAAACCATCGGTTTAATTTTACATTTTGGCATAGATTTTTTTGTAAAAATGCTTACACTAAGTCCATTCATATTTTATCCGAATATGAGTGATTGAGACTGATCCATCGCCTCAATCAATGCGTCCTGTATTGTTGTGTTGTATCCCGTCATAATTTTACAGGGCACGGTTATCTCAATAGCCGCATTAATTCTAAAAAATAATTTCTAAAAGAAAGATCACTTGTGAAAACCTGCTGTTTTACTTAATCTTAAAATCATTATTCATCAAACAAATCTCCTATGATCACTGCCAAACAGATACTCTATGTCGAAGATGATGCCGCCATTGTCATGCCATTAAAATATGCGCTAGAGCGTGAAGGTTGGCAAGTGACTTGGGTGAGTCAAGGGCGGTTGGCATTGGCGGAAACACAATCTCGCACTTTTGATTTTATTATTCTCGATGTGGGTTTGCCTGATATTGATGGCTTCGAAGTCTGTAAACAACTGCGTCAATATTGCCATACGCCGTTACTATTTCTGACTGCTCGTGATGATGAGATTGATCGGATCGTTGGGCTAGAAATTGGTGCCGATGATTATTGTCATAAGCCATTTAGCGCAAGGGAAATTATTTCTCGGATTAAATCGGTTTGGCGACGCATGCAACTTACGCACAATTCTGTATCAGTAAATTCACCCACAACAGCTTCCGTAGAGATTGTTCAAGAACAACAATCCGTTTGGCAATGTCATCCCGAGCGTTTGCAGATTTTATATTTTGGCGAAGCCTTGCAATTGACTCGCTATGAATATGGCTTACTGAAATTTTTGATTGATCATCCTACGCAAGTGTTTAGTCGTCAGCAATTGATGGATCAAGTGTGGGAGCATCCTGATCATAGTCTTGATCGGACGGTGGATACGCATATCAAAAGTCTACGTGCCAAGCTGAAAAAAGTCAGTAGTGACCTTGAACCAATTCAAACGCATCGTGGCTTTGGCTATAGTTTAGAATTGCAATAAATTACAGCAATTAAAATTAGCCTGGCTTCGATTAATTATGAGATGTATAGCATTGAAAAGCATAATATTTTAGACAAGGTTTTGCAGTTTATGCGCCTATTTCGGGATTAACCTTCGGTTCGAGTTACTTTTCTTTCGGGAAAAGTAACCAAAACCATTTGTCAGTCGCAAACTCGGTTATATGCTGAAATTTATCCAATACCTTGAAAAACAGGAATTTGCCAATGCTATTCTGCCCTCGAACAGTGCGACTGACGCTCCCACGTAGCATACGGTTTTTAATCATCTGATGCCTAATTATTAAGGTTAAAATTATCAAAGTGATCGAACTAACAAAGTATTACGCTGAAGTCGAATAGCGGTTTAGATCGCATTCACGCATAATATCGGCTTCCTGCTCAGTATTTCATTTTTAATCATGTCTTTTCTTTCCACACATGCGATTTCTTTGTTGCTCCTTGTTTTTATTGCTTTGGGTGTGATTAGCCATAACTCCTCGATCACTATTGCTTCGGCAGTTTTACTGATCGTGTTGCATACGCCGTTTGTGCAGTATGCGCCGATGATGGAAAAGTATGGTTTGCATCTTGGCATTATCATTCTGACTATTGCCGTATTGTCACCTTTGGTCAGTGGCAAAATCCAAGCCGAAGACATGATGCAAGTCTTTACCCACTGGAAAACCATGGTTGTGGTGATCGTTGGGGTGTTGGTGGCTTGGCTTGGTGGGCGAGGTGTGACCTTGATGGTTGATCAGCCGACGGTGGTGACAGGGCTATTGGTCGGGACGATTATTGGCGTGACCTTTTTTCGTGGAGTGCCTGTGGGTCCATTGATTGCGGCGGGAATTGTTTCAGTGCTATTGTGGACGAAATAATTTTGACTGATTTAGTTTAAGCCAATTCAGTTTAATTGGGGATATACCTTGTCGATCTTTGTGCGTATTTGGTTTTTCTTTAGTCTGATTTTGATCGTGGTGCTGTGGTTTATGCTTTACACCATCAATCAGCAGATCAAACCCAACGTGCGTCAAGTGGTCGAAGATACGCTTGCGGAAAATGCCAATATCGTGGCGCAACTGGTCGCCGAAGATGTGCATTCGGGCTATGTCAACACACCTGAATTTGACGTGAAAATCCAACATGCCTTATCTCGTGATCTACATGCGCAGATTTGGCAACACAGCAAAAACCAAATTCATCAGCAGATTTATATTACCGATGCGAAAGGCATTGTGCTGTATGACTCGTCAGGTGTGGGCACGGGACAGGATTATTCGCAGTGGAATGATGTCTATCTGACCCTGCGAGGACGTTACGGCGCACGCTCGACCCGTACCAATGTCTATGATGAGCAAAGTAGCACCATGTATATTGCGGCACCGATTATTTATGATAGTCAGCTCATCGGTGTGGTCAGTCTAGGTAAGCCCAATTTTTCAGTACAACCTTATATCAGTCGTGCGCAAAAGCATTTTTTAGAGAAAGCCATTTGGGTGGCGATCATCAGTTTGCTATTTGCCAGTATCGTGGCATGGTGGCTCAGACGCAGTATTGATCGAGTACGTCGTTATGCGCAGGCACTTGCTCCTGTCAATGACGCACCGCATTTTTACTCCGCCAAAGAGCTGAATCAAGTCACCCAAGCTGTGACCGAAATGCGTGAAAAGCTCGAAGATCGTGCCTATGTCGAGCATTATGTCAATACGCTGACCCATGAGCTAAAAAGTCCACTGACGGCAATCCAAGCCAGTGCCGAGATTTTACAAGACCCATTACCATTCGATCATCAACAACATTTTGCCCGTAATATCGAAGAGCAAAGTAAGCGCCTGCGTGATTTGATTGATCGCATGTTACTCCTCACTCGTTTGGAAAAATCAGCGAAGAAATTTGAACGAGAACGGCTGAATCTTTCTGTGCTTATCGAAAATTTAATCGAGGCACAGGGTAGTCGGATTCAACAGAAAAATATCCAGTTGATACAACAGATTCAGCCAAATTGTGAATTAAACAGCGACGCCTTTTGGCTCAAACAAGCGGTGAATAATGTCTTGGATAATGCCCTAGATTTTACGCCAAATGAAGGCGTAGTGATCGTGCAACTCACTGAACAAGAGCATCATTTTCAGATCGTTCTGTTTAATCAAGGCACATTGATTCCTGACTTTGCCATGACGCATATTTTTGAGCATTATTATTCTTTGCCTCGCCCTGAGACCCAGCAACGTAGTTCGGGCATTGGCTTGACCATTGTTCAGCAAGTTTTGGATGGCTCGGGCGGAACGATTCAGATTAAAAATGTTGAATCCTTGCAAAATCATACCAATTCGCCTTTTGAAGCTAGTGTGCTTTCAGCCATTACTGAAAATAATGCTCATGTTAAAAATCTACAAGGCGTTCTGGTGAAGATTCAACTAAAAAAATCCTAAACTGAAATTGCATTAGCCAGAACTTCACCAAAAAATCACCTTTTCCACATTAAGCACTCCTACAAAACACATGTCATCTTCCGAAAATATAACTGTCAAATAACTACAGTGGGATATGTCATGAAACAACGTCAACTCTTTTTAAAACTTTTTATTTTGGGTGCTTTGCTCGGTTTGTTTGCGCTCGGGCTGAGCTTTGTCAATTATATTGTTTATGAACGGGAGGGTTATCAAAATCAAGTGGTGCGGGAGATCGAGCGCAATCAAATCGACTCACAGCGATTGGTTAGTCCATTTATTACCGTGCCGTATACGCAGATGGTGGCATGTGATTATCGGGAAAATCCAGCGCTGAAAGATAAGCTCTGTGCTGAGTCAGGCGAACAACTGTTTTTCCCTGAACAGATCGACTGGGATGCTAAGTTTGATGTCAGTGATGAGAAATATCGGCGCACGATTTATGCTGCTATCAGTTATATGGCGACTTTAAAAAGTCAGGGAAAATTTCGTCATGTGAATGAACAGGTGGTCACAGCAAATCAGCGCACACTGGATTGGCAGTCGGCTCGATTTGTATTACCGATTAAAGATTTACGTGGTGTGCATCAAAAGCCGATTTTGACAATCGGTGGGGAAAAGCGCCAACTTGATTTCTCCGAATATCAACAGACAAGTTCTGGCGGTGGCATTTCTTATCTGAGCGTGGCTTTACCGAATTTTAGTCTGAATGATTTTGATTTTACGTTGGATATGAGCCTAGAGGGTTTACAGGTATTTAGCCTTGTGCCCACCACCGAAAAAACCACATTTAATGCCACAGGGAATTGGGCAGATGCTAAATATTTCGGTGATAGCCTGCCAACTCAGAACAGTTCATTTGATCAGCAGTTTAGCGCCAAATGGCAGAGCATCACACTGGGCTATCAAAACCGCCAAGACTATATGCGCTGTTGGAATGCGATGAACTGTAGTCAATACAATCATCAGAGCAGTGACTACTATGAAGACAAGACGGGCGAAGTATTGTCTAAAGCATCAGGTTTTGCGGTGGAATTTATCGAACCAGTGAATGTTTATAGTCAGACCGATCGTGCGATTAAATACGGCTGGATGATGACTTTAATCACCTTTGCCAGTTTCTTCTTGTTCGAAAGCCTGAAAGGCTTAGCGATTCACCCGATCCAATATCTATTGGTCGGTATTGCACAGTCGGTATTTTTTCTGCTGTTACTTTCCTTTAGTGAGCAATATAGCTTCCTCAGCGCCTACAACATCGCCGCCATTGCCTGTATTGGCTTGATCGGTTGGTATCTGCGCTTTGTGATGGGCAAATGGCTTCATGCAATTTTGTTTAGTGTGCTGTTGGACAGTCTGTATGTGGTGATGTATGTGCTCCTACAATCTGCGGAAAAAACCTTCTTTATGGGTTCGATCTTTGCCTTTGTACTGGTGGCTGCAGTGATGTTTATTACCCGAAATGTGGATTGGTATCAGATGCGTCTGAAACATCCCAAGTCGAACGGTTAAGCGAAAGTTACTCAACCAAAATCATTAAACCGAAATCATTAAACCAAAATAATCAATTCAAAATTAAAAAATGTGTGCTGTATGACCAATTCGACATACAGCACACCTCAGGATTGAATCAAAGGATAAAGTCATGAATCATATCGCCAATCATTTCATGCAAAGCAATTCACACAGCATCAATTCATACTACGCTAATTCAAATCAGATCATGTCACTTTCACAGCGTCAATTGTCACAGCTTGGATTACAACAGCAACAACTCTTGCAAGTGTTGGCGTATGGCACAAGCAAAGCATTTTGTTTAAATATTTTACGAGTTAAACAGATTGATTTTTTAAACTTAGGTAGTGTGGTTTACTGCGCCAATTTAAACTTGCTCTTACAGTTTCGAGCACGGCGATTGGTGGGATTTCAGATTTTAAAATTCGATGTAAATTCAACATCCTAAGTGTAGATTCAAGGCAAATGATGGGTTAATTCATCACTCGCCAAATCGCCACCAATGCCGCCAAGATATAGAAAATAATACCAATAAATGTCGGCGTAATCATGGCAAGGCTGAGTAGAAAAATAAAAATACTGCCAAAAATCCAATTACGTCGTTGTTGTTGCGCAACCTGTAATCGTAATGTTTGTAATTCACGGATTTGGCGATCGTGCCATACTGCTTGATTTTTCAGTCCATTGACGCTATCGATCAACATACTCGGCAAGTCCTGCGCACCGAGTAGCAGATCAGGAATCTGCTGTCCAAGCTCTTTGAGATTCTTGGCAGGATTCATTTGCTGTTTGACCCATTCGGTTAGAATCGGTTTTGCCAACTTCCAAATATCGAGCTGAGGATAGAGGTCTGTGCCCAAGCCCTCGACATGCACTAAAGTTTTGAGCAATAGCATCAATTGCGGTGGAATTTCCAATCGGAAACGACGTGCAATATCCATGATTTGCAGCAGAATCCCCGCAAAATCAAGCTGATCCATCGGTTTGGATACCATTGGACCAACTGTGCGTCGCATCTCACGTGCCAAACCATCTTGATCGGTATCAGGCGGAATCCAACCTGCTTGATGCACGATCTGAATCAATTGCATAAAGTCGCTGTTCATCACCGCAAGGAGCATACGAGCCACAGTCATTTGATCGGCTTTGGACAGTTCGCCCATGATGGCGCAGTCGAGCGCAATATAGCGTGGGTTTTGCGGATTTAAAGTTTCAACAAAGACATTGCCAGGGTGCATATCAGCATGGAAAAAATTATCCCGAAAAACTTGGGTGAAAAAGATAGTTAGCCCTTTTTCCGCCAAATCCGCACGATCCATACCGAGTCGATCAAAGGTCTCTGTGTCAGAAATTGGCACACCAGTGATGCGTTCAGCGACCATCACATCGGTACTATCCATATAGACTTCAGGCACATACATCATGCTCGAGCCTGTGAAGTAATGCCGCATCCGACGGGTATTATCGGCCTCAATGCTCAGATTCAGCTCGTTCAAAATCACCGCACGATATTCTTGAATAATCTCACTGATATGTAAAGCACGGGCTGCTTCAAGGCGTTGCTCAAGCCAGCCACCAAGCCACGTCAAAATCTCAAAATCACGTAAAATCTGTTTGTGAATATCAGGGCGAGTGACCTTGACGATTACTTCACGTCCATCATGAAATGCTGCGGTGTGCACTTGCGCAATTGAAGCTGCAGCCAGCGGTTGTTCGTCGAAGCGTTGGAATAAAGTATTCAGATCGGCTTTGAAAGCATCGCTAATGCGAGCTTTGGCAACATCTACCGCAAAGGGTTTGACTTGATCTTGCAACAAAGTCAGTTGCGATAAAATCTCAGGCGGAATCAAGTCACGACGTGTCGAGAGCAGCTGTCCCATCTTGATCGCGAGCGGTCCCATATCTTCTAAGGCTTGTTTTAACTTCAGTGGATTACGCTTTTCCCGAGATGACCACGCCGCAGGATTGGCACGAATCAACTTGACGATCGGACGAGCTTTTGCAGGCAACTCATCGGCAGGAATCAGCGTATCCAAACGATAATGCGCTGCGATGCGCCAAAGTTCTAAAAGTCGAGTCAGATGTGGCACCATACAATGCAAATCCTAATTTTATTTAAGAGGGACTTCGAAAAAAACTAGCTGCGTAGGCAAATTTCTACGTTGCTCCTTGCTCGCAATCCTCATGTACCTTATGTACACTGCGGTTGCTGTGCGAGGTGCGCCTTGAAATTTACTCTACTCGCTCACTTTTTCGTGCATCCCTTATTGAGGTTGAATATTTGTGGAATCATCAATATCTTTTTGAAGATTCGTATTTTCTACATCAGTCGCATAATTTGCATTCAGTTCAGCCATTTTGGCTTCTAATCGGTCTAATGATTGATTGAGCTGACGTGTTTCTCGCTGTAGATCATCCATCTGCCAACGTGAGGCAAATACGCCTAAGTCTTCTCGAATACTGTCGCTAAACATAAACTCGGCGCTTTTCAATGTCTTGACAAGATGCTTCGGCACATTTTGCACTTTGCCGAGCTCATGCGCAGCGGTTGCACCAATCCACGGACTGAGGCGTGAAGCAAGATCAATATCGAGCTGAGCGATGATTTCTTTTAAGGCAAAGAGCAAGTGATAATCGCCCTGTAAAGGAATCGTACCGAGTTGATCACTATCGGTGCTAATCAGTTTGATCAACTCCACCACATTTTTCACATGCAAAGTCGCAGTGGCTTCCGTGACTTTTTCCGCATGATCAAATGGGCGTTGTTCAAATATGCTGTGCTTTTCGGCGTGTCCAAGTGCAGTCGGTTCAAGACGGATTTTGCCTTGATCAAGCAACGTATCGACACTGAGCTGTGGTTGATCGATCACCACACGCAAACATTGCCCGTGTAGCGCATCGAGCTTGAGTCGAGTGATGGCATCACTATTGATGATGCCATTGATGAGTTTTTCACATGCACCGAGCGCAAGGATTGACCACATGTCTTTATTTTTTCCCTTTCAAATAGAATGGCTTGTTGATTTATATAGTCTATGAAATTAATTTCTGATACAAGGCAACCGAGCGAAGGTGTACAGATAGTACTTCAAGCGAGGTTAACGCTGTAGCAGGATTTAAGTTCTCTGACTATAGTTTAAAGCCACGATGTACTGCCACTATACCACCGGTCAAATTGTGATAATCACACTGAGCAAAGCCTGCATTTTGCATCATTTGCTTTAAGGTGTGCTGATCTGGGTGCATACGAATCGACTCTGCCAAATAACGATAGCTTTCAGAGTCATTGGCGACCAATTTCCCCATCACAGGCAAAGCGGTAAATGAATACAGATCATAGAGTTTTGATAATGGCTCAAAGATCGGTTTTGAAAATTCTAAAATCAACAAACGACCGCCTGGCTTGAGTACACGATACATCGCAGCCAGTGCCGCATCTTTATCCGTCACATTACGTAGACCAAAGCTGATGGTAAGGAGGTCAAAACTATTATCAGCAAAAGGCTCTAAGGTTTCGGCATTGGCAAGGACGAAATCGACATTGGTACAGCCTGCATCAAGCAAACGATCACGACCGACATTGAGCATTGACTCGTTAATGTCTGAAAGCACCACATGACCAGTTTCACCGACTTCACGGCTAAACACTTTTGCCAAGTCGCCTGTACCGCCAGCAATATCGAGTACCTGCTGACCACGACGCACACCTGACATTTGAATGGCAAAACGCTTCCACAGGCGATGAATACCAAAAGACATCAAGTCATTCATCAAGTCATATTTACTGGCAACGGAGTGAAAAACTTCTGCGACTTTTTGTTCTTTCTCTGTGCTATCGACAGTTTTGTAGCCAAAGTGCGTTGTTGCACCCACATTGCCTGTATTGGCACCACGAGGTAGGTTGTATTTTGGAATTGCGCCTGTATTGGTTTTGCTTTCACCAACAGCGCCAAGTGATTTTAAGCTTTGTTGCTGACCTTGTGGTGTGCCTTGTGGGAGTGTTTCAGTGAGAAATGGACTGGTCTTTTGCTGATTATTTTTATCATGGCTATCGCTGTTTTGATTGTCGCTAGACATATCGCACTCCTTAGGCGTTTTTAATACGGACATAAATAGATATTGAAAAGATAACATAATCAAAGATCATCAACATGCCTATATTTGCAAATTTGTGCAAGCAAACTACGCACTATTCGCAAGTTGTTGATGTAAACGACGATCATGACAAAATCAATCGCTGTGACCGTATCTCAATATTTTGATTAAAGCTGAAATGGCGTTGGATGCCCTGAATGTACGGCATCAATGATTTGCTTTTCTTTGCTAGTAAAAGTCGCAATGAAATCCTGAGCAGAACCGAGTGGTGCCATCGCCTTAAAACCATCATCAATAAAGTCATAAATGGTATTTGCTTCATAGCGATAAGCAATGCCTTTGGACAGTTTAAAAGCAGTTTTAACCATCGTTGAGCGAACATATTTATCGAGTTTCGTACCGAGTAGTTCTAATAGCTCCATTTGATGCAAACGAGGTGCGTACTGATCGACTGCGAGATAGGCACGGCGCATCATTTCATCATCAAGTGGGGTGTCGATAGGATAATTTTCCAATAAATACTTCGCCACTTGTTCATCAAGCTGAATCGCTAATACCGCAAGTTCAACGCCTGCATCACCTGTTTGTAAGGCAGATTTGGGGATAATTTTTTCTACAGTGTGTGAGTTGCGAATAAAACGGTCAATCTGACGTGCTAACTCATTGAAGTCATCTGCACCATACAAACGATTGAGAAAATAATGAGCCATTGGCTGATGTTCAGGTATTGCAAAAAAATCAGCATGTGTGTGTTGCATGCGTGCTTTTTGCCATATTTGGACTTGTAATAATTTCGACGCTAAAGTTTGATCTTGGTGGCTTTGTAGGTTTTGATAATCGGTAAGTTGTTGTTGTAAAAAGTCAAACTTAGACATAAAAACCTCAAAAAAAAAGAATAAAAAAAGTTTAAAGCGGCTGTGCGGAAGATTCGATGTGCTTACGGCATATTTGCTGAGATGCAGCATCATAATATACATTGAGGTCAGTTGGTTTGACATTGACCAAATAATCTAAAAAGCATTGTTCTTGTTGTGCATAATGAATAAAAAAATCTTTGGCTTGGCGATTACTTCTCATCACTCGAAAACCATGATCGAGATACTGGTACATCGGTGCAAAGCCACGCTCTTTGAGTTTGGATTTTGCCAGTTTTAGCGAAGTACGAAGCAATAACGATTGTGCATGCCGTGAGAGTTGGTGACTGACACTTTGAAAGAGTTTGAGCTGACGTAAGCGATTTGCTTTTTGATTGACTTCGAGCGAGATGAGAATGAGATTTTCATCGTTGAGTTCACGTTTTTGACGAATCAGATGTATTGCAAGTTGTTGATCGAGTTTGATGGTCAGCAGTGCCAATTGCATCGCTTCGACGAGAGATTCCAAAATTTCATTGGGTAGCCAGCGATCTAATTTGACCTTTTGCTTCAACATGAGTGCAAGTTGCCCTGCAAGTTCATCTAAGGCATCGAAGTTGTACAATTCGCTTTGGAAAAAACCGGCAAGTTCTTTATAAGACGCATTTTGAAATAAATTGCCATGCACGTTTTGCATGCGCTGTTTTTGCCACTGGGCAACCTGCCATGTCAATAACTTTAATTTTGGCGAGCGGTGAAATTGGAGTTGTTTGTATTGCTCAAGATAACGTGCAAGTTGTTCAGTTTTTAACATATTTTTAACATGACATGTGGCTGAAAAGAGTATAAAAGAAAGTGGTGGGATTTGAATAGTGTATTTTTAGCGCAAATATTTTCGCAGTCCTTTGATGATTTTTTAGAAGGGTTTAGATTCGGAGTAAATACAGCATGTCAACGTCAAAAAATAAGCAAGCTGATCAGGCGGGACAAGGGGAAATCGTAGAAAACTTGCCACGGTTGATGCCGTGTCTAAGCGACGAGCAATTGGGAAAATTAGCGATACGTGATGAAGATGAACTCTCCGCAGATTTGATCGAAGCGCAGTTTCAGCTTAGAGAAGGGCGAGGCAGTATCAAAGGCAAAAGTGTCTTGATTCTCATCAGCGGTATTGAGCTTGCGGGCAAAGGAGAAGCTGTGCAACAGCTTCGTGAATGGGTTGATCCACGCTATCTGATGGTGAAAGCCGAAGTACCTCATCCATTGACGCAATCGCAACCATTTTGGCAACCTTATGCAGGTTTTATTCCTGCCGAAGGTCAGATGAAGCTCTTATTTGGCAATTGGTATAGTGATCTGTTGGCGACTGCTATGCATGTCTCCGAGCCGATCAATACCGAACAATTCAAAAATTATGTACAAAACATGCGTGAATTTGAGCTCGATCTGCAAGCCAATCATGTGCATGTGGTCAAGATTTGGTTTGATCTGTCTTGGAAAGCTTTGCAAAAACGCTTAGACAAACTTGATCCAAGCGTACAAAAATGGCAACAACTGCACGGTTTAGATTGGCGTAGTCAAAAGCAATATGACACCTTGCAAAAGTTGCGTTCACATTTCACCGACGATTGGATTTGTATTGATGGTGAAGATGAAGAACGGCGTGATCAACAATTTGCCCAAGTCGTACTCTCTGCATTAAAGCAACCCTTATCTGAAATTACCCCTGACGCCATCACAGGACCTTGGAAAAAATCAAAAATTCCAGAAACACTGACCCAATTTGACGATGAAGTGCTCGCTGAAGATGACTATAAAGATCAGCTCAAAGCACTAAGTAAAAAAGTCGCCAAAGCCATGCGTCAAGATGAGCGCAATGTGGTGATCGTTTTTGAAGGCATGGATGCAGCAGGCAAGGGCGGTGCAATCAAGCGCATCATCAAAAAACTCGACCCACGAGAATACGATATTTACACCATCGCAGCACCTGAAAAGTATGAATTACGTCGTCCGTATCTTTGGCGCTTTTGGACGAAACTACCTAAAAACGGTGACATTACCATCTTTGATCGCTCATGGTATGGGCGCGTCTTGGTTGAGCGACTCGAAGGATTTGCCAAGCCATTTGAGTGGAAGCGTGCTTATGACGAAATCAATCGTTTTGAACAAGATTTGATGGACAACCAAACCATACTGATTAAGTTTTGGCTGGCGATCGACAAAGACGAGCAGGAAAAACGCTTTAAAGCCCGTGAAGTGACGCCACACAAGCGCTTTAAAATCACCGATGAGGATTGGCGCAATCGGGAAAAATGGGATGAGTATTTGCAAGCGGCGGCGGATATGTTTGAACACACTTCAACTGACTGCGCGCCGTGGCATATCGTGGCGACTAATGATAAAAATAGTGCACGGATTGCGGTACTTGAGCATATTTTAGAGCGATTAAAAGCTTCTAAATAACGTAAGTTTGACAAAATCTTGGCTTTATATGGTTGAAAATAGGAAGTATTACTCGGAGTCGTACCGCTTATGGTCATATAGACAGATCAACCTTCGGTTCGACCTACTTTTCTTTCGGGATGAGTGGCATTGCCACGCAAGGGAAAAACCACCTTGCGCAACAGTGTTGCTCATCGCAAACTCGGTCATATTTCAAAATCAATTCAATGCCTTGAAAAACGTCACTTTACAGAAGTTGTTCTGACCTCGAACAGTGCGACTGACGCCCTACACGTATCTAATGATTTTTACTCATCTTATGTTGGGCTGTGGGTATATTTACTGCGTGCCGACCACTTTACGATTACTCGCATCTTGCAATCGTTTTGCAGTTTCATAGCAATCTTCAATATGGGTTTCTGCAATCTTTTTCATGATCAAATAGCCAAGTGTTCCTGCGACCAATGAACCACCAAGCGGAATAAACTTAGTCACTTGTTTGGTCACAAATTTTCCAAGTAGACCGTTGATGGATTGCTTCACCGCTGTGCGTGCCACCACAAAGCTCGATAGCTCAAAGCCACGTTTACGCAGTTCTTTCCAATTGACTTTTTTTGTGCGTGGGTCATAAACACTAACTTGTTCAGGGGCAAGTCCAAACTTGGCATTAATCTCGGGCAATAACGTACTGAGCACACCGAGATCGACCACCAAATCAAACAGTGGAATCGGCACCATTGCTGCACCTGCCGAGATATAGGCACGCTTATTAATTAGCTCTAAACTGTCTTGACGTGCTTTTTCAAGATCGAGATTTGGATCAATGCTATTCGGAGTGTTTTTGATTTTCACGAAGTCTGTCCTTGTGCGAAATGTACATTTTTAGATGGTTTTTACTTTGCCATGATTTTAGGCAAATGTGTAGTGTTTCTCCATTTTCAATGTGTATCTGAACGCGATATCTGCTGAAAATATATGGAAAATTTCAGCGACAAAGTTCGTCGTTTATTTTATGAATTCTAAGCTTGGCTTATGGTCAGGTGCTGTAAATTTGGTTAGGATGAAGCAAGTCATTTTTCAAATTAAACAAAGGACATATAGAGCAAAAGATGGGCATTGATATTCTGCAAAGTCAGCGACCTGAGGTGTTACTCCACGCTTTGATGCAGGATGCGTTTCAGCCGAAAACTTCTGCACAAAGTCTTTTGCAAAGCACGCAAATCGTGGTGCCAAATCATGGTATTGGGCAATGGTTGCAACAACAACTTGCCGAGCAACAAGGCATTAGCGCCAATATTGAGTTCCAACAACTACGCACTCTACAATGGCAGCTCTATCAAGCGGTACTCGGGCAAGAACCAGTTTTAAAAGCACCGCAAATACTGAATATGAAGTGGCGTATTTATTTATTTCTCAATAAATATTTTTCAAAAGGCATTGATGAAAAAGCGATTACCGAAAGTCATGCTTTATATGGTTTATTCCAACGAGTAAGACAACACAGTGATGCCATCGAAAATGCTTTGCAACGTAGTTTAAAACAACAAAATCTACTGTATTGGATTGCCGATCAGACTTCACGTTTATTTGCCAACTACATCGTCTATCGGGGACAGTGTGTACAAAACTGCGAACAGATTTACGGTTTGAGTCAAAGTGGCGCAGTGCAATGTCGTTGTCGGCAAAATTGGTTTCATCGTTGGGGCAATGATCAAGAAATTCTAGTACAGAAATGGCTACGCAATCCTGAAAAAACAGGACAGAAAAGTTCTGAACACGCCCAACCCGAAGCGGTCAATTATCAAATCCAACAAGCACAGCAATTGGAACAGTGGCAACGCTTTATTTGGCATGAAGAATTTGCCGAAGATTTCCAAAAAATCGAAAGTATTGATCAGGCATTTTGGCAGGCTTTAACAAGTGAGTTTGCCGAGCAAGCTGTTCGCCGTTTACCAGCGCAGATTTATATTTTTACCTTGTTGGAGTTGCCTCCGTCACAACTGAATTTTTTAAGACGATTGTCGCAGTACACGCAAATTAAAATTTATCATTATGCGCCGTCGCAAGAGTATTGGGCGGACAGCGTCGATCCCTACTGGAAAGCCAAGTACGAGCTGAAATATCCCGATGCTGCGGTGTATTATGAATCTCGTCATCCGCTACTGACGAGGCTCGGCAAGCAAGCCCGTGATATTGGTGCATTGCTCAGTCAGCTTGCAGGCGGTGAAGAGGGTGATTGGCAAGATCACTTTGTCGAGATTGAACCACAGCATTTACTCTCGAAAATTCAATCCGATATCCTGCATTTAAGTGAACCTGTGGCAGACAGTTATGCTTTGGCAGAGGATGATCTTTCGATTCAGATACACGTCTGTCATTCGACCATGCGTCAGCTCGAAGTGTTGAAAGATCAACTCACCCAATGGCTCAGTGCGGATACAGCACAAAACCGTCAGCCAAGTGATATTGTGGTGTTGGTGCCGAATCTCTCTGAAATCGAAACGCAAATTCGTACCGTATTTCATTCAACGCATCAAACGACGCATCATGCAAATTTATCCGTCAATTCAGCAGTTAAAAATGATGCTTTAATTCCTGCGCCGATGCTTCCAGTAAAAATCGCAGGTGTGCCGATTCAAGATGCGTTGCAACTGTGGCAATCGATCACTTTGCGCTACAAACTGTTGCATCAGCGTTTTAGCCTTGAATATTTTGCCGATTGGCTGAGCTTGCCTGCGACTTTACAACGCTTTTCCCTGACCTTTGAACAAGTACAACGCATGTTAGAACTGCTTGAATTGGCAGGATTTAAACGTGGTTTTGATCAGGCGCATCTTGCACAAAGTCTTGCGTCACATGATCAAGATTTTCGCTTTAGTTTTCGCTATGCGCTAGATCGACTAGCACTGGCGATTGCCATGCCTGAACATGCCTTGTTTGATGAGATTTTAAGCTTAGAATCTGTGCAAACTGCTGATTTTGAATTGATTGGTAAGTTGATTGAAATTCATCATGATTTAGATCGTCATCGTGATTGGCTGACACCGCAAGCGATTGATCAGCAACAGACTTTGGCGGAATCAGTTGTTTTACTAGATACCGATATTAGCGATTTTGAGGTCTGTTCGGGTTGGCGTTACGTGCACGATGCTTTGCATCAGTTTAAACGTATTATCGAAGTCACGGATTCGCAAGCGGTGCGGTTGCCTCTGTCATTTGTGTTAGATGAGATTGAATCGACGCTATCGCACAAAGTGTCGCAAACCGAGCCAACAGGACATATTACTTTTGCGCAGATTGGACAGCTTCGTCCACTGCCATATCAGCTCGTGGTGTGTCTGAATATGGATACAGGCACATTCCCGAATCGTGGTGCGCATATTCCATTTGATTTGATGGAACTTTTGCAGGCTGAGCTTGGCGATCGCTCACGGCTTGAGGACGATCAAGGGGCATTTTTGGATGCCTTGTTGCAGGCACAAGATCAATTTTGGCTCTTTTATAATGGCTTCGATGTGCAAGATGCTGAGGTACGTGATCCGTCCAGTATCGTGCAAGAGTTGGTACAACATCTAGATTTCATCGTTAAAAAAGAACAAGACGACTCAAATCAATTTATTGATGAATCAGGCTTAACGATTCCACGGCATTTATCTTCGATCTATAAAGTCCATCCATTACAACCCTTTGATCCAAAGGGTTTTACTGATGCAAAAGTTCAGCGTTATCGCTCGCAGTGGTGTCAAGTGGCACAGCAAATTCAACAGCCATCGGAGCAACAATTTTTCTGGTTAGATCAGCCACCTGTAGAAACAAGCACAGCCGTACAAATCATGGATGCGTCGCAATGGATCAAAGACTTGTCGCATCCTGCACAGCATTTCTTGCGTCACGCAGGCATTGCCAATGTGGGTAGTGTTGATGCTTTTGAAAGTTTTGAACCATTACAATTGGGCGGTTTGCAAAAATATGCAGTGCGAGATTACTTACAGCAATGCTTTTTAGAAAATAACACACTAGAGAGTGATGCAGTTTTATCGACAGAATTCAAGGATTTATTATTATTACAAGACAAAATGCCGATTGGCAAAATGCAAAATGCTACATGGCAACAAGCACAGAGTGAACTGGATCAAGTGCTTGAACGGCTACACAACTTCGGTGGTCAAGTTACGCCATTAACCACCAAAACCATGCGTCTGGACGAACAGCTACAATTAAATATTCAAATTCCAAGTGATGAGTCAGCCACAACATGGGTTAGCCTGACTGCGTCAAGTTGTCATGGTGCACGTGCGCTGTCGATTTGGTTGCAGTATCTTTTATGGCGTGCCTATGCCGATCAATCTGATGATTTGCAGCGCGTTGCGTTATTTAAAAATCTGACGCTAATTTTCTCAGGACTTAGCCAAGAAAAAGCGCAGAAATATATACAAGATTGGCGTGAAGTTTGGACTTTGCAACAAAACCAAGCCTTTGCCTTGCCACCTGCGATCTTTGCCCAAGTCGGTGATAAGCAGTTAAAGTTTGAAATTGATGATCGGGGTGAGGAATATGTCGCTAAATTTAAAGACATCGAAAAGCGTTGGCTAGGCAACGATTATTATAAGCCGAATGGTTTTGCCAATGCATATAGCGATCAAGGCTCATCACTGTCGCCTGATTGGGCATTGGTGATTGCACCTGATGAGGCGGCAAAACTGCTCAATCAACATACCGAGCAATATGCGGTGCGCTTATATAAACCGATGTTCAAGCATCTGCAAAAGCCGATCATGGCATAGGAGCGATCACGTATGACTTCCAATATGAAAGCCTCTGTGCACTATCAAGATCAACCGCTGAAGCATTTAACACTCAGTGGTCTGCATCTGATCGAAGCCTCGGCAGGGACTGGCAAGACGTGGACATTGTCCAGTCTGATGGTGCGTATCTTGGTGGAGAGGTATTTGCCTCGCCAAGTGATCGCCACCACCTTTACTCGTGCAGCAGCGGCGGAGCTGAAATCTCGAATTCGTAAACGTCTACAAGAAATTTACAGCTTTGCCAAAGTGTGGCAGTCATTTCACAGCGAAGAACAAATCGCACAGGCGGAAGCGTCGCTTAGTGATCCGTTGGCGCAGATTATTTTTAAGCAATTTAAATTGGAAAATTCAAGTCAAAATAATCCGCAAAATGATGAAAATTCAACACACAATTTTGTCTATTTAGCCAATCGTTTAAAACTGGTGATTGACAGTTTAGATGAGCTATTTGTTGGTACGATTGATAGCTTTATTCAAAAGACTTTACGAGAATTTGCCTTTGATAGTGGCGAGGTACAAATACGGCAAATTGCTGAAAATGAAAAACAATATCCCTATCAACTGGTGCATGACGAGCTTCGTGCATGGCTACAACATCAGCCACAAGAATTAGTCGATGTATTGTTGATGAGTCGTTATCTTGGTTCGGTAGATCATTATCTCAGCACGATTCATAACACCTTGAATTTTAACCAAGCCAAGTTGCAGGTGGTCGATGCACCGAAGATTGACTTGGCAGATTTTCAACCTTATGTCGCTGAAGTGAGTAAACAGTTTAATGATGAGAATATGGCTGTATTGCATCCATATTTTGATTTAAAAGGTGAGTATTATGTCTTTGTCAGTAAACAGTCTTTTCGCAATGATAAATTTCATCATATTTTTGCTGATGTCGTACCCAAAGCCATTCAACAACTCGATAAAAATCATCCATTAAGCTATTTTCAAGCCTCGGCACAAAGTGCTTTTCAGCAGATTTATCAAATCTTCTTAGACTCCAAAGGGCAAGTGCGGGAAAGCATTTTTTCAAAAAAATGCTCTGAAGATGTCTTACAAAAATTTTATCAAAATCCATTGATACAAGCCTTATTTGCGCTCTATCAACAGAGTCAAAAAATCAATAACGACCTCGCACAGCTCGATCTATATCTGCATTATTACCTCACCGTGCAAGTCAAACAAAAATTACCACATTTGCTTTATCAATCAGGTGAAACCACCTTTAGCCAACAAACTCGTAGCCTCAGTGATGCACTGACAGGCGAACGTGGCAAAGTCTTGGCAGAGGCAATTCAACAACGCTATCCGATCATTTTGGTCGATGAATTTCAAGACACCAACCAAGAACAGGATAATATGCTACAAGCGGTGTGGCGTGATGCGACACGTTATACACAAGGTTGTTTTATTGCGGTTGGCGATCCGAAACAGGCGATTTATGGCTTCCGTGGTGGTGATGTGTTGACCTATCTCAACGCCTTTAATGATATTGCTTCGAAGCACGGCAGTTTTTATCGGCTACAGCACAATTTCCGTTCTACACCTCGCTTGGTTGAAGCAGTCGATGCGCTGTTTCAACGGCAAATGCAGTTTGGCGAGGAAATTGATTATTATCCTGCAAAGGCAGGCAAAGATGACTCAAGCCATTTGGTGGAGCATGGCGAGCAAGACCTGCAACCACTGCGCTTTGTCGAGTTGGAAAAAGATGCCAATGAAGCCTATTTGATTGCACAAAAAATCCGTGAATTACTGATTTATGCGCAAGAAGAAAAACTCTTTCTAAAAGATGATGATGCAAAAATACAGATTGAAGCCAGTGATATTGCCGTGCTTGCCAATAGTCATCATCAACTCAGCGAAGTACAAAAACAGTTAGAAAAACTGGGCATTGATGTCAATCGCACTGCACAGCGCAGTGTCTTCGAAAGTGCGGCTGGGAAAGATGTGGCGGCGATATTGGTGGCGATCGAACGACCTGAACGAGATGCAGTGCTAAAACGTGCGTTACTGACGCCATTGATCGGCGTAAAAGCATCAGATTTTCAGCGATTTTCCAGTGATGCCGATGCTTTAAGTCAACATATGCAACAGTTCCGCCAAGCAAGACAACTGTGGCTCAGCAAAGGCTTTTTGCTGGCATGGCAATATTTGGCGACGCAGTATCAATTTTGGCAAAACCTTGCCCAGAACATGGGGATGGATGCCGAGCGAAGTATCGTTAATACACGACATATTGTTGAGCTCATTAGTCAGCAATCGGGGCAACAGTCGCATGGTTTACAGCATGTGTTGCATTGGTATCAACTGCAACTCGGTTCGCCTGCACAGCGAGAATGGGAGCTTGAGCGTAAGTTGAGCAGTGAGTCAGGTGTGCATCTGATGACCATTCACAAGTCGAAAGGTTTGGAGTTTAAAATCGTTTTCTTAATGAAAGCCAGTCAAACCATTGACCTGTCCAAACAAAAGCTCGCCTTTTATCAATCGGATAAAGACGGTGTAGGCGCTGAACAAGACAGCAAAGCGCAAGAGCGGATTATTGCCATTTCCAAAGAGGCGATTGCGGATAATGACGAAGCGCAACAAGCCAATATTGATAAATTCTGTGCGGAAAATCATCGGCTGTGGTATGTGGCGATTACCCGTGCTAGTTATCGGCTCTATGCTTATTTTCCTGTAGAGATCAAGCCGAAAAAATATAAGGGCGGGATCAAGTTTTGGCTTGATGCACGGGCGGATGCATTTGAGCACGAGAGTTTAAAAGCGGAAAATTTCCAGATTCCACAAGAAATTATGAATCAGCGCTATCAGCCGAGCAAACATCAAGTGCAGAATTTAAGCGCCATTGATTATCCAACACAGCGATTTTATCCGCAGACTCGCACCAGTTTTAGTGCGATTGCCGTGCATCAACAGGGTAGTCAAGGGCAATTACTTGATCAAATCGCAGATAACACCTTGCAAACGATGCCTGCCGAAGATGAAATTGTGCTAGACAATTTTGTCATTTTTACTGAAGAAATTTCGACGATTGCACCGACGCAAGCAAGTGAGTTAACCCAACTCGATTGGATTCGCAGACATTTTCCCAAAGGCACTATTGCTGGAAATTGCTTACATGAATTGTTTGAAGTGATTGATTTTCAACATGATCAGTATTGGATGAAACAGCTACAATCCAAGATGAATCAATACGGTTTGTGGTCTGCCCTGTGCGATGCTTACGTGAAAGATTTCCCTGAGCGCAATGCCGAAGAAATGAACGCATGGCTGAAAAATGCACTACACCTGTGGATAACACAAGTGTTGTCCACACCATTGCATGAAGGTTTGACACTGGCTCAGTTACAGCGTGGCAATCGTAGCCATGAGTTTCCTTTTTATCTCGCTTTGGCAGATCGACGCTTTGATACGCAACGTATTCATCAGCTTTTCTCAAAATACGATTTAGATTTGCCCGAGTTTGATCATGCTGATACAGCACGCTATCTGAATGGTTCAATCGATTTGGTGTATTTTGATGGTGTGAAATACCACATCGCTGATTTTAAAAGTAATTTTCTAGGCGAATATCTACAAGATTATGATTATGCGCAGATCAGCGAGAATATGCGTCATTCAAGCTATTGGCTGCAAGCATCGCTTTATCTCGTTGCATTACATCGCTATTTATCAACACGTCTAGCGGATTATCAGCCTGATACTCATCTTGGTTCGGCAAATTACTTATATCTTCGAGGGATGCAAACCGCAGAATTATCAAGTCATCCACAAAAAAGCTATGGTGTACTGCATTGGCAAGCGGATTTAGATTTAATTCTTGAGTTAGATCAATTGCTTGGTAGCAATGTTGTAAATAATGGTGCTGTGGATAACTTTGTGTAAAACCCTGTGCAAAACCATGTATAAGTGGAGATTTGAGCTTCCATTGCAGAGAAATATCAACTTGTGGATACAGTTGTGAACAATCAAGTGGATAACTCTGTTGATAGCTTTGTTGATAAGCATGTAGATAAATATGTGAACAACTATGCGGATAAGCAGATTTCAAATAAGGATAATCCAGTGATTAATCAAAGCCTAAGCCAAAATTTAGATGATACAAATACTCCGACATGGGCGACACTGTGGAGTGACTATTTATCTCAAATCAACACAAAAAACTATCATTTAAATAAAGGAAATCAATCGCTTGTTCAAAATTATTTACTTGCTTTGAGTGAAGCATTAGAACGTGGTGATAGTTGTATCGCACTCACTCAAAAACCGCAAAATATCAATGACTTTTTATTCGATGTTAGCGAATATCAAGCGCAAGGCTCATCGAATGCAAAGCAATTAAAACCGATGTTATGGGACAGTGGACGATTGTATTTGCAACGCTATTGGGCCTATGAAGAGAGGTTGGCACAGCGCATTGCAAGCTTATTGTTAGAGCAAGTCGAGCAGGTAGATTTAGCACCATATCTCAGTTTATTTGAAGATAGTTATCAACAGCAGGCGCTTGCTCAGGGCATCAATTCTGCATTCAGTTTAATTACGGGTGGACCAGGTACGGGTAAAACCTTTGTCTTGACGCATATCGTTGCAGTGCTGAAAAAACTCTATCCTGAAATGCGAATTGCTATGGTTGCCCCGACAGGAAAAGCGGCACAACGTATGCAAGAAGCACTACAAAAAGCCTTTCAAAATCCGAAATTGCTTGATGCGGGGTTGTATCACCCTGATTTTGCTCATCAAAAGACACAGACCATTCACCGCTTGCTCGGCATTGGCGATCGAGGTGTACCACGCTTTGATGCGTCACGACCATTGGGCTACGATGTGATCGTGGTCGATGAAGCGTCGATGCTAGATTTACATTTGGCGAAGATGCTGTTTGATGCGATCGAGCCGTCTACTCGAATCATTTTATTGGGAGATGCTAATCAGCTCAGTTCAGTCGATGTAGGTTATGTACTCGCAGACTTTCAGCAAGTCCCTGCGTTGCAAAAATGCCATGTGCAATTGAAGCATAGTCGCCGTTTTGTCGATGATGCAAAAATTGGTCAATTTGCCAAATTGATCTACGCCACGGATCGACCGAGTTATACAGATTTTCTAGAAAATGCTCAACCGCAGATGCTTCAAATCGGCGATGAGATTCCAAAATTAGCGCAAGTGAATGTCGATTGGTTGGGCTTTTATCCACTAGAGCAATCTGAAAATACCTCACTCAGCACATCCACATTGATAGCCATTTATCGACAGTTGTCACTCGGTTATCAGGCATATTTTTCGATTTTAAAAGATTATCTTGAAAGCAAAGTGAGCTATCAACAGGTTGCACAAATTTTTGATCAGTATCGTATTTTGGTGGCGATGCGTCATGGTGCACTCGGTTTAGCGCAGCTTAACCTTGCTATGACCCAACATCTCAAACATGCCTTAAATATGGCACAAGACAGCGAATGGTTTGTCGGTCGTGCGGTCATGGTGAGCAGTAATGATTATCAACTTGGTGTATCCAATGGTGATATCGGGATTTGTCTACCGCACCCTGATAAGCGTGAACAACTCGAAGTGTATTTCCCAAGTCTAGATAAATGGATCGCCGTAGCGAGATTACCGCAAAGTATCCAAACCGCTTTTGCATTGACCATTCACAAATCTCAAGGCTCAGAGTTTGATCATGTCGCAGTAGTGCTCGATCAATCAGCACAGCGATTGATGGGCAAAGAGCTGCTTTATACAGCGATCACTCGGGCGAAAAAAATGGTGAGCGTCTTCAGTTCAATTGAAATGCTTGAACATAGTTTAGCTGTGCGAACACAACGTCAGAGCGGCTTGAGCCAACAGATCATTCGTGCGTTAACCACCGACACTGTGTAAATATTGTGAACTATTGTAAGTAAATGCTTACATTGATCAGGGTGATTTTCCACTAGTTGAAAGTGATCACTTTTGCGATGATGGTTTCACAGCTTAGTTATGGATGATTAAGCGTACCGCACTAAATAATATAAACTGTCGAGAGACTTTGCGGACTTACAGTGACGTAAGTGAAACTCTATCTCAGGAGAGATTGCAGTACCTTAAGCCTTATAGTTTTGGGAGAGACTATAGGGCTTTTATTTTGCCTGAAATAGATCATTGATACAACTTCATCCAAAACGCATGAGGACCACAGTATTTTCGCATCAAATTGCATAAAAACTAACCAAAATTATTGACTAATTACGACAAATGTCAAAAACTGTCATATGACATAAAAAGTAAAATAATGACAATCTCTGGAAAATTAAAAAGCGATAACATATTGAAATTATTAGATATTATATATTTGTGTAAGTAATTGCTTACAACCAATGTCCAATATTTTTCATGTTCCTGTAACGCATCATTTGACAAAATGCGACTGTCAAATCGATTTAGCAAAACTAAATTGGTTTTTAAGAACACAGGGGTGTGTTACAACAAGAAGAGATGAATCAAAGCAGGTCATAGGGATGAGATCAAAAAAATAATAATAAAATAATGTTGTTAGCCTAAACAATAACGCCGATCTTGAAAGGGATCGGCGCTATTGTTTTTGCATCGTAAAATATGTTGGAAAATTACCACAATGCTTTTGCAAAGAAAGCCAAATTACATTAGAATGACGCACTTGCTGTAGTGATGCACGGCATAGGTATTTTTGATGAATCGTTTCAACTCATCTGAACTACTTGAAATATCGCTCATAGAACTTTTAAGCATCTCGGAGATACATGATGGCTTTAACTAACCAAGATCGCGCAGAAATCATCGCAAAATTTGCACGTGCTGAAAATGACACTGGTTCGCCAGAAGTGCAAGTTGCATTGTTAACTGCTCAAATCAACGATTTACAAGGTCACTTTAAATCACACAAACACGACCATCACAGCCGTCGTGGTTTGATTCGTAAAGTAAACCAACGTCGTAAATTGCTTGACTATCTAAATGGTAAAGATCATGCACGTTATGTTGCATTGATCGGTGAGCTAGGTCTTCGTCGTTAAGCTGTTGCTTAGCAAGACGAATAGACTGGTATAAATTGAAGGGGCGATAAGCCTCTTCTTTTGTTTGTCGTGAAAGATTTTGTTCGGGTTTTTATCTGATCAAAAATCGTATAAGCTTGAGCCACAAATGAAAATTTGTATCTTGAGCGAAAAAAAGAGAGTCGGTTAGTCGGCTTTCATTGTATGAAGTAAATTGGTTTTAATGGTCGAAAACAGCTTCTAAGCTTTGCCATGGCATTTCATTCAGTATTTCGAGATTTATATCGTATGTTACCGCGATTAAAATAGAAATAAAAAAGATTGATGCAATGCCAAACCTTAGGGGCTTTCTACCAAAGATAAAACCAGTATTCGGGAATATCGAAAAAGTTGCCAAGATAGGTTGCTTTTCGAAGTCCCCATTAAACAATTAGGAAATAATAAAACATGTCTATGTTTAATCTTGTTCGTAAAGAATTCCAATATGGTCAACACACGGTTGTTTTAGAAACAGGTCGTGTTGCCCGTCAAGCTAACTCTGTGCTTGTCACTATGGGTGGCGTCAGTGTACTTGTTGCGGTGGTTGCACAACCAACAGCGAAAGCAGGTCAAGACTTCTTTCCACTCACTGTAAACTACCAAGAGAAGCAATATGCGGCGGGTCGTATCCCAGGTGGTTATGGTAAGCGTGAAGGTCGTGCATCTGAAGCGGAAACATTAATTTCTCGTTTGATCGACCGTCCAATTCGTCCATTGTTCCCTGAAGGTTACTTTAACGAAGTGCAAGTCACGGCCTCTGTAGTGTCTTCTGACAAGACTATGGATGCTGATATTGCAGCGATGCTTGGTACATCTGCGGCACTTGCAATCGCAGGGACACCGTTCCGTGGTCCAATTGGTGCGGCACGTGTTGGTTTGATCAATGGCGAATATATTCTTAACCCAAGCCATGCGCAAATGGCTGAATCTGCACTTGACCTTGTGGTTGCAGGTACAGAAACTGCGGTATTGATGGTTGAATCTGAAGCGAAAGAACTTTCAGAAGATCAAATGCTTGGTGCAGTATTATTCGGTCATGATGAGCAACAAATTGCCATCAAAGCCATTCAAGAATTTGCTAAAGCAGCGGGTGCAACAGAATCTACGTGGACTGCACCTGAGAAGAATGAAGACCTTCGTGCAAAACTCAAAGATGCTTTCGAAGCAAAAATCTCAGAAGCGTATACCATTGCAGTGAAACAAGATCGCTATGCAGCACTTGATGCACTTCAAGCTGAAGCAGTTGCGCAGTTCGTGCCTGCTGAAGATGAAACAGGCATTGCAGATGATTTGAATGAATTATTCGAAGACCTAAAATACCGTACCGTGCGTGACAATATCTTGTCTGGTAAAGCACGTATCGACGGTCGTGACACCAAGACTGTTCGTCAGCTCGACGTACAAGTTGGCGTATTGGGTCGTACTCACGGTTCTGCATTGTTTACTCGTGGTGAAACTCAGGCGCTTGTGACTGCCACTTTAGGTAATACTCGTGACGCCTTGATGGTTGATACTCTTGCGGGTACAAAAACTGACAACTTTATGTTGCACTACAACTTCCCTGCATATTCAGTGGGTGAAACTGGTCGTGAAACAGGTCCAAAACGTCGTGAAATCGGTCATGGTCGCCTAGCACGTCGTGGTGTACAAGCCGTGCTTCCTGCGGCAGATCGCTTCCCATATGTACTTCGTATCGTGTCTGATATTACTGAGTCGAATGGTTCATCTTCAATGGCATCTGTATGTGGTGCATCGCTTGCATTGATGGATGCAGGTGTACCTTTGAAAGCGCCAGTTGCAGGTATTGCAATGGGTCTAGTCAAAGAAGGTGAGCGTTTCGCAGTGCTTTCTGACATCTTGGGTGATGAAGATCATCTTGGCGATATGGACTTTAAAGTTGCAGGTTCAGCCAACGGTATTACTGCACTGCAAATGGACATCAAGATCGAAGGCATCACTGAAGAAATCATGGAAGTGGCACTCAACCAAGCCTATGCTGGTCGTATCCACATCTTGAACGAAATGAACAAAGTGATCTCACGTGCTCGCCCTGAAATCAACATGTTTGCTCCGACGTTCCAAGTGATCAATATCAACCCTGATAAGATCCGTGATGTGATTGGTAAAGGTGGCGCGACTATTCGTTCAATCACTGAAGAAACTGGTGCAGCGATCGATATCGAAGACAACGGTACAGTACGTGTATTTGGTGAGTCGAAAGCGTCTGCAAGTGCAGCGGTTGCCAAGATCCAAGCACTTACTGCTGAGATCGAGCCAGGTACAATCTACACAGGTAAAGTGATTCGTATCGTTGAATTTGGTGCGTTCGTGAATATCATGCCGGGTACTGATGGCTTGCTTCACATCTCACAAATCTCTAATGAGCGTGTAGCCAATGTCTCTGATGTCCTTAGCGAAGGTCAAATCTTGCAAGTGCAAGTACAAGATGTCGACAATCGTGGTCGTATCAAATTGACTATGAAAGACATCCCACAAGAGCAAGTTGCGCCAACGGAGGCTTAATTGCCTTGCTGAGAAAGTTGCTTTAAATTGAGCACATCAGCTTGATAGAATCCTCACTTCGGTGAGGATTTTTTTATAGGGGAAATTGATGTGAAGTTGAGTTAGTCTATCTATGCTGATTAAATGCACTAACTTTGATATTTCTTCTGTTTGAACCCATTTTTAAAATTTGAGAACTCATGCAAACCTATTATTTTTATCGTCATACCACGGAACAAAGTGTCTTTTTGGCAGAGCAAAGTTGTACTGAGCATGAGCTTTTATTTAAGTGGGTGGACTGTCTACGCAGTGAAGTGGTGCAGCATAAAGAACAGTGGCAACAGCATATCCACCAGCTGACAGATATTTGTATCAATGAGTTTCATCTTCAAGATATTCTCAATATTGAACATCCTTGTGTGTTTGATCCTGTTGAGGATTATGATCTATTAATTTTTCGCAAACTGATTACCCCAGATGATGAGATCGGTACTGCGCAAAACGCTGCTGAAACGCATGATAATGTTTTTGGCTTGGCATCCACGCCAGTGAGTTTTTTGCTCAGTCAGCATGCCTTAGTGACTGTGCGAGAGCAGGGCAATCGTCCGATCGAAGCCTATATTCAACGCTTTAATCAGATGCTACAGCGCCAGATCGATGAGCAAAATAAGCCCCGCAAATTATCCAGTACACCAATTGATTTGGCGCTTCGATTGCTCAATAGCATGGTCGATGGTTATCTGGATATTCGTAAGCCATTGACACGTCGTGTCGAATATTGGCAACAAGAATTGCTACAAGGTAATCGACGCTTTAAACAGTGGCAACAATTATTCCAAGAAGATATGGCGTTTCAACAGGTGGAAAATCTGTGTGAAGAACAGATCGAAATGCTACAAGAGCTACGTGATGAGATTGTTGATAATTTTAATCATTTGGTCGATGCAAAACAGGCGATGACGCAAGAACTGTTATTGCTGCGAGTCAATGATCTGATGAGCCATGTTGAACGGATTCAAAAGCACACGCATCGATTGGGCGGTGCGATTCAGACGGCGATCGATATTCACTTTAATGCCATCGCCAATCAGACCAATGAAAACATGCGCATCCTCGCCATTATTACTGCAGTGTTTGCACCGTTGACCTTGCTGACAGGTATATATGGCATGAACTTTGAAGTTTTGCCTGGGTCAAAGTCTCCACAAGGCTTTTGGGTGATGATGGCGGTGATGATCACCACCACAGTGGCATTGCTATATTACTTTTATCGTCAGCATTTGGTGGGTCGTGGGGAAAAGAGTGTGATTGATCTTTTGGCAGATCAACATCATCAGCGTTCGATCAATCTGACATGGCTTTTGGACTACGAGCCGATCAAGCAAACCATCAAAGAAGTGGAAAAAGTGGTGAAAAGATAAGCAGTTGTTTAAGTTTGAATTTCGGCGGGGAATCAAGCCAATATGTCAGTTTGGTCAATTGATTTTATAAATTAAACACAAATAATGATCACTACAATCGATTTATATTAAAAATTAATAAGCATATGAATGGCTTTGTTGCACAAACCTATCTGTAAAGGCTTTTTTAGCGATATAATTTTCAAATGAAGAAGCCTACACACAAAATCTACCGCACAACCAATTGGCCCGCATATAACCGAGCACTCATGAGTCGCGGAAATATTGCCATTTGGTTTGATCCTGCTACGCAATGGTATGCGCCATCAAAAGGCAAACAAGGGCGAAATCAAACCTACTCCGACGCAGCCATCCAATGCTGCTTAATGATTAAATCCTTATTCCGTCTGTCTTTACGTATGGTCACTGGCTTTGTGCAAAGTCTCATTCATCTTTGTAGATTAGATTGGACAGCACCGGATTATTCAACCATTTGTAGAAGACAAAAGCATATTGATATTGCAATTAACTATCAAAAAAGCAGTAATGGTCTCCAGCTACTCGTCGATTCTACTGGCTTAAAGTTTCTAGGCGAAGGTGAATGGAAGCGTAAGAAACACCAACCTGAATATCGTCGCCAATGGCGTAAACTTCATATTGGTATAGATGCTGAAACCCTTCAAATACGCGCTATTCAACTCACTACAAATAATGTGAGTGATTCACAAGTGCTTGGTGATTTACTCGATCAGATTCCACAAGATGAGCAGATTGACTCTGTTTATACTGATGGGGCTTATGACACCAAGCAATGCCGTCAAGTAATTGCAGACCGACAAGCACATGCGGTGATTCCGCCAAGAAAAAATGCGAAACCTTGGAAAGATACAAAGACCAGCTCGCTAGAGCGAAATGAATTACTTCGAACAGTTAAACGTTTAGGGAGAACAATATGGAAAAATTGGTCAGGCTATCATCGGCGAAGTTTGGTTGAAACTAAGATGCATTGCATCAAATTAATAGGAGATAAACTCCGTGCGAGAAACTTTCAAAGCCAAGTCAATGAGATTCATACACGTGTGGCAGTCCTCAATAAATTCACTGAATTAGGTCGACCATTTACCCAAGTTACGCCTTAAATTTGGCTCAATTAGGGGCGCTTTGCATTTCAAATCTTTGTGCAACAAAGCCACCTATATCTAATAAGGCTCTACGTGCACTTGTAAGTTTCTCACTTCGTCCAATACGTTGATCAGGTGTGGTGACTGGTACAGATGGTGTCACGAATTTGTTTAAATATTTCCCAAAATCATGATCATTGGTAAAGTTTATATTGTCAAAAGCCAAATTTTCGTTCTTAAAAATTTTGTTGAAAGCCTACCTAAGAAAGGGCTTGTAGATGTAATTAGAAAGAATCCTTGATTTTAACGAAACTTCCGCTTGATTACTATTTACTAATATTATCGTTGAGACAGTTTAAGTCGTTTTGTATTCATATAATTTTTGCTTGTGAGGATTATACTTTTCATCTTCCCTATCCCCACTCGAATTGTAGTATCATTATTGGATAGATCAGCTGATTGAATGATCAGCACACAATGCAAGTTTTGCCAGAGGGAATCTCAGGTTTCACTCAAGCATCTAATTTTTTGGAAGTACTCATGCCTGATTATCGTTCGAAAACATCAACACATGGTCGTAATATGGCTGGTGCACGTGGCTTATGGCGTGCAACAGGAATGAAAGATGAAGACTTTGGTAAGCCGATTATTGCCGTGGTCAACTCATTTACTCAATTCGTTCCGGGGCACGTCCATCTCAAAGATTTAGGTCAGTTGGTGGCTCGTGAGATCGAAGCATCAGGCGGTGTGGCAAAAGAGTTTAATACCATTGCAGTCGATGACGGTATTGCGATGGGTCATGATGGGATGCTGTATTCATTGCCGTCTCGTGATTTGATTGCAGATTCGGTTGAGTATATGGTCAATGCGCACTGTGCCGATGCGATGGTGTGTATCTCAAACTGTGACAAAATCACACCGGGAATGCTTATGGCGGCAATGCGTCTGAACATTCCAGTGGTATTTGTGTCAGGCGGTCCGATGGAGGCAGGTAAGGTCAAATTCCGTGGTGATGAAAAAGCCATTGACCTTGTTGATGCGATGGTGGTTGCTGCAGATGAAAATTATACTGATGAAGAAGTTGAAGCGTTTGAACGCTCAGCATGTCCGACTTGTGGTTCTTGCTCGGGTATGTTTACTGCCAATTCAATGAACTGTTTGACGGAAGCTTTAGGATTATCGCTTCCAGGGAATGGTTCGATCGTGGCAACCCATGCCAACCGTAAAAAATTATTCTTAAAAGCAGGGCAGTTGGTTGTTGATTTGTGCCGTCGTCATTATGAACAAAATGATTACAGTATCTTGCCACGTTCGATTGCGACCAAAGCAGCCTTTGAAAATGCCATGACACTTGATATTGCCATGGGCGGTTCGACCAATACTGTATTGCACTTATTAGCCGCAGCGCATGAAGCAGAAGTTGACTTTAGTATGGATGACATTGATGTGTTATCTCGTAAAGTCCCTGTGTTATCTAAAGTTGCCCCTGCGAAGTCTGACGTGCATATGGAAGACGTCCACCGTGCGGGCGGTATTATGTCGATTCTCGGCGAGCTTGATCGTGCAGGACTGCTTGATACCTCGGTCAGCACTGTCCATGAAAAAACAATGAAAGATGCTCTCGATAAGTGGGACATTATCCGTACTGAAGATCCTACAGTATATGAATTTTTCCGTTCGTCACCGGGTGGTATCCCAACTCAAGTGGCGTTCTCACAAGATCGTTATTATTCAACTTTGGACGGCGACCGTGAAAAAGGCGTGATCCGTAATGCAGAGCATGCCTTCTCTAAAGATGGTGGTTTGGCAGTACTTTACGGCAATATCGCATTGGATGGTTGTATCGTGAAAACAGCAGGTGTTGACGAATCCATTTTGAGATTTAACGGTACAGCACGTGTATTTGAAAGTCAGGATTCAGCGGTTGAAGCGATTCTCGGTGGCAAGATCGTTGCAGGTGATGTCGTGGTGATTCGCTATGAAGGCCCTCGTGGTGGACCAGGTATGCAAGAGATGCTTTACCCAACCAGTTATTTGAAGTCGAAAGGCTTGGGTAAAGATTGTGCGCTGATCACTGACGGTCGTTTCTCAGGTGGTTCATCTGGTCTATCTATCGGTCACGTTTCACCAGAAGCAGCTGAAGGTGGTGCGATTGCTTTGGTGGAAGATGGCGATACCATTCAGATTGATATTCCAAATCGTACCATTCACCTTGATATTGATGATGCAACGATGGCGCACCGTCGGCACATCCAAGAAGATAAAGGCTGGCATCCAGTCGAAGAGCGTAAGCGTAAAGTGTCTAAGTCATTGAAGATTTATGCGAAGCATTCGACCAGTGCGGCAAAAGGTGCGGTACGCGTTCTTTAAGTTGTTATCATTGATTGAAAATGCACATTGCTCAGGTGATGTGCATTTTTTGCTTTTGAAATGTCATGTGATACGCAAGAAACTCTACAGTGGCGTGACGGATCTTGTGTAGATAGGTAAAATTTGGCATTAAATACAATTGATACAAATTTTGGCTTGGGGTGCGCCCCAAAAACATGAATAATTGTCTGAATTGCATGTGTTATTTTAAATTTATTTTTAAGATAATTGTTTAGCTCATAAAACCAATCGTTGTGTTCCATGTCCCATATTTCTGTGTTGTTGAATGAAACTGTTGATGCTGTATTAGGTGAGAAACAGTCTGGAATTTTTGTTGATGCGACTTTTGGTCGTGGGGGGCATACACGTCAGCTTTTAAGTCAGCTTGATGCCGATGCCAAAGTCTATGCCTTTGATAAAGACCCTCAAGCCTTAGCAGAAGCACAGAAACTCGCCGAAGAAGATGCACGTTTTCAGATTATCCATGCCAGTTTTGCCGATCTTAAAGATGCGCTTGCTGAACTCGGTGTGACTACTGTAGATGGCATTATGGCAGATTTGGGTGTGTCGTCGCCACAGCTTGATCAGGCGGAACGTGGTTTTAGTTTTATGCATAATGGTCCTCTCGATATGCGTATGGACAATTCGCAAGGTTTAACTGCCGCCGAGTGGCTCCTTGAGGTTGATGAAACTGAGCTTGCCAATATTATTTTTAAATATGGTGAGGAGCGTTATAGCCGCCGCATTGCCAAAGCGATTAAAAATGCAGGTCAGATAGATACCACAGCACAACTGGCTGAAATCGTCAAAGTCGCTCATCCAAAATGGGAAAAGCATAAACACGCAGCGACACGGACATTCCAAGCGATTCGGATTTTTATCAATCGTGAACTCGATGATGTGGAGCAGTTTTTACCGCAAGCAGTGGAATTATTAAAACCCAATGGTCGCCTTGCGGTGATTAGTTTTCATTCTTTGGAAGACCGTTTGATTAAACAATTTATCCAAAAAGAATCGACTTTGCCTGAACAGGATTGGGGTGCGGTACTTTCGCAAACAACGCAAAAAGACACACGACGCTTAAAGAAAATTGCACGTATTGCACCAAGTACAGTGGAAGTCAAAGAAAATCCACGTTCACGTAGTGCATGGCTTCGAGTGGCAGCACGTGTGGAGATGCGTGAGGAGCAAGTATAAATGGCGACAACACAACCACAGCGTAAACAACAAAACAAACAACAGATCAAGCCGAATCAATCCGCTGAAAACTTTGGCAAAGCTTCTGCGAGTAAACTGCTCAATGCAGAGTTTTTACAAGAAAAATCCATGCTGCAAAATATTGCCATTATTTTTGTATTACTCGTCGCAGTGATGGGTAGTGCCTTTATGGTGGTGCATCAGGTATTTAAATATCGTTATGATTATCGTGGCTTTACCAAACTGATGCAGGAAAAAGATAATCTTAATGCAGAGTGGGGGCGCTTGCTGATCGAGCAACAGACCTTTGGTGCAACGGCGCAGATTGGTAGTCGAGCCGTAACACAGCTTCGTATGTTTTCACCGCCTGCATCGCAAACTGTGGTAATCGCAGGGAATCAATTGGCAACAGAGAAAATTGCGCTAGGTGAATCGCAACTTGATCAGGGAAATGTGCCATGAACTACTTTAAGACTGATGCAAAATTGATGCAAATTTTAAATAGGGTTGGGATTCGCTGACACGACTTAAATGAATTCGATGAATTCAATTCTGCACAGTATTTCAAGTAAACTAAGCAAGATTGGGAAAATAAGGCAACATGGCGTTGAAATCACAAAAAGGCAAAAATAAACGAAAGGCGGTGGTCGCCAAGCCAACTCTTGCTCAAGATATGTGGCGTTTTCGTCTGCTGTGGATCGCTGTATTTGTCGCCTTTGTCTTGCTGATTTGTCGTGCTTTTTGGGTGCAAATCATCGAAAGTACGTTCTTACAAGAACGAGCCGATGCCAAGATTCTCTATACCGAAAAAGTCCAAGCGATGCGTGGTGTAATCAACGATCGTAATGGTGTGCCACTGGCGATTAGTACACCTGTGATGACTTTGGTGATCGACCCAACAGACTATTATCAAGCACAAAAGTTAAATCAAGAAAATATTGCAGAAGGCAAAAAGCCAAGCCAGAAAAATTTCGACTTAGATGCGCTTGCCAAAGCCGCTGGTGTGGATGCAAGCAAGCTGAAAAGTGATGTAAAACGTCGTGAGCGTACACGTTATGTGGTGATCAAACGTCAAGTGCCACCTGCCAAAGCGCAAGCCATTTTGGATCAAAATTTCCAAGGGGTGTATACCGAAAAAACCTACAAACGCTACTATCCACAGCCACAGCCGAATGCGCAAATCATTGGTGTGACCAATAGTAATGGTCTAGGCATCGAAGGCTTGGAGATGCAACTGAATAAGCGGCTGGCAGGAGTCAATGGTGAACAGCGAATTTTGCGTGATCGTCGGGGTAATCGCCTAAAAGTTGAAGAAGTGTTAACTCAAGGGCAAGCAGGGGAAAATATTCAGCTCAGTATCGACTCACGACTACAATATATTATGTACCGTGAACTTACTGCTGCGGGTGTGGCGAACAATGCACGTTCTGCAACGGCGATCGCTGTCGATGTAAAAACAGGTGAAATTTTGGCGATGAGCAGTTGGCCATCGTATAACCCGAATAATCCAAAAAGCTTTACCAATAAAGATGCCATGCGTAACCGTGGTGCGATTGATTCATTCGAACCAGGTTCGACCATGAAGCCATTGACAGTGATGATGGCATTAGAAACAGGTAAATATAAGCCTGAAACAGTGATTAATACCTCACCAGGCTATATGCGAATAGGTAATCATACCATTCGAGATACGCATAATTACGGTGCGCTGAATCTCGGTGGGATTGTGATCAAGTCTTCTAACGTCGGTGTCTCAAAGATTGCCTTGTCTGTACCGTATGAAACTTTACCACTATTTTATCAGCGTCTTGGTTTTGGTCAAAAGTCTGCAGTGAAGTTCCCCGGTGAAAGTGCAGGTTTGATCTTGCCACGCAGTAAGTGGAATGTATCGGAAGTCGCCACCATGTCCTATGGCTATGGTCTAAATGCTACGGTGTTACAGCTTGCACAATCTTATGCGATGATCGCCAATCACGGACAAAAAGTGCCTTTGACTTTATTTAAAGTAACTGAGCCACCAAAAGTCGAGCAAATGGTTAAACCTGAAATTGCCGATACGGTATTGCAAATGCTCGAAGGCGTGACTCAACCCGGTGGTACAGCACGTCAGGCGGTGATTCCTGGCTATCGTGTCGGGGGGAAAACAGGTACAGCGCATAAACTGCGTGCCGATCGTAAAGGTTATTCGCAAAATGAATATCGTGCGCTGTTTGCAGGAGTTGCACCGATCAGCAATCCACGGATTGCCATGGTGGTGGTGGTGGAAAATCCTCAAGGAAAATATTACGGTGGGCTTGTTGCTGCACCTGTCTTTGCCAAGATCATGCAGGAATCTTTACGATTGCTAAATGTGCCACTCGATCGTCCACTTGAAACTGCGACTGCACCATAATAGGAGAGCCCAACGATGAGCACATTGCAACAGATTTGGACGGGTGAAATTGCTTCTCTTACAGCGCATGTGGATTTGCCAAAATGGACGAATGACACTTTTTCAGGTTTTCAATTAGACAGCCGTAAAGTGCAAATAGGAGATATTTTTATTGCGCTACAAGGCGTGAATAATGACCTTGAAAAAACACAGCACTATATCAATAGCGCACTAGAAAAAGGTGCAATCGGTGTATTGACCGAAGTTCAAGTGCCTGCACGTGAAAAAGTGTTGTATCTGCCACAATTACGTCAAATTCTTGGACGACTACAACAACAGTTTTTGCAGGCGAAAGCACCACTTGATTTAGCTGAAGTGGTTGCGGTTACAGGCACCAATGGCAAAACCACGGTCTCACGGCTCATTGCGGAATTATTGACGATGCTTGGTCAAGCCACCGCAGTGATGGGCACGACGGGCAATGGCATCTTGCCGAATTTACACGCCTCGACGCATACAACGCTGGATGCGTTGCATTTACAGCAATTCTTTTATGATTATAGTCTGCAGGGCGCACGTTATTTAGCACTTGAAGCCAGTTCGCATGGTTTAGCACAAGGACGATTGGCAGGCATGCCGATTGCCGTTGCTGCATTTACCAACTTGAGCCGTGATCATTTGGATTATCACAAAACTTTAGAAAATTATGCTGAAGCGAAAGCCATGCTGTTTGATTTTCCAAGTTTAAAACATGCGGTGATTCATCAAGATGATGAGTTTGCATCACTGATCATCGAGCACGTCAAAAATAATCCTGCTCAGCCAAATATCGCTACCTATAGTATGCGTCATGATGATGCGGATTATCATCTCAGTAATGTGATGTTTAGTTTGGATGGGGCGAGTTTTACTTTGCATTGTGCAAGTGGTGAGTATCAGGTGAATAGCCCGCTACTAGGGCGTTTTAATGTGGAAAATGTCTTAGCTGCGATCATCTCTGTGGAAAAACTCGGCTATGCTTTGGCGGATATTGTGCCTTTGGTTGCAAAATTGAAAGGCGCACCAGGTCGCATGCAAGTCATTGCTGATCATGGGCGTTTATTTATTGTCGATTATGCACATACCCCAGATGCTTTGGGACAAGTGCTACAAAGTCTCAAAGCGCATGTTGAACATCAGCTTTGGGCGGTATATGGCTGTGGCGGTGATCGAGATCGGGGCAAACGTCCTGATATGACCCAAGCTGCAATAGATTTTGCCGATCAAGTGTTGATGACCACGGATAATCCGCGTACAGAAGATCCATTACAGATTTTTGCCGATATGAAAGCCAATTTATCCAAGCAAGTGCTTGGCGCTGAGCATTTCCATGAAATCCATGATCGCCGTGAAGCGATTAAGTTTGCAGTTAGGCACGCCAAACAGGGTGATATTGTGGTGATCGCAGGCAAAGGGCATGAAAATTATCAAGAAATTGATGGGGTTAGACATTGGTTTGATGATGTAGTCGAGGTCGAATCGGCAATCAAGGCACAACCGCATCAGCCACTAAGCTATCCCGCTGAATAATCATTGATCAAGATTTAAGGAACATCGCATCACATGCACACGTCAACTATCAGTACCAGTCGTCTTGATCCGTGGACTATTCAAGATTTACAACGTGCGACACAAGGTGTTTGGCATCAAGGCATTCAGCCTAAAGAAAGCCAGTCGAAAGAAAGCCATCCGATGGAGAATATTCAGCGTATTGTCACCGATTCACGAGAGGCGACAGTAGGGGATGCCTTTTTAGCACTGAAAGGTGAGCGTTTTGATGCACATGATTTTGTCGAAAAAGTGGCGATGCAAAACGCAAGTTGTGTGATTGTTGAGCGTGCCATTAACGGTGTGAATATTCCGCAGTTGATTGTTGCAGATACTCGGTTAGCCTTGGGGTATTTGGGTGCATATCGTCGTCAGCAATGTCAGGATTTACAAGTCGTTGCATTGACAGGCAGTAGTGGTAAAACTACCACCAAAGAAATGCTCGGTAGTATCTTCTCACGGCTCGGTGAAACCTTAGTCACCCGTGGCAACCTAAATAATGATCTCGGCGCACCAATCATGTTGTTAGAGCTTCGTGCGGATCATCGCTATGCGGTGATGGAGCTTGGCGCCAGTCATATTGGTGAGATTGATTATACCAGTCGCTTGGTACAGCCTGATGCCGCAGGGATTTTGAATATTGGAACAGCGCATTTGGGCGAGTTTGGTGGGCGTGATGCAATTTGCACAGCCAAGTCAGAGATTTATGCCCATATCAAAAATAAGGGTACGGCGATTATTCCTGCCCAAGATGATTATGCAGCAAAAATTCTAAACACTGTGAATGATGTGGCGAATGGTCGTGCGCAGATTCGCTTTGGTCAAGGTGGTGATGTTTATGCCACGGAGATTGAGATTTTAGCGCAATCTTCACGATTTACTTTAAATACGCCAAAGGGCAGTGTACAAATCGACTTACCTTTTGCAGGGGCGCATAATGTGCAAAATGCTGAAGCAGCGACCAGTTTTGCATTGGCAATGGGCGTGTCTTTAGAGGATATTGCGATTGGTTTGCAACAGGCGACAGGTGCAAAAGGGCGACTCAATTTTATTGAAAAAGATCAATTCTTATTCATTGATGATACCTATAATGCCAATCCAAACTCGATGCGAGCGGCAGCACAAGTTTTGCTCCAACAGCAAGGCATCAAAGTCATGGTGATGGGTGATATCGGTGAATTGGGTGATGATGCAGAGATTGAGCATCAGAAGCTCGGACAGGATTTGGCACAGCTCAAACTTGACTATGTCATTGCAGTGGGTGAGTATGCACCTGCGGTTGCTAGAGGTGCAGATGTGTCACATTGCTATGCTTTTGCAACACAAGATGAAGCGCAAGTGCGCCTTGAACAAATTATTCAACAACATCAACCACAGCCAGTCAGTTTGCTGTTCAAAGGGTCTCGTTATACCCATATGGAGCATCTCTTGGACGCATTGATGGAGAAATTATAAATGCTGTTATGGCTCTTTGATTTACTTGCGAATTATCATGACTCATTTCGTGTATTTCGTTATTTGACCTTGCGTACCTTGCTAAGTGTATTGACCGCATTGGGGATTGGTCTATTGCTTGGACCGATGATGATTCGCAAATTGCGTGCTTTGAAATATGGTCAAGCGGTAAGTAGCTACGCACCTGAAAACCATGCTGCGAAGATGGGTACACCAACCATGGGTGGTGTGCTGATTCTGATGTCGATCGGCATCAGTACCTTGCTTTGGGCAGATTTAAGCAATCCCTATGTGTGGATCGTACTGGGTGTGATGGTGATCTTCGGTGCGGTCGGTTGGGCGGATGACTGGATTAAAATCCGTTATAAAGACAATGCGGGCTTACCAGCTCGGAAAAAATTCTTTTGGACTTCGGTTGGCTCGCTCGGTGCAGGCATTGGCTTGTATTGTATTGCGCAGTTTCAGACTGACCCTGTAATCACCTCGAATATGCTCGATTTGTTGATTCCTTTTTTTAAGAATTTGAGTATTCCGTTTTCTGTGATTCCATTTGGGATTGCCTTTATTATTTTTACATATTTGGTGATCAATGGTGCATCCAATGCGGTGAACTTGACCGATGGTTTAGATGGTTTGGCGATTATGCCGATTGTGCTAGTTGCAGCTGGTTTAGGTGTATTTGCTTATCTTTCAGGCGATGTGCGCTTTGCCAATTATTTGCATATTCCGTATGTCAAATATACTTCTGAGCTGGTGGTGATCTGTGCGGCGATGATCGGTGCAGGACTGGCATTCCTGTGGTACAACGCTCATCCTGCACAGGTCTTTATGGGCGATGTTGGAGCGTTATCGCTTGGTGCGATGTTAGGTACGATTGCAGTCATGGTACGCCAAGAGATCGTGTTTGCGATCATGGGCGGTGTCTTTGTCATGGAAGCGATTTCAGTGTTCTTACAAATCGGTTCATTACGCATGCGCAATAAGCGTGTATTTCTGATGGCGCCATTGCATCATCATTATGAAAAGCAAGGTTGGAAAGAAACCCAAGTGGTGATTCGCTTTTGGATTATTACTATTATATTAGTTGTCTTGGGTTTAATGACTTTAAAATTACGTTAAACAATTTTTGTTTAAAGGAGCCAGCACTGCTGGCTTTTTTATTCAGATTAACCGTTATTGTGGAAAGTAAAATATGTCTGAGCTGTTGATGTGTCCAATCTGCCGAGAAGCTTTGCATCTCGATGGAAAAACGTGGCAATGCGTGAATCGGCATAGCTATGACCAAGCCAAGCAAGGCTATGTCAATCTACATGTGGTACAGCATAAACACAGCAAATCCCCTGGTGATACACCTGAGGCAGTGGCGGCACGTCGTCGATTTCTACAAACAGGCGCATATCAACCTTTACAGCAAGCAGTCAGTGAATTATTACAATCCATTTCAGCAAAAACAGTATTAGATATTGGTTGTGGTGAGGGTTATTACACGCAAGCGATGGCAAACGTTGTGCCACAAGTGGTCGCTGTAGATATTGCCAAAAGTGCAGTACAAACTGCTGCCAAGCAAGCACAGCAAAGTAATGAACATAACAAAGTGCAAAATATCACTTGGGTGGTGGGGACAGGTGCGGTGCTACCAGTGCTCGATCAATCCATGAATGTCTGTACCAGTCTATTTAGTCCATTGCCTAAAATGGAAATGCTTCGAGTATTAAAGAAACAAGGCTATCTCATCATTGCCACACCTGCACCACAACATCTATTTGCCATGCGTGAAGCTTTATTTGATGAAGTCAAAGCGCATGAGCCTGATAACTTCGTGACGCAAATGGCACCTGAATTTTCGCTCGTGTCTAAACAAATTATCACCACAGATTTAAATCTTGATCAAAACCAATTAAAAGATCTCATCGCCATGACACCTTATGCGTGGAAGGCCAAAGCAGACAAACGACAGGCACTAGAAGCTCATCAATCATTTCAGCTTAGTGCCTCATTTTGTTTATTTTTACTGCAAAAGTGCGTAGATTAAACGCTCAGGTTTTCATAAATATTCTAGGGACATGCGGTCGCCATGCTTAAATTTTTGCAAAGTTTTAAAAGTCTGCCATCAGCATGGTTGCTTGCAGTGCAATTGATGATGCTGTTTACCGCACCTTTAACCCATCAGATATTTAACCATCATGCTTTTGCATGGTTTCTAGGGACACTGGCGCTACTGATGGTGGCGCAGATTATTCGGGTTACGGCGATTTATACGGTGATCGGGATGATCTGTGTGATTCCTGCGCTAGTATTGTCGCTTGCGGTAATGTTGGGTGCAGATTCACCAAATATCTTGATTACAGCGCATTTATTTGAGGCTGCAGCGTATCTCTGTGCGGCGTATGGTCTAACTCGCTATATGTTTGATGATCGCTATCTAACACGAGATGAGCTGTTTGCAGCGGCGAGTGTGTTCACGCTTTTGGTTTGGGCGTTTGCCTTTATGTACAGTGCGTGTCAGCTTTGGGATGTGAATAGTTTTAATTTGGAAAATGGTCAAGCACGCTCATGGGTGGATTTGATATTTATTAGCTTTAGTGTGCAGACAGGCACAGGTCTCAGCGATATCGTGCCACAAAGTGATATGGCACGTGTGCTAGTGTCTTTGCAGATGTTTGGCGCAGTGATGTATTTGGCGTTGATCGTATCTCGATTGATCGCCTTACAATATATTCGCCATGTTCCAAGGAAAAAAGAGTAAAACCTACCATTTAAAACAATAAGCTAAACATAAGAAATTCAATAAGAAGGTTTTAGCAAAAGATTCAAATAGTGGATTCAAGAAAAATGATTCAAGACAAGAGATTCAAGACAAGAGATTCAAGACAAGAGATTCAATCACTGGCTTAAACCCATTACTCCGTATCTTGTTGCTGAGACAAAATCAGCTCAATTTCTTCTTGTGCTGCAGCTTGCAGTTTGGTTTTTAGCTGTTGCAAAGTTTGCTCGATATAAAATTCCGCTTCCAGTTCCAATCGAGTCCGTAAGTCTTGATGCTCTGCTGTTGGCGGTGCGTCATGATGTTGAATGCTATTAAATTGTTTAACGTCTTGAGTGTTAAATTGACGCAGACTGTCTAAGTTCGAAGAAGTGCTTTGTTGATGAAGTTCTTGTGCAAGTTGCTGTAAATACGCATCCTGATGCTGTGCTTGTTGTTGTTCCTGTGCTTCGAGTTCTGCCACTTGTTTGGCTTCAAGGGCACGTTTTTCAGCGAGAGCTTGTTCTAATTCAGCTTGACGCTGACGTTTACGCTCTTCGGCAAGACGAGCTTGTTCCGCTAAAATTTGCTGTTCCAATTCGGCATAAGCACGCTCAATGACTTTTTTATTTTTTTGTTGCAAAACAGCATCTTGATACTGCCATTTTGAAATATGTTCAGTCGAGTCCAGAAGATCGCAGATGTGATTAAGCTCATCACAAAATGTTTGGCGAACGGCTTCAGGTGTGGCAAGCCAACGCTGGGTAAAGTTTTCACCGACATTTAGTGCCACGATCGACTCCTCTATGTTTGATCATTATTAAAATAAAAAACCTTTAAATCTTATGTACAGCAGGCTCAATATCACTCGCCCGATAGGCTTTAAATACTTGGCGGGACAAGATTTTTTCCTCTTCATTATGCCCGACTATTTCGATTAAATGTAGTGTGCCGTGCTTGATTTCTGTTAAATCTAAAGCCTGCCCTGTGAGATTAATACAGACTTCCCTGTGGCTAGGCGGTGGGTCACAGCTAATCAGAATCGGCGTGTTTGACCACTGATGTTGTACGTCGGTTGCACTTTTTGCATCTTCAATTAGAAGATGTGGCACAAAACTGGTCGCTGAAAATGTCCAAAGTTGATCATCCAAATGCTGAGCTTGCGCTTCATCACGGCAATAAATCCAAATTGGATGTTTGTTATAAATTTGCTGACACAAACGACAGACCACATCGGTCTGCGTTTGCGACGATTTTTCAACTAAGTAAAAACTAATTTTCATTCAATGTTTTCTGAATTAATTGCTGACACGATTGGCAAGGAATTGCATCAACAGCGGTACTGGACGACCTGTTGCGCCTTTTTGTGCGCCTGAAAGCCATGCCGTACCTGCAATATCCAAATGTGCCCAACGATAGTCACGGGTAAAGCGTTGCAAGAAGCAAGCCGCAGTGATCGCACCACCATAAGGTCCACCGATATTCCCCATATCTGCAAATGGCGAATCTAACAATTCTTGATAATCATCCATCACAGGCAAGCGCCATACACGGTCAAAGGACTGCTCGCCTGCATCAATCAAGGCTTGCGATAGCGCATTGTCAGGACTAAAAAGACCAGAAAGTACTTTGCCAAGTGCCACCACGCAAGCGCCTGTCAATGTTGCAATATCAATCACCAACTCAGGCTCATAACGTGCGATATAGGTTAAGGTGTCGCAGAGTACCAAGCGACCTTCGGCATCGGTATTCAGCACTTCGACGGTTTGACCGCTCATGGTCGTGACGATATCGCCTGGGCGAGTCGCATGACCTGACGGCATATTTTCCGCACAAGCAAGCGCACCCACCACGTGAATTGGTAATTTACTTTCACATAAAGCACGCATCACACCGAGCACGGTTGCTGCACCGCACATATCGAATTTCATTTCGTCCATGGTTGCCGCAGGTTTCAGTGAAATACCACCTGTATCAAAGGTCACACCTTTGCCTACGAGGACAACAGGCTTTTGATTTTGTTGCGCATTGTATTCAAGTAATACGACACGTCCTGAACGCTCCGAGCCTTTACTCACAGCTAAGAACGCATTCATACCGAGGTCAGCCATTTGTTGCTCATTGAGCACAGTCACGTTGAGCAAATCTGGAAATTCACCTGCCAATTTTAAGGCTTCATCAGCCAAATATTCAGGGAAACAGACATTGCCCGGGGTATTGCCAAGATGGCGGGTGAAATGCTGACCTTTTTGAATAGCTTGGAGCAAAGTTAGTTGTGCGCTATCGAGTGAGGTTTGTTCAGCAAAGAATTGGATATTTTTTAAGGTGATTTCTGATTTTTTCGTTTTGAATTGATCATAGGCATAATTCGCTTGAGTCAAAGCTAATGCAAATTGGTAATGCAATGTTTCAGGTAAATTACTGAGATCAATGCTAATGGTTTCAGCAAGTTTTTGCGTGGCTTTGACAATGCTTTGCGCAAGCTTTTGCAGCTTTGTACCATTTAATTGTTCAACGTCACCGATGCCAACCAAAAATAGTTGAGGGAAAGCTTCACTTTGCGCATAGATAGGGTGCAGTTGGTTGAACTTGCCTTCAAATTGACTGAGTTCTAGCCATTGTTCGAGTTGGTTGATTTGACTAGATTGCAGTTGATTAGCAAGATTTGTATCGTCATTTTTATTTTCTTGGATCAAACTAATGACAGGTTGCACTTTAATTTCAGGCGATAGTAGATCGGTTATTAAGCTTAGTTTCATAAAGTCATCATTATCCTTGGCAGTCATCATTTTTGATGAGATTTGTGTAAGTGGTGCAACAATATCACCATAATATACCGATTTATTACAGCACTGCAAAATAGCACTGGGGCTGACATTCAGGTAAACTATCACAATTTATGCGTCGTCTGTGGACGCATCGCATGATCCATAAATTTTGGGGAATTTGCCTTTGATTATTACACGTTATTTGGTCAAGCAAGTGGTGACAACCTCCTCAGTCGTTGTGGCATTGCTGACTTTAGTGATGCTCGGTGGTCGCTTGATCAAATACTTTGGTGTGGCTGCACAAGGGCGTATGGATGCAGGGATTTTATTTAGCATCATTGGTTATCGATTACCTGAATTTTTGACCTTGATTTTGCCACTAGGTTTTTTTGTTGGCTTAATGTTGGTGTTTGGACGTTTGTACGTCGATCATGAGATGGCGGTGCTTAATGGCAGTGGTGTCAGTCGTGGTCAATTGGGGCGAAAATTATTACCACTTGCTGCAATCATCATGGCGATACATATTGCTTTGATGTTATGGATCGCACCGTGGGGTAACCGTTCTTTTGATCATCTCACCACAACGCAAGCGGTGCGCAGTGGCTTTGACATGGTGCGTCCAAAAGAGTTTATTTCTAGTGGTGTGTATACCATCTATGCAGGTGACTTGACTGAAGATCGTCGCAGTTTAAAAGACATTTTTTTCTATCAAAAAGCTAAAAAAGCAGGGCAACCTGATGTGATTATTCTCGCCAAAGAAGCACGTCGTGTTGCAGCGGAAAATGATCAAGCCAGTATTGTTGACCTGTATCAAGGAAGACGCTATAGCTTTGTTCCAGGGCAACCGAAATATTTACAAGCAGAATTTGAAAGTTATCGCTTACGTCTTGAGCCTGAAGATGACGATGAAATTGTGGCGCAGCGCATCGAGTCGATGACCATGTACCAACTATGGCAACGCCGTGGGCAAAGTGATGTGGTGATGAGCGAGTTAGGTTGGCGAATATTTGCACCGTTCGTGATTCTGTTGGCATTGTTACTTGCCGTGCCCTTGTCAGAGGTCAGTCCACGTCAAGGGCGTTATTATCGCTTATTCCCTGCGATTATGATCTTTGCCAGTTTGATCGTGGCACTTATGGCGGTGAAGACACGGATGACCAAAGGTGAACTTGGGATTTGGGCATTTCCTGCGATTCTCATGATTTATACTGTGGTTGGTTTATTCTTTGCCAAAAAGCACAAACTCACGCCAAAAATTAAAAAGCATTTACGAGGAGCGAGCTAATATGTTGTCACGTCGTATACTCGCTCGTCATGTCATCAAAGCAGCTGGTGTTGCGATGATTGGTGCTACAGCGATTTTATTATTATTACAAATGTTGTTCGGCTATCTCGCAGAGCTTGGTGAGCTGAACGAGCATTACAACGCATGGCAAGCTTTTCAGTATATTCTGTGGGATGCGCCGAGCAAATTGCTTGAACTATTACCTATCGGTGCATTGATCGGTTCGGTTGTCGGCTTGGGGACACTTGCTTCGAATAGCGAATTGGTGGTGATGCGTGCTTCAGGGGTAAGCCTGTGGCGCATCGTCGGCTGGGTAATTCGCCCTGCATTACTCTTAATCGTCGTATCTTTTGCACTCAGTGAATGGGTCATTCCTTATAGCAATGAGCAAGCCAAAGCGGCTCAAAAGGAAAATTATCGCGCATCACTCGGTGAAGTGAGGGGCTATTGGACACGAGAAGGGCAACGCTTTGTACATATTGATTATGCCAATGCAGGCGGACATTTGCGCAATGTGCAAGTGATTGACTTCGATGATAATTACCGCATTGTTTCGACCATTAATGCCGAAGAAGGGCGGTTTAAAGATAATCAAAATTGGACACTCTCAGGTATCAAACAAATTGATATTTTCCCTGAAGGTCATGCACAAAAAACGACACGAACCGAGGAAAGCCTACCTTTAGCACTACAGCCGAAATATGTGCATATGGTGACAGTGAATCCTGAAGATCTTGCGCCAAGTCAATTGATCAGCTTTATGAGCTATATGGATGAATATAGCCAAGTGCCGAAGAAATATGAGCTCGCTTTTTGGAAAAAACTTGCCTCACCACTGGCTTTGATTGCATTGGTAGTGATTGCTTGTTCGTTTATCTTTGGACCACTGCGTCAACAGTCGATGGGCTTTCGCTTGGTGATCGCACTATTTGTTGGCTTAGGGTTCTATTATTTACAGGATTTCTTAGGTTACGCCAGTTTGATTTATAGTCCATCGGCGGCGTGGTTTGTGCTGTTGCCTATTTTTATGATTTTGGGTGCAGGTGCATTTTTGTTGCATCGGGTGCGTTAACTTCAGATGCTTGCTTGCATTTGGTAAGTTGGCTCTTGCATCAACAGCCCAAGCCGTCGCCAAATGAACAGTATTTGGCAGATGAATTTGTTGTAGAAATTGCGTAAAATTACGTCGATAAATGACGATGTAAAGATTAAAAAGGTGAGATGAAGTCATGGCGGATGTAACAACACATAAAGTTCCCCACGTTTTGGTGATTATGGATGGCATTGGTCATCGTGAAGCGGTCGAAGATAATGCGTTTTTGGCGGCAAAGACACCAAACTTGACGGCAATCAAGCAAAATCATCCGCATAGTTTAATTTCAGGTTCAGGTGAAGATGTTGGCTTGCCTGATGGTCAGATGGGTAACTCTGAAGTTGGACATATGAATCTTGGCGCAGGGCGTGTGCTCTATCAAGACTTTACTCGGATTACCAAAGACATTCGTACAGGGGACTTCTTTGAACATGAAGTCTTAGTCGATGCTGTCGAAAAAGTCAAAGCGACAGGCGGTGCAGTACATATCATGGGCTTACTCTCGCAAGGTGGCGTGCATTCTCATGAAGATCAAATCGAAGCCATGTGTGAGTTGGCACTGAAACGTGGTGCAACCGTCTATTTACATGCGTTCCTTGATGGTCGTGATACACCGCCAAGAAGTGCTGAGCCAAGCTTAAAGCGTTTCGATGCTTTATTTGCGCAGTATCCAAATCAAGGACGTATTGCCACGATGATTGGTCGTTATTTTGCGATGGATCGTGATAATCGTTGGGATCGTGTTGAGCAGGCTTATCGTCTATTGACCGAAGGCGAAGCATTACGTGTCGTAGACAGTGCGGTGGATGGTTTAAATCAAGCCTATGCTGCCGATGAAAGTGACGAGTTTGTCAAAGCAACTCGTATCGGTGAACTCGCAACCATCAATGATGGCGATAGCATTGTCTTTATGAACTTCCGTGCCGATCGTGCACGTGAACTCACTCGTGCTTTCGTAGAAAAGGATTTTGCAGGCTTTGAGCGCAAAACCGTCCCAAACTTAGCAAAATACGTGATGTTGACACGTTATCAGGCGACCATTGACGCACCTGTTGCCTATATGCCTGAAGGACTGAAAAACTCGATTGGTGAATATTTATCTGATCTTGGTAAGACGCAACTGCGCATCGCTGAAACTGAAAAATATGCGCATGTGACGTTCTTCTTTAGTGGCGGTCGTGAAGATGAGTATGTGGGTGAAACACGTATTCTCGTGCCATCGCCGAACGTCGCTACCTATGATCTACAGCCTGAAATGAGTGCGTATGAAGTCACAGACAAGCTCGTTGATGCGATTAATTCAGGTGCATATGATCTGTTAATCGTGAATTATGCCAATGGTGACATGGTTGGTCATACAGGTGTATTTGATGCGGCAGTCAAAGCGGTTGAAGCCGTTGATAAAAGTCTAGGTCGTGTCTATGAAGCTGTGATGGCGAACAAAGGGCATATGATCATCACTGCTGATCATGGTAATGTCGAGCAAATGCAAGACTACGACAGTGGTCAGGTGCATACCCAACATACTACAGAGCACGTGCCATTTATCTATGTCGGTCCGACTTCGGCAACCATTGCTGAAAAAGGTATCTTGGCAGATGTGGCACCGACCTTACTGAGCCTGATGAATATTCCTGTGCCAACTGAAATGCAGGGACGTAATCTCATTACTTTGGCTTAAATGGCTGATTTAACGAGTCGTGCCAAAGAAATTCGCTTTAGCTACTCATTGTGATGAATCGTTAAAGCGACTTGCGTGCAGAATAATAATATTGAGTCGATTACATATTTCAGTTGATGTGATCGACTTTTACAGACACTATCAAGGATTGAATTGCGAGAAATCGCCACTGCATAGGAAGTGAATATGCCCAACACATCACCACTGATCTTAGTTTTGCTGATGACAGCCTGTGGTGTGTTGCCAAACTCTGCATTGTGGGCGCAAAGTGATACAACGCAGAATAATCCTCAGCCTGATAAAGGACTGAATACAAATTTTAATGATGAGGATTTTCGGACTGCGCCGAGTGATGTGAGTCAAAGCATAGATGATCAGCTCAGCCTTGACGAAGAAGAACTCTCAAATCAACCTGATGATGCGAATATCGAAGATATTCCGATTGATCAAATTCGCCAGTTTGTAGAAACTTTCCAATTGGTAAAAAAGAACTACGTGGATAATGTATCGAATGATCAACTGTTCGAGCAGGCGAGTCATGGTCTATTAGAAGGACTTGATCCCTATTCACGATATCTGAGCAATGAGCAATATCAACAACTGATGCAATTTACCCAAGGGCAGATTGCAAAAATTCCATTTCAGTTAGTTTACGTTCCTGAAAAACATCAATGGCAAATCGGTGGTATTGCCAATGGTTCTGATGCCTACGAGCTCGGCTTACGTAACAGCGAAGTGGTTGAAAGAATTAATAATAATGCCGTGCAATATTTGGATCAGCGGACGGTGGATAGTTTGCTTACAGGGTCGCTCGGTAGTATCGTCAAGTTGAAAATCAAACGTGGTAATCGTTCTGTGGTTGCCGATGTCGTCCGGGATCAACAGCTGAACTATGATGTTGAACCGTATTTGACCGATGAGCGTATATTGGTTTTGAAAATTAAAGCTTTTCAGCAAGATACTGTGCAACAAATCCAACATTTCTTAAATATTTATCAGCAACGTACCGCAATTCGTGGTGTGATGATTGATCTTCGAGATAATCCAGGCGGCTTGCTTTCTTCGGCAGTTGAGCTTGCAGATTTGTTCTTGGAAAAAGGTTTAATTGTCAGTACCAAAGGGCGTATTGAGGCGAATCAACAATTCCAAGCCCTAGCCAGTCAAAATCCAGTGACTTATCCTGTAGCAATCTTACAAAATCGCTTTTCAGCTTCTGCTGCAGAAGTCTTCTCAGCAGCATTGAAAGAAAACCAAAGAGCGACTGTATTTGGTGAAACCAGTTATGGCAAAGGTGCTGTGCAAAAGCTTTTTCCATTACAACAAGGCGCAGTGCAATTGACCGTATCGCATTATTTCACCCCAAATGGTCAGATGATTGAAGGCAAGGGTGTTGAAGTCGATCGCAAACTGAATATGAGCGATCTACAGACAGATCGTCAGATTCAAGATGAAGTGAGTAGTCAGTTTGGTCGCATGATTCCTTAAAGGTCGAATTTTATATCAACTGCAACGCTTCGTGTTCTAAATGAAAAAGCTTTTTCTAATGAAACCTGAGTTCGATGAATTGTGTCGTGTATAGTATTGAAAAGCAGAGAATTTTAGGCAAGGTCTTGCGGTTTATACTCGTATTTCGGGATAAACCACTTCGTCTTACACTTCGATTGAAATACATTTCAACCTTGTTCAGGTTCGACTCACTTTTCTTTCGGGATGAGTGGCATTGCCACGCAAGGGCAAACCATCTTGCGCCGTATACGGCTCATCGCAAACTCGATCATACTCTAAAATTTATCCAATACCGTAAAAAACGTCATTTTTCTAATGTTGTTTTGTCCTCGAACAATGCGTCTGACGCTCCCACGAATCAGACAATTTTTACTCATCTTATGTCGCACTGAGGTTAATGAAGCAAAAAAATACAGAAAACGACGTGCATTATTCCTCTTCATCACTATCGAGTTCAAACTTTTTCAAACGATAACGCAAAGATCGGAACGTCATACCAAGCTTTTTCGCTGCAAGTGTGCGATTCCAATGTGTTGCATCAAGCGCCTGGATAAGCAGACGTTTTTCAATCTCTGCCAAGTATTCTTCTAAGCCTTCTTGAGGAAGCCCTGATTTGCCAAGTTTTGGTAATTCGGGTTGATTTGATGCTTGCACTGACCCTGTAGGATTTGAGCTGATCGGCGACTCAGTGAGATCAGCGCTGTTACTACTGACATGCTGTCTTAAGCCTTGAATATGCTCACTACGGATAATTTCACCATCGCATAACGTAACCGCTCGTTCCATCACGTTGCGTAACTCACGCACATTTCCTTCATAGTAGCCTGTAAGTAAATGCGCTTTTGATGTATTCGACAATTGCATTGGTTCCAGTTGCCAATCCTGACAAATCTGCTTTAAGAAGTGCTCAGCGAGTACAATGATGTCGTTGCCACGTTCACGAAGTGGCGGAATATTCACTTCAATAACATGAATACGGAAAAATAAATCTTGGCGGAATACGCCTGTTTGCACCATCTCTGCAAGATTTTTATGTGTTGCGCTCAGAATACGAATATCAACGCTGATTTCTTGATCGCTACCGACAGGGCGGATTTTTTTCTCTTGAATTGCTCGAAGAAGTTTGACTTGCATCGCCAGTGGCAAATCGGCAATTTCATCTAAAAACAGTGTGCCGTTATGTGCCGCTTGAAACAGTCCAACTTTGTCTTGATGCGCCCCTGTGAAGCTACCTTTTTTATGCCCAAAAAACTCGCTTTCCATCAACTCTTGTGGAATCGCACCACAGTTCACAGGGACGAAAGGTCCTTCATTACGATTGCTAAGCTGATGAATCAGTCGTGCGACGACTTCTTTACCTGTACCTGATTCACCTGAAATATAAACAGGTGCTTGTGAGCGAGAAAGCTTGCGCAGCGTGCGCTTTAGATTTTGCATCACTTCAGATTGACCAAGCAGTAACTGATCTTCAATCTGCAAATCTAATGAAGAAATTGGATTGATATTACTATCTAAGGCGTGGGAGAGTAATGCTTTGAGCTGAGTTTGTTGGATGGGTTTACTGACAAAATCAAAGGCGCCTGCTTTGAGTGCAGCAATCGCAATATCGATACTGCCATAGGCACTGATCACCGCCACAGGCAAACCTGCATAATGTTGTTGGATATGTTCGACAATCTGCAAACCATTGCCATCAGGCAGGTTCAGGTCGGTCAAGCAGACATTGAACGTACGCTCGGCAAGCGCTTGCTTGGCTTGTTGGACATTTTCCACGCAAATACTTTCTACGTCTAAGCGCTTCAAAGTCATTTGCATCAAGGTTCTAATATCTTCTTCATCGTCTACGACTAAGGCAATCGCTTGCGCCATCGAGGTTAACCCCTAATTTTTCATTAATTTTTTAATCTTCCATCAGCGGACATTCTATACGAAAACACGCACCTTGTGTCTGTGGAATATATTTCAAATGTGCGTGATTCGCCTCACAAAATGTTTTGGATAGATACAGTCCCAAGCCTGTACCATTGACCGCTGTACTATGAAATGGCTCAAATAAATTTTGCAGTTGCGCGCTACTAACCCCAGTGCCTTGATCAATCACGTCGATCATGGTGTAGTCACCAAGTCGATGTGCTTTGATGTCAATACGACTGTTTGGAATGTGTTGATGTCCGTGACGGATCGCATTGCGGATCAAATTGATTAAGACCAAACGAAGCTGATGTGGATCAAAATGAATTTCTGTTTTCGCTTCGATGGTCAGGCGCAAATGCTTTTGTACATCCATCAAGTCTTCACGAATAAAGCTACGTAGCCACGGATACAAGTCAATGTCTTCGGACACGGTTTGATTTTGCCGTGACATGTTTAAAGTATCTTCAATGATGCGGTTGATGCGTTTGCATTGCTTATCAATCATCTCTGTCAACGATTTTAAATCGTCGTCAATATCATCTTCAAGTAACTCATTGGCTTGGCTAATCGCAGAGAGCGGATTGCGAATCTCATGGGCAATACTCGCAGAGAGTTGACCCAGTGATGCAAGTTTTAGACGTTGTACTTGTTGATTGATCTTATCCATACTTTCGATGGTAAATAAGGTCAATTGCTGTGTTTGATTACGTGTAATGATCGGACGATAGTGAATATTCAGCTCGACGCCAATATCGGCGGTATAGATGAATGTGCCTTTGTAGTTTTGTGCTTTGTGGCGAAATATCTCTTGCAATAGCTTTTCATCAATATGATGCAAGTCTTTGCTTCGGAGCAACATATCATTCGGTAGCTGTAACAAGTTTTCCGCAGAACGATTAATGGAAATAATCATACCTTGCTGATCAAGTACCATAAACCCTGTTTCAAGTTGTTCAATAATGTTTTGATTAATCTGTTGTAACTGGAAAATCGCAGAACGCTGGGTCGTTGCAACGGATTCAATAAACTTTAATCGACGAATGCCAATGCGGGCAATCGCATAAGTACTTAAGAAAACAAGGGTAATTAGGCTCGATGTACCAATAAAGGCGACATTTCCTCCACCAAAAATACTATAGAAAAACTGTTGATAAACAACCGCAATCACACTGAGCAAGGTAATGATCAACGCCTTTCGTGCAGAAAGTAACATCATCGCAGCCAGCACCAACATCATGAATAGTAAGACGATGGCAATATTTGGCCCTGTGCTGAGATATAGAATCGCAGTCAAGTGCAAATAATCAATGATCAAATATACAAAAAGTTGTTGTGATAGATATTTTTGCTTATAGCGAAATGTCAGGAAATTTATCCCACAAATCAGCACATAAGCGATACTCAACACCAAATATGCTTTGGGATGACGAGCACCAATGATCAAGTCGTTCATACTCACCAATAGAATGGCAAGTAACCCCAGCGCAAGAAATAAACGATATCCTGTATATGATGCACCCAAGCGTTTTAGCGTTTCTAACTTATTGAGTTCTTGTAGTTTACTCATGTTGAGGAGAAGTGGTTGTTATCAGAGCTTTATTAAACCATAACGCATTGCCAAATGGGTAAGTTTTACATCACTATCCACGTTTAATTTTTCAAAAATACGATAGCGATAGGTATTGACGGTTTTGACACTGACGAAAAGTTTATCAGCGATCTCCTGCGCACTGACACAATTGACCACCATCATCGCAACTTGCATCTCACGTTCAGACAGACTATCGAATGGTGATTGCTGATGATCAGATAGATAAGAACTCGCCAATTGTTCAGCAATATCCGCACTAAAGTATTTGCCACCTTGGGTGACTTTTTTGATCGCACGTACCATCTCGGTCATTGGTGCGCCTTTGGTAATATAACCTTTTGCACCTGCTTTAAGTAAAAGCGAAGGGTAAGGCTCTTCGGATAAACCACTCACAGCAAGGACATGAGTGTTCGGTACAGATTGTAAAAGACGACGTGTCGTTTCTACACCGCCGATCCCTGGCATATTCACATCGAGGAGCACAACTTCAGGTTGTAACTGCCTTGAAAGGAGAATTGCTTCCTCGCCAGACTCAGCTTGTCCGACCACATCGATCTCAGGATGATCCTCAAGCATCCGACAAATCCCAGTCCGAACGAGTTCATGATCATCAACAACCAGTACAGAGATCACATTTTTCTCCCTAAATTTCAATTTTTTTGTTACATAACGCAAAATTCGCTTGCAATTACATCGTAATTTTAGCGATCCTATTACAGAACCCAACGAATTTGCTAAATGATGTTTGAACAATGATACATGATCAAGTGTCTGGCAAGTCTTTTTTAGCGCAGGAAGCGTAGTTTTAATAAAGGTTGTGTGTATGCGTAGAACTCACTCTAGAACCAGACAAGCGATCACTCGGCTGAGTTTGGCAATTGTCACTGTATTTACTTGTCATTACAGTTTTGCTGAAATTGTCGTTCAGCAGAAATCCTCGAGCAATGCAAATATTGCATGGTCGGACGCACAAGCAAGTCAATTCTTAAGCGAAGATGAACCAGCGGCACAAGTCACAACGCAAGTGACAACACGCACACAGCCTGCTCAAAAGTCTTCCACAATCGTGCTCAACAATAGCACGCTGGCAAATAAATATCCAACGTCAACAAGCAATTACGGTAATACTTCATACAGTAGCTATAGCTCGGCACAGCCTGATGTTAATGCAAAATCGGCATTGGTGATGGATGCGCAAACTGGTGAAGTGCTCTACGGTAAAAATACCAATACAGCACGTCCGATCGCCTCAGTAACCAAGCTGATGACAGCGGTAGTGATCGCAGATGCACGCCTTGATATGTCAGAGCGTATTACATTACAGCCGATCGACTTCGCAGGGGCTGCGGGTAAAAACTCAAGCTCGACGCTACGTGCAGGTGATACGCTGAATCGTGCAGAAGCTTTGCTCTTTGCTCTCATGAAATCTGAAAACCCTGCTGCTGCTGCACTTGCGCGTACCTATCCAGGTGGTAAGAGTGCATTTGTTGCAGCGATGAATGCCAAAGCACGTGAGCTTGGTATGTATTCTTCGCAGTTTGCAGAAGCGACAGGTCTTGACCCTGCCAACCGTGCGTCGGCACGTGATTTGGGGATTTTGGTCAGTGCGGCATCGCAGTATGGGTTGATTCGTCAGTTCTCAACGACACCACATTATGACTTCAATCTTGGCTATCGTGTCTTGAAGTCAAATAATACAAATTCGTTGGTACGTAATGGTTCATGGAATATTAATATTTCTAAAACTGGTTATATCAATGAAGCGGGTCGCTGTGTGGTAATGCACACGACAGTGAACCAACGTCCTGCGATCGTCGTGCTACTTGGTGCTTCAAGCACGTCTGCACGTAATAATGATGCGAATAATCTGCTAACTTGGGTCAGTCACTTGCCGAAGCGTATTTAACAGAATTCTTTAAAAAGTCAGTATCCTTTGAAAATAAAAAATCCCAAGCATTCACTTGGGATTTTTTTACATACGATTTTTGAACAATAAAATTTCAACTAAACCTAGTAATGGAATCGACATTGAATAATAGAGATTCGTTCGTCGGTCACTTCATACACTAAGCGATGCTTTTCATCAATTCGGCGACTCCAAAAACCTGACAAATTTGCTTTTAATGGTTCGGGTTTTCCTGTGCCTTCAAAAGGCGTTCTTTGACATTCTTTGATTAAAGCATTGATACGTTTAAGTATCTTTTTGTCCTGAGTTTGCCAAAACAGATATTCATCCCAAGCATGATCAGTCCATTCAATGTTACGATTCATTATCCTCAATCAACTCTTTTTGTTTGGTTTGACCTGCACGCAATTGAGCGATTGATTCATTTAAACGCATGGCATTATTTGGAGATGATAAGAGGTATAGCGTTTCCATTAGGCTATCGTAATGGTCTTGTCCCATGACGACAGCGTGCTCACCTTCTTTTCGTGTAATCAAAGCAACGTCTGCATCATCAATGACTTTATCTAAAACAGATTTGAAGTTGTTACGTGCATCGGTATATGTAAATACATGCATAGGTCTATCTCTCATATCTAAGCTATATCAAATAGCAGTAAGAAATCCTTACTGACTTTATTGTACAGAATTCTGTTCATAAGTCAATTTTATATAACAATACATTGTGTCAATTGTTGTTATTCACCCTTTTTAATTCTTCCCCACTCTTCTTTAAAAATTTCTTGTGACTTAGATACTATTGATTTGATTGACTCATCAATTTGAATTGTGGTTGCTTTTAAAGTGTTGTGATTCATTGAAGTGTTAGGTTTTAGGTGTTCATTAATCAAAGTTTTCAAGCATGCTTTTAAACTATTAATATAAGTGTTTAGCTCTTGATGTTTTTTTTCTTTGGGATTTAAGAAAAGATCAACTCTTAGTGAAGCTGATTCGATTTCACTATTTACTGTAATGTATTCACTAAAAGTCCTTTTATTTTCAGGATTTTGTTTATACTCAATTTCTAAAACGGCTCTCATATCATATGTAATAAAATTTGCTTTTGAGCATATGAGCGCAATATCTGCTCTTAAAGAGTTTATCCATTCTTGTCGATGTTTAGATTTAACTTCGATACCTAACCTATGCTTCCTAGTAGAAAAAATAGTTGCTAGGACTCCAATAAGAGTTATTAATCCAGCACCTACGGCGCCTATAGCACCTATTATTGCTGCGATGTTTGTTGTATCTAAACTATTAATTAAGGTTTCCATATTTCACCGCCAATCAAATTTTACTTTTACTAGTTAATGATAAAGCATATATAAAATTAAATAATTTCAGTAGTTTGAAGATAATATATCAGATTAGAGCAACTATCTATTTCAACAAGCGTAAAAAAGCGCATCAATTGATACGCTTTTAGCAACTTTTGGTATGAACTTCAATCTTTGTGAAATGAAGTGCTTAGCTTATAAATCAAACAATTTGCCTGGATTCATCACATTATTTGGATCAAAGACTTGTTTTAAGGCTTTCATATAGCCGATTTCAGTATCAGAGCGAGTGTAGTCGAGATACGGCTTTTTGGTCATGCCGACACCATGCTCCGCCGAGATTGAGCCGTTATATTTCTTCACGGTTTCAAAGACATACTTATTCACCACCTGACATTTGGCAAAGAATTCATCTTTAGACAAATCCGCAGGTTTTAAGATGTTTAAGTGCAAATTGCCATCACCAATATGCCCAAACCAACAAATCTCAAAATCAGGATAATTCTCCGTCACGATTTGGTCGATCTCAGCAATAAATGCAGGCACATGGGTAATCAACACGGAAATGTCATTTTTATATGGCGTAAATGGTGCAATCGACTCGGAAATGTCTTCACGTAGTCGCCAAAGATTCTGTACTTGCTCAAGATTTTGGCTGATCACCCCATCAAGTACCCAACCTTGTTCCATGCAATGCTCGAACAACTCCATCGCCTTGTCCATGATTGGCTCAAATGGTGCTTCAAACTCAAGTAACACGTAGAACGGACATTGACTTTCAAATGGACGTTGCACATGACCGTGATCAAGGACTTTTTGCATGGCGACTTCACCGAAGAACTCAAATGCAGTCAGATCAATTTTGCTTTGGAAAGCGTGTAATACAGGCATCACCGCATCAAAATTCGGCACACCAAGCACCAAAACCTGTAAGTCTTGCGGTTGGCGTTCCAGTTTGATTTCTGCTTCGGTGACGATGCCCAGTGTGCCTTCACCACCGATGAATAAATGCTGTAGCGCATAGCCTGTCGCATTTTTGATCATGCCTTTATTAATATGTAATACATCGCCTTTGCCCGTGACCACGGTCAAACCAAGTACCCAGTTACGCGTCATACCATATTTGATGACTTTGATCCCGCCTGCATTGGTGCCGATATTGCCACCGATCTGACTTGAGCCAGCTGATGCAAAATCGACTGGATAATATAAACCTTGCGACTCGGCGTAGTCTTGCAGTTGTTCAGTCACCATACCTGCTTGGATATGCACCATACGATCGGCAGGGTAGAAGTTCAGCACTTTATTCATGCGATCAAGGCTAATCACCATTTCGCCATTGGCTGCGACTGCACCCGCAGATAAGCCTGTACGCCCACCAGATGGTGTGATGGCGATATTGAATTGATTGGCTATTTTAACCAAATCCGCCACTTCTTGTGTGGTGCTTGGGAAAACGATCACACTTGGGTTTGGCTCAAAATGTTTGGTCCAGTCTTTACCCCAGGTCATCAGGGCGTCGGTGTCAGTTTTGACACGTTGTTCACCGACAATGTTTTGAATAGCGGTAAGAAAATCAGTAGGTAAATTGACAGAAGCATTCATAGTGCTAAACCCAAATATCGAGATAAAAAGACATGATTAAAAGCCATTGGATATATGTTATCATACTGCGATTCAATTTTTGGCCTTTGTAGCGGAGCCGTGATGAGCCAACTTTCACTTCCAAAAGATAAAATTCGTTTCCTATTGTTAGAAGGTGTGCATCAAAATGCCATCGACACTTTGAATGCAGCTGGGTATACCAATATTGATTACCGTAAAACTGCGCTTGAAGGTGATGAGCTAAAAGAAGCGATCCAAGATGCCCATTTCGTTGGGATTCGTTCACGTACCCAGTTGACTGAGGAAGTGATTGAGTCGGCGAATAAATTGATTGCCATTGGGTGCTTCTGTATTGGTACCAACCAAGTAGACCTGAAAGCCGCAATGGCTCGTGGTATTCCAGTATTTAATGCACCGTATTCGAATACTCGTTCGGTTGCAGAATTGGTCTTGGCGCAAGCGATCCTATTGCTTCGTCGTGTCCCTGAAAAAAATATGGTATGTCACCGTGGTGGTTGGGACAAGTCTGCTGTGGGTTCGTATGAAACACGTGGTAAGACTTTGGGTATCGTTGGTTATGGTTCGATCGGCTCACAACTTTCTGTGATCGCAGAAAGCTTGGGTATGCACGTGATCTATTATGATGTCGTGACCAAGTTGCCACTCGGTAATGCACGTCAAGTCGGTTCAATGGGTGAGCTACTTGCCAATGCTGATGTTGTGTCGCTTCATGTACCTGAAGTGCCATCTACACGTTACTTCTTTACCAAAGAGCAATTTGCGCAAATGAAAGAAGGCGCAATCTTTATGAATGCGGCTCGTGGTACGTGTGTAGTCATCGAAGATTTGGCTGATGCGTTGAAATCAGGTCATTTGGGCGGTGCAGCAGTAGATGTATTCCCGAAAGAGCCGAAAGCCAATGGTGAAGAATTCCAATCTCCGCTACGTGGTCTAGACAATGTGATCTTGACGCCACACGTCGGTGGTTCAACCATGGAAGCGCAGGCGAACATCGGTCTTGAAGTTGGTGAGAAATTCGTTGCGTATTCTGACAAAGGTATGACTTTATCTGCGGTGAACTTCCCTGAGATCGCATTGCCATTGACCGAAGGTCAACATCGCCTATTGCACATTCATAAGAATGTTCCGGGTGTATTGTCAAAAATCAACACACTATTTGCTGAGCAAGGCATTAACATCGCAGGTCAATCTTTGATGACTAAAGGCGATGTCGGTTATTTAGTCATGGATGTGGACGCATCTGCATCACAAGAAGCCTTGGATACTTTGTATAATGTCGAAGGTACGATTCGAGTACGTGTTTTATTCTAAGTATCGTTAAAGCAATAAATAATCCTACAAAATCTAAACCATCCTTCGGGATGGTTTTTTAATGGGCTGTGCGTGGGTTGAATACGCTAATTCAATAGTTGTAATTGTTTGAGTTTTTTCCAATCAACAAGGGAAACTTGATCTTTGGCAATCCACAGATGAATCGCCCTTTCCTCATGATTCACAAATTGAAAAAGCAATAATGCGCCAAAGGATTGAATTGATTTTAATTCGGCTTGTTGTTGAAGATTCGATTTGGCAACTTGAGAATTTTTAAGTGAATTTCTTGCGAGTGTCCACGTGTTTTGATCTAAATGTGCCATTGCTGTGATGGGCGAGCGATTTCTAAAAAATAAAGACAAGAAACCTGCTACGACGGTCAATAAGAACGCCCAAATACTTGGCATGGTTTGTAAAGCAAGTACAAATAAAATAGCTAATAAACCAATGTGAATCAGTAATTTATAAAAACTGACTTTGAGCTGTACATATAGACTTGACGTATCCATAACTCAATATTTCAAAATGCTTGTGATGAAAAGACAGTTAGTTGCTGTGCACGAAACTTTTCATCTTCGCAATCAAATCAAGCAAGGCTTTATTCTCAGGCTCAGACACTGCCATAAACCAATCAAGCAAATCTGGATCTTCTTGTTCGACCAAGTTTTCAAATAAGGCTTGCTCATCAGCAGGTGCAGTTAAATACTGAGTTTTCACATAAGGATCAAAATAAATATCCAACTCTTTTAAGCCACGACGGGCACGGTAGATGACTTTGCGCTGTTCTAAAGTAGGTTCGACTGACATAACATATCCTTAATGAGTGAATCGGAATCAAACCGATTAAATTCGTGAAATTGTAAACCATTTTTCCATATTTCTCTGACTTTCTGTATTGGATTGATTGCATTTAACTGAATTGTGGTCTTGGCAAAATCTGCCAGTTCTTCTTTGGATTTGAGCATTGTGCGCATTGTTTGATCTCGAACGATGCTTTTAACTAAATGGCGAATTGAATGGTGAAAATTTTCACGTTTTAAAGATTGAATGTTTTTAAATGATTTTGAATACAAGGATTTGTTATGTCTGAAGGTGCGATTCGTCCGATTGCCAATATGCTTCCCCGCAATTTATTTAATGCTGAACACGATGCCTTTCGTGACACGGTGCGTCGCTTCTATGAAAAAGAAGTGGTGCCAAATATCGAAAAATACGAAACACAACAGCATGTCGATCGTGACTTGTGGAACAAGGCGGGCGAGCTCGGTTTGCTCTGTGCGACCATGCCTGAGCAGTACGGTGGCTCAGGTGTAGATCGTTTGTACAGTATGATTCTCATCGAAGAACAAGCCTATGCGATGGACTCCAGTACAGGCTTCTCACTGCACTCTGATATCGTCGCCAATTACATTAATAACTTTGGTAATGATGCACAAAAAAACCACTGGCTACCGAAAATGGCAGCTGGTGAAACCGTCACAGCGATTGCCATGACTGAGCCGGGTACAGGTTCAGATTTGCAAGCGGTGCGTACTACCGCAGAGCTTGATGGTGATGACTATATTATTAATGGTTCAAAAATCTTTATCACCAATGGCTATCTTTGCGATATGGCGATCGTGGTCTGCAAAACAGGTAAAGAAGAAAAAGGCTCTGCGAATTTATCCTTGATCATCGTTGAAGCGGATCGTGCAGGCTTTAGCAAAGGCAAACCACTCAAAAAAGTTGGGATGAAAGGGCAAGATACTTGCGAGCTATTTTTTGATAATGTCCGAGTGCCAAAAGAAAACTTACTTGGTATGCAAGGCATGGGATTTATGATGTTGATGAAAGAGCTTGCATGGGAGCGTATGTTAGTTGCGATCATCTGTCAGGCAGGTGCGGAAGCAGCCCTTGCACATACTATTCAATACACCAAAGAGCGCAAAGCTTTCGGCAAAACAGTGGCAAGCTTTCAAAATACACGCTTTAAACTTGCGGAACTACGTACCGAGATAGATTTCAGTCGTGCTTATTTGGATCGTTGTATGGAGCTTCAGCTCGAAGAAAAACTTGGCATTGATGCGGCGGCGGCGGCGAAGTACAAGATTTCGGATATGTTCTCCAAAGTCGTCGATGAATGTGTGCAATTGCATGGTGGTTATGGCTATATGCTTGAGTACCCAATCGCTAGAGCGTACATCGACAACCGAGCCAATCGTATCTATGCAGGTACGAATGAGATCATGAAAGAGCTGATTTCTAGAACGCTTTAATCGGTTAAATGATTGGCAAGAAAAGCAGTTCGGTCTAATGAGCCTGATGTTTCGACAATTTATTAATTCGGGACATATTTCACATTTTGATCAAATGTGGATAAATTGTTGGACAAAATGGCTTAGGTTGAAATTATTTTTGGATAGTATAAATACTCATAAACTGAGATAGAGGTGAGTGAAATGATTATTCCAACTTATCTTTTCGTCCTGTTAGCCATTGTTCTTGCAATCGTCATTGGTCGTGCAGGCACTGTACTTCGTGAAATGTTGAGTCATCAACATTCTTAAAATCAGCATTTAATGCTTTAAGTTGTACACAAAAACAAGTCTATTCTCCCATAGGCTTGTTTTTTATGCCTAGAATAAAAAATAATGCTGTAGAATATTTGATCTGAGCGGTAAATTGACTATACTGCCAAGTAACACTTGCAAAGCGGTCTTTTCAACAACAATAAGCTTTGCTATGGTGAGTGGTTAGGGACATCAAAAAAATATTGAGATAGAGGACGTCTATTTATGCCAGCGGTTGAAGCTGAGCCAGAAGCTGTCGAAGAAACCGTAGAGGCAGAAGCAGTTGAAGAGCAAGCAACTGAATCTGAAGCGACAGAGAGTCAAGCAGAAGAAGCTGTTGAAGCTGAAATTGTGGAAGAAGCAGTCGAAGATGAGGCAGTAGAGTCTGATAGCCAACCTGCGGAATAACAGTCTGTAATCAAAAGCAGTAGGCTACTGAAAATCAAGTTAAGGTAGCGAATGAAATCAGAGCAAGGCAAATTGATGTTGATTGTACTCAGCGCACTGCTGAGTGCAATTATGCAATTTGCGCCTGATTTTTTTATTTATCTGCGTGAAGTGATGTTGTCACAACCGTGGCGATTTATTACAGCGCATTGGGTGCATGTGGGGTGGGTACATTATCTACTCAATCTGATCGCCTTTATCTGTTTTCCTTTTATTTTCCATAAAATTCGCACGCGCCTGCTGTTACTTTTTATTGTCATATTACCGTTGATGATCAGCTTGGGCTTTTATTGGTGCTTTCCTCAGATCGAAGCCTATGCAGGGTTTTCAGGTGTGCTACATGGCTTGTATGCAATGGCGGCGCTTGTGTCTATGCAATTTCCACGAGAGCGATTATTTGCAACACTTATCCTTGCAGGCTTGATCGCAAAGTTGATTTGGGAAGCAACAGTCGGTGAAATCTCTGCCACGATGCAAATGATAGGTAGTCCGATCTTGATCGAAGCCCATCAGATCGGCGCATTGATGAGCATGATACTGCTGTTGATAGTTTTGCTTTGGAATCGTATCTGTGCAAAATGGGCACTTCGTTTGGTCTATTAAAAGCGGATGGATATTCGCGGATTCGACGGTAAAGACTTGGCATGAGTTGACTAAATTAACGCAAATAATTTGAAAATTGCTATTTTCAATTGCTTAGAAATACTGCAAATTATACAAAACTGGAAAGTGAGATGTCGGGATCGGCATCAAATGGATGTAATAACAACAAGCAGATGCAATGGTCGAGAAAATGAGCTTCTCAGACTGGCGTTTGTAATCAATGTGGGATACATATGCAAGATAGTAATCAACACCACGATGCACATAAGGTTGATCCAGGGAAGCCTAGAAATGGATATGAATGGTTATCGACCATTGCCATCTTTTTCTTATTGCTACTCACCCTGATCATTGGTACTGGAGAGATGATCCACGGACAGCTATTATGTGTCGGTGAGCAAATCTACGGTGATCCTGATACTGGGATTCAATACTCCTTCCTTCGTGCAGACCCTTAAAAACCGAGTTGTGAACGCAATATTGATATTGATGCTGCAGTTCAACAACAGATGGCAGCCAATCAAAGTGATGAATTTGCGGACTTCTTTGGGGTTGCCTCAGAGGAAGATGTACGTAATTCAATCATTGCAGGGCAAGTGTCCTGTGTAGAAAAGCATAATTTTTATGATCAGATCGTCACCCATATAGACGAGCATCCGAGTGTTCGGACTTATCGTGCCTTTGAAACGACTTTCTTCGGTATCTTTAAGTTTGGTACGGAATACCGTGCGTTACTGCTCATGCTCATGGTGGCGATTGCGTCGATCATTACGACGTTTAACATTCATCATATCGGGCTTCGAGCGCCGAGTACCAAGATCGACTTTAAGGTCTATGGCGTGGCAATGGTGATTGCCAACCTATTCCTGACCAGTGCCTGTATTTTCCAATACAATTCGGCGATGAATGCAGGGGTCGAAGTTGCGACCAAGATGCAGATTATTTACTGGCTGTGGATTGGTTTATTCTCGCTGTTGACCTTGATCAGCTTGTATAAATTGGCGAAACCACCTGTGCCAACCCAAGAGGGTGGAAGCATCGGGCTAGCGTTGCTAAGTGTGCCTTTGTATGCCTACATGGCGATTTCTACAGGTGCAAACTTTAGCTTCCTGATGAACTATCCGATGGGGCAAGCGATATATTTGGGACAACTCATTGAGTTCTCAAATATCTTCTTGAGCTTATCATTATTCATTTGGGTGGGTATGTTGCTCAAGCGAACTCGTGTCGTCGATTTATTCTTGAATATTCTACGTCCGTGGAACTTTGCGCCTGAAACCTTAACGTGGTTGATTCTATTGGCTGCGGCTCTACCGACAGCATATACAGGTGCTTCGGGTATCTTCGTAATCGCTGCGGGTGCGATCATTTATCGTGAAGTGTGGAATGCGGGCGGTCGTCGTCAGTATGCGATTGCTGCTGCTGCGATGTCAGGTTCGATGGGTGTGGTACTTCGTCCATGCCTATTGATCGTGGTCATTGCATCTTTGAATAAAGAAGTCACAACTGACTTGCTCTACCATTATGGTGTGTACGTGTTCTTGTTGACCTCAACGTTATTCTTGATCATTTCATTGATTTTGGCGAAAGAGAAGTTCCGTATTGCATCACCTGCGGTCGCATTCCCAAACTCTGCCAAAGCATTGGTACCTGTATCACCGTATATCGTGATCGCAGTAGCAGTTTGGGCATTCTACAAGTTTGTACTTGATACCAACTTGAATGAGTTCACAGCGCAAGTGATCATGCCGATTATTCTGTTGGCAATGGTATTGTTTGATTCACTGCGTAAAGCACCTGAACCACAACCTGCAACAGGTCATTGGGATGAGTCGCTACAAGACTACGAACATGCCAATGCACCGACACATGAGCCACGTGAACAGATTGGTTTCTTCAAGTCGGTGAGTTATGCAACCTTTGAAACCATTGGTCATATTGGCGCATTGATTATGCTGATGGCATTGTCTGTGAGTGTCGGTGGTTATCTTGAGCGTATCGAAGTGATGAGCATCATGCCAACTGACTTGAGCAGTATCGTGATGGCATTGACGATGCTTGCGATCTTGATGATCTTCGTCGGTATGGTCATGGATCCATTCGGTGCGGTGATCTTGATCTCTGCGACAGTTGCGCCAGTGGCTTACTCGTATGGTATTGAACCAGTTCACTTCTGGATGATTGCATTGATCAGCTTTGAGCTTGGTTATGTATCACCACCTGTTGCACTGAATCAGCTCCTCGCAAGGCAGTCTATCGGTGATGCTGAGGTTGCAGATGCCGATGCTGAGGTACGTCACTTGTCATTCTACTATCGCTTCGAGCGTTGGTTATTACCATTGATGGTGATGTTCCCTGCGATGTTGATCGTGACCTTTATCCCATATTTACTCAAACTGTTTGGTTGGTACCAATAAGTTTGGTAAATACAGTTTGATAGATAAAGAGTAGAAATTTATCGGTAAAAATAAGCATCTTCGGATGCTTATTTTTTTCGTGAAATTGCAGATACCTTATTGCGGATACTTTAGATGTTGATAAGAGTGAACTTATTGAGAAGGACGTTGCTAAGAGAATAGGCGCTGAACTTTACGCTGAATCTGTGGTGAACACATTAGTAACGCAATAAAGATTAAACTAAAACCGATCAGATTAAACATATCAGGATATTCTTGCCAAAGTATCGCTGCCCAAATCCCTGCAAAAATAATCGCTAAATAATTCGCAGGACCAATCTGACCCGCAGGTGCGAGTTTATACGCATGTGACATACAAAGCTGACTGGTAGTTGCCAGTACGCCTGCACCAACGAGATAGAGAATTTCCATCATATCGAATGCACGCCAATGCCAAAACATGGGGATTGCAGAAATGATCGTGGCAATTAAACAGAAGTAAAAAACGATACGCACAGGTGGCTCGGTACTGGTCAAAGCACGAACTGTAACGAAGGCCATCGCAGCACAAAAGCTTGCCGTGATTCCTACCGCCGACAACATATTAAACAGACCACTATCTGGCTTGGCAACGAAAAGTACACCGATCATGCCCAAGATTGAAGTGATCAGCATCCAAGCGGTAATACGCTCTCTTAAAAATAACCAAGCAACCAAAGGAATAAAAATCGGGGAAGAATAAGTAAATACCATCGCATTCGACAATTTCATATGCGCAATGGCGTAGAAAAAGCCATACATCGCAATCAGTCCGATCACTGCACGCCAAGTATGCATCCAAAGCTTTTGTGTTTTAAGATTCTGTAAACCTGATCGGATGACCAACGGAAAAATAAAAATCAGTCCAATCGCATTACGAAAAAACACGATCGTGGCATTGTCAACCGTATGAGAGGCAAGGCGAATGAGTACACCCATCGTCGCAAAAAGTAATGCAGAAGTGGCAAGTAAAAGGAGCGCAGTGCGGATATTGGAAGAGCTGTCGTGCATAATAGAAAAGTCGGCACAATAAGCGTTATTGTACCGAATTTCTTAGATTAAGCGATGGATTGTCGCAATCTCAGTAGAATGATTACTGTACTGCGGTCTGAGCATTCCCAGAGTTTTTAAGCTGTGCTTCGAGTGCAGCAAGCTGTTGTTCTTTCAGCTCAAGGAGTTTGTCTGCATCTTGATGTTGCTGTTCAAGTAAATCTTTTTGCTCACCCAGTTGCTTTTGAATCTCTTCGAGCTGAGCAATCTCATCTTTTTGTAGCGCTTGATCTTCAGCGATCGGCTGTTCAACCAGTGAGTCGTCTACTAAGGCCGCAAATTCTTCGCTATTTTCTAGCATTTGCTTAGTTTGTGTTGTGGATTGCTTGGCAATATCTGTCAGCTGTTCATCACTTAAGCTGTGTTCTTCGAGTGGACGAACTGCTGACTCTTCTGTTGTTGTCGCACTTTTGGCAGGTTGATTATCCTGTAAACCCACGTAGGCTGCGATCGCCAAAACAACGAGGCAAATTACACCGATAATGATCCATAAGTTTTTATTTGAATTTTCACTCGACATAATGTCTTCCGTAAATACTAAAATTATTTGTGTTGCCGTGGTTTAAATTGTATCACCCCAATATCGTCAGGCACTTCAGGCTCGACGTAGCTTTCTTCGCTAGGTCGTTGCTCTGTATAGTCGCATTCGACACATTCGATCCACTCATCATCATTGGTGGTGATCATGACGACACGATCTTGTGCCTGACATTTTGGGCATTTCGCCCCTGCGATAAAACGTCGCTTCATGAATACAACCTATGAATTTCAATTGATTTGCACAATGATATGATGTTCGGCAACTAATGCTTTACAATGAGATGCTTTGCGATCATTGAATCAAGGCTAAGTGTAGCGAATTCACTACACCTCGTCCAATGTTTCACTTGCTTAAATTTTTAAGAGTTTAAGAAACCGTCCAGCCATTATGACGTAGCAAGGCATCAATACTTGGCTCACGACCACGAAACTCGGTGAAGGCTTGCAAAGCTTCGACTTGCCCACCGACAGCAAGAATGGCTTTGCGGAAGGCTTGCCCTGTTTCGACATTAAAAATGCCTTCTTGTTCAAAGCGGTCAAACGCATCACTGGCAAGTACTTCCGCCCATTTGTACGAGTAATAACCCGCCGCATAACCGCCAGCAAAGATATGGCTAAAGCTGTGTTGGAAGCGGTTATCAGTTGGGGTTTTGAGTACTGCAACTTGGCTCCGCACTTGATCTAGAATTTGCTGAATCTGTGCGGTTGTTGGTGCAGGGCTTTGCGCATGAATATCTAAGTCAAACAAGGCAAATTCGACTTGTCTTAAAGTTTGCATCCCTGTTTGGAAGAAGCGTGCGGCAAATAATGCATCTAACAGTGACTTTTCCAGTGGTGCACCTGAGTCGATATGCGCACTGATCAAATCTAGACCTTGCTCTTCCCACGCCCAAAATTCCATAAACTGACTTGGCAGTTCGACCGCATCCCACGCTACGGCGTGTGTACCTGCCACACCGATATGATCAGCTTCAGTCAAGATATGATGCAAGCCATGCCCAAACTCATGGAATAAAGTGGTGATCTCATCATGGGTGAGCTGTGCAGGTTGATCGCCAACAGGCGGTGCAAAGTTACACACCATAAACGCCACAGGCTTTTGATCAAGTTGCTGATCTCTGACTTTAGAACGAAAGCCACTCATCCACGCACCGCCACGTTTATTTCTACGTGCATAGAGGTCAAAGTAGAATCCGCCAATCACTTGACCATGTTCTTCCACTTCATAATATTTGGCGTCAGGATGCCAAAGATCCGCTTGCTTCTCAACGATATTCACTGCATAAAGTTTTTCAGCGATTTGGAATAAACCATTGACCACTTTTTGAATTGGGAAATATGGCTTTAAGGCTTCTTGTGACAGATTAAAATTTTGCTGTTTAATCTTTTCAGCATAATAGGAGGTGTCCCATGCTTGCAAATCAGTAATGCCATCCTTTTCCGCAAAGGCTTGGATTTCCGCCAGTTCTTGCTTGGCAGGCGCTTTGGCTTTGTCGGCAAGATCAATTAGAAATTCACGGACTTTCTCTACGCTTGGCGCCATTTTTTTCGCCAAAGACAATTCGGCATAATTGGCAAATCCAAGCAACTGCGCTTGTGATTCACGCAGTGCCAAAATCTCTTGCATGTTGGCACTATTATCAAATTCGTCATGACCGCCAAGCTCTGAGGCGCGCGTGGTATAGGCATGATAGATGGTCTTGCGCAGTTCACGATCATCGGCATAAGTCATGATGGCGAGATAGGCTGGAATGTCTAGGGTTGCCACCGCTTGATCTAAGCCTTTTTGTTCACCGTACTGACGGAGCAAAGCTTGGCTAGTGGTAGGAATGCCTTTGAGCTGTGCATCATCTAAGGGCAAATGATATGTCTGTGTGGCATCGAGCACATGATTGGAAAAGTCTGAAGAAAGCTGAGATAAACGTGCGACATTTTCCGCATAAATCGCTTTCTTCTCAGGCGGAAGTGCTACACCAGACAATTTAAAGTCCTTGATGGCATGTTGGATTGCGCTTTGCAATGCAGGACGCAAGTTGGCAAATTCGGCTTGATCAGCGATGAACTGATAAGTTTGATAAAGCGCTTCGTTTTGCCCTGCTTGGGTATAAAAGTTACTGATTTCTGGCAAGAGCGATTGATAGACTTCACGGAGCTCAGGCGTGTTCATCACGGCATTGAGATGTGACAGCACGCCAAACAGCTCACTAAATTGATTTTCAAATTCATCAAACTGTTCAACAGTGTGTAAGCTGTGCTGAAAATCCTGTGGGGTTTGTACTTGCGCAAGCAGATTTAAACCACGCTGAATCAAATCGAGAATATCTTGTTTTAATTGTTGAATATTGATCTGACTGAATTGTGGTAAAGGTAATGTCGCTGGTTGGGGTTGCATATTCACACTCTAAAATATTGTCTTCATTGAATTTAATAAGTGCAAAAGCATGTAAAATCAAGCGATCTAGACAAAATAATTAAAATAAAACGTTATTAGCGTTTATATCGGCATTAGCCTTTTAAAAGTAACTATAAAATCTTTTGCAAAATATGAACAAATCGATAGTTTTTGTATATTTGCGTCTATCTCTCTTGGTGTTTATATGAAAAACAAGTAAATTGATCATAATTTCTCTTTGCTCGAGAAATATAAATAATGCTGAACAATTTGTAATCTGGAGATTTAGCACATGGGCATGGTACAAGAGTTTAAGGAATTTGCCTTAAAAGGTAATATGATGGATTTGGCGATTGGTGTCATCATTGGTGGCGCTTTCGGTAAAATTATTGATTCATTGGTCAAAGATGTGATTATGCCTTTGATTTCATGGATCTTGGGCGGTGAAGTAGATTTCACCAATATGTTCGTGATCTTGGGTGACAACCCAAACAATATTCAAACTTTAGAAGCTGCCAAAGAAGCAGGTTTGAATATCTTCCATTATGGTAACTTTATTACCATTTTCATCAACTTTATCTTGTTGGCATTTGTGGTGTTCTTATTGGTGAAAGCCATGAACAAAATGCGTCGTAAAGAAGAAGCTGCGCCTGAGCCAGCAGCAACACCTGAAGACATCGAATTACTTCGTGAAATTCGTGATCAATTGAAAAACCGCCCACAACCTTAATGGATTGAAGTTTTAGCTACAAAGAAACGGCATTGATTGCCGTTTTTTTATGGTCATTTTTAAGCTGACTTGAGCTAAGTTTTTAATAGAAAGTTTATGGTTTTCAGTTTACCATGCCAAAAAATTTGATCATGATCGAGTGAAATGAATACGCTATTTGTCTATGGTACATTACGACCAAATCAAGCAAATGAACATATCCTTGCACCGTTAAACGGACGTTGGCAAAAGGGCTATGTACATGGTGTGGTTCATACACTGGATTGGGGACCTGATATTGGATTGCCTGCGATCGTCCTTGATCCTATTGCAGCTCAAGTCGAAGGCTTGTTTTTTATACATGATCAACTGGATGCGCATTTGCCGATGTTGGATGAGTTTGAAGGTTTGCAATACGAGCGCGTCGAAGTACAAGGCTTTGATGACAATGGACAGCCCATTGATGCGTGGGTCTATATCATGAAAAACTTACACGACTGATTTGTGCATTAGTTTCAATAAATTTTCTATTATTTGACTCAAAAATAAACTAGCGAAAACCATCCATTCGGAATTTTATTTCAAGCAAATGAAAGCCAAATTGACTTTTGATGGGGCCATGTAATTTGCGTTCTTCTGCGCTAAATACCAATTTATCAATCACAGGAACAAGTTGCCCTTTCTTGACCTCGCCGAGTTCACCACCACGTTTTGCGGAGTTACAGGTGGAATGTTGTTTTGCGATCTTGGCAAAATCTGCACCTGCGAGGATTTTTTGCTTAAGCGCTTCGGCAAGAGCTTTGTCTTTGACCAAGATATGGCGAACGATCGCAGTCTTCATTTAACCACTCCATTTGTTTTTCTCGCACTGACTTGAGTCGCCTTTTTCTTCGATTTTGTTGCTGTTGTTTTTATCTTTACCTTTTTCAAAGGCTGACATTGTGGGCAAAAAGCACTGGCACGTTGTCCGAGTTTGATATTTTCGATCGGTGTTTCGCAGTTGACGCACATCTCGCCGACACGCCCATAAGCAAGTAAGGTCTGTTGGAAATAGCCATTCTCACCGCTGGCATTACTATAATCCCGAAGCGTTGAGCCACCGAGTTGGATGGCATGTGCTAAGACTTTTTTAATCTCTGCGACCAAAGCAGTTACCTGCGCTTGGCTTAAACTATAGGCAGGCTGAGCAGGGTGAATCGCTGTGTTAAACAGACATTCTGTGGCATAAATATTTCCCACACCGACCACAATATGATTGTCCATCAAGGCGACTTTGATTGCGACTTGTTTGTTTTTTAATTTTTCAAATAAATAATCTGCGTTGAAATTATCCGATAAGGGTTCTGGTCCAAGTGAATCAAGCAATTTCTCTTGATGCGTTTGATCCAGCCAAAGCAAGCAACCAAAACGCCGTGGATCGTGATAACGCAGATGAATTTCACCAAAATCAAATACCACATGATCATGTTTTCGAAGTGATGTATTTGGCTCACACAGTCGAAAGCTACCTGACATGCCGAGATGCCAAAGCATCTGTTTTCCCTCAAAATCGGCGATGATGTACTTTGAGCGACGACTTAAATGGTTGAGTGTTAAGCCAATGAGTTGTGAAAGGTCATCAGGCACTGCCCAACGCAACGAGGGTTGATAGACCATGACATTGACTAAGCGTAATCCTAATAAGGGTTCAAGGCTGGCTTTGGTGGTTTCGACTTCTGGAAGTTCAGGCATTCTGAAAGCATATGGCTAAAAATTTTAAGTGCGTAAATCATATCACTATTTGTTTAGTCCTTTATTCATATGTTTTCGTGCATACCACGATCAGAGCGTTTGTTATTGAGTATTCGTTAGTGTCGTTGTATTAAGTTTTCATATGTTACAGGTAATAAAAAACGGATGATGATCATCCGTTTTAATAAATTGTAGTAGATACTATCTTATTTTACGGTATCAAGTAACATTTCTAACTCTTGCGCAGTACGACCACCCGAAATACGTTGTCCATTATTGAGAAATAATGTTGGTGTACCTGTGATATTCAAGGTCGCTGCAAGGTCAATATTTTGTGCGATTGGGTTTTTGCAGTTCTCTACAGCACTCGGCGCTTGTTTGTGAAGCATGTAGTCTTCCCATGCTTCGTAGCGATTTTGAGAACACCATACCTTTTTTGCGATGGTTTCAGCATTTGGGTGTAATGCTTTTAAAGGCATGATAAATGTGTAAATCGTGATGTTATCCACGGTTGTCAACTCTTGCTCTAGTCGTTGGCAATACGGACAGTCTGGATCGCTAAATACATAGAGTTTACGCTCACCTTTGCCTTTGACATTTTTAACTGCATTTTCTAAAGGGAGCTGACTGATATTGATCTGACTCAACTCTTGCTGGCGTTGTTCAGTCAAGTTGGTCTTGGTTTTGAAATCGACCAAATTCCCAACAAAGAAATAGCGTGCATCTTCATCGGTATAGACCAAATTGCCCGCAACTTGAACCTCATAAATGTCATCGACAGGGCTTTTACCAACGACTTTGGCACTCAAGTTTGGATAATTGTTTTTTAAATTTTTTGTCAATGTATCAGCATCGGCAAAACTTGCACTACTGAAAGTTAGCGCCAACCCCATCAATGCGATCGTTGCGTTATGTAGGAGCTTCATATCATTACTCATTCCATGTTTTAGACATAATGCAGAAACATCGCAGAATATACAAGATTAGATGTGTTCAAAGGCATACCACGTTGAGGGTCGTATTCAAAAGAAAAATCTTTGCTGTCGCAATAGTGGAACGATATGTTGACTTTATTGGCTATTTATTCGGCAAATCAACTCCTATAATAGCTTCATAACGAATTGGAGATGAATCATGAGAAAAGTGATCGCAAATATTCACAACAACCAAATGCACTGGGTGGGCGACGGATTCCCAGTACGAAACTTGTTTTCCTATGATCGTTTAGGTCAAGCGATTAGCCCATTCTTACTTTTGGACTATGCTGCACCTTATCCATTCCAACCGACTACTGAAAAACATGGCGTGGGTTCACATCCGCACCGTGGCTTTGAAACAGTGACGATTGCATACAGTGGCGAGGTTTCGCACCGTGACTCAAGTGGCGGTGGTGGTACTATCAAAACAGGTGATGTGCAATGGATGACCGCAGCATCAGGTGTGGTGCATGAAGAGTTCCATTCAACTGATTTTGCTCGAGATGGCGGTATCTTTGAGATGGTTCAGCTTTGGGTGAATTTGCCAGCCAAAGACAAAATGACACCACCAAAATATCAAGGTATCACTGCGGATGAAATTCCAAATGTCACCCTCGATGATGAAGGTAGCAACTTGCGTGTGATCGCAGGGACTTATCAGGATCAAACAGGAAATGACCAAAAAGGCGCTGCTTCAACCTACTCACCTGTCAATATGTGGGATGGTGTGCTGAAAGCAGGCACGACACATCGGTTCTTTGTCCCTGTGACACATAATGCGATGTTGGTCGTCTTGAATGGTGAAGTGGTGGTCAATGGCGATCAAACTGTCAGAGCCAATAGTGTTGCAGTCTTGGCACGAGATGGTGAGGCAGACTTTGAAGTGGTGGTCAATCAAGATGCAAAATTCTTGATACTCACAGGCGAACCATTAGATGAGCCAATCGAAGGTTATGGTCCATTCGTGATGAATACTCAAGCTGAAATCAAACAAGCTTTTGTAGATTTCCAAAGTGGTAAATTTGGTGAGATTCCAACTGAGGCATAATGTCTGAGTGAGAAATGTAAAACACATGAAAAAACGAGGTCAAGTGCCTCGTTTTTTGGTATCTACAAAACTACAGTGAAAATTGACGGTTGTGAGTGAATGCCTTAATCCACCAAAACCCAGCCACTTTCACCTTTTGCCACACGTAGATCGGCGGTATTAGTTTGTGCGCCTAAGAATGGCATCTCGACGGTGACATTGATTCGGCAATTCAGATCTTTGCTTTTATCCACCTTATTACAATCCAACTTTTCAAAGCGAGTCACTTTCATGATCTCACCATCTTGTTGCATGATGCGTGTGGCAAGTTCATTGGTTTGTTTGATCTGTTCTTGATAGAGCGCATGCAACTCTTCTTGGCTCGGCTCACGGCTACAGCCTGTCAAAACCAAGCTCGACATAAAGATAATTGTGATCGGTAGCATGTATTTCATTGTGATGTTTTCTCGAGTTTTTGTCATTTTGTGGCGTCATTAAATACGAATGATTTGATTGTAGGGTGAGTTAGCAAATTTTTAAAGCCTGCTGCATTTTTTAAAGCATGACAATTGTTACATGACAACATAAACTGTAAATTATTATTAGATAAAACAATGAGTTTCGACAACAATACTACATGTAGATATTTGCTTTAATGAATTTAATTTTTTCCATTTAAACTCATTGGAGTAGACGACAATGTACAACAAAAAAGCATGGCACAACAAAAAAGCATGGCTGACTTTTGCCACCATCTCAGCAATGGCACTTTTAATGAGCTCGGCATATGCACAGAACAGTGAAATTGAGGCACAAGCTCATTCACAAGGAAAGCCTAAAGCGGTTGATGCGATTGACGTGCAAAAATATGCAGGCACCTGGTATGAAGTGGCACGACTGCCGATGTATTTTCAACGCAACTGCGTCAGCGATGTGCAAGCCAAGTATAGTTTAAATGCCGATAAAACCATTCGGGTAAATAATCAATGTATGAATAGTGAGGGTGAGCTAGATGTATCGGAAGGCGTTGCCTATCCACAGAATGATGGCAACAGCCAATTGAAAGTGAGTTTCTTGCCGAAAGGATTGCGTTGGGTGCCTTTTAGCAAGGGGGATTATTGGGTGCTTCGTGTCGATGAAGATTACCAAGTCGCATTAGTGGGCGGACCGTCGCATCGCTATCTGTGGTTATTGTCACGGATACCTGATGTGGATGAAGCGGTGATTGAAGATTACCTCAATACCGCCAAAGCACAAGGCTATGATTTATCGAAACTGATTCGGACGAAGCATAGCTACGAGAAATAATTGATCTATGGATCAATGCTGATAAAAGTCTTTAGTAAATAAAAACGCCTCAAAGTAGAGGCGTTATTTTCAATTTTATGCGGTTAATGAGAAGTGCAAGCTTGCGCTTCCGTTGTAGTATCTTGGAGCAACGCACCGATGTGGCATTTCGCTTTGAGCAGCTGCAAGATTCGAGTTTGCACGCCAAGTTGCTGTGTCGCAGCCGTTTGTATATTGTTGCCAGTCCAGAATATCTAGCAAAGCATGGTTATCCTGAATCGCCAAATGTCTTGGATCAACATCAATTGATTGGTTTTAGTAAAGTCCCTGCACTGAACACTTGGCCTTTAGAGGTAGATGATCGGACGCTCACCATTCATGCAAAACTCAAAGCCTCTAATGGTGAAACGGTGCGCCAACTGACCTTGATGGGCAATGGGATTAGCTGTCTGTCGCAGTTTTTGGTGTCTAAAGACCTGCAACAAGGACGTTTAGTTGCCCTGTTTGAAGATGAAATCCACACATCATCAAACTATCCATGGGGTGTACTATCAGCAAGATCATTTGCCGAAGCGAGTACGGATTTTTATTGAGTTTTTGGCAGAAAAATTAAAAAATATCGAGATAACTAAGTAGCTTTACTTTTGGATATTACAACAAAAGATTGCAAACTTAAATCCACTTTTTCCAACGGAAATAAATAATCGGTCCAATAAAAAAGATCATGATCAAAATTGCCACGATAATAAAACTGGTCGTGCCATGTGCAAAAGGTAAGACATCGGTATTCATGCCGTAGATACTGGCGATGAGCATCGGTGGCGCTAGCATACTTGGCAAAATTGAGAATCGTTTGATGGTGTCGCTTTGTTCGGTATTAATGAATCCTGAGGTGGTATCCATCAGGAAGCGTACTTTTTGAAATAAGAAAGCGTTGTGTTCTACGAGTGAGCGAACATCTTCGTTGAGCTCTCGAATATCCGCATCGTAGATATGACTGCCGAGCGCACGAGGACGTGATAAGAAAGTCAAAACACGACGTAAATCAATCAAACATAGTTGCGCTTTTCCGAGCATATCCTCTTGATGGGCAAGACGTGTAATCATGTCGTCCAGATCAAGAATCTGCTCACGATGATGATTGTTGAGCACTTCGGTGGCGTATTTTTCCAAGTCCTTGTGGATATCTTCCAAGATATCCGCAAGCTCATCGAGTTTGGCTTCAAGTAGTCCTAAAAGTATCCACACAGGATCTTTAAAATCCATATCGTAATCATTACGACGTGCACGTGCACGGAAAGCACGGAAAGCAACGAGCTTCTCACCACGCAAGGTAATCAAACGATCTTTGGTCAGAATGAAAGCAACGGTCTGAATGGTCGCTGCCAACATATTTTCAAATTCTTCACTTTCACCGTCGGCTTGGAAGTTCTTGTTTTTGGTGAGGAAGTAAGTGCTAATGTGCAAAATCCCTTCGTCATCACGATAGAAACGTGCTGAAGAAGAAATGTCTTCTAAAGATTTGAGCGTTGGTAGGTTTTGCTTATACGCCTCAAGCACCCAATCTTGCTCTTCATGGGTCGGCGCAATCAGATCAATCCACACCAACTCAGGGTGTAGATCAAAACCACCATTAATGGTGTCATCTTCTAAACTACCGCGATCGGTGGCGTAAAACGCTTCAAGCATAGTCGTCCTCCTTGCGATAGTTGATCAGATTGAGTTGGTTTTTAAAAGATAAACCGATTAAGTTTGCCTATTGTAGTCAAGCTATTGCAAAAATTGCACTACTTATAATCACTTTTTGCAAAAAAGCGAGTATGGTTATACTAACCGCTTATGACCAATTAATGAATATCTGAGTTTTCCTGATGCAAGCAATCGCTATTTTTTGTGGTTCATCTTCTGGCAATGATGCGCACTATGTTGAGTCGGCACAGTTCGTCGGCGAGTATCTCGCCAAGCATCAACTCACGCTTGTCTACGGTGGGGGCAAAGTTGGGCTCATGGGTGCTGTAGCAGACAGTGCGCTTGCGAGTGGTGGCAAAGTGATTGGTGTCATGCCCAAAGATTTGGTCGATCGTGAAATTGCCCATCACGGTTTGACCGAACTGTATGTGGTGGCAAATATGCACGAACGCAAACAGAAAATGGCAGAGCTTGCCGATGGCTTCATTGCCTTGCCAGGTGGCGCAGGGACATTAGAAGAAATCGCTGAACAATGGACATGGGCACAACTTGGTATTCATCAAAAGCCCTGTGCTTTTCTGAATGTGCTTGGTTATTACGATCCGTTGATCGCCATGGTGAATCAGATGGCGAATAAGCATTTCACCAAGCAGATGTATGCCGATATGTTGATTCACAGTGATTCGATTGAAACGATCATTGAGGCACTTCAAAACTATCAAGCACCGCATGCGAAGTGGACAAAAGGGGCAGTGGAGCCGTGATTTTTTCGCTAATAGCGAAAAAATAACTTGAATTAGCGAATAGTTGTGTTATCTTTATCTTGTTGTTGCTAGATGCTATTAACCCGTTTTGTTATTTAAGCCGAAAGGTTTGGAGGCACAGCCTCAAACTCTAGGGGACACACTCGATATATTAGTCGATGTCGTACCGCTGGAGCATCACTTGCGAACGGTGCAAGTGATGCTTTTTAGAGAGTGAAAATCTGAAAACATAGTGTCATTTTCATAAATGGGAACGGGACCAATTTGGTTCATTTATGAGGAAATTTAAAATGACATCCAACAACTTTCAGATGCCATCTAAACAGAAAATGGTTAAAAGGAAAAAAACTTTTAATCGTAGATTTTGGTGGATTGTTATCAAGCTTTTAATTCTAATTTTTCGCTTTTTGGTGAGAATTTTAGGTGATGACAATTTTGATGATCCAAATAGCGCTGTTTAGATGGTTCTCTTTGAAAAAGAAAACTTTATAGGATTTTAAGATGATTAATGATGCCTTAGTTGCTATTCGCAAATATCATGGCATATCACAAACTGAGCTATCAAGTCAGTTTGGAATTTCAAATTCGTACCTTTCTGAAATTGAGAATGGGAAAAAGAAACCGAGTTTAGACTTATTAGAAAAGTATTCTGAGCAGTTTGATATGCCTGTTTCTTCGTTATTATTTTTCTCGGAAAAACTTGATGATGGAAGTGTAGTCAATGTTGCAACTAAAGTGAGAATGGCTTCTGCAAAAAAAATTATAAGACTTATGGAGTGGTTGTCAGATAATGGAAAGTCTTAACTATGCTAACCTTGAATATGTTCAATCGTACCGATTACAAGATTTAAAAATTTTTAATATCCAGAGGAAAAAGCAATTAGCTTATATCCTTCAATCTGATTTTAATTTTCTAAAGGCAGTGAAAAACCATTCTAATCAGTTTTACCAATTCACAACTAGTCAGACCTTAAAAAATGGTGTGAGTAAGAGTAGAGAACTAGAAGTTCCAAACAAATTATTAAAGTGCGTTCATAAAAGAATAGGGCAATTATTGTCTGAAATCCCTGCTCCAGAATATCTTTTTTCTAAAAAGAAGTCCTCATGTGTGTTGAATGCAAAAGCGCACGCAGGATGTAGAGGGCTGACGTTGAATATTGATATTAGGAAATTTTTTCCATCTACATCAAAATTTCAAGTCGAACAATTTTTTGGGTATTTTTTACAGTACCCTCGTGATATTGCTCAGTTTATGGCTAGTATATGTACTGTGAATGATCACATTCCAACAGGAAGCTCCTTGAGTCTAGTATTAACATATTGGACGAATAAGCCAATGTTTGATGAGATGTACAAAATTTCAAAAGCACGCAATATTAAAATGACAGTTTATGTTGATGATATTTCGTTTACTGGGACTAAGGTCAATGATAATTTTAAAAGAAAAATTGAGGCTATTATTACCAAACATGGACATCGACTAAGTTTGGATAAGATAAAATTTTTTGGTACACAAAGAAAATATATCAATCGTATACTAATTATTAATGGACAGTTAAAACCGAACTCAGAAATTTCTCGTGACATTAGAATTTTAAAAAAAGACCCGAACAGTGGAGCAGACGTTAGGTTAGGCAAACAAAATTATGTCAAATATATTGAAAAGGTAAATCAATTGTGAATACGCTTTTTAGCCTCATCATAGGCGGCACTATCAGCACGTTTGCCAACGGTGATGAGTAAAATCACCACTTCATCATCTATGACTTGATAGACCAATCTCACTCCAGCTTTAAGTAATTTGATCTTGTAACAACTAGCGAGATCACCTCGAAGTAGATTCTTCGGAATATGCGGTTGCTCAATGACTTTGGCGAGCTTTTTCTTGAGTTGATCACGGATAGCGACAGGGAGATTATCCCATTCTTTTGCAAAATCCTTATGTCGTAATAGCTTATAAGTCATCTAAAGTGACTTCCTCAAACATCTCCTTTGAATCATTGATACGTTTGCGGACGATCACCAAAAGCTCGGCATCTTCCTCAGAAAGTAGAGCCTTTTGCACAGGGAGCTTTCCAGTATTCGCAATATATTCAAGCATGTTGGTGAAGAACTCAGTCGGCGCAATACCTTGCTCTTTTAATACAGCATAAGATTTTTTCTTGAGTGCTTCATCCACTCTAAAGTTTACAGTCGCCATTTTTATATTCCCAAAAATATCTGATGAATCTATTGTAATGCAATTTGCATTACAGGTAAATTGATTGACTTATTTTCAAATTTATCAATCAATTCTAATGCCTCGCATCACACAAGCATGCTACTTGAACATTGCTACAACCAAGCTCGGTCAGTAGATTTTTAACCGCAAGTACACTTGCACCAGTGGTGATCACATCATCCAAGATCAGTACTGAGTTATAGCGTTTTTCCGTGGTATTCAGCATCATCTGCGCTTCGGCATGTACCAGTCGCTCACTGCGATCCGCGCCACGTTGGCTGATTCCAGACTTACGAGAGATCGGTCGCCAAATCGGCAGTTGCCATGTTTTGCTTAACGCCTGTGCCAACAGCTCGGATTGATTGAAACCTCGAAAGATCAGTTTTTCCGTAGAGATCGGCATCGGCACGATGGCTTGTACACGAGGTTTGGGCATAGTAAGTAAACAAGCAACTAGCAGATCGACATATTGCAATTGTGCTTGATCCTTATAGGCATGCAAGATGCGATTCATCGGGAAGCGATATTCACAGGCGACCCAACAAGTGACCTCATGACGTTCGATCAACTGTTGTTTCCACGGTAAGGTCTGCCAACATTGATAACACACACCATGTTGTTTCGCTCGTGAAGTCTGACACAGCAAACACGGTTGCAAATCAAAAGTCGGTAGCCGAAACGTCGCTTTGGAAAAGGTATGTTGTAGCTTTTCAAACAAAGACAGATTAGATAAAGGCATAGCGTGGTGCCTCGGGTAGCCAGCGTTGCATCAACGCATCAGCATGTTGTGGATGGGTTTGTAAAATCTGCTCGGCAACTTGATGGGCACGTGATAGTAAATAGTCATCTCTTTGTAAATCAGCGACTCGAAAGCTCAAGTTACCAGTTTGTTTTGTACCAAGTACATCACCTGGACCACGTAGTTCCAAATCACGTTCGGCGATCTCAAAACCATCGTTTGTTTGACGTAGAATATCTAAGCGAGCTTGTCCGTTCTGTGACAGTGGCGACTTATACAGCAATACACAAAAACTCTGCTCTGAACCTCGTCCAACACGTCCACGGAGCTGATGAAGTTGTGAGAGCCCAAGTCGCTCTGCATTTTCAATCACCATGATGGAGGAATTTGGCACATCAACACCGACTTCGATGACTGTGGTGGCAATCAGTAATTGCAGATCATGATTTTTGAATTGTTGCATGACCAATTGCTTTTGTTCAGGTTTGAGTTTGCCATGTGCCAAGCCAATTTTTAGATCAGGGAATTTCTCAGACAACTCTTGAAAAATCGCTTCAGCAGCCTGCGCATCTAAAGTTTCAGATTGTTCAACGAGGGTGCAAACCCAGTAGGCTTGCTTGCCTTCCATGCAACTTTTATAGATGCGTTGCAGTACTTCTTCACGGCGTTCGATCGGCATGGCAACCGTCTGAATCGGTGTGCGTCCAGGTGGCAGTTCATCAATGATCGAGGTGTCCAAATCACCATAAGCACTCATTGCTAGCGTCCGTGGAATCGGTGTGGCAGTCATCACCATCTGATGCGGTGTCATGCCATCTGCGCCTTTGTCCCGTAAAGCGAGGCGTTGATCGACACCAAAACGATGTTGCTCATCAATGATGACTAAGCCCAAACGCTTAAATTCAACTTGCTCTTGGAACAGTGCATGTGTACCAATCACAATCTGCGCTTGTCCTTGTTTGATCTGTTCAAGCACCATGTTTTTTTGTTTAGTACGGAGTTTTGAAGCTAGGAAAACCACTTCTAAACCACCATTTCCAGTATCAAGTACGCTAAACCATTGATCAAAGTTGAGATAATGCTGTTCCGCCAAGATCTCGGTCGGTGCCATGATTGCCACTTGCCAACCTGATTCTAAGACATGACAGCTTGCCATCGCAGCGACTAAGGTTTTTCCTGCACCCACATCGCCTTGCACCAAGCGCAGCATCGGTTTATGGGTTTGCAAGTCATTGAGAATTTCTTGGCTGACCCGTTGCTGTGCGTTGGTCGGTGTAAAGGGAAGCTGTGTCAAAAGTCTTTTGAGCAGATTTTTGCTCGGTGACATTTTTGGCGCTTGGATTTGTTGAATATAATGTCGGCGCTGTAACAGGCTGATTTGATGAGTCACTAATTCTTCAAAAATTAAGCGTTGCTGAGCAGGATGTCGAGCCTCACGAAGCTGTGCCACATTTGAGCCTAGAGGTGGATGGTGCACAAAGTTTAAGGCTTGGATCAGATCAAATTTCTTGGCGATCCCTTCAGGCATCAGCTCTTGTAGGTCGTGCGCATACTGCTTTAAACATTGATCAATGATCTGACGGAGTTTAGCTTGTTTTAGTCCATCGGTACTTGGGTAGATTGGCGTAAGTTGTGAGTTCGCCTGTAATTGTGCAGATTTAGAAATGATCTCAGGGTGATACATTTCCAAGCCACGTGCGCCAAGACGCACCTCACCAAAGACACGAACATACTCGCCGATCGCCAATTGTTCAGTTAATGCTTTATAAAAATGATAAAAGCGTAAAGTGACTTTGCCCAGACCGTCCGAGAGCAGTATCGCCATGGATCTTTTTTTGCCTGCAGGAAAATCGACCGATTTGACCTCGCCTTCGATCAGTACCGTGCGACCAACCTGTAAGGATTGCATATCGAGCAAAGTGCTGCGGTCTTCATAATCACGTGGCAGATGAAACAAGGCATCGTGTGTGGTGAATAGGTTGAGCTTTTCCAGTTGCGCAAGGTTGGCATCGGTGATTTTGGCAAGCTTGGACAGCGGAATATTCATTTAGACGTATGATTTTGCATGGATTTGCACTTATCATATGCAACCGATGGATAAAGTGCAATGCAATGACGAAAATGCACCAAATTCCACAATACTGTTTAAATTAGTGCAGTTTTTCTATAAAACTGGTCAAAATTGTCAATTTCAAAAAATTATAAATCAGTTATGATCAGTTAAAAGATGATCAATATGTGTGTGCATAATATATTGTGATGCGTAAATTTTATTATGTGTCACCATCCAATCAAATGTGATGCAGACAGGGTGAAGTCGTTTTTTTGATCATCACCGATGAAAACAAGAATATTGCAATAGCAAAAAAGTGAGGGAACACCATGCGAACTTTGAATTCGTTGATGCTGGGGACACTGTGTGTAGTGGCAGTTGGTAGTGCTCAGGCGGCGTCAAAACAACTTTGTGTTTTTGATATTATGGGTAGTAATGGCGATATCATGGCACTGGCTAAAGATTACGCTTTAGTCGCCAAACAGTGGGGCGTTGATATTGAACCCAAAACCTATACCAGTTTAGATGATGCACTTGCCGATTTTGAGGTAAAAAAGTGTCAAGGTATTATTGCCGACAACTATGTGATGAAGAAATATAATAATTTTGCTGGGTCTATTGGTGCAGTTGGTGCCATCAATGATTATGATCTAGCTAAAAAAGTGCTGATTGCACTAAGTAGCCCAAAGCTCGCCTCAAAGATGAAAACGAAAGATCATGAAGTGGTCGGTATGGTGCCTTTTGGATTGGCTTATTTTTTCTCTAAAGATAAAAGTATCAATTCACTTGAGAAAATGGCTGGTAAGCGTATCGGCGTCTTTAAAGATGATCCATCGCAACAGCGTATGGCGAAACGTGTTGGTATTAAACCTGTGTTTATGACCTTTGATAATGCGATTGCAAAATATAAGAATGGTGACATGGATATTGTGCCTGCACCGCTGATTGTTTATAAGCCTTTTGAGGTGGATAAGTTAGTGGGGAATCAAGGCGGGGTTGCTGATTTTCCAATCGCATTAATGACCATGAGTGTGGTCTTTCATCGTGGCGATTATCCTGCAGATTTTGGGCAAAAGAGCCGTAAATGGTTTGCAGGAAAACAATCTCAATTTATCAAGATGGTCGAGCGATGGGATGCAACCGTACCGAAGAATATTATGTACGAGATTCCTGAGATTGATCGAAAAAGTGGTGATTTATTACTTTCTCAACTTCGAAAAGAGTTTATTGCAGACAAAACCTATGATGGGACGATGATTACTTTGATTCGCCACTTACGTTGCAATCAAGAGCCGAATTTCATCGAATGTAAGAAGTAAATATTCCTAAAAAATCAAGGCGGTCAGATGACCGCCTTTGTTTTGTCTTTGCAATGAATTTACTTAGCTTTACCATAAATTTACTTGGCTTTGGGCTTCTTACGGAGACGTGAGGTCTTCTGCTGTGCAAGTGCTTCAAGTGCAACTTTCAGCTCTTCATCATCAAAAGTGGTAATGTGCTCTAACATATGTAGCGTCGATTCATCGAGCACCAAGTGCGCATTTTGAGCAATATTGCTTAAACGCTCTTGATACTCAATCAAGCCTTCATTGATCTCAATATAGTTCAGCTGTGTCAGCACTTTTAAGAAACTTTGGAATAATGCTTTGTCAAAAAACTCAGGGGAGTTGAAGTCATAAAGCACCGATAAACGCTGTCCCAATAAATGACTCAGTTCTTCAACTTGCTTACCACTGATCTTGCCACTACCACGTTGGGTAATCAGCGCAATAGTCATAAAATAGCGTTCTAAGCTTTGCTTAACAGGTTTTGCTAAGATCAACAATTGCTTGTGCTGTTCGCTGTTCGGTGTTGGGCTATACAAGGTTTGCTCATGATCAACAGTCATCAACTTGGCAGCAACCAAAGCTTCACTATACTGATCAATGATCGGCTCAATCTCTTTAAGCTCCCATTTTAAGAACAATTCAGCTTTTAAGAATGGGTAGAGTGCTTTGATCACATTGATTAAATCAGCACGTTCTAGGCGTCCGTTATGCTCAACTAAAGCTGCAATGAGTGATGGCAAGATATAGAGATGCAATACATTGTTGCGGAAGTAGGTGAGTAGAACCGCTTGATTATCCTCAATACCAATGATGTCGCCAAGCGCATGTTTAATGCGTTTGATGAGTTTCAACTTCAGACCGTAGGCAATCATCTCTTTGCCAGAAAGTGGTGTGACTTGACTTCGCTCGTCATATGGCAACTGTTGTGCAAGTTTTTGATAAATATCAAGCTGTGCAGCGCACGTGTCTTCATCTAGCGTGTGCTTTGATGTCGCTAGTAAAACCAAAGACAGCAAGGTAACGGGATTGATCACTGCCGCACGGTTGATATTGACCATAATGTTGTGGGCTGCTGTGCCAATCGCACTAGATACTTCACTGGGCAAGCTTTCGTTATTGCTTGTAACGATAGTGTTTTCCACTTGGTGTTGCTTTAACACATCATCAAGGAAAACGGGCTCACCAAAATTCACATGGACTTTACCGAAGATGCGTTCAATTTTTCGCAAAGTTTTAATAATGCCGAAGATGGATTCAGCTTCTTTGGGTTTACCCTGCATCTCGCCAATGTATGTGCCACCTTCCATGAGGCGCTCATAGCCAATATACGTAGGAATAAAGGCTATTGGCTTTGCACGGTCACGTAAGTGACAATGCACCGTCATGGCAAGCATACCTGTCTTCGGTGGCAATAAGCGTCCAGTACGTGAACGACCACCTTCGATAAAGTATTCCAGTGGTGTATTACGTGACAAGATGCTAAACAAATACTCTTTAAATACCGCAGTATAAAGTGGCGCACCAGTAAAGCTACGGCGAATAAAGAATGCACCGCCACCACGTAATAATTGACCGACAAATGGCAAGTTGAGATTATCACCTGCAGCAATATACGGCACCATTAAACCACGTTGATAAATCACATAAGACAATAATAAATAGTCGATATGACTGCGATGACATGGTGTGTAGATGATTTCATATTTATCCGCAAGCTCACGCACGGTACTAAAGTTATGCACTTCTACGCCATCGTAGAGCTGTGTCCAAAGGCGTGTTAATGTACTTTCAGCAAAACGAATCGCAGAATAAGAATAGTCTGAAACGATCTCATTTAAGTGACCAATCGCAAGACGTTCTGCTGCTTCAACGCTGATCTTTTTACGGATACTTTCTTGCACAATCGCTTCTTGGATATCTCGAGATTTGATCAAACTCTGCATCACATTACGGCGATCTGATAAATCGGGGCCGAGTACCGCTTCACGTTTACTATCGAGATAGTCATTGAGATGACTAACGACAAAAGTAGCTGGTGACAGATTCGGGTGTTGCTCTTTGGCATAGTCAACCAGTTGACGCAGTGAACGCCCTTCATGAAACTCGATATAGGTCTGACGTCCATGAATCCCGATATTTGCCAATTGTTTGATTTTCCCCGGTGTACTCCACGAGTCGGTAAATAACAGCTTTAACCATGAATCTTCTTTGTCAGGCGCACGTCCCCACAAAATGGTGACAGGTACCAGTTCAATATCGAGTTCAGGGTTTGCCTCGAGTGCTTCGATCAAACGAAGTAAACGTGGTGGGAAGTTGTGTGCAGGCGGATTAAGCAAATTATTTTCATTGCGGTGTTGCAAGAAAATGACCGATTTTTTCTCATGTAAATCGGCAAAATTCAAGGGATAAAGCGCACGATCCAAGCCTTGCCGCTTGGTTTCATTGTCGAGCAAAATCGCATTGCTTCGTGAATAATTCTGCAAAACATATAGCGTCAGTTTGTTGCGAGCTTCGCTATCTGTCTGTGGTTCAGCTTGCGCATCTGTCTTATTTTTTTGTTTTGGTAATTCGCCCAAAAGATGAGGCTTCACCGCAAAATTCAATAACTTACTTGAAAGTCGGCGAGATAGTTTTGTAAAACCAGACTGATCCACTCGAGGACTCCTGTGGTTGGTCAAATGCAAATATCGGCTATTTTGCAGAGATTGGCTTAAAAAAGAATGGTATTTTATGCCAACTTTGCACAGAAGTGTTTAATCACCTTACTTTGTTACAAGTTTCTCTTGAGCTAGGCATATCATTGAAAAGATTAGCATCAATCTACTGAAATGTAGTTCGGTATTTTGTGAAAGAAAGGTGCGTATTTGCATCTGCTAAATTATCCAAGTAGGGCAATAAATGATGACTTCGTAGTTTTTATTGATAGAAAAATGATTTTCATATGATATTTTTATCTTAATTTGATAAATGTTTATCAAGTGCGAATTAAGTCATCGTGCCTATAGGTTGAATAATTCAAATATGGCACAATGATGTTGACAACAGCTATTTCCTATTTTTATTTAATGCAACATAAAGAAAGCAGAACAGGTGCGCTATGACTTCACTCACTAAAGAATTAATTGATCTTCTGACCTTAGAACGTATAGAAGATGGACTATATCGTGGGCAAAGTCGCAATCTTGTGGGCAAGCGTGTCTTTGGTGGACAGGTACTTGGTCAGGCATTGATGGCGGCATCTTATACCGTGGAGAATCGTCCTGCGCATTCGCTACATGCCTACTTCTTGTTTGGTGGTGATATTAATGCACCGATCGTCTATGAGGTGGATAAACTGCGTGATGGTAAAAGTTTTTCCAGTCGCAGTGTGAAAGCCATTCAACATGGTCGAGTGATTTTTCAAGCGATGGTATCGTTTGCTGAGCCTGAAGAAGGCTTGGAATACCAAATGGATGCACCAGACTATCCAGCAGCAAAAGACATTCCCAATGAAGAACAACTCAAAGGTTCATTGATCAAGTTTGTTCCTGAAAATTTGCGTGCTGCATTCCAACGTCGTCGTCATATTGAGATTGCACCGATCAATCCAAGCAATCCCTTTGATCCACAACCAGAAGCACCATCTCAAGCGCATTACCTACGTACTTGGGATAAGATTGATGGCGAGCATGACACGATCGCTTTGCATCAAGCAATTGCAGCATTTTGCTCGGATTTCACCTTATTAAGCACAGCGTTGCGTCCACACGGTTTGTCTTGGATTTCACCAAGCCTGCAGTCGGCAAGTATAGATCATGCGATGTATTTTCATAAGCCATTTCGAGTAGATGAGTGGTTGCTCTATGATATGGAAGCAACACAGACTGCAGCCTCTCGTGGTCTGAATTTTGGTCGGATGTGGCAAGATGGACAATTGGTCTGTAGTACTATTCAAGAAGGTTTAAATCGGCTCAGAGAAATAGACTTGAGTCGAGCTTGAAAGGGTAAAGGTATCAACCCTTAAAAAATCATTTTAACAACTCACTTTAAAAACAAACTCGCTAAAAGAACACGACATCGTGTCGAGTTTTTTTCTGCCTTGTATTTTATGCTAATGTGTAGTTAATTGAAAAATAGATAATTCGCTATGTGGAAATCACTCAATACGCAGATTTTTATTGCCGCCATTTTGGGCTTGGCATTCGGTTGGCTCTTGTCGCTTGGTGATCCTACACATGTTGAAGTGACAACATGGCAGAGTAGCAGTTTATATATTCTTGGTTTGTTGAGTGGCGTTTTTATTGGCTTGCTCAAGATGCTATTGATTCCACTGATTTTTTGTTCCATCGTGGTTGGCGTGGCAAATCTTCAAGCTATTGGGCGCTTTGGTCGTGTTTGGAAAATTACATTATTATGTTTTATGACCACGACGACGGCGGCACTAATTTTAGGTTTAGCTTGCGCACATATTTTTGATACAGGTAAAGGGCTAGACATTGCGCTGTTCCAAGATCAGATGGCGAATTATCAAGCGCCAGATACGCTGAGCCCATCGGCATTTTTTAGCAATTTTATCCAAAACACGTTGATCAATCCGTTCAAAGCATTTAGTGATGGTAATGTGCTGTCCGTGGTGATTTTTGCTTTATTAGTTGGTGCAGTGATTGTCGCAGGGCGTGGGCAGTTTGACACGGCGCAGCAGTTTTTTCAGCAAGGCTTTGAGATGATGATGAAGTTGGTGCAATGGGTGATGTACATTGCGCCAATTGGTATTTTTGCATTACTAGCAAAGCTTGTGGCGACTTCTGATTTTGAAGTGCTTGGCAGTTTGGCGAAGTTTGCGATAGTGGTGACAGGGACGACGATTTTTCATGGCTTGGTGGTGTTACCGCTGTTGCTGTGGCTATTTGGGCGGATTTCGCCTTGGCAATTTTTTAAAGTCGCTCGTCCTGCATTAGTCACGGCATTTGCCACCAGTTCAAGCTCGGCGACTATGCCTTTATCTATGCGCTGCGCACAGGAGCTAGGCGTGAGTCCGCAAGTTTCAGGTTTTGTGATTCCGCTTGGTGCACAGCTCAATATGGATGGTACGGCATTGTATGAAGCCGCCGCAGCATTGTTTATTGCCAATCTGATGGGACTTGAGCTCAGTTTGACTCAGCAGATTATTGTCTGTTTAACCGCAATGCTTGCTTCACTTGGTGCGCCAGGGATTCCGAGTGCAGGGATGGTCACGATGATCATGGTCTTGCAATCTGTAGGATTGCCTGCCGAAGCGATTGCCATACTTTTACCAATTGATCGTTTGCTCGATACGGTGCGTACAGCGGTGAATGTACAGGGCGATATGATGGTGAGTGCAGTGGTGCAACGGCATGTTGATGATACAGATTTGATAGAGACAAAAAACGCAGTCCACTGATTACAGTGTTAATTCCTTGTATTTACTGAGCATCATCTCTTTTAAGTTGATTGCAAGTCAAGCACGGAGTGCAGCATGCGTTCCTGTCAGCTCGGCACGTTTTGCCGCAGGAGATTGGTCAAGATAGCGAATCGCATCGTCAGTATTCGCTTCATGCAGTGGGTTGTACCACGGCATGAGATAATCAATCTGCTGTGCAACCAGCCAAATTGGATTTGGCATGAGTTTATTCTTTGTGCGTCGAGCTGTTTTGTACCATTCTAACCAAATCCACGGTTTGAGCAGATGTGGTTTTTTATGAGCAAAACGAGGGTCTTGCTTCATAATATTGGCTGCACCATCGACCCATAAACCGAGAACCCCGACGATCACCGCAATACTCAAATAATAACGTGCAATATAGCCACCACCGAGATGACGGTATAGGTCAAATGCGACGGTACGATGTTCGACTTCTTCTGCGCCATGCCATTTGACCAAGTCGACCATTTCAGGATCAGCACCGAGCATTTCCCAATAGTTAATTTCCAAAGCATATTTTCCGAGAACACAGGTCATATGTTCAATTGTAGCGATGATACCAAGTCGGAATTAATCCCATTGTTTTTCAAGTGCTTTGGGTACGGCGATACCAAGTGGCTTATCTGCGAGTAATTTGTTAAATAGCAGATTCACCACTTCAAGATTACGTGCAGGATAAATATTCCGCGCGCTGAGATATTCACCATTGGCAGAGCTGTGCGCTTTGGCGTGCATTGCTTCCTGACGGATAAAGGCTTGCACATCTTACTTGAGCTTTGGATCGTCGATTTGATGTAATAATTTGTTGTACAAACGGCAAAACCAAAACTCACCCGCAGGCAAAATCATATTGATTTCGTTGACAAAAAATAGCTTGAAAAAGGCTCATTCGGAATCCAATCCACAGGCGTTTCTTGCCAATCAAATTTCACTTTGCGAGGTTTGATTTGGCAAGCAATCCAAGAAAGGACTTTTTTATGCTTAAAAATTGAAAGTAATGACATGATGATGAACCTTGATACACCGATAGCTATGTATCATTGGTTTTATTTAAGCTCAACGATACTATTTGCGCAAAGGAATTGAGGTCAAAGCATGTCATTTTGGGACGATTATTTTGATAAAAAAACGGCTTATTTCTCAGTATGATCGCTATCCATTTCTCCTAAGATCGGAATGGCATCAAGGTCAATACCTTCAAGCAGATCAAGCTCTTGAATACTCTCTGGTGTAGTGTCGTTTTCAGTGTCGTTATTTGATTCATCAGATTGTGCAAGTGTGAAATTTAAGCGACCTGCCATGACCATAGCAAGTTCATCCAAACCTTGACGATCAAGTGATGAGAACAGTTGAATAGAAAATTTGAGTTTTAACTGATTCAGGTCTTTTTTGACTTCAAGCAAAGCTTTATTGGCAGGACCACGATTCAATTTGTCCGCTTTAGTCAGCAAGATATGTACAAACAAGTTTCGTGCGTGCGCCCATTCCAGCATCATACGATCAAAGTGTTGTAGAGGATGACGAATATCCATCAGTAAGACCAAACCTTGTAAACTCTCCCGATGAATCAGGTAGTTTTCCAGTTCTTTTTGCCAAACTTTCTTCATTTCTTCAGGAACAGCAGCATAGCCATAACCCGGTAAATCGACTAGACGTTGCTCAGGATTACCCAGTGTAAAAAAGTTGATCATCTGCGTGCGACCCGGTCGTTTCGATGCACGAGCCAGTTGCTTTTGATTGGTCAGCGTATTGATTGCACTCGATTTTCCTGCATTCGAACGTCCTGCAAAAGCAATCTCATAGCCTGTATCTTCGACACATAAATCAAGCTTTGGTGCACTCATCAAAAATTCTGCCTGACGTAGCCAGTTCAGCGCCTGTGATGAATATGCACTGGTGGCATCGTCAGTCTTTTTGGCATAGCTGATTTTATGCTTTGGCGCGAGTTTGGCTTTGGTGTCTTTGGATTTTTGATAGCGATGCATTTCAATTCATTGTGTCGTTGCTTGATGGGTATTATAAGTCAAGTCGACAAGATGTGAAGTTATTGATGCTGTTACCAATAAGAATTTGCGTAATGCAGAAAAGCCCGATGATGAATATGATTGGGTCGTTGCACCTGACTTTAATCCTCAAAAAGCACTTACCTTAACTGCGTTAGCACTGACTAAAACCAACTCGACCAAATAGCTACAACGTATCTTTTGGCAGTATTAAAATTGTTTAATTAGGGTCTGTTGACATTTCAACCATGCATTGCGTTATAGGCTAAAATCACATAAACGAGGCATGAAACGCAGAGAATGGTCACTCCCTTGTCAAGTTTCATAACGAAGTTTATGGCAATTTTAGCCATAACCCTTCTGGACAAGGATGTTTTTTGACGCTACGTTGTTATGAATGAATCATTTAGAATGACTAAATTTCTTCATTCATTCCTAGTATCGCCTAAAAAACATCCGTTGTCGCAAGCATCTGTGAAATGTCAACAGACCCTAATCATAATTTTAAAAAAATAAAATCCCATCAAGTGCCATGCTTGGTGGTTTTTTTGTAGATCATTCTTATTGAGTCATGTTTCAGAAGTGATAAAAGTAAACTCGGTGTTTAAATAATTTGTTTCATATTTAATGGCTTTTGAAATTCATAATCACCCAAATAGGTGATGTTTTACATCTTTCTTTAATTTTGTCTTTATATAATATATTCTTTAATTGGCATATAAGGCTCTAATTTAGAAAAAGTGACCGATTTTTATGTTATTTTTTTGTTTATATCATGAGTTGCCAAGAGAATATTTTAAAAAAATGATGAATTTCTAAAAATGAGGAGCAAGACGATAATTTTTAATAAAACCTTATTAGCATTATTTGTGAGTACGTCCATCTTATTAACAGGATGTGGAAGTGACTCAGATAAGGATGATACGAATCCAACACCAACCACACCTTCGGAGCCTGAGGATAATACGGTTCAGTCTGAGGCAACTTTGGTCAGCGAGGATGCCAATATTGCAGTATTTGGTAATGTTGAAAGTGCAAATTTTTCTGAAACCCAATTGAAGTCGGGGAAAGGAGTTCTACTACTTGATGATAAAGCGGTGAATGCGGTTGGTTTTGCTTTGGAAGCAGGGGGTGAAACGCAAGATTTGAACCAGTTTGCTTCAAAAAATCTCGCTGACTTCATTAACCTTCTGCAAGAAAATAATGCAACGGTGAATGTACTAGTGAACCGAGTTTCTACGAATACTCAAGGCCAAGTGTCAAATGTTACATTGGATATTGATTTTGCAAGTGCAGAAAATGTGACAAAGGTGCGTGATCTGTTGCTTGCATTTCTCAATGGAGGTTCAAGTGTTTCTACGCCTGCAAAGGTTACCCTTGAAGAGAATAAGCTTCGTCTAAATCTTTCATTTTGGGTCGTTGGAGATACAGGCTTTATATGGGCCAATACTTATGCCGCAAAAGATGCTACTGCAGTCAATAAAGTTTATGGTGACTTAAACTTGGCAAGTGCTTTAACTAGCAATGTAGCGCTGAGTGTGAAATCGGCAACGGAAAAATTTACTCAGAACGCGCAAGGTTCGAATGCTGTAGATATTCTGTGGAATATTGATTCTTCAGGATCAATGGGCGAAGAGCAAGCAAATTTGGCGGATGGTGCAAGTCAGTTCTTTACAACATTGAATCAGGCTGGCGTAGATTATCGTTTAGCTGTAAATACACAGGATTCAGATGAGTGTACGCAATTGCGAGCACTTGCAGATGGTGCTTCGAGATATATTGATAAAAATACGCCAAACGCCGTTACAGAATGGGCTACGCTAGCTAGCCCTGGCACGAGTGATTCGAGTGATGAAACAGGTTTCTACTGTGCTCGTGAAGTAGATTTAACTGGATTTGATCGTCCAAATGCAAAAAATTTGATCGTTATGGTGTCAGATGAGCCAGAAAATGAAACTGCCGATGAAAATATTTATATTTCTAGTGATTATACGGCACGTGATTTCACGGACTATAAAAACTTTTTCCTCGGCACAGGAAACACATATTTTGCAATCTCAGGAACAGGGAATTATGTGCGAAATACTTTCAGTGACCCAGCAAATAATTACTATTCGACGCCAAGCGAGAATTGTAGTGGAGAGGGTGGTTCGGCTGTTGGTGGTGGGCACTTTAAAGAAATTGCAAAACTTACAGGTGGAAGCTCAGCCTCAATATGTGCTGATGCCTCAAGTTGGACGGTCGTGTTTGATGAAATTATAAAAGCGGCATCAGCTTTGGCGAGTCAATTTGCCTTAAAGCAAGTGCCAATTCCATCAACTCTTCAAGTCAAAGTTGCTGGCAAAGAAGTTGCTCGTGATACTGCGCATCAAAATGGATTTGATTTGGTCTACAGTGTAGATGGCGCAACAGTTGTGTTCTACGGCGATGCGCTTCCAACAGCGAATCAAAAAGTTGATGTGAGTTATGACTATTTGCAGCAATAAGTTGCAAAAGAATGCTCTGAAAGGCATTTAGTAAACCCGCACTAACTTGATTGTTAGTGTGGGTTTTAAGTTTCATGTGGGAATCATTAGCTGATGCAGAGAAATTTAAAGTTTAGAGAATCGTTACATTGGCAATTTTTTCTAAATCCGCATCTTTGGTTAGGCTATAGAGTACAGGTTGATGCAGTGCGTCACGAAGTTGAAAACCATTGAGATGTTGGTAGAACTGCTCTAATGCTTGATCTAATAAGGGTTTTAGCCCACAGCTAAAGCGCAAAGCGCAAGCGGGTACTAGGCAATTCACTGCTTTTTGGTCATGTTCTAAGGTTCGTACGATCTCACCAATCGGCAATTCGTAAGTTTTAGGTGCAAGTCGAATACCGCCCCCCTTACCACGTGTGCTGATAATCCAACCTTGTTTGACCATAAAGTGCGTGACTTTCACCAAGTGATTTTCGGAGATTTTGAGGGCTGTTGCTGCTTGCGCAATAGTGACCAGTTCTTCACTCGGTTTGAGTAAGAACATGAGTAGGCGTAGACCATAATCACTAAATTTATTCAGTTGCATAGACAGCAGAGCAGTTCAAAAAGGCAAAAGACGAGTATAGCATTGACTCGTCTTTTGCTATTGGTTTAAAAAAACCTTAGTCGAAGGTACTCACTCCTGATACAAGGCAACCAAGTGAAGGTGTACAAGTCGTACTCGAGCGAGGTTAACGAAGTAGCAAGATTAAAGTGCTTTGACTATACAGTTAAGCACTGAGTTTTACACCACCAGTACCAAAGGCTTCGCTATGGATATTCTCGGCAGGAATACCACGAGCTACGAGCGCTTTATGTTGTTCAGCCATAAACGGCATTGGACCACAAAGATAATAATCCGCATCTTTAGGCAATTGATCATCAGAGAGTGCACTTAAATCTAAGCGACCTGCTATGTCATAGTCCTGACCAAGTTGATCATGTGTTTCAGGAGACTCATAAGCCACTATTCGAGTAAGCTGTGGAAATTTTGCACTAAGTTCTTGCACATGTGACTTCATCGCATGCACTTTACCATTGCGACAAGCATGGTAGAAATATACTGATTCAGGCATATCTAAGCTCGCCAAATGATTGAGCATAGAAATCATTGGTGTTAAACCAACTCCGCCACTGATCAACACATTTGGACGATCTTTATCAAATAAGAAGAAATTACCTGTTGGAGCAGACACTTCGATTTCAGCGCCTTCAGCCAAACCATGCAGTGTATTCGATACCCAGCCACCTGCGAGATCGCCTTTTTCATCTTCACGTTTTACAGAGATACGTAAATAATCCTGCTGTGGACTATCAGATAAAGTGTACTGACGTGGTTGCTTCAAGCCCAACTCATCGACCAAAACACGTACCGAAATATATTGCCCTGCCTGATGTGGTGGTAGATCGCCATCATCACTTGGCTTCAGATAAAAAGAGGTAATTTCACTGCTTTCTTGCACTTTTTTCGCAATCTTAAAGCTTCTCCAACCGAGCCAACTACCTTTGGTTTGCTGATGTTGTTCATAAATGGCTTTTTCCGCATTGATAAACACATCGGCAAGCTGACCGTACGCAACACCCCATGCTTCGATCAATGGATCATCCATAGAAATATTCAAGACTTCACTAATCGAATGCAATAGATTATCACCAACAATGGCATAGTCAGGCGATTGGATATTCAAGCTCACATGTTTGTGCGCAATCAACTCAATCACTGGGGCAAGGACAGATGGATCATCAATATTCTCCGCATAAGCAAGCACTGCACCTGCGAGGGCTTGCGCTTGTGCGCCACTGCGCTGATGTCCCATATTGAAGGTTTCTTTCAGCTCAGGATTGTTGGTGAGCATGCGATTATAAAAATATGAAGTGAGTGCAACACCACTTTCACGTAGAACAGGAACTGTGGCTTTGACGAGGTCTTTTTGGCTTTCAGTAATCATGATCGTTGGCTCTTTTTGGGTTGGTGGATTAAAAGATATATTTAAAATACATCTTTAGAAGTGTATTTGCAATATATCTTTTTGTGGCAACTATAATATTAACTTAAGCTTTTGTTTAAGTTGATATTAAATATGAAAATGTCTTTGCGCGTTGTTATGCAAAGGCATTTTATGATCTGTCTTAATGATTGCTTCTAATTATTTCCGTCCGAATATCGACCCGAGAATGCCTCGCACGATTTTCTGCCCTGTGCTACCACCGAGGCTACGTGCAGCACTTTTTGCAAAGGTACCTACGGTATCTTGAATTAACTTTTCACGTTGCTTCGCTGAGCGTTCCGCTTCTTTTTGCTGTTCTTTGGCGATGCGTTCTTGTTCACGGGCTTGTTGTTTCTCCAAAGCAGCTTGTTCTTTGGCTTGTTGCTTTGCCAATGCTTCCTGTGCTTTTGCATTCTCAGCGGCTTGGGCATCAGCGACTTTTTGTTGTTCTAGCTCCGCCACTTTTTTGTTTAAGAGTTCATAAGCACTTTCACGATCGACCATCTGCTCATAGACACCTGCAACGATGCTACCCGCTATAAATGCTTTGCGCTCTTCTGTGGTGATCGGGCTGAACGCCGAGTACGGAGGCGTCACCCAACCACGCTCGACGATTTGCGGTGTACCTTGCGCATCAAGACAGCTAATCAGGGCTTCACCCACGCCAAGCTGAGTGATCGCATCAGCGACTTCAAATTCAGGATTGGCACGGAAAGTATCGGCAGCGGTTTTCACTGCTTTTTGATCTTTTGGTGTAAAGGCACGCAGTGCATGTTGTACGCGATTACCCAGTTGACCCAACACACTTTCAGGAATATCCAGTGGACTTTGTGTCACGAAGTAAATCCCAACGCCTTTAGAACGAATCAAACGTACCACTTGTTCAATTTTCTCTTGTAGCGCAGGGCTGGCATTGTCAAATAGTAAATGCGCCTCATCAAAGAAGAAGACTAATTTCGGTTTGTCCATATCACCGACTTCAGGCAATTGCTCGAACAGTTCGGACAACATCCACAGTAAGAATGTCGCATAGAGCTTTGGTGTATTCATCAACTTATCGGCAGCGAGCAAGTTGATATAGCCCATACCATTGGCATCAGTTTGGAGAAAATCCATGATATTCAGACTTGGCTCACCAAAGAAGTCCTCACCACCTTGATCACCAAGTGCTAACAAATTGCGTTGAATTGCGCCAAGACTGGCAGGAGAGAGGTTACCGTATTCTGATTTCAGTTCAGATGCATTTTCACTGACATAAGTCAGCATTGATTTTAAATCTTTAAAATCAAGCAATAGCATGCCTTGATCATCGGCAATACGAAACACCGCAGAAAGTACGCCTTCTTGGGTGTCGTTCAGATTAAGCATTTGCGATAGTAAAATCGGACCAATCTCAGACACCGTGGTGCGAATCGGGTGACCTTGTTCGCCAAACAAATCCCAAAAAGTCGTTGGACAACCTGCGAAAGGCACGCTGTCAATGCCAAGTAGTTTTAAGCGTTCTTCAAACTTTGCACTGGTCGTGCCTGCCTTGGCGATACTCGATACATCACCTTTGGCGTCGGCAAGAAACACAGGTACCCCAATACGTGAAAAGTTTTCCGCCAAGACTTTTAAGGTTACGGTTTTCCCTGTACCTGTTGCGCCTGCGATCAAGCCATGACGGTTGGCAAATTTGGAAAGGAGATCAATATTTTGCGTGGTATCTGTTGTTTTTTTTGCGATGGTTAAGACTTGGCTCATTGGTGATGCTCATAAAAAGGCGAATTGAGCAAAACATAACATATTCAAATTGTTTGAAAAAGCCATTTCAATGTAGCCATTTTGATAAAGCCAAACCGTGAATTGGTTCTCGATTAAATAAAGTGTAATTGTTCTGTCTTAACGTGCACGTTTTTGCAGAGAAGATTTAAAACTTTGCACCAAATACTCGTTATTCAGCCAATATTGCAACTGTGGATCGTTGCTGTCTTTGATATGGTTAAAGGTGTGCCACAACGAGCTCAACGTCGCCTTGGGTTCAGGGCGTTGGATCAATGTGCATTCATCATCAAGTTTGAAATGCCCATTTTGCACAATACGGTAATACCAACCGATACAGCCCTCATCCAAAAGAAATTTGGCAATACCACGGCTATTCAGTTGCGCATCAATTTTCCAACATGGTTTACGAGGGCGAGTGACTTGCATTTTCACCGTGCCGATTAGATAAATATCACCAACGCAGACATTGGACTCATTCATACTCACTTGATCAGCTTCGCCGATTTGAATGCGAGTGACTTTACCACAATTTAGTGGTAAATCAGGATGTGTGAAGTCGCTCATCTCATTCTCCAGTGCGTTTAGTTCTGCAATGTATTTAAGGCTTGCTGAATATCCTTGATCAAATCATCTGCATGCTCAAGCCCAATGCAGAATCGTACCAACCAGCCGTCTTGCAAATGTGGTCTTGGCAATTTGCGAATCGCTTTAAGATCATAATACATCACCAAACTGGTCGGTCCGCCCCAACTAAAACCGAGGTGAAATAGCTGTAAGTTATTGCAAAATTGCTGAATCTGTTCAAGCGAATAATTTACTTTAAAAATCACACTGACAATCCCTGCCCCCAACCCATTCTGACAAGTGGCTTTCCAATATTGATGTCCTGCATGACTCACAATACTTGGGTGTAGCACTTGAGCAAATTCAGCACGAGATTGTAAAAATGGAATCAGTTGTAAGGTGTTTTGATGGTGCTGTTGATAGCGCAGTGCCATGTGGCTGACACTCCGGCTGACTTGGGCACAATCATCACCTGATACGGCAATGCCTTGTAAGGCGTGCATACGAAGCAATTCAAGATGCAGCTTTTTATCGATGGTACAGATACTGCCCATCAGAATATCGCCACCACCGCTTGGATATTTCGTTAAGGCATGCACGCTCATATCTACCGCAAGTTTTTCGTTGTTGTTGCTTTTATTTGCGTTATTTGCATGATGAATGTCAAAAGGCTGAAAAGCTAAACCTGCGCCCCACGTATTATCCAGTGCTGTCATTACGCCATGTGCTTTGGCTTTTTTGACCAGTGTGGCTAGGTCAGGAAACTCTAAAGTGATCGAGCCTGCCACTTCTATCCACAGCAATTTCGACAGCGATGAAAATTGAATACTTTCTACATCATTTGGACTGTAAACTTTTAAAATAACACCATATTTCTGCTGGAGTGATACGAGATGATCGTGGTTTGGACTATAAATATTGTCAGGAATCCACACTTCATCGCCAGTATTTAACAGTGCGCTATTGACCAAATTGATCGCAGACAATCCACTTGGTGCAAGCAAGCAGTATTTTGCACCTTCAATGTGCGCAATTTGATCAGCGAGATTGTAGGTCGTCGGCGTGCCGTGCGTGCCATAACTATAATCATAATTGTCTGACCAGTGGCGATTGTTCAGTGCATCTGTATCTTTGAAAATAATGGTTGAAGCACGATAAATCGGCGTCTGTACCGTGTGTATATATTGTGGCGCTTGGCGAATCGGTTGGCTCAGCGCCGTTTGTAAGTGAAGTTGCTGATGTGGTGTGTTTGATTCGCTTGTACTGGTATGCTTAGACATTGTTAATAAATGATAACGAAGTGTGAATAAATATCATTTTTTCATATTTTAACGAGGGCTTGGCTTTAATTTTGCAATCCAATTGTAAATCGTCAAACAATGGAATAACGACATGACAACGCAACTGCGAGTGCATTATTTTCAGCATATTGCTGGTGAAGGATTTGGGAGCTGTGAAAATTACTTAAAAAGTAAAAATGCCAAGATCAGCGCCACAGAGTTTTTTGCCCTACCGACCGAATATAAACTAGATATTGAAGCCTTACCGAATGTAGATGAGGTGGATTTGCTCATCATTATGGGTGGCACGATGAGCGTGAATGATGAAGCAACTTATCCGTGGCTTGTGATTGAGAAGCGTTGGTTGCGTCGTTATATCGCCAGTGGTAAGCCTGTGATTGGTCTTTGCTTGGGTGGGCAGTTGATCGCCAGTGCTTTGGGTGCAAGCGTGACACAAAATCCACAGCGTGAAATTGGTTGGACGGCGATACAGGCGGTCAATCCGTATCCGATCGATTGTTTTGTGATGCCTGAGCAATGTGAAATCATGCAATGGCATGGAGAAACTTTTGCCTTACCGCAAGGCGCGAAACGCTTGGCAGAAAATACAGTGTGTAGCAATCAGGCTTTTCAAATTGGAAATAATGTCATTGGATTTCAATTTCACCCTGAGATCACACAATTGGCATTAAAAAATCTGATAGAAAATGAGCAAGAGGTCGAATTGTTCGTAGAGCAGGTTCCCGATGTGCGGTCGCAGTTGAAACAAGCGCTTGCAAAGCGTGCTTTAAATAAATTTCAAAGTGGTAATACCTTACTGAATCAAGCGATTGATTATGTATTGGCAAATAGTATGTCATTGCAAAATCAATTGAAACAAGGTTTATCGGCGGATTATTTAAAAGGGCAAACTGTGATCGCTTAAAGTCATTTGCTCTAAAAGAAAATTGGGATTGATTAGCAGGTCAACTTATCAAAGCTAATCATAAAAATTAAGACTAGAAAATCCGAGATAGATTAAAAAATATTCGTTTGTTTGCCTTGCTTTGCAGGGGGGACATGGATATAATGAGCGACCTTCGAATTTCGAAGATGAGTTGATCTTGGTAAGTTATTGATTTTATATTGATGGATTTACAAATAAGATCAATTAATCGTGACAGTCGTGGCATCGATCACGACCTTAGTGATTTTCACTGCCCTTGACACTTACCTAAAAGGTGAGGTGCGTCATGGGTGATTCTTTATATTTTAAGCTTGGAGTTTACTGGTATGTCTAACCAGAGAATCCGTATCCGTCTTAAGTCTTTTGATCATCGTTTGATTGATCAATCTTCTCAAGAGATCGTGGAAACTGCTAAGCGTACGGGCGCACAAGTGTGTGGTCCGATTCCAATGCCTACACGCATTGAACGCTTTAACGTTTTGACTTCACCTCACGTGAATAAAGATGCACGTGATCAGTACGAAATTCGCACCTACAAACGATTGATCGACATCGTTCAGCCAACAGACAAAACTGTTGATGCATTGATGAAATTGGATCTTGCGGCTGGTGTAGACGTTCAGATCGCATTGGGATAAGGCTTTCGGATGATTAAATCGATTTATAGAAAGATTTAATCAGCTGTATTTTAAGAGGTTTACACACATGGCTATTGGTCTAGTCGGTCGCAAGTGCGGTATGACCCGCATCTTCACTGAAGCCGGCGTCTCTGTGCCAGTCACAGTGATCGAAGTCGATCCAAACCGTATTACACAAATCAAAACACTTGAAACTGATGGTTATCAGGCGATTCAAGTGACTACTGGTGAACGTCGCGAATCTCGCGTAACGAGCGCTCAGAAAGGTCACTTTGCAAAAGCTGGTGTAGCTGCTGGTCGTCTTGTGAAAGAGTTTCGTGTAACTGAAGCGGAACTTGAAGGTCGCGAAGTTGGTGGAACTATTGGTGTTGATCTGTTTGAAGTTGGTCAAGTAGTTGACGTAACAGGTCAGTCGAAAGGTAAAGGTTTCCAAGGTGGTGTTAAGCGTTGGAATTTTCGTACGCAAGATGCAACTCATGGTAACTCTGTATCTCACCGTGTTTTGGGTTCTACAGGTCAAAACCAAACACCTGGTCGCGTGTTCAAAGGCAAAAAAATGGCTGGTCACTTAGGTGATGAACGCGTAACTGTACAAGGTCTTGAAGTGGTATCTATTGATGCAGAGCGTTCAGTTCTTGTTGTTAAAGGTGCTATTCCTGGTTCAACTGGCGGTGACGTTATCGTACGTCCGACCATCAAGGCTTGAGGGGAAATAAAGTGAATTTAAAAACTGTTTCCGGCTCTGCGGTTGAATTGTCTGAAGTTGCTTTCGGTCGTGAGTTTAACGAAGCGCTTGTACACCAAGTTGTAACAGCTTACTTAGCTGGTGGTCGTCAAGGTTCTCGTGCGCAAAAATCACGTGCAGACGTATCTGGCGGTGGTAAAAAGCCATTCCGTCAAAAAGGTACTGGTCGTGCTCGTGCTGGTTCTATTCGTAGCCCGATCTGGGTAGGTGGCGGTAAAACTTTTGCTGCTCGCCCACAAGATTGGTCTCAAAAGGTTAACCGTAAAATGTATCGTGGTGCGATGCAATGTATTTTGGCTGAACTTGTTCGCCAAGATCGTTTGGTATTGGTTGAAGATATTCAAGTATCTGCACCAAAAACCAAAGAGCTTATTTCTAAGTTGAATGACTTGAATGCAAGCCGTGCATTAATCGTAACTGATGCTGTTGATGAGAATCTTTACCTAGCTGCTCGCAACATTCCACACGTTGATGTGGTCGACGCAACTGCAATCGATCCAGTAAGCTTGATCGCATTTGATAAAGTTGTTATGTCTGTTGCTGCTGCGAAGAAAATTGAGGTAGAACTCGGATGAACAACGAACGTATCTATCAAGTCCTACGTGGACCTGTATTCTCAGAAAAAGCACAAGTTTTAGGCGATACTGCTGGTGTTCAAGTGTTCAAAGTTGATATTCATGCAACTAAACTTGAAATCAAAAAAGCGGTTGAACAACTCTTTGGTGTTCAAGTTGTGAAAGTAAACACAACCATCACTAAAGGTAAAACTAAACGCTTTGGTAAAACATTAGGACGTCGTTCTGATGTGAAAAAAGCATACGTCACCCTGAAAGCTGGCCAAGATGTAGAAATGGCTGACTTGGGCGATACCGCTGCTGATTCAACAAGCAATACAGCGGAATAAGGACGAAAATTATGCCAATTCAAAAATGTAAGCCAACGTCTCCAGGGCGTCGCTTTGTGGAAAAAGTGGTGCATAACCACCTTCACAAAGGAAAGCCGTTTGCAGCGTTGACTGAAGCTAAAAAACGTACTGGTGGTCGTAATAACAATGGTCACATCACGACTCGTCACGTTGGTGGTGGTCATAAGCAACAGTACCGTATTGTAGACTTCAAACGTAATAAAGATAGCATTCCAGCGGTTGTTGAGCGTATCGAATACGATCCTAACCGTACAGCGCACATCGCATTGTTAAAATATGCTGATGGTGAGCGTCGCTATATCATTGCGCCGAAAGGCTTGCGTGCTGGTGATAAAGTTCAATCTGGTAACGATGCACCAATTCGTCCAGGTAACTGTTTGCCACTTCGCAATATGCCAATCGGTTCTACGATTCATAACATCGAGCTTAAAATCGGTAAGGGTGCACAGTTGATGCGTTCTGCTGGTACTTCAGCACAGTTGTTGGGTCGTGATGGTATTTACGCAATTATTCGTCTGCGTTCAGGTGAAATGCGTAAAGTGCATGTTGAGTGCCGTGCTGTGTTAGGTGAAGTATCTAACTCAGAAAGCAACCTTCGTTCATTGGGTAAAGCTGGTGCATCGCGCTGGCGTGGTGTTCGTCCTACCGTTCGTGGTATGGCGATGAACCCAGTTGACCATCCACATGGTGGTGGTGAAGGGCGTAACAAAGGTATTCAACCTGTAAGCCCATGGGGTCAAAAAGCGAAAGGGTACAAGACTCGTACCAATAAGCGTACGACTAAGATGATTATTCGCGATCGTCGCGTCAAGTAAGGAATCTAACTAATGCCTCGTTCATTAAAAAAAGGTCCATTCGTCGACGCACACTTGTTTGCTAAGGTTGAAGCTGCAGTCGCTGCGAACAACCGCAAGCCGATCAAGACATGGTCACGTCGTTCGATGATCCTCCCAGATTTTGTTGGTTTAACAATCTCTGTTCATAATGGTCGTAACCACGTTCCAGTAATTATTACTGAGCACATGGTCGGACATAAACTTGGTGAATTCGCGCCAACCCGTACCTATCGTGGTCACGGTGTTGACAAGAAATCTAAACGTTAATAGGTGTCATGATGGAAGTAACTGCAAAATTACGCGGTGCCGCTATCTCGGCACAAAAAGCACGTTTAGTTGCTGATCTTATCCGTGGTAAGTCAGTTGCGCGCGCACTCGATATTTTGAGCTTCAGCAACAAAAAAGCTGCTGTGTTAGTCAAAAAAGCACTCGAATCTGCGATCGCCAATGCTGAACACAACAACAGCTTAGATGTTGATGATCTCAAAGTAACAACGATCTTCGTTGACGAAGGTATGAGCCTTAAACGCATCATGCCACGTGCAAAAGGTCGTGCGGATCGTATCACTAAGCGTACCTGTCACATCACTGTTAAGGTAGGAGTTTGATATGGGTCAGAAGGTTCATCCAATCGGTATCCGCCTAGGTGTTGTGAAGCGTCATAACGCCAACTGGTATGCGAGCCCGAAACAATACGCTGAATATTTGCTAAAAGATCTTCAAGTTCGTGAGTTTTTGAATAAAAAACTTAAGAGCGCGATGGTCAGCAAAATTCTTATCGAACGTCCAACAGGTGCTGCTAAGGTAACAATTAGCACTGCTCGTCCTGGTATCGTTATCGGTAAAAAAGGCGAAGACATTGAGAAATTACAACGCGAATTAACATCTATTATGGGTGTTCCTGCGCAAGTAAGCATTCATGAAATTGATCGCCCTGACTTAGACGCACGTTTGGTTGCTGAAGCGATCGCTTCACAACTCGAAAAGCGCGTAATGTTCCGTCGTGCTATGAAGCGTGCGGTACAAAACACTATGCGTGCTGGTGCGAAAGGTATCAAGGTAGAAGTTTCTGGTCGTTTAGGTGGTGCAGAGATTGCACGTACTGAATGGTATCGTGAAGGTCGTGTGCCTTTGCATACACTTCGTGCGGACATCGACTACTCTACTTTCCGTGCAGAAACAACTTACGGTACGATCGGTGTTAAAGTTTGGATTTTCCGTGGTGAGATCTTGGGTGGCATGAAACAAGTCATGAACCCAGCACCTGCTGAAGAGCGTCCAGCTAAACGTGGTCGTGGTCGTGGTGAAGGTCAAGAACGTCGTGGTCGTCGTTCAGACCGTGCAGACAAGGGAGAATAATCCATGTTGCAACCTAAACGTACCAAATTCCGTAAAGTGCACAAAGGCCGTAACACTGGTCTAGCGCATCGTGGTAGTACAGTATCATTCGGTACGATCGCATTGAAGGCGACTGAACGTGGTCAAATGACTGCGCGTCAGATCGAAGCAGCGCGTCGTACGATTAGCCGTCGTGTAAAACGTGGTGGTAAGATTTACATCCGTGTATTCCCTGACAAGCCAATTACCGAAAAACCATTAGAAGTTCGTATGGGTAAAGGTAAAGGTTCTGTTGAGTACTGGGTTTGTCAAATCAAGCCAGGTAAGATCCTGTACGAAATGGAAGGTGTGAACGATGAGTTGGCACGCGAAGCATTCACGCTTGCAGCTGCTAAGCTCCCGTTTAAAACCACTATCGTAACTCGGACGGTAATGTAATGAATACTAAAGATCTACGTGAAAAATCGGTAGAAGAGTTGAAAGCTTTGCTTGATGAGCAACAGCTAAACCAATTCCGTCTTCGCATGGCGAAAGCGACTGGTCAATTGGGCAAAACGCACGAAGTGCAACTTGCTCGTAAGGCGATCGCACGCATCAAGACACTCCTTACCGAAAAACAGGGGAACGGACAATGAGTGAGAATACAGTTCGCACTTTAACGGGTAAAGTTGTAAGCGACAAAATGGATAAGTCTATTGTTGTACTTATCGAACGTCGTGTTCAACACCCGTTGTATGGCAAATCAATCCGCCGTTCAACTAAGTTACATGCTCATGATGAGAACAATACCGCTAAGTTAGGCGATCTTGTAACCATCAAAGAAAGCCGCCCAATTTCTAAAACTAAGTCTTGGACTTTAGTGGAAGTGGTTGAAGCAGCTGCTGAGTAATTCAACGTTCTTGTTGCATCATTGGTTAATTTCGAGTAGGATTTACGCCTTTCGAATGAGCCAGTGATGCTCGGTTTTGGAGTAGGGCAATGATTCAAACCGAAAGTATGCTCGACGTAGCAGATAACAGTGGTGCACGCCGCGTACAATGTATTAAAGTACTTGGTGGCTCGCATCGTCGTTACGCTTCAGTTGGCGATATTATTAAAGTAACAGTAAAAGAAGCAATTCCACGTGGTCGTGTTAAAAAAGGCGACGTAATGAATGCTGTTGTTGTTCGTACCAAATTTGGTATTCGTCGTCCAGATGGTTCTGTGATCCGTTTTGATGACAATGCTGCGGTGATTTTGAACAATAACAAGGCACCGATTGCAACTCGTATTTTCGGACCAGTGACTCGTGAGCTTCGTACAGAGCAGTTCATGAAAATCATTTCATTGGCTCCAGAAGTTCTATAAGAGACAGTCATGGCTAAAATCAAAAAAGGCGATCAAGTGATCGTGATCGCTGGTAAAGAAAAAGGCAAACAGGGTACTGTTCTGTCTATTTCAGAAGATCGTGTTAAGGTCGAAGGCCTTAACTTGGTGAAGAAGCATCAAAAGCCAAACCGTGTAACAGGCGCTGAAGGCGGTATCGTTACTCAAGAGGCTTCGCTTCATATCTCTAATGTGGCAATTTTTAATGCTACAACCCAAAAGGCTGACCGTATTGGTTACCAAGTTGATGCAGAAGGCACGAAAACTCGTGTTTACAAGTCAAATGGTGAAGCAGTGGCGGCGGCGAAGTAATAGGTTGATAGGGCAATGGCCAGACTTAAAACTCGTTATAACGACGAACTTAAAGCTAAGCTTAAAGAAGAGCTAGGCATTAAGAATGTGATGGAGATTCCTCGCATCACAAAAATCACTCTAAACATGGGTGTTGGTGCAGCTGCAACTGATAAGAAGTTATTAGATGGTGCTGTAGCAGACATGACGTTAATTGCTGGTCAAAAACCAGTAGTGACGCTTGCACGTAAATCAATCGCTGGTTTTAAAATTCGTGATGGTTGGCCAATCGGATGTAAAGTTACATTACGTGGCGACCAAATGTATGAATTCTTAGATCGCTTGATCTCTATTGCAATCCCACGTATCCGTGACTTCCGTGGTTTCTCATCGAAATCATTTGATGGTCGTGGTAACTACTCAATGGGTTTGAAAGAGCAAATCGTTTTCCCTGAAATCGATTTCGATAAGATTGATCGTATTCGTGGTATGGATATTACCGTTACTACGACTGCTCGCACCGATGACGAAGGCCGTGCGCTTATGCGTGCATTCGGCTTCCCGTTCAAATAAGAGGTCGATATGGCTAAGAAAGGTATGATTAATCGCGAATTAAAACGTGAGAAAACAGTCGCTAAATACGCTGCAAAACGTGCTGAATTAAAAGCAATCATTGCAAACGTAAATGCGTCTGAAGAAGAGCGTTTTGAAGCGATGATGAAATTTCAAGCATTACCACGTAATGCATCTCCAGTGCGTCTGCGTAACCGTTGTGGTTTGACTGGTCGTCCACATGGTTATTTTCGCAAGTTCGGTCTAAGCCGTAACAAATTGCGTGATACCGTGATGCAGGGTGATGTCCCAGGCGTTGTTAAGGCAAGCTGGTAAGGAGCGACTATAAATGAGTATGCAAGATACCGTTGCCGACATGCTAACACGTGTTCGTAACGCACAAATGGCAAATAAAGCAACTGTTGCTATGCCAAGCTCTAAATTGAAAGTTTCAATTGCAAACGTTCTAGAGCAAGAAGGTTATGTTTCTGGCGTTGAAGTATCTGAAGAAGGTGCTAAAGCGACATTGACGATTACCTTAAAATATTTTGAAGGCAAACCAGTTATCGAAAGCATTAAGCGTGTAAGCCGTCCAGGTCTACGCCAATATCGCAATAAAGATAGCTTACCGAGCGTTAAGCAAGGTTTGGGTGTTGCAATTGTTTCTACAAGCAAAGGTGTCATGACTGACCGTGCGGCTCGTGCTGCTGGTGTTGGTGGTGAAGTCCTTGCTTTTGTATCTTAATAGGTGATTCCTCATGTCTCGTGTGGCTAAAGCCCCAGTAACTGTACCGAATGGTGTAACAGTTACTCAGAACGGCCGGCAGGTCGAAGTGAAAGGCAGCAAAGGTACGTTGTCTCTCAACCTGCATGCGCTGGTCGAGCTAAAACAGGAAGAAGGTCAACTTCAAATTGCTCCTAAGCAAGAGTCGAAAGACGCTTGGATGCAAGCTGGTACTGCTCGCGCTGTATTAAACAACCTTGTGAAGGGTGTAAGTGACGGTTTTGAACGTAAATTACAACTAATCGGTGTTGGTTATAAAGCTGCGGTGAAAGGTAATGTAGTTAACCTTAGCCTTGGTTTTTCTCATCCAATCGATTACAACTTGCCTGAAGGTGTGACAGCTGAAACACCTACTGCGACTGAAATTATTTTGAAGTCTGCAAATAAGCAATTATTAGGTCAAGTTGCTTCTGAAATCCGTGGCTATCGTCCGCCAGAGCCTTATAAAGGTAAAGGTGTGCGTTATTCTGACGAAGTTGTACTTCGTAAAGAAGCTAAGAAGAAATAAGGCGCGAGGTTCTTATGAACGAAAAGAAACAATCCCGCTTGCGTCGTGCAAAAAGCACACGCTTGCACATTCGTGCATTGGGTGCGACTCGTTTGTGTGTAAACCGCACACCGCGTCACATTTATGCGCAAGTTATCTCTGCAGATGGTGGCAAAGTATTGGCGCAAGCTTCTACTTTGGATGCAACTTTGCGTAGTGGTACTACGGGTAACGTTGATGCTGCAACTAAAGTTGGTGCATTGATCGCTGAACGTGCGAAAGCTGCTGGCGTAACAAAAGTTGCATTTGACCGTTCTGGTTTTAAATTTCATGGTCGTATCAAAGCCTTGGCTGATGCTGCTCGTGAAAACGGCTTGGAGTTCTAATCATGGCTAAAGTTGAACAAAACGAAGGTCTTGTTGAAAAGCTGGTTGCCGTTGATCGTGTAGCCAAAGTGGTTAAAGGTGGTCGTATCTTCTCTTTCACAGCATTAACTGTTGTAGGTGATGGTAACGGTCGCGTAGGTTTTGGTCGTGGTAAAGCACGTGAAGTTCCAGCTGCTATTCAAAAAGCACTTGAAGCTGCTCGTCGCAACATGATTACAGTTGACCTAAAAGGCACAACTTTACAACATCCTGTGAATGCGCGTCATGGTGCAAGCCGTGTGTACATGCAACCTGCATCTGAAGGTACTGGCGTAATTGCTGGTGGCGCAATGCGTGCTGTTTTAGAAGCAGCGGGTGTACATAACGTACTTGCGAAATGTTATGGCTCTACAAATGCCGCTAACGTAGTCAACGCAACTTTTAATGGTTTGCGTGACATGACTTCTCCTGAGAAAGTCGCTGCGAAACGTGGTAAATCAGTAGAAGAAATTCAAGGGTAATAATCATGAAAACGATTAAAGTTACCCAGACTAAATCATCAGCGCATCGTTTGAAAAATCACAAACTTTGCCTACAAGGTTTAGGTCTGCGTCGCATTGGTCATACTGTAGAAGTTGTTGATACTCCTTCTAACCGCGGTATGATCAATAAAGTCTACTATATGGTTAGTGTAGAGGAATAAGCCCATGACTCTGCGTTTAAATGAACTTGCACCTGCAGAAGGTGCAAAACGTGACAATCTTCGTCTAGGTCGCGGTATCGGTTCTGGTGTCGGTAAGACTGGTGGTCGTGGTGTGAAAGGTCAAAAATCACGTAAAAGTGGTGGTGTTCGCCCAGGCTTCGAAGGTGGTCAAACAGCGTTGTATCGTCGTTTACCGAAATTTGGTTTTACTAGCCAAATCGCATTAAAAACAGCTGAAGTACGTTTGTCTGAGCTTGCTAAAGTTGAAGGTGATATCGTTTCACTAGAAACTTTGAAAGCTGCGAACGTAGTACGTAAAGATATGTTGCGTGCTCGTATTGTACTTTCTGGTGATGTTGCTCGTGCATTCACTATTCAAGGTGTTGCATTGACTAAGGGTGCGAAAGCTGCTGTTGAAGCGGCTGGTGGTAAAGTCGAGGAGTAATCGTCGGTGTCTATGTCTCCTAGTTCTTCGGGTCATGTGCATTTGCAAAAAGGGCAACCTTTTTATGTGAAGTATCGTGAAATTATTAACCGATTGATGTTCCTTGTTGGAGCATTATTGGTGTTTCGACTAGGAGCGCATATCCCTGTACCTGGTATTAATAATGCTGCACTAGAGAATTTATTTAATGCAAACCAAGGAACTATCCTTGGTATGTTTAATATGTTCTCTGGTGGTGCGTTAGAGCGTATGTCGATTCTTGCGCTTGGGATCATGCCGTATATTTCGGCATCGATCATTGTGCAGCTCATGTCTTCTGTCGTGCCTTCATTAGAAGCATTAAAGAAAGAAGGTGAGCAAGGTAAACGTAAAATCCAACAATATACTCGTCAGGGTACATTATTACTTGCACTGGTTCAGTCAGTCGGTATGTGTGCTGGTTTGATTAGTCAAGGGATTACGTTATCTACAGGCTTAGCATTTTATGTTCCTGCTGTGACCTCTTTGGTTGCAGGTACCATGTTTTTGATGTGGTTGGGTGAGCAAATTACTGAGCGTGGTGTAGGTAATGGTATCTCGATGATTATCTTCGCAGGTATTGTTGCAGGTTTACCGACATTGGTGATGCAAACTTTCTCATCTGTTGAAAGCGGACAGAGTAGTTTGATTGCGATATTAGTGTTTGCGGTATTGTCTTTGATCGTTTTGGCGGCCATTGTCTTTATCGAAAAAGCACAACGTCGTGTCCCAGTGAACTATGCACAAAAGCAACAAGGACGTCGTGTCTTTACTGCACAGCAAACACATTTGCCATTAAAAATTAATATGGCGGGTGTGATTCCTGCGATCTTTGCAAGCTCACTATTATTGTTCCCTGCAAGTTTGGGACAATGGGTGGGTAGTAACGATCCTGATGCAGGTTTTATTAAGCGTGCTTTGCAAGATTTGGCATTAGTTTTGTCACCTGGACAGCCGTTATACTTAATTCTGTTCGGTGCTTTAATTATCTTCTTCTGTTACTTCTATACCGCTTTGGTATTTAGTCCAAAAGAAGTTGCTGAGAATCTAAAACGTAGTGGTGCATATGTGCCAGGTATTCGCCCAGGTGAACAGACGTCACGATATTTAGATCATATTCTCAATCGTTTGACCTTCATTGGTGCAATCTATATGACCATCATCTGCTTGATGCCGATGGTGCTACAAAGCTCGTTCGGTGTACCATTCTATTTAGGTGGTACATCGTTGCTGATTGTTGTGGTTGTTGTGATGGATTTCATGGCACAGCTACAAGCTCATTTAACATCGCATCAATATGATAATCAAACATTGATGAAAAAATCGACCGCTCAACCATAAGTTGGAGCAATAGAGGTTTATCATGAAAGTTCAAGCTTCAGTGAAAAAAATTTGTGGTAACTGTAAAGTTATCCGTCGTAATGGGGTGATTCGCGTAATTTGTAGCGCAGAGCCTCGTCATAAACAACGTCAAGGTTAATCTTAATCTTAGACCTGTTGATTTATTAGGTTTTTTGGGTTAATATCCGCCCCTCAAGATTTTTGTGGGGCGGCTCATTATCACGAGTGCCTTGTTGGAGAAAAGTCAATGGCTCGTATTGCCGGTGTAAACATTCCGGATAACAAGCATGCTGTTATCTCTCTTACGTATATCTTTGGTGTTGGTCTTCACACTGCTAAGAACATCTTGGCTGCTGTGGGTATCGCTCAAACAACGAAGATTCGTGAATTGGATGACGCTCAGCTAGATGCGATTCGCTCGGAAATTGCTAAGGTTCCTACCGAAGGTGATTTACGTCGTGAAATTTCCATGAACATTAAACGTTTAATGGATTTAGGTTGCTACCGCGGCCTTCGTCATCGTCGCAGCTTGCCTGTCCGTGGTCAACGCACCAAAACTAACGCACGTACCCGTAAAGGTCCGCGCAAACCGATTAAAAAGTAAGATTTTTGGAAGCTAAAAGATGGCTAAAGATACTCGCACACGCAAGAAGGTCTCTCGTACCGTCTCTGAAGGTGTTGCACACATTCACGCGTCTTTTAATAACACCATTGTAACGATTACCGATCGTCAAGGTAATGCATTGGCTTGGGCTACCTCTGGTGGACAAGGCTTCCGTGGATCACGTAAATCAACTCCGTTTGCTGCTCAGGTAGCGGCTGAAGTTGCTGGTAAAGCAGCTTTGGACTACGGTTTGAAAAACTTGGACGTCCTTGTAAAAGGTCCTGGTCCAGGTCGTGAATCTGCGGTTCGTGCATTAGGTGCAGTGGGTTATAAGATTAACAGCATTACCGATGTGACCCCAATTCCTCACAACGGTTGCCGTCCACCTAAAAAACGTCGCGTGTAAGGAGAAACATTCATGGCTCGTTATATTGGTCCTAAATGCAAACTCTCTCGCCGCGAAGGGACAGACCTGCAACTTAAATCTGGCGTTAAACCTTTTGACGTCAAAACTAAAAAACATGCTAAAGCGCCTGGTCAACATGGCGGGGCTCGTGGCAGTAAGCAATCTGAGTATTCACTACAATTACGTGAAAAACAAAAAGTACGTCGTATGTACGGTGTTTTAGAGCGTCAATTTAGTAATTACTATAAAGAAGCTGCTCGTGTAAAAGGTGCAACTGGTGAAAACTTGTTGAAACTCCTTGAAAGCCGTTTAGATAACGTTGTTTATCGTATGGGCTTTGGTTCTACTCGTGCAGAAGCTCGTCAGTTAGTTTCTCACCGTAGCATTACTTTGAATGGTCGCCGTGTAAATATTGCATCAATTCAAGTGAAAGCAGGTGATGTGATTGCTGTGCATGAAGGCGCTAAACAACAATTACGTATTAAAAACGCAATTGAATTAGCGACTCAACGTGGAATTCCAGAGTGGGTTGATGTAGATCACTCTAAGTTGGAAGGCACGTTTAAATCTGCACCAGATCGCGCTGATCTATCTGCTGAAATTAATGAAAGCTTGATTGTAGAATTGTATTCTAAATAATCCTTGAGGTGGCAATATGACGCGTACTGCAAACGAGTTCCTTACTCCGCAAGCGATCAAAGTCGATGCGGTTACAGGAACCTCGGCAAAAGTAATTCTTGAGCCTTTAGAGCGTGGTTTCGGTCACACTCTTGGTAATGCTTTGCGTCGCATTCTATTGTCTTCTCTACCTGGCGCTGCTGTGGTAGAGGTGGAAATAGAAGGTGTCGAGCATGAGTACAGTACCTTAGAAGGCTTGCAGCAGGATATCGTCGAGCTCTTGCTGAATCTAAAAGGGTTGTCAATTAAACTGTTCGATCAGAGCGAAGCATATTTAACATTAGACAAACAAGGCGCTGGAGCAGTAACTGCAGCTGATCTTCGTTTGCCACATAATGTTGAAATTGCAAATCCTGAACATGTATTGGGTACTTTGAGTGCTAATGGTCATTTAAAAATGCGCCTAAAAGTTGCTCAAGGTCGTGGTTATGAGCCATCTGATGCGCGATTCCCTGAAGGTGAAACTCGTCCAGTGGGTCGTTTACAGCTTGATGCAAGCTATAGTCCAATCACTCGTGTGTCATACACAGTCGAAAGTGCTCGTGTAGAACAACGTACTGACTTGGATAAGTTGGTTATTGATCTTGAAACCAATGGTACTGTTGATCCTGAAGAAGCGATTCGTAAGGCAGCTACTATTTTGCAACAACAAATCGCGATTTTTGTTGATTTGCAAAAAGATCAAGCCCCTGTTGCACAAGAACCACGCGAAGAGGTCGATCCGATCTTACTTCGTCCAGTGGATGATTTGGAGCTTACTGTTCGTTCGGCGAACTGTTTGAAAGCAGAAAATATTTACTACATTGGTGATCTTGTTCAACGTACTGAAGTTGAGTTGTTGAAAACTCCTAACTTAGGTAAGAAATCGTTGACTGAGATTAAAGATGTGTTGGCTTCTAAAGGCTTACAACTCGGCATGCGCTTAGAAAACTGGCCACCAGCTAGTTTGCGTATGGACGATCGTTTTGCCTATCGTAGCCGTTAATTGAGTAGGACTATTCACCATGCGTCATCGTAATAGTGGTGTTAAATTAGGCCGTACTAGCAGCCATCGCAAAGCGTTGTTCCAAAATTTGACGAATGCTCTTGTAGAGCATGAGTTGATTAAAACAACTTTGCCAAAAGCGAAAGAACTTCGCCGTGTTGCTGAGCCTTTGATCACCTTAGCGAAAAACGATACTGTTGCAAACCGCCGTTTGGCATTTGCTCGTACTCGTTCAGCTGCAACTGTTGGTAAATTATTTACCGTTCTTGGCCCTCGTTATAAAGAACGTAGCGGCGGTTATCTACGTGTGCTTAAAGCAGGCTTTCGTGCAGGTGATGCTGCGCCAATGGCTTATGTCGAGCTTGTAGATCGTGAGATTAAATCTGCTGAATAATTCTATTATTCGCAATAAAAAAGGTCAGCTTATGCTGACCTTTTTTTAGTTTGTGATTTTTCTAAATATATTCCCTACGGCTTATATATATGAACAGGGCGGTGTATTTTGTTTAGCCAGCAATTACTGTTCAAGGCTATGATATGGATGAACTACTTATGGTGATTATGTGGGGTATTTATTGACAATTATAAAGTAGAGGAGCTTCCATATCTAACCAATTACGTAAAGGCTCTATTAATTTCATTATTGTTCTTAATTTGGGTTACTGGAAAAGCCTATATAAATGATACATTGACCTCCTATGAATTTACGCTGAACTTTTTAGTCGCTACAGTATTATGGCCTTTCTAGTGGTTACTTTTAGCCTCATAGAGTTTGTTTTTAAAGGACGTAAAGAATTATTAAAAAAACCAAATGAGTTTATTGTTAATGATTATAAATACTTACTGTTTTACAGCAATAGTGCAAAGATGGAACACAAAACCATTTGATAAGCGACCTTTTGGAAATCAATCGCAATTGATTGCTTTTGTAGGAAAATAAATTAATAAATAAAACCTTTGAATGCTATCTAAAGTTAATGTTAGCTTGATTTTGCACGGTTGTATTTTCGATGATTTATCATGTTGTCATCAAATAAACATAAAAAATTTCCCAAACTGACATTGCGCATTGTCAAGTATATGATAGAGTAAGATCAAAGCAAAACTCGGGACAGAATAATGGCTCAGCATATTAATACATTGATCATCGGTGCAGGAATTTCGGGCATTGGTACAGCAGTACATCTGCAAAATGACGCGCCGCAACGTGATTTCCTTATTTTTGAACGTCGTGACCGTATCGGCGGAACGTGGAGTTTATTCCAATATCCAGGAATTCGCTCAGATTCGGATATGTCTACCTTTGGTTTTGAGTTTAAGCCGTGGCGAAAAGCGAGTGTACTTGCTGATGGGGCCGCAATTTGTGAATATCTGCAAGAAACCATTGATGAAAATAAATTAAATCAAAAAATTAAATTTAAACATGCGATTGTATCTGCGAATTGGAATTCTGAAGCGCAATTGTGGGAATTGACCGTAGATAACTATGGTAAAAAAGAACAATGGACAGCAAACTTTGTGGTGAGCTGTACTGGTTATTACAACTATGCGAATGGTTTTCAACCTGACTTTCCACAAGCTGATCGTTTTAAAGGGCAATTTATCCATCCACAGCATTGGCCTGAAAACCTAGATTTTGTCGGTAAAAAAGTGCTGATCATAGGTAGTGGTGCAACGGCGATTACGTTGGTACCTGCAATGGCGAAACAAGGTGCGATCGTGACTATGCTTCAACGCTCACCGACTTATATTGCCACCGTGCCATCGGTTGATATGGTCTATAAAACCATGCAGAAATTTATGTCAGAAGACCGTGCCTATCAGCTGACTCGTAAACGTAATATTGCTGTGCAACGTGGTATTTATGCTTTAGCAAAAGCACAACCGAAGATTTTACGTAAATTGCTTCTTGCAGGTGTGAAACAACAGCTAAAAGGTAAGGTCGATATGAAACACTTTACCCCGACCTATAATCCGTGGGATCAGCGTCTTTGTGTTGTTCCAGATGGTGATTTGTTTAAAGTGCTTCGTGAAGGGCAGGCATTTATTGAAACGGATCATATTGATTATTTTGAAGAAAATGGCGTGGTCTTGAAGTCAGGTAAGAAGATTGAGGCGGATATTGTGGTATCTGCAACAGGGCTTGAAATTCAGTTGCTTGGTGGCATTAATGCGACGAAGGATGGTGTGAAAATCAATACACGTGATGCAATGATGTATAAGGGTGCGATGATTAGCGATATTCCAAATTTTGCATTGATTATTGGTTATACCAACGCATCTTGGACGTTGAAAGTCGATGTTGTTGCAGATTATCTTGCCCGTTTGCTAACGCATATGGATCAAAATCAACTTGCAACGGTGACTGCTCAAGGTGATTCGTCCGCCAAATCAACTGATAGTTTGATGGGGAGTAGTTTGACTTCGGGTTATATCAAACGTGCTGATCAGATCATGCCACGTCAAGGTACAAAGTCACCGTGGAAGAATGAGGCGAGCTATTATGCAGATCGTGATGCGCTTAAAAATGCACGCTTCGATGATCCGATCTTAAAATTTGAGAAAAAATCACAAGCTGTCAAACCTGCACAAAAGAAATTGGCAAGTTAAATGCTTTGACTTTTGATTTAAGTCCTATAAAGAAAAAATGCTTAGAGATTTCTAAGCATTTTTTTATTGGATATGACAAGCATCTAAAAAAATATAATTTTTAAAATGAAAGGCTTTAAGTTGATACATAGAGTGCGCACTTGATGAGGTTATTTTACAGTCAATCTACATCTCATAACTCGATTTTACCGTGAACATTGGATAAGTTTGCTAAGTTAAAAAAGTTGTATTTATACATCAACTTTGCAAAAGGATATTAAGATGAATCATCAAGAACATCTCGACAAAATTAGTGATTTAATTAAAGATTTAAAATTTACAATGATGACAACGGTGACCCATGAAGGGCATCTACACGCTTGCCCAATGACCACCAATCAGTTTGATTTGGCGCGTAAAGAAATTTGGTTTATTGCAGATAAAACCTCACAGACGGTTACTGATATTCAAGCCAACCCACAGGTCAACTTAAGCTACACCACCAATAGCTCGAAGGATTATGTATCGATCAACGGTGTTGCAGAATTGGTTCAAGACCCAACTAAACTCGAAGAATTGTGGTCACCGACTTATGCAGCATTTTTTGAAAATGGTAAAGAAGATAGCCAAATCCAATTGATCAAAGTTACGCCGAATGGTGCTGAATATTGGTTAAGCGGTAATGCTGTGGTGAATATGTTTAAAATGACTGCTGCAGCAATGAGTGATGGCAAAATCTCAGGCGGTCTAGGTGAAAATCATTCGGTAGAATTTAAATAGGTCAAATCTGATAGAGGTTGAATACATGTCAAAGCATGGTAAAAGGCAGGATAGTTATCCTGCCTTTTTGCTTCTTACTGATATGCTTAACTTTTGAAATCAGTTGGATTGGGGAAAATGACCAAATAAACCTTGATTTGCGTCTTTATATCTTGGCGTGTTTGCCATATTTATCAATCATGATCGAACTGGCCTCATTGAGTCCCTGTACTCGCACATCAATGCCATGATTTTTAAATTTCTGCACTACACTATCGAGCATTGCCACCGAAGTCACATCCCAAATATGGGAATGAGTCAGATCAATCACCACCAGTTTGACATTTTCTTGAAAGTTAAAGAAGTGATAAAAGCGCTCGGATGAACTAAAGAAAATCTGCCCTCGAATATCGTAGTGACGCACACCTTGATGTAGATGCTTTTCGACATGCACATCATTTTCTAGTTTATTGGCTAAGAACAGTGCCGAAAGAATCACACCAAGGAGTACGCCAAGAGCAAGATTGTGCGTTGCCACTACGACCGCAACAGTTGCCAACATGACGATATTGCTTGATTTTGGATTTTGATGGAAGCTACGAATCGAATCCCAGTTAAAGGTGCTAATCGACACCATAATCATCACTGCGACCAATGCTGCCATCGGAATGACACGTAACCAATCACTGATGAATATCACCAAAATCAATAACCACAAACCTGCGACCAATGTCGACAGTCGAGTTCTTGCGCCTGAGGTGACGTTGATGATGGATTGACCAATCATGGCACAGCCGGCCATACCGCCCATAAATCCAGTCACAATATTAGCAACGCCTTGACCTTTACACTCGCGATGTTTATCACTGGCGGTATCCGTCATTTCATCGACGATCGTTGCTGTCATCATCGATTCAAGCAAGCCCACTGCTGCCAGTGCGATCGCATAAGGTAAGATGATTTGTAAAGTTTCAAGATTAAGTGGAATATCAGGCATAAAGAAATGCGGCAAGCTTGTTGGCAAATCGCCCAAGTCGCCCACTGTGCCAATATTCACACCAAACATTAGACAAATCGCCGTGACCACGATGATGCAAACCAACGGCGATGGAATTAGTTGTCCTAATTTGGGAATCAGCGGAAATAAATAAATAATCGCCAAGCCTAAAGCAACCAAGGGATAAACCGCCCAAGGCACATCAATCAACTGCGGTAGTTGTGCCATAAAAATTAAAATCGCTAATGCGTTGACGAAGCCGATGACCACTGACTTTGATACAAAGCGCATCAACTTGGCGAGTTTGAGTTGTCCTGCAATGATCTGCAATATCCCTGTCAAAATCGTTGCGGCAAATAAATATTGCAGTCCATGTTCTTTGACCAAAGTCACCATCAGTAGTGCCATCGCTGCAGTTGCTGCTGAAATCATCGCAGGACGACCGCCCATAAAAGCAATCACCACCGCCATAGAAAATGAAGCATACAGTCCGACTTGTGGATCAACGCCAGCAATAATTGAAAAGGCGATCGCCTCAGGAATCAGTGCTAAACCAACCACAATCCCCGCCAAAATATCGGCGCGTACATTAGAAAACCATTCGTGTTGAATATTTGAGAGCATAAAAAAATCGAAAAAATGGAGAAAGAAATCAAAAAATACAGTGATGTATTATAACTGCGCATATTTTAACATGATCTTACAGATGAAAAAATTGTTTGATTAGGGTCTGTTGACATTTCACAGATGCTTGCGACTACGGATGTTTTTTAGGTGATACTAGGCAGGAAAGAGGAAATTTAGTCATTCTAAATGACTCTTTCCTAACGACGTAGCGTCAAAAAACATCCTTGTCCTGAAAGGTTATGGCTAAAATTGCCATAAACTTCGTTATGAAACTTGGCAAGGGAGTGACCATTCCCTGCATTTCATGCCTTGTTTATGTGATTTTAGCCTATAACGCAATGCATGGCTGAAATGTCAACAGACCCTAAGATTCAAAGGTGACTGTTTTGCCATAAAAAAAGAGAGCCGAAGCTCTCATTAACGAATAGGTTGTAAGTAAAATGAATTGAATGATTATTCAATCACACCGCAGGCAATACGTGCACCACCACCACCTAATGCTTCAGGTGTATCAGAATAATTATCACCACCTGCATGGATCATTAGTGCTCGACCTTGAATCGCATCAAGGCTTAAACGAGGCGCTTGTACTGCTGAAGTTGCTGTGCCGTCAGCATTGACTGTGAGCGCAGGCAAATCACCGAGATGACCATTGCCTTGAGGATAGTCATGTTTGCCTGTATTTAGCGGATCGTAGTGACTACCTGCTTTGAGTGCAGCAGTGGCTTTGCCATCTTTTATATCAGGTTCACATGATGGATTTTCATGGATATGGAAGCCATGTTTGCCTGGTGGAAGTCCTTGAAGATCAGGCTTCACCACCAAGCCACCCTGATCTGCTTTGATAAAGGTCACTGTCCCAAGGCTACCTTCAACACCTTCAGCAGTCACGGCATGCACTCGAATTTTATGCATTTCATCGGTTTTAGTCATACTGGTACAGCCACTGATAGCGACAGCAGAGATTAAACCACCAGTAAGCAATTTTATTTTGGACATTTTAGATAACTTATTAAATAACTTCGACATATGAACGCTCCATCTATTCCTATTAATGTATTTAAATATATTTCAAAAAATGATTTAAGTGATGTGTCAAGCCTAATATGAATCTTTAAAAATTGCTGTAACAGTATGAAAGAAAAGAAACATTGTGTAAAAATGCAGAATGAATTAACACTTAAAAGCCCAACGCATAGTGGGCTTTCTCGGTAAAGATAGTCGTCTTAAATGTTTTTTTAATCTCGGGGAGTCGTTTTTTCAGTAGTGAATTCTTCTGTAATCAGCGCTTCAGGATTGGGATGATAGTCCTCAGCATTGTGAATTTTTTCCTGTAACCACTCTTTCCAAATCGCCAATAAAACAGCCAAAATCACTGGGCCAATAAATAAACCAACCAAACCAAAACTTGCCAATCCGCCAAGTACACCAAACATGATCAATAAGAATGGAATTTTGGTCGCACCCGAAATGACTAGTGGGCGAATCACGTTATCGGCACTGCTAACAATGGCAACTCCCCAGATCAGCACACCAGCCGCTTCAACGGTTTGACCTTGCGAGAAGAGCCATAGCGCAACGCTACCGTATGCCACAGGTGGACCAAATGGAATGAGTGCTAAGACAAAGGTAACTAAGGTCAGCACCATCGGATTTGGCACACCCGCAACGATATAACTGAGACTTGCCAAGAGCGCTTGCACTATCGCAGTCAATCCGACACCATAGACCACGGCACGCGTTGTTTCAGAAATGGTTTGAAAATAATGATGAATCCGTGGACCAATGACCAATTCAAACGCTCGGCGCACCTGCTCCAAGATCAAGCTACCATCACGATAGAAGAAGAATAACGAAAAGATGGCAAAAATCAGCTTCACCAAATTGCGACTGATCTCAGCCAAGACAAAACGACCATAACCAAGATGCCCTTGAATCCACAAGCCAATATTTTGCGTAATCGCATGTGGATTGCTATTGAGCTCAAAGATGATGCGCTGAATTTCTGGACCAATAAATGGCAATGTTTGCACAAACTCGGGTACTTCAATTTTTCCTGCATAAAGCTGTTGCTGTACTTCGAAGTACAACTGACGCCCTTCATGTTGCAGTACAAAAATACCAATGGTGAGCGGAATCCCGACCAACAGTACCAAAAGACTGGTCATCAAAATTGCGCTGAGGTTTTTACGTTCCCCAACCCAATGATAAATTTTTTGATGCAAAGGCCATGTGATATAGGCGATGATGGACGCCCATAACACTGGAACAATAAAATATTTGAGGATTTCAAAGCTTAATAAAATCAGACAGAAGAACAGTCCGAAAAGTAGTAAACGTTGCAAAATTGGCGCATTTTCTTGCACGAGAGCTTTCCATTTCCATGAAGCATGCTGAAGCTTATGTTAGCTGAAAATCAGCACTTATGAAATGCTGATTTTATTGCTTAAAAGTAGAATTTTTTAAAACCAATTTTGCTTTTTATTTTTATCACTTTGACCAAGTAAGCGACGAATCAATGGTTCCCATTGCTGTTGAATCAGCATAAATTGCTTTTGCGTACGGTCAAATACACTCAGACCGTCCATTGCCAATTGACCATATGCTGCACGTTCGCTGATCCATGCGACTGGCTCTTGCTCGACTTTATCAAAGAACTTTTGGATTTGTGCTTTGCTACTAGCACCTGTCTTAATGCGATTAGCAAGCAACATCACGTCCACTTTGCCTTTACGAATGCGTTTGATGTCGTCGATATTTTTTAAAAAACGTTTGGTGCTATCGATGTCAAAGAATGATGCTTGAAGTGGTACAATCATCGCATCACTTTCGGCAATCAAGTGTTCTGCATGTTCGCCTGATAGCGCACCCGGCGCATCAATAATGAGCCAATCGACTTTTGCAGGGGCATCCCCAATTGAGCTTTCATCACGCCAATCGACGGCTTGGATGTTCGCAACTTCATTGCCACGCACTTTGAGCCACTTCAACGATGATTTCTGATTATCCGCATCGGCGAGGGCGACTTTGTAGCCACGATTGGCGAGTGCTGAAGCAAGGGTAATTGCTGTTAAGGTTTTGCCACAGCCACCTTTTTGATTTGCAATTAAAATTGTCTTCATACACCACACTCCAGTTATCATCACACAAAATCTTTACCCAATCATAGCATTGTATTGTGACAAGAGAATGACAGGGTTGTGTAAAATTGGTTTTAATCAATTGATATTTCAGGCATGAATGTATTTGAGTAGTGCGCTTGAAATTGTTTTAATCTGCGCATAATCACGCATTAGTCTAGGTAAATTCTTATGTCTGTCCCAGTGGCGCTATTCATTGGTGTATGTGTTGGTGTATTGATGAGTGTGTTGTGGCTCTATCTCATCAAAATACAACAGCTTCATGCAGAGTATCAATATGAAATCAGTGAAATGCGCCGTGAGCATGAGCAGGCTCTTATACTCGCTCGAAAGCGTAGTGTGAATACCAGTCGTGCTGTACTCAAAGGCAAGATGGCGGAGCAGTTTGCGCCACATTTGCCTGAGTTTGATTATCTACCGAGTGATGCGAGATTCTTGGGTGATCCTGTGGATTATGTGGTGTTTTCAGGCTATAGCGACTTTCGAGAAGGTTTGTGTGATGCCGAAGACATTGAAGTAGTGCTGATTGATATCAAGTCAGGTACAGCACGGCTTACTAAAGGTCAACAAGCGATTGCACAGGCGATCGACGACGGGCGAGTACGTTTTGAGACCATTCATATTGCCTTGCCCACAGACGATGATGAAGATGAGGAAATTTAATCCCAAGTAAATTTAAAAATTCAGAAATTTCCCTTTCTATTAATTTATCGTTTTTGCACACGTGCCATCAGCATACGGTTTCCAATCGTAGGGATGCCGTCTGCGTAAAAATAGCGTTTTTCAACGAATTCAAATCCTGCATTTTTTAAGTAGTGTTCAATATTACGATTGAGATGACAGCCGTCGGCAAGCGTTTTCTGAATCGGTGTCAGTGCATTTTGCCAACGCTGTGTAGATGTCTGATCGGAATAGACATGCTCGACCAAATGAAATGTGCCACCCACTTGCATCACCCGATAAATTTCTGCCAAAGCTTGTTCAAGTTTTGGAATACTACACATCGTCCATGTTGAAACAACATGTTTAACGCTATTGGTCGGGAGTGGAATGGATTCTGCAATATTGCGTAAATGACGAATTTCAAAATTACTTTGCGCAAGTCGCTCACTGGATAATGCTTCGATATGCGCATTGGGCTCAAGCGCATACAGTACATTCAGATTTTGATAAAATGCTAAATTCAAACCAGTACCAAAACCTATCTCTAAACATTCATCAGAAATCGGCAAAAGCAACTCACGGCGTGCATCCATCAAGCTTGCTGTTTTCATCACTTGATCGAGCAAATGCGGGAAGATGTGTTGTTGATAATATTGATATGGTCTAAACAATTTCAAAAGTCACTTTCCTTGCTCTGCATGCGGTTACAATTTCTGCATATTTTCTGTCGATTCTAGACTTAAATTTACCAAAAAATACGGAAAAATGCACAGCTACATTAGACAATAAATACGTAATAGTTGTGCGTATAAAGTAGCAAAATGGTAGGAATGGTCGCGTGATGAAATTCGCTTTTAAAAAAATCAGTTTAATCCTTGTGATGAGTTCTTTATCTGTGACAATTGCGCATGCCAGTCATCACAATGCAGGTAGTACGCAACAAGCACAGCCTCGCCAAGACTTTTCATTGCAAGCGTTGTATAACGTAGCACGTGGTCTGCCACCAGTTGAAGGGCAGTCTGTGTCGGTATTGCAACCTTTTCAGGGTGATTTTCGTATTTTGGGTCATAAGACTTATCGGGATGATGAGCAAGCTAAATTTTCTCCTGTCGATTTTGCGGTGAGTTGGGGGATGTTCGCCAATCCAAAAATCGCATCACAAATCCAAGTTAAACAATACGATCGCTATTTGCAGTGGGCGATTCCTTACTTGCCAGTGCCTGCGGAAGAAGCGATGCAAATGGTGTCGAATATTCACATCATTCCTGCCAATCCTGAGATTGCTAAACAGATCAAACAGGTCAAGCGAGGCGATTTGGTGCGCATGCATGGTGATTTGGTTGAGGTGAAATCAGACGATTTGGTGTGGCGATCCTCGCTACGTCCTGATGATGTAGGTGACGGCGCATGTGAGGTATTTCGGGTCGATTCGATCCAATGGTTAGAGCAAAATGCAAAAGTGCCGAGCAAGTCGTAATTTTTAATCATCTCTGAGCTGTTTTATTTTTAAAAGATCAAAACCAAGTGCAAAACATAAAGCGGACGTGGTTTCCGCTTTATGTTGTTTCAAGTGTGTGAAAAGTTGTTTAGCTTAGACCGATTAGCTTAGGTCATAACGATCGGCATTCATCACTTTGACCCATGCCTTGACAAAGTCTTTAACAAACTTCTCTTTGTTGTCGTCCTGCGCATAGACTTCGGCATATGAACGTAAGATCGAGTTTGAGCCAAATACCAAATCCACCCGAGTCGCTGTCCATTTCACTTGTTCAGTTTCACGGTCGATGATCTCGTAACTATTGCGTCCAGTTGGTTTCCACTTGAAACGCATATCAGTCAGATTGACAAAGAAATCATTGCTGAGCACGCCAACATTGTCGGTGAGGACGCCATGTTTGCTGTCACCATAATTGGTACCGAGGACACGCATACCGCCAACCAAGACCGTCATTTCATGTGCGGTCAATCCCATGAGCTGTGCACGATCAAGCAATAATTCTTCAGGGGTATTTTCATAATGCTGTTTCTGCCAGTTGCGGAAACCATCATGAATCGGCTCAAGCACATCGAAAGATTCTGCATCGGTCTGTTCATCCGTAGCGTCACCACGACCTGCTGTGAACGGCACAGTGATCTCAACACCTGCTGCACGAGCCGCTTGTTCAACCGCTGCCGTACCACCAAGTACGATCAAATCTGCAATGCTGACTTTCTTCGCCAAGCCTGCTTGAATAGATTCGAGTGTGTTAAGCACTTTTTGTAGGCGTTCAGGCTCATTGCCGACCCAGTCTTTTTGCGGTGCTAAGCGAATACGTGCACCGTTGGCACCACCACGGAAATCCGAACCACGATAGGTGCGTGCGCTATCCCAAGCTGTGTTAATTAACTCCACCGAAGTCAATCCGCTATTTAATAATTGCTGTTTTAAGTCGGCAATTTCTTCATCAGACAAGCTGTAATCGACCGTTGGAATTGGGTCTTGCCAAATCAAATCTTCACTCGGAAAATCATTGCCAAGATAGCGACTTTTCGGTCCAAGATCACGATGGGTCAACTTGTACCAAGCACGAGCAAAGACTTGAGAGAAATAATCAAAGTCATTATAAAAACGCTCAGAAATTTCACGGTAAATCGGATCAGCTTTCATCGCCATATCGGCATCGGTCATGATCGGATTTCGACGTACCGATGGATCGTGTGCATCCAGTGGTTTTTTCTCTTCAGGTAGGTTCACAGGTTCATACTGCCACGCACCCGCAGGGCTTTTGGTGAGTTCCCAGTCATAATTGAGCAACAAGTCAAAATAGCCATTGTCCCATTTGGTCGGCTCAGTCGTCCAAGCGCCTTCGATACCACTAACCATGGTATTGCCAGCATTACCTGTACCTTCAGAGTTATGCCAACCTAGACCTTGAAACTCAACATCGGCAGCTTCGGTATTCTCACCCAAAAGTTCAGCCTGACCATTGCCGTGACATTTACCAATGGTGTGACCACCTGCCGCCAGTGCCACAGTTTCTTCATCATTCATCGCCATGCGACCAAAGGTGACACGGATATCATGCGCAGATTTCAGTGGAGCAGGCTGACCGTCAACGCCCTCTGGATTGACGTAAATCAAGCCCATTTGTACCGCAGACAATGGGTTCTCTAGACTTTCACGGTCTTGATCATTTTCATAACGATTTTCAGTGGCTGCGAGCCATTCACGTTCACTTCCCCAATTGACATCTTTTTCAGGATGCCAAATCTCACGACGACCACCTGCGTAGCCATAGACCTTTAAACCAACCGCTTCATAGGCCACTGTGCCTGCAAGTACGATCAAATCGCCCCAAGAGATTTTGTTGCCATATTTCTTTTTGAGTGGCCAAAGTAGACGGCGACCTTTATCAGTATTGACGTTATCTGGCCAAGAGTTCAGCGGTGCAAAGCGTTGATTGCCTGTGTTGCTGCCACCACGACCATCGCCTTGACGATATGTTCCAGCCAAGTGCCATGCAGTACGCACAAACATCCCTGCATAGTTGCCCCAATCCGCTGGCCACCATGCTTGGCTAGAGGTCATCAAGTCATGTAAATCTTTTTTGACCGCATCAAGGTCAAGCTTGTTAAACTCGGTGGGATAATCAAAATCTTCATCAAATGGATTGGTCTTGCGGTCATGTTGATGCAAAATGTCGAGATTGAGCGCATTCGGCCACCAATCCGTTGGGGTATGTTTATTTTCGGTGTTTGCGCCGTGCATGACAGGGCATTGTCCAGTGGGTGCGTTCATTGGTCTCTCCTATAGCTTGCGAATATCCGTATGGCTGGTTACTGCTTGCTGAATCATGAAGTGGAAACTCAGTGTTTAAAATAAAAAATTAAACAACCTGAAATTTGTTAAAATCGTGTATTTAAAATCATTACAACCTATCTAAAAAGATCGCATCATCAATGATTTAAACTGTATTCAGCAAGATATACTTTTAATGAGGCTAACAAACCTTGCTGGCTGGAAATGTTACGTTTGTTAGTCAAAATCAGCATTTTAAAATTAGTCATGGGACGAACTCCTTTTACATTTGCGGATGTCAAACAGATGCTGTCTTAATCATTGGAATTTATTATAAGAATGACGCCTAATATTTGTAAAACAGATTAAAACTTTAACTATTATTTAAATATTCGATAGTCTTGTATGGAAGAAATTCTACTTTGTTTGATGTCATTGTTTTAGAAAAGCATCACAGGCAATGCCAATGTCAATTTCCAAATCAGTCCATTCATTAAAATCAGGCTGAACCAAAAGTGTCTGCATCACAAAACCATAAATCACACGATGTAAATTGATCGCAGTACGTTCAAGGTGTTCTATCGCAAATGGTTGAAGTAAGTCCTGCCAAAGCTGACACATCAGCGCATAATGCTTTTGATAAACTTCGCTGGTTGAGAGTTGTCGTTCTAATAAAAAAATGGTCGCCCAAATCTGCTGTGCGTTTTGAATTTTTTTCAGTTGAATGTGAGTCAGTTGTTCAACATAGTCAGTAATTAAAATATCAGGCTGAGAGTTTTTTATTTGTGCACCATGATCAAGTAATTGCTGCGCCAGTGCCTTGATCTGCTGATGAATAATCAGCGCAAACACATCTTCTTTTTGGCTGAAATATTCATAAAAAGTACCTAAACCCACGCCTGCAATCTCCGTCATCTCTCGAATGGTGATTTCAAAATGATGCTTCTTGGCCAAAAGCTGAACAGCACTATCGAGCAGAGCTTGTTGGGTAAACTTTGCCCTTGATTGGCGAGGCTTTCGGCGGACATTGATCGGGGATTGTGACATGCAGAAAATCCGAACAGCTCAAAGATAGGAATGATTTATACTGGATTGGAAATCTAAAAAATACAAGTAATCAGGAAACAGATGATGCAATCGCAACACATCGTAGACATGGACACGACTTCAACACATACCGTCAGCAATCAGTTTGATGAATTGCAAGATTATAATCTGTTTGAAACGGACAGGATTCTCAAAGAAATTCTGCATCATTATGGCAGTGAATTACAGGCTGAGCATGCTGTATTTGGTGAAACGGTTGGGCGTGCGTCATTTTTCCAAGCAGCGGATCTCGCCAATCGTCATACCCCAGAACTCAGCCGCTTCGATGCACGTGGACGACGCATTGATCATGTTGAGTTTCATCCTGCGTGGCATCAGATTATACAAACCAATCGCCAGTTTAATGTACATGGCTATCCGTTTATTTCTAAGCCTTTTATTCACTCTGAAAATGGTCAAAAAAACTCGGCATGGGTAGATTGGGCGACTAAGTTTTATCTGACAGGACAGGTCGAAGCGGGCAACCTCTGTCCACATGCCATGACTTTGGGTTGTATTCCACTGCTACAACGTGAACCAAAACTTTGGGCGGACATCGGGGAGAAATTATTGTCCCCAGAATACGATGCCCGAGATATTCCAATCGCACAGAAAAAGTCGATTTGGATCGGTATGGGCATGACCGAAAAGCAAGGTGGCTCTGATGTGCGTGCCAATCAAACTATTGCCAAGCCGATTGATAAATCAGGTCGAGGTGAGGCGTATTTGCTTACAGGGCATAAATGGTTTTTCTCTGTTCCAATGTCGGATGCGCATCTCGTGGTGGCGCAGACCGAGCATGAAGGTATTGGTTGTTTCTTTGTACCACGTCGCCTAGCCGATGGCAGTTTGAATCAAGTGCATGTGCAACGCCTCAAAGAAAAAGTGGGGAATCGCAGTAATTCCAGCTCTGAAGTTGAGTTTCAGAAAGCATGGGGCATCATGATCGGTGAGGAAGGGCGTGGTATTCCGACCATTATCGAGATGGCAAACTATACTCGTCTGACCTGTTCGGTGGGTAGTACAGCGATTCTGCGTCAGGCACTTGTACAGTGTCTTGCTTATACTCGTCAGCGTCAGACTTTTGGTAAGGCACTTGCCGAGCAACCATTAATGCAAGCGGTATTGGCTGATTTGGCTTTAGAAACAGAAGCCGCTTTGCAATTGAGTATGCACCTTGCATCACATTATGATCAAATCGCTCAGCAAGACCATGCGAATGAAAATGCCTTATCACAAGCGTGGATACGTCTGATGACACCAGCAGCTAAGTTTTGGATTTGTAAGCGTGCGGTGGAGCTGACAGGCGAGGCGATGGAAGTGTTCGGAGGTAATGGTTATGTCGATAATGGCATCATGGCTCGCTTATTCCGTGAAGCACCTGTAAATACCATTTGGGAAGGTTCGGGCAATATCATGTGCCTAGATGTACTTCGAGCGATGCAACGTGAATCCGAATTAATCGAAATACTTTTAGCGTCCTTTTCAGAAGAATGTGCTTCACATGAGATACTTAAAATTGAACGTAGCAAACTCTATGAAATGCTAATGCTTCCACCTGATCAATTGCAGTACCAAGCACGGACATTGGTGACTCGATTGGTGCTGTTGGCGCAGTCGGTGCTCATGGTACGCTACTCTGAACCTGATGTTGCTGAAGCATTTATCCAAAGTCGTTATAGTGCCATGCACGGACGTGTAGTCGGTATGCTGAATATTTCTCAAGCAGACATTCAGCGTTTATTTGAGCGGGCTTTGGCATTCTAATAAATGAAAACTAAATAAAAAAAGCACTTAAATCGCTTTTGATTTAAGTGCTGAGTTATCAGTACAGTAAAAAAATTAAACCGTCACCACACGACTTGATTTCACCATATCTCCCAAACCATGCGTACGGAAATAATGTTCAATCATACTCTTGGTCATCAGTGGGTTATTCAACTTTAATGCTTGACCCAGTAAGTCTTTGGCATCCGACATTGGAATATTACAGATCGCTTTGCGTACTCGTAGAATATTACTTGAGCTCATTGACAAAGTATTAAAGCCCATCGCCATCAGCAAGATAGCCGTCAACGGATCGCCCGCCATTTCACCACAGATGCTGACAGGTTTTTCAAACTTGTGACAGTCCTGAACAAGCTTAGCAAGTGCACGTAAAATCGCAGGATGAAAATGTGAGTAAACACTAGCGACACGTGGATTGTTACGGTCGACAGCGAGTAAATATTGAATTAAATCGTTTGAACCAACTGAAAAGAAATCGACCAAATCGGCAAAGTCTTCGATCTGAAGCAAGATACTTGGTACTTCGATCATGATACCGATTTTTGGTCGGGTGATTTTCACTTGTTCTTCTTCTTGGACTGCGGCGAGATCACGTTCAAGCAAATACAAGACTTCTTCCACTTCACTGACGCTGGTGATCATCGGCAGTAAAATATGCAAATTATTCAAGCCAATACTGGCTTTGAGCATCGCTCGGATTTGCGATGAAAAAATCTCTGGATGATCAAGCGTAAAACGAATCCCACGCCAACCGAGTGCCGAGTTTTCTTCATCAATTGAGAAATATGGCAAATCTTTATCCGCACCGATGTCGAGGGTACGCATCACCACAGGTTTATTGGCGAAGTGGCTGAGCTGTTGACGATAAATGGCCCGTTGTTCCTCTTCTCCAGGGAAGCGCTCACGGAGCATAAAGGGAATTTCACTACGGTACAGCCCGACACCTTTTGCACCACGCTGTACGCCACGAACCACGTCGATCATTAGCCCTGTATTGACGAAAAGTTTCATTTCCTCGCCATCAGGTGTGATCGCATCTTTGGTTTCGTACTGTTTTAAATCCTTTGCGATGAGGTCTTCGTCTTTTTTGATTTCTTTGTAACGTGTACGTAGGCGACGAGGCGGATGAATAAAGACACGACCTTGATAAGCATCAACGATCATCTCCGCATCATCGAGCGAGTGAATTGGCAACTCCGTCACACCAACTACGGTCGGAATACCGAGTGCACGTGCCACGATCACCATGTGCGAGTTGGCTGCGCCTTCGGTGGTGACAATGGCTGCAATATTGGCAATTGGCATTTCGACCAATGCAGCGGTACTTATTTCTTCACCGATGAGAATGGTATCTTCGGTGATTTCTTTGTGGCCAGTATCTTCGGTTTGCAGATGTGCAAGGATGCGACGCCCAAGGTCTTTGAGGTCTGCAACACGCTCTCGTAGATAGCTATCTTCCATCTGCGCAAAGGCGTTGGCATGTTTATCAATGACACGGCGTACTGCACCTTGCGCCCATTGCCCATCACGAATTAAGGCATTGATTTCCGCAGGTAGTGCATGATCATCCAGCATCCGTAAGAATACACCAAATAATGCCCGCTCATCAGACATCAACGAGTCCTGCATTTTTGCATCGAGCTGTTGCAGTTCATCTCGAACGGCTTCGACGGCTTCCGCCAAAATACCCAATTCTTCGCTGATGTCTTCTGCTTCACGATCAGGTACAGAAGAAAGGTCTGCCGCAGGATAAAGAATCACTGCACGACCCAGTGCAATACCATCTGCACCTGCTACACCTAAGAAAGTTTGATAGTTTGGACCGCTATTGGGCTTGCGGAACACATCAATGTTACCCACCACGTGCGCATGGGCAATCGCACCTGAAAGCTGTGCGCATAAGGTGACAAGGAAAGATTCAGCTGCTTCGCTAAAATCTTGGCTTTCTTTATTTTGAATGACCATCACGCCCATCACCTTACGGCGATACATAACAGGCACACCCATGAACGAGTTGTAAATTTCCTCACCTGTTTCAGGCAGGTAGCGAAATCGATCATGTTGCGGGGCATTTTCTAAGTTGACAATTTCCTCACGTTGACCAACCAAGCCGACTAGACCTTCACTGGTGGATAAAGAGACATTGCCGACGGCTTCAGCATTGAGACCGTGCGTTGCCATCAATACATAACGATGGTTACGCTCATCGAGTAGATAAATCGAGCAGACATCCACTTTCATGGCTTCTGCAACTTGATTGACCATGACATCCAATGCCTCATGCAGGCTTGGTGAAGCATCGACTTCTTGGACGATGCGTCTTAGGGTCTCAAGTTGCATAGTATTCGCCATTCACAATGTCCTATCTGGAATGAGTTAATTGATCAATGTAGATATCTTTTTAAAAAAATCTTCGAAATGTCTACGTGTAAAATTAAGCACTAAACGGGAGCTGTAAACTGAGCTCAGCTAAGGCCCGCCGATAGACATCTTTTTTAAAATTTACCACTTGCCCAAGCGGGTACCAATAACTGACCCATTGCCATTCATCAAATTCGGCAGGGTCGGTGGTGTCCAAACAGATGTGTTTGGTTGAGCCTGTCAGGCGCAATAAAAACCATTTTTGCTTTTGCCCGATACACACGGGATTGGAGTCGTTACGAATATAACGATATGGCAAACGATATCTTAACCAGCCACGGGTTTGTGCAACGATCTCGACATGCTCTGGCAACAATCCAACTTCTTCATAGAGCTCTCGATACAAAGCATCTTCGGGAGATTCACCATATTGAATCCCGCCTTGTGGAAACTGCCAAGCATTGTGTCCAATGCGTTTTGCCCATAGTACTTGTCCAGCGTCATTTGCCAAGATGATCCCGACATTGGGTCGGAAACCTTCGGAGTCGATCATTTGGCACCTAAATATTCTATGTTATGGACTTTGCGTGCAGGCGGAGATCAGCGTATGATGCTCGGCGAGTAGACGCATCGTCAAAAAGCAATTCAAATTGCTATGATCTTAACGAATTTCTGCGCTTTGCGGTAATAGAATTACATTTTTTTAACTAAATTCTTTAGGAATTTGAGAAACTTGATGAAATTGGCATTATTTGATTTAGACCATACCTTGTTAAATACCGACTCTGATCATTCTTGGGGAGAGTTTTTGGTGAATGAAGGTTTAGTCGATGCTCATCATCATCGCAAAATGAATGATCAATTCTATGAAGACTACAAAGCAGGACAACTCAATCCGATCGCTTATAATGAGTTTGTTTTTGAATTCTTAACCAAGCATGACAACGTTTATCTGACCGAATTGCATGACCTATTTATGCAAAAAGTGATACGTCCGAAAATGCGCCCAAAAGGATTTGATGCGATCAAACATCATCAAGATCAAGGACATGCCATTGTCGGGATTACCGCTACTAGTAATTTTATCACTGCGCCGATTTTTCGTGCTTTTGGCATTACTGAAATTATTGCCACCAATGCAGAAGTGATTGACGGTAAATACACAGGCAAAGTCAAAGGTGTGCCATGCTATCAAACAGGAAAATTGACCCGATTAGATCAATGGCTTAATGGTCGAAAAGTGGATGAGTCTTGGGCGTATTCTGATTCGATCAATGATCGCTTTTTGCTTGAATATGCGACCCATGCAATCGCCGTGAATCCTGATGATCGCCTTGAACAATTAGCCAATGAGAAAAGTTGGAAAATTGAAGACTGGTCAATTTAATATTTTAAATCTAAATCTGATTAGCTTTGTAACGCCTCTAATTGATTTAAAAGACTTTGCATCGCTTTGGACTGGCTACGATCAGGGTGCCAAACGATACCAAGCTGACGCTCAAGCTTGATATCCAAATCCAGAATACATAAGTCTTCATTGATCAAAGTATGAGGTAACACTGACCATCCCAAACCGATCGACACCAACATTCGAATAGACTCCAGCGGATTGGTACTCATTGAGGCATAGGGTTTCAAACCGTATTTCGCAAACTCCGCCAAAGTGATCTGACTGGTATAAGTATTCGACGCAGGCAGTAAGCTCGGATAAGTAATCAAATCTTCAAGTTTTAAGCGTTTTTGCTGTGCCAATGGATGAAAGGGTGCAACTACAAAAGATAAAGGGTCATTCCAAAGTACACGATGCTTTAAGCGCGTATCAGGCTTTGGTGGCAAGGTGAGAAATGCAAGTTCAATCTCACCTGAAAGGACTAATTGTAAGGCTTGTTCAGAATCAACAAAATGTACATCAAGCTCAACTTGTGGGAACTGTTCCGCAAAGGGCTGAAGCTGTTTCGCCAAATGATGTAAGCCAATATGGTGACTCGTCCCAATTTTTAATTTCCCTGCGATCTCTGTTTGAGATTGACTGAGATCACGGTGCATATCTTCAAGCTGACAAATCCACTGCTGCACCTGTGGCAACAGGCGTTCAGCGGCTTGAGTGGGCTGAATATTTCGACCAACACTGTCAAAAAGTTGTACATTAAAAAAATGTTCAAGACTTTGAATACGTTTGCTCACCGCAGGTTGGGTGATAAATAATTTTTCTGCTGCCATGGAAATCGAACCTGTTTCCATTACTTTGAGGAAGGCTTCGAAAGCGGCAATATTCATAATTTTTTATACTTGAAATTAAAGTGAATGATATAGAAATGATCTAATGAATCTAATCGAAATGCAAATGGATACGTTGATTTATTGTTGAGGTTTTTTGAAGGGGATAGAAAGCTTGAGCGACAAGGCTCATTATTTGTTGAGAATGGCGAGCTTACTTGTGTCCGTAATGCCAAACTGCGCCAGTATAAGCGACGAAACCAATCGTTAATAATACTGCTGTCATCATGAGAAATTTTCCATTGATCTTTGATGAGCCTATTTAATGACATAAATATTACAGTATGATGACATTATTGTAATATTTAAAAAAGTTTAAAACGATTGAAATGCGGTGTATTTGTTTTATTTTTAAAATAAAAATAAAATTGTTGTAGTTTATTTAATCAAAGATTTGCTGTCATATTTCATGAAATATGACAGTTTTTTTAAAATAATTTGAATATTTGGGGGTCAATTAGCGACTTTGATAACGCTCTAACTCACTTGGGTCATGTGCACAAAACATCTCGATTTCGGGATGTGCCAAGTTCAAAGCTCGCAATTTTTCTTGTGTCGCTATGCGCTGTACTTGATCGGTTTGTACCTGTTTTTCAAAAATGGCTAGACCGATTGGTATTTGAGGATTTTGCGTGATTTGACTCGGATGGAAATACGCATCCCCACAATGCAATAGCCAGTTTTTATCTGATTTCACAGCGATGCCAACATGACCTCGGGTATGTCCAATCAGTGGCACGATTTTGGCTTCAAAACCAAGTTGCTCGGTCAAATCAATTGCATCTAAACCAAACCACTCAGCATTGATTTCAGGATGGCTTTGCCATTTTGCAACATCTTGAAGTTGTGCTTTGCGAAAGCGCAGACGATCTTTGAATTTGGGCTTTAATGCGTAGTCGAGCTCTTTGTTATAGACGTGAATCGTTGCATTCGGAAAATCAGGCGCACCGCCAATATGATCAAGATCCAAATGAGTCGGTAAAATATCCGTCACATCGGCAGGCGAGTAGCCCAATTGTTTGATTTGCTCAAAAGCAGTTTCTTGGCGGTCTAGTTTTGGGCGAGTGATTTGTAAGAACATCGCACCTAATCGAGTTTTGGGCTCTGCGATATCTTTAAGTCCGTAACCTGTATCGACCAATACCAATTTATTTTCATGTTCAATGAGTAGTACATGGCAAACTAGCTTGGCGGGTTTGAGGTAGCTGCCTTGACCGTTGATCAGCTTTTGGCAGACAGGGCACATGGTGCCACAGTTTAAATGGTGTATTTTCATCGGTTACTCATCTTGTTGTGAATGTTATTGCTTGATGTGTAGAAAATATTGCCATAGCGATCAGATCATGTATAGGTTAAATTGACAATTTATCTTGTCACTATTGATAATAATGACTTAAAGCGATGGTCTTAATTCGTTCAAATTGCGCTAAATCTAACGATGATGCTGTCATGTTGATGAGATATTACGATTAGCACTTAGAGAAGTTTGAATATTTTGATAAGATAAGCCAAGTTAAAAATTTTGATACATATTAAGGAATACGGGCATGTTAATTATCCCTGCGATTGATCTTAAAGATGGTAAGTGCGTACGATTAAAGCAAGGTCGCATGGAAGATGACACCGTGTTTTCTGATGATCCAGTAGCAACCGCAGCGCATTGGGTCAATGAAGGGGCACGTCGCTTGCATTTGGTCGACTTGAACGGCGCCTTTGCAGGAACACCGATCCACAAACCAGTGGTTGAGGCGATCGCACAATCTCAACCTGAATTACCAATTCAAATCGGTGGTGGGATTCGTTCATTAGAAACCATTGAGCATTACATTGACGCAGGTGTGTCGTTTGTAATCATCGGAACAAAAGCCGTACAAGAGCCTGAATTTGTTGAGCTTGCGTGTAAAGAGTTTGCAGGGCATATCATTGTGGGTATTGATGCCAAAGATGGCTTTGTCGCAACCGATGGTTGGGCGAATGTGACTGATGTTCAAGCGACTGATTTGGCAAAACGCTTTGCTGATGCAGGTGTATCCAGCATCGTCTATACCGACATTGCACGTGATGGCATGATGCAAGGTGTCAACGTTGAGCAAACTGTTAACCTTGCAAACCATTCAGGCTTACCTGTGATTGCCTCTGGCGGTGTGACCAATCTTGAAGATGTGAAATTGCTACAAGGTCAAAAAGGCATCTTGGGTGCGATCACAGGCCGCGCAATCTATGAAGGTACGCTGAGCTTACGTGAAGCGCAATTGTTATTGGATGACAAATTATAAATTTTAAATCATTAGGGTCTGTTGACATTTCACAGATGCTTGCGACAATGGATGTTTTTTAGGCGATACTAGGCATGAATGAAGAAATTTAGTCATTCTAAATGATTCATTCATAACAACGTAGCGTCAAAAAACATCCTTGTCCCGAAGGGTTATGGCTAAAATTGCCATAAACTTCGTTATGAAACTTGACAAGGGAGTGACCATTCTCTGCGTTCCATGCCTCGTTTATGTGATTTTAGCCTATAACGCAATGCATGGTTGAAATGTCAACAGACCCTAATCCTTTGATCGAGGCAACATCGACCTAACCGCAAGCGATCTTGTCTCACGCGGAGTATCTATATCGTGCATGATTATCTTTATGCTTTGATTGGTGGCGTGTTGCTTGGTATTGCTGTGGTCGGCTATCTTTATATTCTTGGTCGAATCGCAGGTATTAGTGGTTTGATTTCTCAAGTCTTACAAGGGCAAATGCAATCGCCTGCTGTGTGGTTTTTACTTGGTTTATTCATTACGCCATTTTTCTATGCGCAGATCGTTCAGCCTGATATTGAGCTAAGTAGCCATCCAATATTATTGATCATTGCAGGGTTATTGGTTGGCTTTGGCACTCGAATCGGATCTGGTTGTACGAGTGGTCATGGTATTTGTGGTATGAGTCGGCTATCTATTCGCTCAATTGTAGCAACTTGTACCTTTATGACTGCAGGTTTTATTACGGTTTACGTCATGCGCCACCTAATGCAAGGGGGAGTGTGATGAAAAATCTATTTGCAATGTTATTTGGTGCGCTATTTTCAATCGGCTTAATGTTTTCAGGCATGTCGAACCCAAAAAAAGTATTAGACTTTTTAGATGTTTTTGGTCGTTGGGATGCGAGCCTTGCCTTTGTCATGATTGGTGCGATTCTCATTGCTTTTGTACCATTCCAACTCGCAGTTCGTAAAACATCTCCACGCACTATTTTCGGTGAAAAAATCGCCCTTCCAACAGTTCAACACATTGATCGCCGATTGATCATTGGTGCAATATTGTTTGGTGTTGGTTGGGGTCTGGTGGGAATTTGTCCTGCGCCAAGTTTGACTTTGATCGGCTTAGGCTATTATTCAGCGTTATACTTTATCATTGCCATGTTGCTCGGGATGTTTATTGCCAATCGTTTTGGAGGTCGTTCATGAATACAACGAGCCAAGCAAAAATACAGTCATTCTTTCATCAAGACACGAATACGTTTAGCTATGTGGTGAGTGATCCTCATAGCTCTGAATGCGCAATTATAGATTCGGTACTGGATTATGATGCGGCGTCGGCATCGACTTCAACGACGCATGCCGATCAGATGATGGATTATATTTTATCAGAAAAGCTATCCGTACAATGGATATTGGAAACCCATGTCCATGCTGATCATCTCAGTGCCTCGCAATATTTAAAACAAAAACTGGGTGGCAAAGTCGCCATGAGTGCAAAGATTGGCATTGTACAAGAGACATTTTCCAAGATTTATCATTTAGACATCAAACAAATCAATGCCACACAGCATTTTGACTATCTATTTGCCGATGGTGAGGCATTCGAAATTGGCAGTTTAAGCGCCTATAACATTCCCACACCAGGGCACACGCCTGCTTGTTTGAGCTATGTGATTGGCGATGCAGTCTTTGTCGGTGATACTTTATTTATGCCTGACTACGGCACGGCACGTTGTGATTTTCCAAAAGGTAGTGCAGAGCAATTATTTGATTCGGTGCAACGGCTTTATCAACTACCTGATACGACACGTATTTTTCTTTGTCATGATTATTTGCCCGATGGACGTGAAAGCTATTGTTATCAAAGTGATGTACGCACGCAGAAGACTGAAAATATCCACATCCAAGCTGGCACTGAAAAATCGGCATTTATCGAGATGCGCACCCAGCGAGATGCGACGCTGTCTATGCCACGGCTGATCTTACCTGCAATCCAAATCAATATGTTAGCAGGACATTTTCCAGAACCTGAAGAAAATGGACAGCGTTATTTAAAATTGCCACTGAATTATTTTTAATCGATGGTGGTGTAATAAAACTGTATTTTGTCTCGTGAAACTGTGCCGAAATGATGTTTCTCAGGTGGAATGCCAAACAGGTTAACGTTTAGATTATACAGGGATTTGTTAGGGTCAGACCGTCGATAGTTTGGCATTGCACCCTACAAGGGTGCAACGAGGCAAAATCTACAAGAAAACTTTGTTTTGAGACGGCTTCTTTTTTAACGACGAGTAATTTGATGAAATTCAATAGGCGTGGTTGGCTCAAAACTCATAGCATAACCATGACAAACATCAACCCACTGGCTATTATTAAAAAAGGCTAAAACTACCATTTTTACTGTCTGATAGCCTATTCCAAATTCATCTCTTAATTCATGTTCGAATCTAGACCAAACTATGGGCTGTTTATTTGATAAAAGATTATCATATTTTTCAAAAATATCATGTGCTTTATCTAGTTGTGACTCATCCCAATCCATAGATAAAATTAAAGATTCAACGGGATTGCGTTCATAGTCAATACAATTACCTAAAACTTGTATTTGATATTTCATTTTACGAATATCTTTTTCAATTGATAATAAATCCATGATTCATCCTTCTATACTATAAATTTTACTATTAATATTAGATATACAATCCTGAATAGACACTTGTAAATCATGTGGTGCCGGTAAAGGGTTTAATCTAGCATGAAAATCACTTTCATACTTATGTAAGATAGCTTGCGCTTCTGACACCATCCTTCTAATTTCTCTATCACTACCTGCGATATCAATTAAAGATAAGGTTCCATCAAAATATGATTTTATATTTAGAATAAGGTTCTCAACCTTTACTCCTTTAAGTGTCTGATTAGTATCTATTGGTAATCTACGAACTTCCTCTAACATTTTCTTCAACATATCAGTGCAGTTAGATAGATTGATTTTTCTTAAATCAGATTTAATCTGATTCGAATATATCTGCGCCTGTTTTTCATGCTGATCTGCTGCTTTCCGATGTTTATCAGCCTGCTTTGCAAAATGTATTGTAACTATAATACCTAAAATTGTTATAGCGGTTCCAATTATACTGATTACATCACTACTCATACAATTCCTGAAAATATTTTCATAAATTATTATATATAATAAATATTAACAATAATTTATTTTTAACTCAAGTGGTAACCCCCTCAAAATAATTCAACTCAAAAGTAGAAATCGAATAATCCAATTTGCCTAGTTCCACCGTTCCGAAACAATGTTTCTCAGGTGTCATGCCAAACTGGTTGGCGCACGGGTTAAACAGAAATCGACTAGGCGCTGACCATACTACACGATCTGAAAAAAAACAAAGGTTTTACCTCCCACAACCATAAAGTTGAGCTCCGACCTGAATATCCAACAGCTGACTTTGCCCAGCATTGACTTCCAGTACATATTTGATATTCGAATTTTTCGCAACGTAGATTGGACAGTGTTGAGTTTTGCAGGGTGGGAGATTTTGTTTGATTTCAAGCAATTCACCACGGTCATCAAAAAACAGCATATCCAAAGGAATCAGCGTATTACGCATCCAAAAACCGACTTGGTGCGGTTTCGGGTAGATGAATAACATGGCTTGGTCATCTGCCATTGATTGGAGAAACATCAACCCTTGACGTTGCTTGTTCGGCGTTGTCGCAAGCTCAGCATAAAACTTGGCATGAGACTTACGATGAGATTTACCCTGAGACGCAACATCAACAACACAGATTAATGCATCCTGATCACGATTAGCATGAGCAAGATTGCTAACGAATAAGGTCGTTAGCCAAAACAAGCCAACCGAAGATTTCAAAAATGTCATTCTCATTCTGCAATTCTAAAAATAATCGAGTTTACGTTGCGTGTCATGGCTTTCAGGCAAAGATTCTGTAAAAAACACCAAGAACCTCATCATAACATTGCGCAATCATTTGCCAAGGCGTTTTGAAATTCAGAATTATTGCGCCGTGAGCATAGACAAAGCGTTCAAGCGCAGCATGACAAGCACAAAAAATCCGAGTCGAAACTCGGATTTTTTAACGCAACGAATTACATATTCGGATATGAGAGGCACTGCTTCGCAAGACTATCCAAATTACATATTTGGATAGTTAGGACCACCGCCACCCTCAGGTACAACCCAAGTGATGTTTTGTGATGGGTCTTTGATATCACAAGTCTTACAATGTACACAGTTGGCAGCGTTAATTTGGAAACGCTTCGAACCGTCATCATTTTCCATTATTTCATAAACACCCGCAGGGCAGTAGCGTTGTGCAGGCTCGTCCCATTTTGGTAAGTTCACATCGACTGGAATATCAGGGTTCGTCAATTTCAAATGTGCAGGCTGATTTTCTTCATGCACCGTATTTGAGACAAATACCGAAGATAAACGATCAAAAGTCAACTTGCCATCTGGTTTTGGATAGTTCGGTTTAAAGCTCACCGCATCGACATTTTTCAGTACCGCATAATCTTGTTTCAGATCATGCAAAGTAAAAGGTACTTGGAAAATGTTTTGATCAACGAAGTTAAACGCACCACCGATCCATAGACCGAATTTATGCATTGCCGCACCGAAGTTACGAGAGCGGTACAACTCTTCTTTGAGCCAGCTATTATCAAACTTCTGCGTATACGTTGAAACTTCTTTGGCAAAGTGATCTTCGCCTTCAAGCACACGAGCAACCATCAGGTCGCCGCCTTTTTCTGCGCCTGCTTTGATTTCTTCAAATACAGCCTCAGCACAGAGCATGCCTGACTTCATTGCAGTGTGAGAGCCTTTGATTTTTGAGAAGTTCAAGAAACCTGCATCATCACCAATCAAGCAACCACCTGGGAAAGTCAGCTTAGGCAATGCGTTTAGACCGCCTTTAACGACTGCACGTGCGCCATAAGAAATACGCTTACCGCCTTCCAAATACTGTTTGATCAGTGGATGGGTTTTCCAACGTTGCATTTCCATGAACGGATACATATGTGGATTTTCATAAGACAAGTCCACGATCAAGCCCAAAGTCACTTGGTTGTTTTCTGCGTGGTATAACCACCAACCGCCTGATGAACCTGTTTCCGCCAAGGGCCAACCTGAACCGTGCATCACCAAACCTGGTTTGTGTTTTGCAGGGTCGATTTCCCAAAGCTCTTTGATGCCGATACCGTAGTGCTGTGGATCAGCATCTTTATCTAGACCAAATTTTGAAATCAAACGCTTACCAAGATGTCCACGGCAACCTTCTGCAAATAGTGTGTATTTTGCATGAAGTTCATAACCCGGTGTGAAATTGTGCGTTGGTTCGCCATCTTTGCCGATGCCCATATCACCAGTTTGGATGCCTTTGACCGTACCATCTTCATGATACAAAATTTCAGAAGCTGCAAAACCTGGGAAGATGGATACTTCAAGCTCTTCTGCTTTTTGACCCAACCAACGAACGACATTACCCAATGAAATCACATAGTTGCCATCGTTGTGCATTGACTTTGGCACCATCCAATGAGGCATTTTTTGTGATTTTTCTTCAGACAATAAGAAGTAAGTTTCGTCTTCTTTGACTTCAACAGTGACAGGCGCACCTTCTTCTTTCCAATTTGGGAAAAGTTCGTTTAAGGCACGTGGCTCAAGCACTGCACCAGAAAGAATATGGGCACCGACTTCAGAGCCTTTTTCCACGACACATACTGATAAATCAGGTAGATTATTTTCGATTGCAAGCTGACGAAGACGAATCGCAGCAGATAGACCAGATGGCCCTGCACCGACGATTACAACGTCAAACTCCATTGATTCACGTTCGATGTGCTCCATGTAGGACTCCTCAAATCATTGACGGTGGCAACCGTATTGTCGAAGCTTTGTTTCAACTCGGTGCTGCCATGAATATAGGGTGTTTGCTGTGATTCATACCTGACTCAATGTATGAAGCGAACAAACCTTAAAATTTGCTTGGACACAAAACTAACATCGTGTCACATTTATATCTTGTTATTATAATTTCAAAATGGCAGTTTAGCCAATTGGCTAGAGCAACTTATTTTGTTGTCATTCGTGCATAAGCATTGGAAAATGCTGATTTTTCAGGTGCTAATGACGCATCAGTCAAAAGGAAAATAAAATGGTAGATTCGGCAAATTTTGAAAATATTGCCAGTTATTTACAACAATTTGCACATGATCGCACGATTCCACCTTTGGAAAAGTGGAATCCAGACTATTGTGGCGAGATGGATTTGGTGATCAAAGCCAATGGTGAATGGTGGCACGAAGGGCGACCGATTCGACGTCAAAAGATGGTCGATCTATTTGCCAAAATATTATGGCGAGAAGGTGACGAATTCTTCCTAAAGACGCCAGTAGAAAAAATCAAAATCCAAGTGGAAGATGCGCCACTACTTATCAGTGCGGTCGATCAAATAGAAGTCGATGGGAAGCAATATCTGCAAATGACCACGCAAAATCAGGATGTCTTTGTTCTTGATGCGGATCATCCGATCTATATGCGAGCGTTCGATGACGAAGTGCGCCCTTATGTCAAAGTCCGCTACGAACTCGAAGCATTAGTACAGCGTAATGTGTTCTATCATTTGGTGAATTATGGTGAGCTTTCTGAAATGTCCGATGGCACGTGTTTAAAACTGCGAAGTGGGGATATCGAGTACGTCTTGGGTATGTCTGAATAAGTGGTTTATCAAAACTTCAAAGCTTTGCTTTTCTTTGCATGAAGATAACAAATTCAGCTATGGTTTCATTGCAAAGTCGGCGTATGATGCTTACAGTTTATTCAAATTTTTATCATCTGTTTTTTTAGTCTTATATGTCAGCTCATTCGCCCTCACAGTCAAGCCTAAGCACTACGTCAAGCCAAGCCCTTGGGCATGATGTCGCATTGCCAAATGATGCAGATCGAAACTCACCCATTGGGATTTTTGACTCAGGCATTGGTGGTTTGTCTGTGGCTATGGATGTGCATCACTATTTACCGAATGAGCAAATTCTCTATTTCGCCGATACAGCGCATGTGCCTTATGGTGCACGTAATGACGAGGAAATTCGTCGCTTTACCGCACAGGCGATTGATTGGCTCTATCAGCAAGGTTGTAAAGCAGCGATTGTTGCCTGTAATACCGCATCGGCATTTAGCTTAGATTATTTACGTCAATATTATGGCGAGCAGTTTCCCATTATTGGTTTAGTCCCTGCAGTTAAGCCTGCGGTAATTCAGTCACAGACCAAAGTTGTTGCGGTACTTGCCACACCTGCGACTTTTCGAGGGAAGCTGATTCAAGATGTTGTTCAACATTTTGCCTTGCCTGCAGGTGTTAAGGTGATGAGTACCACATGCTTAGACTTGGTACCATTGATTGAGCAGGGTAAGGCTTTAGACGCAGAATGTTTGATTGCTTTACAACAATGTTTGCAACCTGTGGTGGATGCAGGAGCAGATCATTTGGTACTTGGTTGTACCCATTATCCATTTTTAAAGCCTGCGATAGAGCGACTGTATGGCGATCGGTTGGTCTTGGTCGATTCAGGGCAAGCAGTGGCACGACAATGTGGTCGAATTTTGCAAAAACATCAGCTCAATCGCGAAATTGCCTTAGAAAATTTTGAAATTCCGTGCGTGCTTAGTGGTAACAATGCACAGCAAATGCAAGCTGTGGTCACGCATCTACTGCAAAATAAAGTGACTATCCGACTAAGTGATCTTTCTAATTTTTAAGATTTCAGGCATGCTTAATTGGCGATTAAGAAATACACAATAGTTGCAGTACAACAATTTAAATACAGCAATCTTTCAAAAGTGTGATAAAAGTCGCAAAATTAAAGGGGTAATGATTTTAAAAATGTTTTAAAATCATAGGTAGTGTGTTGACCTAAATCCGTTGTGGTGCGGTGTCGTGCATCATACAAGTTTGATTCATTTTCAATTTTCATTCCGAAATAAATGAGATGGCAACGGTTTAGGTGATAAGGAATTTTCATGTCTGATAAGCGTTATCATGTATTTATCTCCACGGCATTTCAAGGTGTCGAGGCGGAGCGTTTAAAATTAGAATATACATTGCTCAACTTAGGTGCTTTTCCGTGGCAGTTTAATGAACCACGTAACTCACTCAATACAGCGCAAGCACGCCGTCAAATGGATGAGTGTGACTATGTGGTTTTTGTATTGGGTGATGAGTATGGTGAGTTATCCGCTTCAGGGATTAGTTATTTGCATCTCGACTTTCTGTATGCAGTCAATAAGCAAAAGCCAATTTTAAGCTTTATCAGCACCAAAGCGAGCACGGATAAAGATCCTGAGATTATTAAAAAACGCACAGGCTTTGTGGATTTATTAAAGTCTGAAAGTAAATATTTTCAAGAGTACAGTAGCTTACTTGATTTTGAACGTAATGTACGAAATGCATTCCAAAAAGCTAAAACGGAATATCCTGTATTGGGTTGGGTCAGACCAAAATCCAATGATATATTGCAAAATGAAATCGTGCGCTTACGTAAAAAAGTTGCGGAGCTTGAACAGAATGTAATTCGCACACGCCAAGAAGCTTCTTTTACACAAGCTGATCAAAATGAACAGCAAAGCTTTAATTTGCATTACCGCACACAAGCCTATCAAGATGGCAACCTCAAAGATATCACCCTTCAGAAAGAGCTTTCGTGGCTTGAAGTATTAAAAATCTTGGCGCCACACTTCAAACAGCCTACTTTGGAAATGAATTTTATCAAAGTCATGAACAGCTATCTTGAAGTTATTGCACTAGCAGAAGCACGTAGATTGATGCCCCGAGTACATGCGGTATCTAGAACACATGTCGATACTCGAAGTTTGCAACAGCTCAAACTACAAATGAAATGGAATAATTGGATTATTCCGCAGGCAGATATGGGTTCGGGTACTCGTGTCTATTGGCGCTTAACTGATGATGCAGAGCGTGTGTTGAGCCGTCAGCGTTGAAAATAAGCCGTCAACGCTAATCGACAGTATCCATTTTGATGTAAGCGTTTGTGTTGATTTATTTTTTCTATTTCGATGATAGAAATTAGCGTAAGTCTATCTGCTGAAATTTTTAGTTAATTGAATTAATATAGTTTTAAACTTTTTGTGCAATTGCTTTTATGAAATTAGCTATGAAATCAGCTCAGCCACGCATCGTGATTATTATGGCGAATCTCGGCACACCTGATGCACCGACGCCACAAGCGGTACGTGCCTTTCTTCGGCAGTTTCTTTCTGATCAGCGGGTAATCGAGATTCCCAAATTGCTGTGGCAGATTATTCTCAATCTCTTTGTTTTACCGTTTCGACCGAAAGCTGTGGCGAAAAACTATGCCAGTATTTGGCAAGATGACTCGCCGATGCGTAAAATTTTGAATGAACAAGTCAGATTGGTTGAGCAAAGATTATTATTACAAAATCCTGACTTAAAATTACAAGTCATTCCTGCGATGACCTACGGTCAGCCCAACATTCATAAGGTGTTAGATCAGCTTGGTGATGATGCGTCTGATCAAATTATTTTGTTGCCATTATTTCCGCAATATTCCGCAACCTCAAGTGCGCCACTGTATGATGCACTGAGTCAATGGGTATTAAAGCAACGCAATTTACCTGCACTTTCCATTATTCGGGACTATTATCAACATCCTGATTATATTCAGTCGCTTGCGCAGAGCGTACGAGATTTTCAAACCGAACATGGTCAAGTAGACAAATTACTGATGTCTTTTCATGGGATTCCACAGCCTTATGCGGATAAAGGCGATCCTTACGCCGATCGTTGTCGTGAAACAGCTCGCTTAGTTGCTGAGCAGTTAGGATTATCAAATGATCAATGGGCGATTAGCTTTCAATCTCGTTTTGGCAAGCAAGAGTGGGTCAAGCCTTATACCAGTGAGCTGTTAAAAGAATGGGCGAGTCAAGGTGTGAAATCTGTACAAGTGATGAGTCCTGCATTTTCAGCGGATTGCTTAGAAACGCTTGAAGAGCTGGAAGTGGAAAATCGTGATATCTTTATCGAGAGCGGTGGGCAAAGCTATGCTTATATTCCTGCCTTAAATGTTCGAGATGATCATATTGCTGTATTTACAATGCTGATTCAGGCACAGTTGAATGCCAGTCGTGAGCAATTGCTATCCTAAGTTTTAGGCTCATAGTTTAAAGTTTTCAAAAAATCACCGATTGATTGACCAGAGGTTGTTTATGTTACGTTGCCAAATTATTCCTGTGACCGCATTTCAGCAAAACTGTAGCATCGTATGGGATGATGAAAGTATGGAAGCGGTGTTGATTGACGCAGGTGGTGAAGCGGAAAAACTTCAGCAAGCGGTCGAAACGCTCGGTGTCACAGTCAAAGCGTTATGGAACACACATGGGCATGTTGATCATATCGGGGCGGTCGGTGAGTTGGCAAAAGTCTATGAAGTGCCTGTGATTGGTCCGCATCGTGAAGATCAATTTTGGATTGATGCGCTACAAGATATTTGTCGTCAGTATGGCTTTCCTGTTGCTGAGAAAGTCGTTGTTGATCAATGGCTAGAAGGTGGTGATACATTGACTTTGGGGAAATACACTTTTGAAGTGCGCTTTGCGCCAGGGCATACCCCAGGTCATGTGATGTTTTACTGCGCTGAGATGAATATTCTATGGACTGGGGATGTGATCTTTAAAGGTTCGATCGGACGTACTGATTTTCCAAAAGGTGACTTTGATACTTTGATTGAATCAATCAAAACGCAAGTCTATACGCTACCTGATGACACGCAATTTATCTGTGGGCATGGTCCCACCAGTAGTGTCGGACATGAAAAACAATTTAACCCATTTGTATCGAGTAAAGCAGGCTAACTTTTTATTTCAGTCGCATTGTTCACATATTAATTTGGTAGTTGTGACGCGGTTTTTTGCATATTTTGGTAGATTGCTTCTGTTTGTGCATTAAGCCGCTCAAAGGTATTTCTCTGAGAGTTTGTGGTCTTGTCTAAAGTTGCCAGTTTAAATACGTTCTGATATTTGGTTGCATGGTTGGTCATACTTTGACGTAGCTTCACTGCGGTTTGATTGGATAAAACCAAATGCTTCAATAAAGCTTTTGATTGCTCTAAGTTGCGATTGAAGGTGTAGACACGTGCATTGCGTTTTTGTTGATCTTGTTCTGCTTGTAGGCTTGGAATTTCCTGATTCATTTGTTGAATATTTTTTTGATAATCCTGCCAAATCGTTTTTAACTTTTGCGTATCAATGACTTCTTGCTTGGCAAGACTTTGTTTCGTCACAGTCGTTGCGTATGTCTGTGATGTACACATTGCCAAGAACGCAAACCCCATAGCGAATAAGAATTGACGCATCGTTTTACCCCTAACCTTGAAATTTTTTACACGCCGTTGTGTAAGGTATTTATTTCATTAGCATTAATTATTTTGGCTTGTGCATAATGCTAATTTAATCTTGATCAATGAGTAGAATCATCCCCCATAGCTTTTACACGACTACACGATGGTTGGGATGGGAACCAAACAGAACTGATCATTTTATGAGAAACGACTATACAAAAACTGTTACTTACTGACAATATTTGGCGACAAAAACAATACGTTGTAACATTTTAGGCTTGAAAGAATTTTTTAAATGAAGACGCTGTCAGTCTTGATCGTGCTCAGGTGTGATACGTGACGGGCTGTCTTCAGAAGCGACTTTGTATTCTTCATTTGCCCATCCAGAAAAGTCCACCATTTTGCAACGCTCAGAGCAGAACGGACGATACGGGTTGTCTTGCCAACGGCTTGCCTCACCGCAACGAGGGCAGGGAAAAGATTTTGGATTTACTGAAGATGAAGTATTGTGGTCAGTCATTGTTGTCACAGATAAATTTAAACGAAAAAAAGAAATGAGCAGGTTTTAAAGCACAGACAAATTGTAACGTACTTGCTAGACTGATGCAGTCTTAAAACCGTATTCAAATGTATTTGCCATCCATGACTTATCCTGATATTCGCCCATTTCAAGCACACTATTTAAAAGCACCCCGCAATTTTCAACCGATTGAAAAGCAGATGGTGGAAAATCATCTAGTTTGCCTAGAAATCTGCGCAGGCAAAGGAAAACATGCTTGTCTATTTGCATCGAATCATCCAAATCTGCAATTGATCGCAGTCGAACGCACGGCAGAAAAATATCAAGCGATGCAGAAGTCACAGCGTGAAGCAGGCTTAGAGAATTTAACAACGATTCATGCTGATGCGATTCCGTGGGTGGTGCATGCGCTGTATCCTGCACAGTTGCAACAAATTTTCCTGCTTTATCCAAATCCTGAACCGCATAACTCAACACAGCGTTGGTTGAATATGCCATTTTTTGAATATTTGCTGTCACGCTTACAGGTTGGCGGTACGATCACACTGGCGAGTAATATTACAGATTATATTGCTGAAGCGGTTGAGCAATTAGAACAAGTGTGGAAATTACCTTTTGAGCTACAAAAAATTCCCCAAGATTCTGCCCGAACGCACTTTGAAATTAAGTATTTACAACGTGGCGAGCTGTGTCAGCAAATCATTATCACCAAACCACAAGGCTATCAAACACACTTCGATAATGTACCGCCACGCTTAGGGCAAGACAATGATAATAAAGCGTAAAGTCGCCATCATCGGTGCAGGACCTGCAGGACTGGCGTGTGCCGAAGTGTTGGCAGAGCGTGGCGATTTTGACATCAGCATCTATGAGCAAAAGCCATCGGCGGCACGTAAATTCCTCATGGCGGGCAAGACAGGGCTAAACATTACCCATAATGAGCCACTTAGAGATTTTATAGATCGTTATGATCATGCCGAGTGGCTTCGTCCGATGGTTGAAGCGTTCCATGCTGAGCATATTCAGGCATGGATGCAGGGCTTAGGCATCGAGTCCTATATTGGTAGTTCGGGGCGGATTTTCCCCAATGAGATGAAAGCAGCGCCACTGCTTCGAGCGTGGTTAAAACGATTGCAAAATCAAGGGGTAAAATTTCACTATCGCCATCAAGTCCGTCATATTCAAGATGGTGAAATCACCGTCATTGACTTGAAAAACAGTGATCTCAAAAATAATCAAACTCGCATTGAACCGGTCGATGCCATCGTGATGGCATGTGGGGCAGTGTCATGGTCACAGCTTGGTAGCGATGGACGCTGGCAGTCGTGGTTAGATGATGCGCAGATTGAACCGTTCCAAGCCAGTAATGTTGGTGTCTGTGTGGCATGGTCAGACTTTATGCAGGCGTGTTTTGGACAACCGTTAAAACGCATTCGTGCATGGGCGGAAGGTGATACTCCACAGTTTGGTGAGATGGTGATTAGTCATTATGGTCTGGAAGGTGGTTTGGTTTATCGCTGTAATCGTGCCTTGCGTGAACAGCTCAAATCTAAAAATGGTAGTTCAGCAACACTTTACCTCGACTTGCTTCCTGCGTTTAGTCAAGCTGAGCTTTTGGAAAAATTACAACACGGCAAAAAGCAGTCCTTAAATACGCTATGGCAACGCATCGGCTTGGATAAAACCAAAATTGCGCTGTTGCGTGATGTTGTGGCGAAATCCGACTGGAACGATCATGTGAAAATGGCACAACACATCAAGCAACTTGTGATCAATGTGCAAGGTTTTCGTCCGATCGAGGAGGCGATTAGCTGTGCGGGTGGTATCAAGCAAGAGGCTTTGGATGAAAGTTTAAAGCTAAAAAATAGCCGTGCGATCTATGCTTGCGGTGAGATGCTCGACTGGGATGCGCCGACTGGTGGTTATCTGCTGACGGCGTGTATGGCAAGTGGGCGATGGGTGGGCGAGCAATTGATATACAATTAATAATACAAAGGGTACTTTTTTTTGTGTAATTATATGGGTAAAATAACTTATTAGTTGTGGGAAGCCTATGGATAAGTCATGTCTGAATATGAGAAACTAACAAATCAACCTTTGGTGATCACTTTGGCAGAGTTCCGCTTTTCTGCGATTTTGAAAATGGAAAACTATGTTTCTGCATTTCAAGATTATTTGCGTCAAGACTTTCCTCATTTTTCTACAACACAAACTCAAGAAATGGTTTTTAATCCAAATGGCATACAAGTAAAAGCCTCAACTGGTTGGTTATTTTTATCCAGCAATAAGAAAAGCGCGCTGATGCTAGATAAAGATAAAATCACATTTATGACAAGCTCATATAATCGCTTTCCTCAATTTTGGGATGATTGTCAAAAAGCCTTATCTTTTATTGAAAAAGAGGTTAAACCTGCTCTTTTGTTACGAATCGGTTTGCGTTATTCGGATTTGATTATTGGTAAAGAGGAGAATGAGCAAATAGAATCTTATGTACAACCTGTTGTTTGTAACACTGGATACATTGAAAATATTGGTAAACAAGCTCACAGAATAAACGAAACTGTATTAGAAACAAACGTGGGTAGAATGGCTATTAGAAGTCTATATGGTGTTTTAAATTTATCAGCATGGCATGATTTGTCCGAACCACCTATTATTATTAATAAATATCCCAAACATAGTAATCGTATACTGTTAGATTTTGATCATTTTTGGCAGTCTAATGAGAATGAGGAAGATGTACCATTTAATGTCCAGTTTATTGAAAAAAAATTAAATCTTCTCCATGAAAAATCAAGAGAAGCTTTTTGGGAAATTACTACACTTGAAGGTAGGGAGCATTGGAAATGACAGATTTTAATGCAGCATTCACGCTATTTACAGCCTTAAATATCGGAGAAATGAGCGATGTTTCAGGTTCTGCAATATCCCAACATATAATGTGTGAACCTGACCATCGTTCTACAGGTAGCCTCACTGTTAGTCCTGAGTGGTTAATACTACAAACAAGAAGCGGGCAAAACATCGGTATTATTAATAATCAAAAGGGTTCAATTGAAAAAAAACTTGACCTTATTAAATTTGCTTTTGATATGACTGACGAGGATATTGCTCAACGTATTGATGTTGGACGTAAAACTTTATTTAATTGGAAAAAGCAAGAGTCGAGTCCAAATAAAGAAAAAGTCCAAGCTATTTTTGAATTGTATATGCTTGCTAAAAACTGGTTAGAGGCTGGCTTTTCAACGGAAGCTTTTGATTTGGAAGCTCCTGTATTAGCAGGGAAAAGTATTAAAGATATGTTGCGTGAACCTATGTTAAATAGTGAGCAAATTTTATTTGCAGGTAATCGTTTAAATCATAAATTATTGGGCGAAGTAAGCTTATTCTGAGGTTATATTTGTGCGACATTGGATGGAAAGCCTTGGCTGGTTACAAGGTAGTATCGTTAAGCGTGAAAATGTCGCTCAATTATTGGAATTAGCGGGGAAATCAAACTTGGTTAATGATGACCGAATAATGCTAATTGTTGCATCAGGGTCTTGTGATGTTGCTAACCAAGCTGATCCTATCGTGGAGTTTTCAATTGCTCGTTCTATCGAAAGGATAGATGGGAGTTTTCGTTACAATAAGAATCCTAGGCGGTTGCACTGTAACTTAGAATCCGCTGTATTATCTAAGGTATGTCTAGATCTAAATGCTTATGAAAAAATAGCTATTTCAAAAGAGCTACTTCCTAAAGGTATTGGACCAAATACAGAGATTTGTTTTTCACAAAATGAACTCTCTTTTTACGTAGATTGGTTAGCAGCAAGATATAAACGTCCAGCTTTTCCAACTGAATTTGATCGACGGATAGATTTGGCATGGAAAAAAGAAAAGCGTAGAAAAGCTGTTGCCAAACTAAGTGATAAACTGATAGGGATTTATGTAAAAGTTTATCCTGATAGCGAGATTACTCAATCTGAAAACTATGCTGTTGATTTGCTTGGTCTAATTATTCCTGATCTATCTGAAGATGACTTCAAAACAATTCAAATTGTGATTGATCAATATAAGCAAGCTTTATCTGACGCCAAAATGGATGTGGGAGAAGTAAAAATATTGACGGAATTTCAAGTTTCTGTTGGTACTTTAAAGCAATACAAACGATTTAATCTAGATGAGCTATCATATAAAAATGAAGATCCTTTGCCACCTGAATTGAATATGATATAACAACAATTTCAGGTGATTAAGTTTAAGGCGTTAAATAAAAAAATTTATCTCATTATTTCCCCGCCAACGCCTCACCCTCGAACCTCACACCATCCCAACCATTTGCCATAAACTGACGAATATTCTGATGATCAGTGCCTTCAGGTGTCGCCAAAACCGACTGATAATGTTCTGCAAATAAGTGCAAAGTCTGCGTTTGATCCAGACCATTAAGCTTAGCAAAACTCAATACTTTGGCACTGCCTTGATTTTGTTCGGCATTATTGTGCTGTGCACCATTTTGAAATGCAGTTGGGGTGTGTTGATAGTGCATATCAATCAAGCTGATCACATCGGCAAACTGCGCTGTACCTGCCTCAAGCTGTACCAATAAATCATTGACCAATCTTGGCTGTAAAGTATTTGTCATTTTGAATCTCTAAAAAATTGCATGGATTGCGCTTAGCCTAGCAAGATGTTGTGATAAGTACAATTTGAATCTGCCTTTGTACGGCAATTTCATCTCAGTAGAAATTGGTGTATGTTAGGTTTTTTAATCAAAAATATTAGAAGACGATATGGCAAAGCGAAATATTCTGATCACTGGCGCATCGAGTGGATTGGGTGAGGCGTTGGCAAAATATAGTGCCAGTCAAGGGTGCAATCTTGCATTGGTGGCACGTCGCCTAGAAAATCTCGAACAGATCGCTGAGCAAATTCGTGAGCAGTACCATGTCCGTGTTGAGGTTGCACAGCTTGATGTCAGTGAGCATGACAAGATTTTGCCGATCTTTATGGGATTTCACGACTTGCTTGGGCAGATTGATTGTGTGGTGATCAATGCAGGTGTGCTAACACTGCGAAAGCTTGCAGATCATCGTCTAGAGAATGATGCGCACAATTTTAATATCAATGTGATTTCTGCGATTGCGTGTAGTGATGCGGCACAGCATCTTTTTCAATATCAAGGCGGTGGCGGACAGATCGCTGTGGTGTCGTCGTATAGTGCATTTATTGCTTTGCCAAAAGCAGCCAGTTACTCGGCGAGCAAGGCGGCGGTAGCAAGTTATTTTAATGCGATTCGTCCGATGCTCACTAAACGAAATATTAATGTCACGATACTTTATCCAGGATTTGTAAAGACTGATATTTTGGGGAATTTTAAAACAAGCTCGGCTTTACTCGCAGAGCCTGACCATGTAGCAAAGCTGATGTATCAAGCCATTGATGCAAAAAAAGCCGAAGCCATCGTGCCACCATTACCGTGGAAAATATTGTACGGCATTCAACAGGTCACACCGAATGCGCTACTACGTTTTGCAAGTCGTTGGATTTAGTCAGGGGTATTTGTTAAGTTTTAGTTATTGGTTTAGAGATTAGTCATTTTTAGGTTAGCTTTTTAGGAAAAGTTTGCATGATGTTTTTATGGGTGGCATTGGGCGGTGCGATCGGTGCAAGTGGACGCTATGCGCTGAGCCTATTACTGCCTGTGGCACAAGGCACCTTTCCGTGGGCAACGTGGTGGGCGAATATCATTGGCTGTATCTGCGCAGGAGCATTCTTTGCTACCAGTGAGCGTTTTGTCAGTTTACAAGGTGAATGGCGACTATTCTTGATGGTCGGGATTTTAGGCGGTTTAACCACATTTTCGAGTTTTGGTTTAGAGAGCTTTCAACTACTGAAACTCGGGCATTATGGTTTGGTTTTGAGTTATGTTTTAAGTAGTGTACTGGTTGGGATTTGTGCGTTGGCTTTAAGCTATTACGGTTTTAGAGCGTTTATTTTTCAATAGCCTGAGTTTGACAAATTATAAATTGAAAAGCTGAGCATCTGGGGCAAGGTCTAGTGGCGTGTGTGCATATGTAGGGATTAACCACTGCGTCTTACGCTACAGCCAAAGCAATGCTTTGACTTTGCTCAGGTTCGACCTACTTTTCTTTCGGGAAAAGTAGGCAAAACCATTTGTCAGTCGCAAACTCGGTCATACACTGAAATTTATACAATACCTTGAAAAACGTTATCTTGCTAAAGTTATTCTTGACCTCGAACAGTGCGACTGACGTTCTCACGAATCAAATGATTTCTACTCACCTTATGCCGAATTATTGAGTTTAATAAATGATTTCTCAGGTTCAGAACATGGATGTACTTGAGCGATCAGCACTTGGCTCGTAGAATAGAGCCTTCATTTTTTAATTCAAATTTTTAGATTAATTCTCGGAAAGACTATGACGAAACCAACGCAACAGATTGAAAACAATAATAATGTGACTAAAAATACAGCACAGCAATCGCAATCTGCATATGAACAACAGTTACGCCAAAAAGCACAACAAGGTGATGGCGTGGCATGTTTTCAGTTGGTGGAGCATTTTGAACGTAAAGCACCTGCACAGAACAAACTGGAATCACAAAATCGCATCAATCTCTTGGTGCAATCATCGAATCAAGGCGTTGGCGCAGCGAGTATTTTGCTTGGTCGTTGGTATTTGACAGGGCAGTATGTGGCGAAAGACTCTGCCAAAGCGATTATGTTTTTTGAGCATGCGAGCAATGTCTGTAAAGACTCTTTTGGCTTTTATCATTTGGCGGAAATGTTCCAAACGGGTAAAGGCGTGAGCGTTAATACCGAAAAAGGTTTGGATTATTTGAAAAAAGCGGTGGCGATGAATAATCCCGAAGCGATTTTCACCTATGCCAATCAACTGCTTAAAACCGATGTGGCGCAAGCCTTTCAATTGCTCAAAGACAATTATAAAAAACAAAAGCATTTAAAAAGTTTATTGATTATCAATGATGCACAGCAACTTGATCAGGACAAAGTAAAGCAATACCTCAAGGAAAATGCCGAGCAAGATCAATTTGCCAGTGCGCTATATGCGGTTCGACTACTCCAAGCAGGCGATGCAAAACAAGCCAAAGACTACGCAGAACGTGCGATTCAAGCGAACAACCCGATTGGATTCTACGTGCGTGCCTTGATCGAACTTCAAGATAAAAAAGGCGATGTAGAAAAAGCACAGCAATATATGCTCCAAGCGGCGCAGTTTGGTCATGTCGAAGCGGCATATCGTGCGGGTATGACCAGTTTGCAACAGGTTGATCAATTGCCTGATGAGGCATCGAAAAAGCAGATGTTACAGCAGAGCTTGCAACTGCTTGCGCAAGCAGCGCAGTCAGGTTTTGCAGCAGCACAGTTCTCACTGGGGCAATGTTGGCTACAAGGCATTGGTGTAGAGAAAAATCCGAAAGAAGGCATGGCGTGGATAGAGCGTGCAGCACAGCAAGGTAATGTCGATGCGGCATTTGCTTTGGCGTTGAATCTGCCTGTAGAGCATGAACAGCATTTGCCATTGCTCAAACATGCTGCCGATCAAGGTCATACCAAAGCCATGATTTGTATGGGAATCTATGCGCAGAATCATGGACAAGCGGAGCAAGGTCTAAAGTGGTTTGAACTGGCAAAATCTCGTGGTGAGATTCGAGCGGACTACATGCTTGCTGTGGCATATCGTGATGGACTAGGTGTTGATGTGGATAGTACTAAAGCGATTGAGTTACTTAAAACCTCTGCGGACAATGGCGATGCGGATGCCATGTATGCGTTGTACCAAGCCTATCGAGATGGTAACGGTGTGCGCAAAAATAAAAAATCCCAAGCGAAATACTTAAGCATGGCAAAAGAAGCGAAACATCCTGAAGCGTTGAAAGTCACAGAAGAATAAGAACAGACGTGGTAGGCAAAAAAAACGAAGTAACTCGGGGGAAGTTACTTCGCAGAGGAGGATAGTTGCAGAGTAAACTAGCTACTTTTGCCTCAATCCCATGAAAAATGCTCAAAACATTTAAAAGCTACATCATGATCACATCTAGGGAATGTCATCAGGGTATGGGTTTATAATAACAAGGCGACACCAAATGTTATATTATAACAATGTAAGGGTTTGAAAGCGTGGTGTAACTGTCATTACATCCCTGCAACACTGTAAACTCACAACGAACCAAACCTTAATACGTCTTAGATGTGCTGATTTGGGATGAGCTGTTCAAATAAATCATTCAAATTATCATGTACTTTGAGGTTGATCAGATTCCAGTAATGCCCTGAAACCGTTCGGTTGACCATCAAAGTATCAGGCGAAGGTTGAAAGCTATCCCAATATTTCAACGATTGTTTGACCAATGCCACACCATCATGATGCGATGAATTTTTTGCAAAATCATAATTGGTGATTAATGGCCGCATAAGCACTTCCAACCAATCTAAATACAATTGTTGTGGAATCTGTCCTTTGTCCGTGCGCACATTAAGAACACGCAAATCACTCTCAATCGCAGGGATATTTTGTTGACGTGCTGCGTTAATCAGATGTTTATAGGTATTGACGATCTCGTTATTTAGAGTCTTCACACCACCATAATCATAAACAATCACGCTACCATCTTCACGAAAGGCAAAATTGCCTGGATGTGGATCGCAGTGAAAACGCTTGAGATAAAAAATCTCTTGTCCAATCGCTTGGAAAAGTCGTCGTCCAAGCTCATTACGTTTTTCTAAATCCCATGTACTCGCCGTTTCGATACTTTCACCGACTTCTTGACTCAAGGTCAAAATGCGTCGTGAAGAATATTCGGTAAAAACTGAGGGAATAATAATTTTGTCATCCAGCTCAGCGTGGAAAGTCTTAAAGACCTGCAGATTTTGCGCTTCAATTTCGTAGTTGAGTTCGGTGTAAAGACTTTCCCGAATTTCGTCGAAAATCTCATCTTGTAGCTTACGGTCAATTTTCAACACACCCATCAGGCGTAGTGCCAAGCGAACCTGTTTGAGATCACTTTCGCAGGCTTCGTCGACTCCCGGGTATTGCACTTTGACGACGACGGCTTGACCATTTTTAAGTGTTGCTTTATGCACTTGACCGATCGAGGCAGCGGCAAATGGCGTTTCATCAAAGGATTGAAATAATTCAGTGAGTGGCTTGCCCAGCTCTTTTTCGACTTGATTTTTAATTAATGCAAACTGCATTGCAGGCGCTTGACGTTGTAGTTTGGCGATTGCAGTTTGTACTTCGGCAGGGAAGATGTCTTTGTACTGTGAGGCGATTTGCCCGACTTTCATTACAGCACCTTTCATCTCACCCAAGGTTTCAGCGATTTTGACACCGATCTCTTGATAGAGTGCAGAGCGAGCTTGCAGTTTTTTTTCTTCGTCTGCATTGATGTTTTTAATCGAACTGGTGACGGCTTTGCCTGCGATACTTGCTGTCATACCTGCAAGCTTCATAAAACGTCGTCCTGCCGATGCTTTATTGTTTGCCATAATCTATTTACCGTGTGCGCTGTTTTATCGTGTTATTGAACGTGTTTGAAATTGCCAAGAGATTGTGATCTCAGGTTCTGACTTTAATTTCCAAATGTGCATTTTACAAGTGAGCTTATGTGAGCAATAGTTACAACTGGCTGATTAAAATGATTAATTAAGAGTGTTTCAACTGTTTGAGTGTCGTATTGCTATACAACAATCGCCAAATCAACAAAATACACGCCACAAACAAACCAATAATTAAGCCAACCCAAACCCCGGCAGCGGAGAAATCGGTATAACGAGTGAGGTAAACGCCAATTGGAAATGCCACAATCCAATAGGCAAATAGCGTGATCCACATTGGGCTTTTGGTGTCTTGCATACCACGCAAACAACCTGCCGCCGTGACTTGCCACGCATCCACCAACTGATATGCCACCGCATAAATCACCAAACCATACGCCACGCTGAACACGTCAGGATTGTCATTATAAATTTGAATAATCCATGCACGGCATAACCACAATAAAATCATCGTCGCACAGGCAAAGAGTGTGCCGACGATAAAGCCCATTTTTTGCACTTGACGCATTGCATCAAAGTTTTGTGCGCCATAATATTGTCCGACTCGAATAGTTAGTGCCAACGCCAAAGACAATGGAATCATAAACAACTGCGAAGTGATCGAAATGGCGATCTGATGGGCTGCGGTGATAATTTCCCCAAGTGGACTAACCACCAATGCTGCGGTGCTAAAAATACTGACTTCAAAGAAAATCGCTAAACCGATCGGCAAACCAAGTAGCGCGATGCGTTTAAACCATACAGGATCAAGCTTTTCAAATCGCTCAAATAATCGCACATGCGCAAAGCTTTTAGCATGTTTAATGTAGAAAAATAAAACAATCAGCATGAGCCATTGCAAGATTGCATTCGCCACACCACAACCTGCACTACCCATCGCAGGCAAGCCAAACAGACCGTGCATAAATACATAGTTCAATGGCACAAGTATAGGCAATGCCAAAAGGCTAATTGTCGTCACGACACGAGGGTGCCCTAAAGCTTCGGCATAACAACGTAATACGGTATAGAGCGTAATCGCAGGAATGCCAAAAGCAATGGTATGCAAAAATAAACCTGCTTTGGCATGGAGATTCTCAGGGACTTTCAGTAGATGAAAAAACTGTGGCATGACGTGTAAAACCATCATTCCGACTAAGCCAAGAAATAAAGCAATCCACAAAGCTTGATGGCTAATGGTTGGAATCTCATCGGTTTTCTTTGCGCCTAGTGCTGCTGCAATTAAAGGTGAAGTGGCGAGCATAATGCCACTGCACAACAACATCACAGGCATCCAAATCCCCACCGCAACAGCCACCGCAGCCAAATCCGCAGCGGAAAGCTGACCTGCCATAATGGTGTCGATCAAGCCAAAACCAGCCTGCGCAAATTGCGTGACTAAAATTGGAATCATCAAATGTAGCAGTTGTTTCAATTCAAAAGTGAAATGCGATGGCGTAGACATAAAATCTCTGTGGGAAAATAAAATGTGAATCGTAAATGAATTAAGCGTGTGTAAACGGTGAGAGCTCTTCGATCAAACTAGCGTTGTAAGGTAAAGATAATCCCGATGGCGATGAGTATCGCACCCAAAAGACGTTGCCAGTTTACAGGATTTTTCTCCACACCGATGAGTCCAAAATGATCTAACAACATCGACATTATCACCTGACCAAACAGCACCAATCCAGTAAAGGTTAAAAAACCGAGTTTCGGTGCAGTATAAATACTGGCTGTGACCGCATACACCCCAAGCAATCCGCCAACCCAAAGCCAAACTGGAATTTCATTTAGTTGTGATAATGTTGGCTTTAATGCTGAACCATTCCACATCATGACGAGCATCATGATTGCCAAACAGATCGTCCCCACTAAGAAGGAAAAAAATGCAGCTTGAATCGGGCTGTTGAGATATTGACGGAGCTGACTATTGACAGCAGTTTGGGTTGCCATTGCCAAGCCAACGCCTGCAGCAAAAAACAAAGGAATCAACATCTCGGTCACACGCATAGTTTATTTCTCATTGGTTTTTTTATCTTTGATTGAGTAAAACATGATTTGATTGCCGATTCTACGTTTCAATTCATAAAATGATCTTGCCTTGGCGTGTTAAACTACTCATCTTTTGTTTGAGCTGATTTATTCGAGCTCAACCATTTTTTATCTTGCTGAGTGTTGCATGCATCCAAGTCTAATTGCCGAAATTCCGCTCTCGCTATATATCCATATGCCGTGGTGTGTGCGCAAATGTCCGTATTGTGATTTTAATTCGCATGAATTAGCAGAAGGACAGCTCAGTCAGGAGTTGGAACAGCAATATATTGATGCGCTGATTAAGGATTTTGCGACGCAAAAAGAATTTATTCAAGGGCGTGAATTGCATAGTATTTTTATCGGTGGTGGCACGCCATCGCTGATTTCTGCGCCTGCCTATCAGCGTTTATTCGATGCTTTAAAATCACAAATTCTATTCCAAGAAAATTGTGAAATCACCATGGAAGCCAATCCCGGCACGGTAGAACACGATCCTTTTGAAGATTATTTAAACGCTGGAATTAATCGACTATCAATCGGCGTACAAAGTTTTGATGAGGCACATTTAAAGCGACTTGGACGGATTCACAATCCTGACAATGCCAAATCTGCGATTCAAAATGCTAAGAGTGCAGGCTTTCAGCGCATCAATGTTGATCTGATGCACGGCTTACCACAGCAGACGGTTGCACAAGCTTTAGCTGATTTGCAGATGGCAATTGACTGCGGTGCGACACATATTTCATGGTATCAACTGACCATTGAGCCGAATACGGTATTTTATCGTTCACAGCCGACTTTGCCTGATGAAGAGGTGCTTGAGCAGATTCAGCTTCAAGGTGAAGCGTTGCTTCGTGCGCATGGCTTTGTCAATTATGAAGTGTCGGCATGGGCAAAAGAACGACCGAGTCAGCACAATCTCAACTATTGGCAATTTGGTGATTATTTGGCGATTGGCGCAGGGGCGCATGGCAAAGTGACTTTGCTTGATGGCATTTATCGTTTCCAAAAAACACGCATGCCCAAAGATTATTTAGAACAAATTCCCGCACCGAATTTGCAATTCAAAGTGATCGCCGATGACGACATGCCTTTTGAATTTATGATGAATGCACTGCGTTTGAATGAGGGCGTACCCAGTGATTTTTATCAAAATCGGACAGGATTGGAATTATCAACGATTCAACCAGTTTTAGATGAATTACGTCAGAAGCATTTACTTGATCAAAATATTGAGCAACTCAAATGTACTGAACAAGGTCGATTGTTTTTAAATACAGTATTGTCATCCTTCTTGTAACCTCTCGCTGAAGCGAATCATATTTTATTGGCAAAGCGATTTTGGTTCATGAAATTTGATGAATCTAACCTGATGAATCAAACCGACCTTATTAACAAGTTGTTGCGACATATTTCATAAAAAATAAGCTTAGCGTTATACTAGGTTTTTTTATTGATTGAATTGCTTAGATGTCTTCGACGGTCGAGCAATGTTTGAGCACATGAATCCAATTTCAACATCACTACAACATCATGAATCTGTCTCCGAATTGGATGCTCAGAAGCCTATCCTACGTAGTCCGGGACGTAAGGCGTCAATTACACAAGAAGAGCTCTTCGATGCAACGCTGAATTTATTGCGTTCGGGTCGAAGTATTGCTTCGCTGAGTTTGCGTGAGATCGCACGAGAAGCAGGTATTGCACCAAATAGCTTTTATCGACATTTTCGTGATATTGATGAGCTTGCCATTGCCTTGATCGGTCGCTCAGGTCAGGTTTTGCGTCAGATCATCAGACAAGCACGGCTCGAAGCACAAAAAGGTAAAAGCGTGGTGCAAAGCTCGGTTGATATTTTTGTCCATGAGCTAGATACCGATGAGGGGAATCTGCGACTATTGCTACGTGAAGGTTATACAGGTTCTGTATCCTATCGTCAGGCGGTACAACAGCAACTTCTTGATTTTGAACAAGAGTTGCAAGAAGATATCGTGCGATTAGAGAAGCATCATGATAATACGCTCAATTATCCTGATCTCGTTGCCAAAGCGATTACTCAGTTGGTATTCAATATGGGCGCAAAATTGGTCGAACTACAGCCTGAAGAGCGTCAAGCGATCGCTGATCAAACAGTGATTATGATTCGAATCTTGCTCGTTGGTGCACGCAAAGTTTAAAGCCTACTAATTTTTATCATTTGAGTTTTATGCCATTTAAAATCGTCATGTGATATGGCGATTTTTTTATGTAAACAGACTCAATTATCTTGCTCATTTTATTTCAAGAATTACCGCAGTGTAGTTGCAAATATCATCTTGAGTTTCATAACATTTCACTGTTAATCTGATCGAAAGTATCGAGTGTGCTGTATGCGAGTATTTCAACGAATTCATAAAAAATTAAACTGGTCGGTTAAACGCTATATGATGGTCATTGCATTGATTTTGCTGATCACGTATGTTGCATCAGCAATTTTCCAAACCTATAAGTCGATTCCCGAAGGTCTTGACTATGCAGGGCAGGTGCGTGCTAGTGAAGTGGAATTTTTGGCAGATCGTACCTTCGTCGATGCAAATGGACAGCATCAAAGTGAACAGCAAATATTCGATGCGATGTTGACCTTGATTGATCAAGCGCAGACGACCATCGTACTCGATATGTTCTTATTTAATGCTGAGCTTGGTGAGTCGAAGATGCAACATCGTCCGCTCACAGCACAGTTGACTAAAGCACTGATTGAGAAAAAGAAACTCAACCCACGCATACAGATTGTCATGATCACCGATCCGATCAATACGGTCTACGGTGGCGTGCGTCCAGAGCATTTGCATCAGCTTGAAAATGCTGGAATTCAAGTGGTGGTTACCGATCTTCGTCCATTACGTGCCTCGAATCCTGCGTGGTCAGGACTGTGGTATATGTGCTGTCAAAGCCTTGGGAATAATACCGAAACGGGTTGGTTGCCAAATCCATTTGGTGATCAGAAAATCACTTTGCGTAGCTATCTTGCACTTGCCAATTTCAAAGCCAATCATCGTAAAACCATGGTGGTCGATACCTTAAATGGTTGGAAAACTTTAATTTCATCTGCAAATCCGCATGATGCCAGCTCATCGCATAGCAATGTTGCCATGATTGTTCACGGTAAGATCGCTTCTGAGGTGTTAGCAACTGAAGCCACGGTTGCCAAGATGTCGCAGGGCGATGTCCCTGCATTGATCATTGGTGAGAATCAAGCGAGTAGCGATGCGCCTCAAGTACAACTACTCACCGAAGAACAGATTTATGATCATGTGCTCCAAGCCATCAATGCCACGGTTGCGGGTGAGCAACTCGATTTGATGATGTTCTATCTCTCCGAGCGCCACATCGTCAAAGCTTTGATTGCAGCTAAGCAACGTGGTGTTCAGGTCAACGTCCTGCTTGATCCGAATAAAGATGCGTTTGGTATGCAAAAAAATGGTATTCCAAATCGCCAAGTGGCGTGGGAGCTCCATAAAAATGACGTGGCTGTACGTTGGTGCAATACACAAGGTGAGCAATGTCACAGCAAGCTATTAGTCATTACCAAACTGGATCAGTTAGAACAGTATCAACAAAAACAAATCATCCTCGGTTCTGCCAACTACACCGCTCGAAATCTCAAAAATTATAATCTAGAAACCAATGTCGCAGTCACAGGACAAGCGAGCTATCCTGCGATTGCCTCTGCACAGCAGTATTTTGATCAAGCTTGGAACAATCAAAATGGTCAGGTGATGAGTGTGGACTATGATGAATACAAAGATGAATCGTGGCTGAAATATTGGTTATATCGTTTTATGGAGTGGTCTGGGCTATCGACTTTCTAAGTTTTTTGCGGTTGATTGTGTCGTGCAAGTTCTTATTTAAATGATCATTAAGTTTTGTGCTAACTTGGACAGGCGTTATTCGGTTAGTTGGACAAATAGTTATTGGTCTTTAAGATAATTAATTAATCGTTCACAGTCATTCTTAGAAAGTTTACCAATGTAAGTTAATTTTGTCTTATCAATTTGCAGATGATATGTCTGTACAGTATCAATCCATGATTTTCTACTTAATCCAACCGATTTCCAATCTATAATTTCAATATATTTACTTTGAATAAATTCAGATTTATTGTCATATTGACTGCTTAAACGGAAAACGATGTAGTCTTTTTTAGTTTGTCGAATATATAAAACAGGACGGGTTTTACCCTCTGCGATGTCTGTAAAACCAACGTAAGCCCAATACAAATCCTGTGCCATTAGTATCCACCATCATCTTCTAAAAATGCTTGAATAGATTTTGTATTGGATACTTTTACACTCGGGATATTATGGCTAAGCGCTATGAGTTGTGCTGTATTAAAATCATCATCACTTATTTGATTGCTTACAGGAATTCGACCTGTTTTAGCAATTTCAGCCATGACCATACTAAAAACAGATGCAGGAGTTAGCCCAACTTTTTTGATGATGTACTCCGCAGATTCTGAAATAGCCTCATCCACAGAATATTGGACTCTTTTTTTTATTAGCGTAGACATTTAACACCTCTTAGTTTTATTTTAAAATGCCATTTTACGCCATAAAATGACACTAAACAAGAGAGTGTAATTATCCTTTATCAACGAGGACTGATGTCTAAGTAGCTATTGATATTGTATATAGATCATTACATGGAAGATCGAATCGAAAAAGCCATGTCGTCGAACAGATCGCAGCATTTTTTTATTTTCCAGTTTGAACTATTTCAAATCTCGCTTATTTTGGATCATCGCCTATTTTAAGTCTTCAAAGGCTTGATCTGCATCAGGTTGTTTTTGCCCAGATAGTTTTTCCAGTTCAATATTGATCAATGCAACTTCTTGTTTTGCTTGTGATAAATACTCACGCACACTTTGCTCGCTGTCGGTATGGCAGAGTAAATTTTCAGTTAAGTTTTTGATGTGCAGTTGAATCTTTTTATGCTGAGCAGACATTGTCGTGTCGTTTTCAGTGGCAATGGTTTTAAAGCGTTGCAAAAGTTCCACCACTTCTGAGCTGACGTAAGCCTGCGCATCGGCTGCCATTTCTTCGATTTCACGTTGCTTCTGATATTGGCGATAACGATATACGGCAAAGGCAATAAAAGCCAAAATGAGGATAATAAAAATGGTCATTGTGCTTTTCTCAATAGGTTGTTTTCGTGCGGTGACAATGTTTTAACTCATTGTATTATGCGTAATTAGGCGAGGTTCGCCAAGCGTTTCATGTATGATTTAGATTAAACCCAATAATAATGCGATCAGTAGCAATCAAATTTATCAATCACAAAAAAAGCTATTGTCTTGGGGGAACAATAGCTTAAAAGGGATCATCACGAGCTTGTTTTTCTAGGGAATGAATGAATCGCAAATTAATTTACAGCTTTAATTTACCGTACGTATATTGTGATCATTACGCTGTTCGATTTTAGCTTGTTTTGGAATCAATAACCAAAGCACCAAATACACCAAAATACCAGGGAAACCCGCACTCATCACTGAAACCAATACGAAGACGATGCGTAGTAGGTTTGCATTCCAACCAAAGCGTTCAGCAATACCACCCATCACGCCTGCGATCATGTTTTGTCCAGTCGAGCGATATAAACCTTGTTTTTGCATGATTGAAAAATTCTCCTCTAAAATAAAATGATTCAATTGCGATACTTTTTATATGTGGTTGCTCGAATGGTTCTCAATCTTTGCACAGCGAATTAATTGTTAAGGATTGTTATCATCACGTAGTTCGACGAACTACAGGCTTTACTTAATTGAGAAATATAAAGTCTTGCTCGGAGTCTTATTATTTATAGTCATGTGGGCAGATCAACCACTTCGTCTTGCACTTCGATTGAAATATATTTCAACCTTGTTCAGGTTCGACCTGAGAGATATATCTCGCAAGGCTTTCGGGATGAGTGGCATTGCCACGCAAGGGCAAAACCACCTTGCGCAACAGTGTTGCTCATCGCAAACTCGGTCATGTTTCAAAATTTATCCAATACCTTGAAAAACGTGATTTTTCGAAAGCCACTTTGTCCTCGAACAATGCGACTGACGTTTCTACGAATCAGATGACTTCTACACATCTTATGCTGAGATTCGCTTAATTTAACTCACATGTCGTCCAAACAGTCCCAAGGCTTCTTCTGCGCTAAAGCGATAGGATGAATTGCAGAATTGACAGTTCATCTCAATCGGATTTTGTTCCATCAATGTTTCTCTGACCGCATCTTCACCGATCTGAATCAAGGCATTGGCACAGCGTTCTTTGGAACAAGTACAGCCAAATTGTAGCGCATCACTGTCAGGTAGACGCACATCTTCTTCATTATAAAGACGATATAAAATCTCTTGTGCAGGTAGGTCGATCAACTCATCGGCTTTGATGGTGTCGGTGAGCATGGTCAGGCGAGGCCAAAGGTCGGTATCGACGGTTTCTTGTTCTTCTTCGGTACGTGGCAAAAGCTGAATCAATAATCCACCCGAAGTTTGCGTATTACTTGCCAAAGCGATACGTGTTGGAATCTGCGCAGACAAGTCATAATAATGCATCAAACACTGCGCCAAAGTGGCATGCTCAAGCGGCACGATGCCTTGGTAGCTATCGCCAAACTCAGGTTCGATATTGATAAACAGTACACCACCATGCAAATGATTAAGTACAGCGCTACTGTCTGTGGCTTCGCTAAAACGTGGGTCGTTATCAAACTCTGCCAAAGCTCGCAGATCGCCGAGATGGTTACATTCTGCCATCGCCCATTTCAGTGTGCCTGAGTTTTGAATCTGTAGGCTAAGACGCCCTTTGATTTTTAAGGTGCTGGCAAGTAATGCACTGGCGGCGAGCATTTCTCCAAGTAACACTTTGATCGCTTGCGGATATTCACGCTGTGCAAGGATGGTGTGTAAGGATTGTTCTAGGTGTACCACTTCGCCACGGACAGGACAGTCGTGTATATAAAAGCGTTGGCGGATGTCAGACATAATATTCTCCATTTCCTGCATTTTATGGTGGCGAAAGGGCGAAATCTCAAGTTCTTCCAGTTCAATTTACATACGACAACTACTGATTTTACCTCACATCATGATGCGATGAATTTTCCTTAGACGAATCTTCAGAATGCTCAACAGCCGAATCGTTTAACTCCTCCTCATCATTGAGCGAACCACTCATTTCATCTTGGATGGGTTGATGCTTTTCGATTTTTTGCATTTGTTCACGATGGACAAATTCATCATTTTCAAACAAATTTTGTAAATCTTGCATCATGGTATCGAAAGCGGTGCGCATTTTCTGCGGATTGACATTGTAGTTGGCTTGCTGTTGACGAATGAGTTTTTCATCATAGTGGGCAAAGTTCGCCACATGGTTTTTACTGCGTTCAGGTTCATAGCCCAGTGCGTTGAGCATTTGTTCAGACATGGAAAGGGCAGAATGCACATTCTCACGCCACACTTGATCTATGCCTAGCTCACGCAGTTGATAGACGTGGCGACGATCTCGTGCACGTGCCAACACAGTTAGACTCGGGTGGTGTAAGCGCAAATGACGTGCGATATAAAGTGAATCCTCAACATCATCCACGGCAATGATAAAGAGTTTTGCTGTTTCTACACCTGCGGACTGCAAAATCTCAGGCACGGTAGCATCACCATAATAGACATGCCCACCAAAACGGCGCATAAAGTCGATGTGGTCGATATTATTATCAATTGCTGTAAAAGGAATCTGATGCAAATGCGCAATACGGGTCAGAATCTGCCCGAAACGCCCAAAGCCAGCCACGATGATGTGTTGATCGTGTTTTGGTAATTCATCATAAGCTTGCGGTATATCATTTTTGCTGAGAATCGGTTCGATCCAATGATCCATAATCCAGAAAAATATTGGCGTCAAAATCATCGACAAAGTCACGATTAAGGTCAAGGGACTGGTCATGGCTTGACTAATCATACCTTCACTCGCAGCCACAGCAAACACCACAAAGGCAAATTCACCGCCTTGCGAGAGGGCAACACCTAGTCGCAAACTATTCAGTGCAGGGCTTTTACGATATAGCGCAATGCCTGCCACACAGACGATTTTAATCATCATTAATGCCAGTGTGCCGAACACGATCAATAATGGTTGTTCAACGATGACATGCAGTGACACGCCCATGCCAACTGTCATAAAGAATAAACCGAGCAACAAGCCTTTGAACGGCTGAATGCTGGCTTCAAGCTCATGACGAAACTCTGAATCGGCAAGCAAAACCCCTGTTAAAAATGCGCCGAGCGTGGTACTCAGTCCGATCGCCTCCATCAATACCGCAACACCAAGCACGATAAATAATGCCACGGCGGTGAGTAACTCGGTGGCGGCACTTTTCGCCACAAAACGGAAAAATGGTCTGAGAATATAGCGACTAAATAATAACAAGCCAGAAAATGAGGCAATGACCGCAGCAAAATAAGCGATGCCATGATGCGCACCGCCCTGGTTTTCAATAAAAATATTCCCCGCCAGCACAGGAATCAACGCCAGCAACACCATCGCCGCAATATCTTGAAAGAGCAAAATCGAAAAGGTCTGCTGACCATAGCTCGTAGCCAATTGATCACGATCTCGTAGGAGCTGTAATACAAATGCTGTCGAAGACAATGCCAAAGCAAAACCAATCACCACACTGGTATTGAACTGCCATGAAAATACTAGCCAAATCGCCAAAGTCAGCACGATGCCACTGATCAGCATCTGTAAACTACCCATCAGCAAGATTGACTGACGTAGCTCCCACAGGCGTTGAGGGCGGAGTTCCAAGCCGATCAAAAACATCAGCATGATCACGCCATATTCCGCCAAGTGTCCGATCTGCTCGGTATCATGTGCGATATTTAGCACACTTGGTCCAAGGATCGTGCCTGTGACCAAATAACCTAAAACCGTCGGAATACCAAAGCGCTTACCCAACGGCACAAGCAGTAGCGCAGCCGCCAAAAATATAATGATCTGAACCAGTGGCGTTATTTCCATGTGATGTATCTAAATCGTCGCAATCAATTTCTATGCAGTGTACAACGGAATGGTTGGTTTTGAGATGTAATGAATGAAAATTAGCAATAATCAAGTTTATAGGGTATGAGTAAACTTAATATTTAAAGTTCATCCAATTTCCTCTAAATCAATTTTACTTGTTTAGTGAGGGCCTATACTTTATTAGTTATTTGTATTGCCTTTTAATTCGATAGTTTTCAGAAAATTTTCACAAAAGTAATCTTTGAAGTAAGGATGTATATATTCAAAGCTTACACGTTGACAGTGCTTTAAGTCACTTTTAATTTAATTGAAATTTTGATAAATCTTCCGTGGTATTTAAACTTGTCGCCACTATCGCTAGTGATATACAAATAAGTATTTATATTTTCAAATTTTCTTGATTGAGATTCATTTACTTTCTCATATTTATCGAAAGTTCCGCAAGATGATCTTGAGTCGGCATGGTTAATTTTATGTTTAGTAACATATTGATATACAATATGTTTTAAGCAATAATGCTTATAATGATTAAAATTCCTAGCACGACTAACATCTCTTTCATAGGTTCATCTCACCATAATTTTATTTTTAGATCTTGTGAATTGGACTGCCATATCATTTGTTAGGAATAGAGTTATATTATCCCAAATCTTGCGGATCAATATCCAAAGTTAGACGCAGTTCAAACTTACGCTGTTGCTTAAACAACCATTGCCACCACGGTGCAATCTGTCGTTGTAGCTCTACACGTGAATCACTAAACAAGATTAAATGCGTCCGATAAAACCCTGCTTTCTTTGGCATCGGCGCATGGACAGGTCCCCACACATCGACTTGCGCCTCACCAAAACTCGCCCAATGTTGCAAAGCGAATTGCAGAAAATCTACATTATACAATTCATTCTGACTTTCCGCTCGGATCAACACGCAGTAGCGATAAGGCGGAAGATGCCCAATCTTACGCTCCGCTAACGCCTGCTTGGCAAAACTTGCATAGCCTTTGGTCACTAAACTTTGTAATAACGGATGATCGGGACGTAAACTTTGCAACAGCACTTCACCTTTGATCTGACCACGCCCAGCACGCCCAGCGACTTGCATGATCAGTTGCGCCGTGCGTTCAGGCGCGCGAAAGTCCGCACTCATCAGCCCCGCATCAATATCCAAGATCGTCACCAAGCTGACATACGGGAAATGATGACCTTTGGCGAGCATCTGCGTGCCCAAAAATATTGCAGCACCTGAACGATGAGCACGTTGATAAATCTTCTGCCAACTGTCTTGGCGTGTGGTGGTGTCTCGATCAACCCGAATCACAGGATAGTCGGGGAAGAGTTGATTTAAACTTTCCTCAATCCGAGCTGTGCCGTGACCAATCGGAAGCAAATCTTCATGATTGCACGCAGGGCAGACTTTTGGCACAACTTGCATATAGTTGCAGTGGTGACATTGCAGGATCGGGCGAGGCTTGAGGTGATAGCTGAGATGGGTATCACATTGCGGACAATCTGCTTGCCAAGCACACGCACCACACATCAACACAGGCGAATAACCCCGGCGATTGATAAACACCAAGACCTGATGTTGCTTTTTTAGTTGCGCGTCGATGTGTTGAATTAGTGGCTCAGCAAGTCCAAATTGTTTTTTCTGCGCTTTCAGGTCGATCAGTTTGAACTGCGGTGGTTGTGCCTGTCCTGCACGTTCAGTCAAAGTTAAATGCTGTAATTTCTCTTGTTCGACCAAGTGCAAACTTTCAAAACTCGGTGTGGCAGAACCGAGAATAATCGGACAATTCTGCTTAAAAGCACGATACAGCGCCACATCACGAGCGTGGTAGCGCATGTGATCTTGCTGTTTAAACGACAAGTCATGTTCTTCATCGAGAATGATTAAACCCAGCTTTGGCAAAGGACAGAAAATTGCCAATCGTGTGCCCAAAATAATACTGGCTTTGCCTGTCTGTGCCTGTTGCCATGCTTGCAGGCGTTTGGTATCGCTCAATCCTGAATGTAACAACACAATATCTGTATGAAAGCGGGCTTTAAAGCGATCAATAGTCTGCGGTGTCAATCCAATCTCAGGCACGAGGACAAGGACTTGTTGTCCTTTTTCCAAGACTTTTTGCATCACTTGCAAATAGACTTCGGTTTTACCACTGCCTGTAATGCCGTCAAGTAGAAAACCTTGATATTTGCCCAGAGATTGACTGATTTTTTTAATCGCGGATTTTTGCTCGCTATTAGGATCCAATGGCATTTGTGCCAATTGCATTGCTGTGGGCTGAAAATCAATCGGCTGTTGGAAGCTTATCGCCAGTCCACGTTTTTCAAGTTGTTTCAGCTGTGCTGTACTAATCCCTGAAAGATTTAAAATTGCTTCAGCTGCGCCGTTGCGATGTAGTTGCAAGGCTTGATACGCCGCAAAAAGTTTTGAGGATTTTTGCGGTAGTTTTACCGTGTCTGCATCATTTTCTTTGATCGTCACAGCTCGCCAATGATACGCAAGCAATAGATAAGGACGACCTTGCTTTAAGAAATTGGGCAAAGCAGAAAGCACCACTTCACCCACAGGCGCTTGATAGTACTGCGCCACCCATTGCAATAGATTCAATACCTGCTGATCGAGCAGTGCAGGTTCATCAAACAGTTTTGTAATGGTTTTGAGTTTGAATTGTCCGTGAAATGGCGTATTGGTATCGCACTTGTCCACGATGATGCCGATCAACTGCCGATTCATAAATGGCACTTTGACCCGTGCACCAATCACTGCATCATTAAATTGCTCAGCACTGACTTCATAATCAATCAAATCATAGATGTGCACGGCGATCGCCACACGCAGACGATAAGGATATACAGTGTGTTGCGAAGCTGACTTTGGTGGTGTCACATCTGTCATAAAATAGGCGACCTAAATAGTGGATCGAAAAAAGTGCATCGAAAATACTCGAGCGAAAAATCTTAAACAGACATGGCGCAAAATACGATACTCAGTTATGCTTGAGTCCAAGTTGTGATGGATAGATTGAAAACGATCTAAGCGATACATTCGCAAGGAAAAAAACTGAAAAAGTCCATCACCGAGATAATGGCATAATGAAATCGAAAAGTTAAGAGTTGGCAATGCCTGCGTATCAATATTCAGCGCTCGACGCTTCAGGAAAACAACATAAAGGCATCATGGATGGTGATTCTGCTCGGCAGATTCGTCAGCAGTTACGTGATCAAGCACTGACGCCATTACAAGTCGAAGCGGTACAACACAAACAAACAGGTCAAAGCCGTTGGTTTCAAAAGAAACTTACCGCTTATGATTTGGCACTCATGACACGTCAATTATCGGTGTTAATTGCTGCCAGTATTCCTTTAGAAGAAGCTATTCGAGCCGTCGCCAAGCAAAGTGAAAAGAAACATGTTGAAAGTTTATTGCTTTCTGTGCGAGCCAAAGTCTTAGAAGGGCATTCGCTTGCCAAAGCCTTAGATCAAAGTGCTCATTTCCCAACCTTATATATTGCCACCGTGGCAGCAGGTGAGCGTTCAGGGCACTTGGATTTGATTCTAGAACAATTGGCAGACTATACCGAAGGTCGCTTTGCCATGCAGAAGAAAATCCAAGGGGCGATGATCTATCCTGTGATTCTGATGCTGATGTCTTTTGCGATCATCATGGGGCTGATGACCTATGTCGTACCTGATATTGTCAAAGTCTTTGCCAATACCGAGCAAGCCTTGCCGTGGATTACCCAAGCCTTGATGGCGACCAGTGATTTTATCCGTAATTATTGGATGTACATGTCGGTACTCGGTGCTTTGGGATTGTTTCTGCTCGGTCGATTTTTACGGACGGATGCAGGGCATTACACACTTGATCGTTTTATCCTCAAGTTGCCATTATTTGGTAAATTATCTCGTGGTATCAACTCGGCACGCTTTGCCAGCACCTTGTCTATTCTGACTCGGTCGGGTGTGCCTTTAGTCGATGCCTTAAAAATCGGTGCGGCGGTGAGTAGCAATTGGGTGATTCGAGATGCCGTCAACCATGCGGCAGAAAAAGTCGTGGAGGGTGGTAATCTCGCCACACAGCTTGAGCGTTCGGGCTATTTCCCACCGATGATGGTGCAAATGATTCGTAGCGGTGAAAACTCAGGCGAGCTAGATCGCATGTTGATTCGTGCATCAGATATGCAAGATAAACAAATTAGTAGCCTGATCACGACATTACTGGCTTTACTTGAGCCGTTGATGTTGGTATTTATGGCAGGAATCGTTTTAGTGATTGTGATCGCCGTGATGCTACCGATCGTGAATATGAATAATTTAATTTAAGGTTTTGGAGTTATATTTTATGAGTCAAGCGATGCGCCAATTAGACAAACAACAAAATGAACAATCTGTCGATCAAACGACCCAACACGTTATCGAAATTGATCGCCCAAGCACAGCTTGTGCCCTTGCGACACGGTCGAGCGGTGCTCGACTACATCGTGTCTCAGGCTTTACCCTCATCGAAGTCATGGTCGTGATCGTGATTCTCGGAGTTTTAGCAGCGTTAATCGTACCAAATGTCATGGGTCGAGGCGAAAAAGCCAAAGTCGATACCACAGAAATCACCTTGAGCGGTACAGCAGGTGCACTCGATCAATACAAACTCGATAATGGTCGTTATCCATCCATGCAAGATGGCGGACTCGAAGCCTTGATCAAACAACCTGCTTCAGCGAAAAACTGGATGCAAGGTGGTTATGTCAAAGGCGGTTATCCAACCGACAGTTGGGATAACGATTTGCAATACACCGTTCCAGGTACCGAAGGTCGTCCTTATGACCTCTATTCATTTGGTGCAGATGGTCAAGAAGGCGGGGAAGATAATGATGCTGATATTTATTATCAACATTAAAAAATATAAATAGATTGAAAAATAATCATGAAAATTCGGCTTTGGGAAAATACCTAAAGCCGAATTTAAATATAAGAAATATTCGATCGTAATAATAATTAAAATAAATAAAATCTTATAACTTAATAAAAATCAGTGTAATGAAGCTTATTTAATAATAATTCTTAATTTTGATAGCTACAATTTTGATGAATTATGAGTAAAAAGAGAAGTACTTTCTAGATTGATTTTTTGCATAATTATTAAAGACAAAATAAATCATTTTCTAGGAGGGAAAATGTTTGAATTTTTAGTTCAAGACAAAGTCAATCATTTGCACTAGAAAATGATTAAAGTCAATTTGATGATCTTATCGAGTTTTGCGATTTTTTTATTTTGGATAGATTTGCTACAAGGCGCAGAAGCTAGTAGCTAAATTATGATAGGTTCTTTTGCACTGAGTTTTAGTTTTGCAAGTGGTTTAGTCGCATTGTTAATGGCATTACAAGTATCGACTTGGCAAGCAAATTTTACACAAAATGCTCCAGAACAGTGGTTGTTTAAGTTTTATCGCCAAGTACCGATGGTATTTTTTAGTAGCTTATTGATTACGGCATTTTTGCAAATTTAGTGGTCTATTTTTAAGCTGAGTCAAGTTCATGACCTCACCCTGCCTCTCCTAAAAGGAGAGGAGTTCTTCTTGAGAACCTCTCCCCCTACAACGGGAGGAGTGCTGTTGAGAGTTCCTCCCCTTTGAGTAATGCTGATCAGTTAAGCGTAATTTTATTATTACTGATTGATCAATCTCCCCTAACCCCTCTTTGAAAAAGAGGGGAACACCATTGAATTCAACACTGGATTGAATGTCGAAATACTCCCTCCTTTGGAAAAGGAGGGTTGGGGCGGATTAAAAATGCTTAACTGACTGGCATTGCCCCTTTGAGGGGGAAATATCTTAGCTTAACGACGCTGTTTAAATCGAGTATCGACCACTTTTGGCTTATACGCTAAACCAAGTATCAACAACAACGCACAGAATAGCAATATCGTCCAATCACCTAAGCGACTATACAAGGTCTGACCTGTAAAGGCAGGCAACTCACCACGTAGCACTTGACGCACATCCATTGGCAATTGGCTGACAATATGACCTTGCTCATTGATGAACGCCGTCACGCCAGTATTGGTGGCACGGATGATCCAGCGCCCATTTTCTTTGGCACGCATTTGCACCATTTGTAGATGTTGCCAAGGGCCAGCTGTACCTGTAAACCACGCATCATTGGAGATGGTCACAAGGAAGTCGGTATCCAACGCATTTTTACGGGTGATATTCGGATAAGCCACTTCATAGCAAATCGCTGAAGCCAAACGATGATTTTTGATCATCAACGGTGGCTGTTGATCGTGACCTGCGCTAAAGCCACTGAGCGCCAAATCGTTGGCAACCCCAGGCACGACCCAAGACAACGCGCCAGAAAAAGGAATGTACTCGCCAAAAGGCACCAGACGTTGTTTAAAATACATGCCGTGTGACGCTGCACCCGTTGCCATGATGCTGTTGTAATACAATGGTTTATTGGCAGTAGAGTTCTTGACATCCCAATACGGAATCCCCGTGACCCAAGCCGAACCTTGCGCTTTGGCGTGGTCGCTGATGATCTTGAGAAAAGGTTGAATATCGGTCTGAAACATCGGAATCGAGGCTTCAGGCCAAACCACGAGATCACGTCCCCATTCGGTTTGGCTCATGGTGGCGTAGATGCTTAAAGTCTGCGCCTGATATTCCACCAACCATTTCAGATCTTGTGGAATATTGCCTTGTATCAAGGATACGGTCAGTGGCGCTTGGTCTTTCGGGGTCACCCATTGGATTTGTTTTGCACCAAAAGCGCCTGCAATCAACAGCAGAATCGGTAAAATCCAAAAGCGTTTGCCAAATAAACATTCGGTTAGCGCAGAGGCAATCAGAATCACCACAAAAGATACGCCAAAAATACCCAACAACGGCGCATATTCATCCAAGCCATAATTGGTAAAGGCATAGCCGACGAATAACCACGGAAATCCTGTAAAGATCCACGTTTTTAACCATTCAAAAAACACCCAAATTGGCGCAAAGGTCAACGGTGTTTCAGGAAAGAATCGGCGATACAACCATGCTTGCACCGCACTAAACACGCCCATGGCAATCGCCATCAAGGCAATTAAAATCACCGCAAGATAAGCAGGCGTATCACCATAAACATGAATTGAGGTATACAGCCAAAACGCACCAACAAACCACAGCCCGATGCCATAGCTCCAACCGATGAACAAGGCATGTTTGCTACTCCGCTGATGTAAACAGGCGTAGAGTAGTGCAGGCGAAAGAATCGCCAACCACCAAAAATGATACGGTGCCAATGCCAGAGGCAACACCGCACCTGCACACAGTGCAATCAAACACACTAGCCCAAGTGAAAAACGATGTTGCTGTTGAAAAGCAGGGGCTGCAATTAAACGCTGTCTAAGACTGGAAAAAAACATCGAACTCATGCGCGCACAGCTCGAATACGTTGAATGCTACGTGTGTCTGCTTCGATAATGGTAAAGCTCCAATCTGCCAGTTCGACCACTTGACCTTCTAAATCGCTCACTAAACCAATCTCTTGCAGTAACAATCCGCCCATCGTTTCCACTTCATCATCAGGGAACTCAGAAGCAAAAATGCTATTGAAATATTCGATTGGCGTCAGTGCTTGAACGATCCAGGCATTTTGTTGTTCAGATTCTGGATCAGGCTGAATAAACTGGGCAAATTGATCAACTTCATCATGCTCGTCTTCGATTTCACCGACGATTTCTTCTAATATATCTTCTAAAGTCACAATGCCAGAGGTCGTACCATATTCATCAATCACGATGGCAAGATGCGACTGGGTATTTTTCAGCATACGCAACACTTGATCCGAACGAGCACTTTCAGGCACGAACACGGCTTGACGCATTAAAGCGGTAATATCTACTTTGCGTTCACGTTGATTCAAAAATGGCAACAGATCTTTTGCCAGCAAAACCCCAACCACTTTATCGCTATTTTCCGCAGAAAACACGGGAAAGCGAGAGTGCGCAGACTCGATGAGCACATGAATAATGTCCAGCACATCATCATCTTCTTGTAAGCTCACCAAAGCAGGACGTGGTGTCATTACTTCTCGAATTTTAGTCGCTGGCAGATCAAGCACGCCTTCGAGCATTGCGACCGTATCGGGTTCGAGATATTGCCGTGAATCATGGACAAGTTTTAATAACTCATCACGGGTTTCAGGCGCCGTGTTTAACCATTTTTTTAAGCCACGTGCCCACGAGGGACTTGATTCGTCTTGCATGACAGATCCTAAAATACCAACAAATATTGTCTAAAGGTGAACTCATCATACCGAAGAAAGATGGGCTATGCATCTAAAAACATGTGGAAATTTATTGCAGTCTGTAGACGATTTTCAGGCTATAGCTGTGTGCACAGTTTATGTTAAAATCTCGGCTTTATTTTGCAATGCAATTCGTGAGCGTATGACTTTACCTGAGCAATCGACACATCAGATCAGCAAACAGCTGGATACACGGGGCTTGCGCTGTCCAGAACCTGTGATGATGTTGCATCAAGCGATTCGTAAATCAGTACAAGGTGATGTGATTGAAGTTTTGGCGACAGATCCATCGACCTCATGGGATATTCCAAAGTTTTGTATGCATCTTGGGCATGCTTTACTGATTCAAGAGGAACGTGAGTTTGAAGGACAGCAGATTTATTACTATCAAGTGCAAAAGCAATAACATCATTTTATCCATAAAAAAACGGACGATCATCAGTCCGTTTTATCCCAGTTGATTTAGCCTAAACCGAATCTTCATGCAGTGCTTCATTGAGTTGATCGACAACAATTGTCCAGTCATCATCGGTAATGGTTTTTTCCGCCAATAAAGCACGTTGGCTGGTATTCCAAAATGGCGCATCGCAAATATACACATCTGCACCGAGCTGGTGTGTTTTGATGAAACTTTGAATTGCAGATTCATCTGCATCCAATCCAAGTTGTTCGAACAAATGCGTCATACTGGGTTGAGAGGTGTTCATCATGACAATATTCCTTTTGATTGCGTGCAATTTGATTAAACATAGCATAGCTGAGGATTTGAAATATAGATGGATTGCAAAACAATACAAAAAGATAGAGTTAAGATGCTATGCCGAGCAACTTGGCATTCCATCATCCTGATTCACCTCAAAATATAGCGATTAAACCATGCCACTTGATCCTGACTTTATTTATGACCCACCGCAGTCAGCCTTAGAAACTCTCTATGAAGATATAGACCTGATCGCTATTAATAAGCCTGCGGGACTGTTGTCGGTGATGGGGCGCTTGCCAGAACATCAGGACAGTGCCTACTGGCGTATATTACAAAAATTTCCACAAGCAAAAGTGTTACATCGGCTAGACATGGCGACGTCAGGGATTTTGATCTTTGCCAAGCATCGTGAATCGGAAGTGGCAATGAGTCGACAATTTCAACAACGGACTATTGAGAAAACCTATATAGCACTTGTTCAAGGAAAATTAGACGGGATGGGTATGATTGATGTGCCTTTAATCGCCGATTGGGAAAATCGTCCACGCCAGAAGATTGACTACAAGATCGGAAAGTCTGCGCAAACCCAATATCAAGCAATGCAATATCGGGCTGAATACGATTGTACAGAAGTCCTACTTCATCCCATCACAGGTCGATCACATCAACTGCGTGTGCATATGATGCATCTTGGACATCCCATTGTTGGTGATAAAATCTATAACCCACAGGCGAAAAATGCCCATACAGCGCAAATGGCATTGCACGCATCACAGCTTAAATTCACGCATCCATTGCAAAATCATGAAATTTTGATCAATAGTCAGGCAAATTTTTAGAAAAATGCTGAAATATGACTAAAAAACACCCACCCGATAAAAAAGAATAAGAAAGGGGGTTGCTTCGATTTATTAATGGTGTAGAATGCGCACCTATCGGCGGAGATGCAGATTAAAACTTGTTGATAAACAAGGGCTTAGCTAAAGTGGTTAGGTTTTAAGTTTAGAAATAAGATTTAAAAAATATCTAAATTTCCAGTTGACTTTTTAGAGATAGAGAGTAATATAGCCGACCTAGCTTGATGCTGACGAAGCATTGAGAAGATCATTAAGAGTTAAAGAAGAACAACTTGTGTGGATTTTTGCTGATTGATTCATTGAATATATTTCATTGATTGAATTGGTAGAAATTTCTCGAAGTTTATTTGAGCGAATTTTTAGTCAGTAAGATTAATGAGCCAGAATTGTGACCTTAAGTCACTGAATGATTTTAACTGAAGAGTTTGATCATGGCTCAGATTGAACGCTGGCGGCAGGCTTAACACATGCAAGTCGAGCGGGGGATGGTA